>JBDIVX010000051.1:0-46971 GCA_039794305.1 Candidatus Neutrinellum sp.
CGTCGCCCATGACCGCGCCGACGAGGTCGGCCAGCGGCTCGTAGTCGATCTCCGCAGCGCGAGGCTCGGCACGCAGGAGCGCCCGCCGCAGCTCCCGCGCGCTCGCCGGCCGCCGGTCGGGATCGGGATCGAGCGCCGCGACGACCGCCGCGTCGAGCGCCGGAGCGATCCTCGGCGCGAGCTCGCTGGGCGGCCGCGGGACCGGCGCGCGGACATCCCCGAGGATGGAAGCCTCCGGCCCGCTGAAGTAGTGCCGGCCCGTGAGCATCTCCCACAGCACGATCCCGAGGGCGTACACGTCGGTCCTGCGGTCGACCCGCCCGGCGCGCGCCTGCTCGGGCGCCATGTAGCGGAACTTGCCCTTGAGCGTCCCCTGGCGCGTCTCGCGGGCGCGACCCCGCGCCTTCGCGACACCGAAGTCGATGAGCGTCACGTGGCCGTGGTGAGAGAGCAGGACGTTCTGCGGGCTCACGTCCCGGTGGACGACGCCGAGCGGGTTTGCGTCCGCGCCGCGCAGCTCGTGCGCCGCGTGCAGCCCGTCGGCGACGCTCACGGCGATCGAGACCGCCACCTCGGGCGCGAGGGCCCGTCCCTGCACGCTCAGCCGGTGCAGGATCTCGGCGAGCGAGCAGCCGTGCACGTACTCCATCACGAGGTAGGGGGTCCCGTCCTGCTCGCCGAGCTCCTCGACGTGGACCACGTTGGGGTGGTCGATGCGCGTCGACAGCAGCGCCTCCTCGACGAACATCTCGATGGTCGCCGGATCGGCCGCGAGCCAGGGGTGCACCACCTTGATGGCCACGTGACGCGAGAAGCCGGCGGCGCCGTGCCGCCGCCCGAGGTAGAGCGTGGCCATCCCGCCCGACTTGAGGCGGGCGACCACCTCGTAGCTCCCGAGCCGGTCTCCCACGTCGACCACGATGGCACCCTTCCGTGCAGGATAGCCCATCGCACGACGGATCGGCCGCGCGCGTTCACCGGACGCGCAGCACGCCCGGGTCGAGGCTTCCCTGGAAGGGCTCGTCCGTGCTCGGGGCGGCGACGACGATCACGACGACGATGACGGCCGCGAGCGTCGCGCCCAGAGCCGCCCACGCCCATGGGGAGCGCACGGCGCCTTCGAGCCAGCCCGGCTCGGGCTCGCCGCCCACCGGCGCCTGCGCCGTTCTCGCGCGTGCCTGCGGGGCCTCGTCGAGCGCCGCGACGTCCGGCGGTGCGACGACGGTCAGGCGCACCTCGTGCTGCTCGTTCTCCCGCACCGAGAAGCGCTCGCGCGCGATGACCGCTCCGTCCCGGATCGCCGTGGCCACGTGCTCGCCCGGATCGATCGGAACGTCCACGCCCGGCTCGACCCGTGCGCCGTCGACCTCGACCTGGTCGCCCGGCCGCCCGCCCTCGAGCTGCACCACGGCGAGGGGGATGCGCGCGCGCAAGGCGCCCACCGCGCGCCGCGCTTCGGCCTCCTGTGCCTCGGTGCGCTCCTCTGCGCGGCCCTCGAGCACCTGCTCGTAGTGGTCGAGAGCGGCGCGCAGCTCCCCGAGCTCCACCTCGGCCGCCGCCAGGTTGAGCAGAAGGCCCGGGCGGGGAGCGAGGTCGTGGGCGCGCGCGAAGGCGTCGCGCGCCTCGCTCCACCGTTCTTGGGCGGCGGCCTCGAGGCCCGACTCGAGCCAGCGCCGGGCCTCCTCGAGCGTCGTCTCTGCGGCCTCCTGCGCCCGCGCCGGCGGCGCGGGCGCGCACGCGAGCCACGCCGCCACCACCACCACACGTGAGCCGACGCGTCGCCCGGGGCCTCGCCGGCGGACGATCCGCATGCCCCATGCTCGCCCCGTCCGAGCGCGGCCGCAAGCGAGACGTCGGCCCCGAGCCGGACGCGATCCAGGATCACGGGGTGCCTCGGTCAGAGCAGCCCCGGCACTCGCCTCGGCTGCGGATCGCCCGCGCCCCAGCACCGCACGGCGCCCCCGTTCAAGACGGCGCAGCTCGTCCGGACGCCGAGCGCGATCCTCGAGGCCTGGTCCTCGAGCGCGACCTCCCCCGGCGGGAAGCCCGTCACGCCGATGGTCCTCGACGGGTCGCCGAGCTGCCCGGCCTCGTTCGCCCCCCAGCACCACACCACGCCGGAGACTATGGCGCAGGTGTGGCTCGCGCCGGCCGCGACGACACCCGCCGCGGTGCGGCCCAAGGTGATGTCCGCCACGAGCGCCGGACGGCTCCGGCTCTCCGCGACGAAGCCGAGCTGATGGAAGGTGCCCGCGCCCCAGCACACGAGCGCTCCGTCGGTGAGCAGGGCGCACGTGTGCCCGCCGCCCGCCACGACGGTCGCGAAGTCGGGCTCGGTCATGCCCTCCACCGCGAGCACGTCCACCGGGCCGTCTCGGGGCTCGGTCGAGCCCGCGCCGAGCTGACCCTCCCCGTTGGCCCCCCAGCACCACATGCGGCCCGTCAGCCCGATCGCGCACGTGTGCTCCTGCCCGGCCGCGAGGGCACCGGCGCGCCCGGCCGCGACCACTCCGCTCACCGGGACCGGAGAGGCCCACATGTCGCCGCGCGCGCGGTCGCCGAGCTGCCCGCTCCGGTTGTCGCCCCAGCACAACACCCGGCCGCCGTCGACCACGGCGCATGCGTGGCCCGCGCCCACTGCGAGCGCGTTCACGTCGCCGCCGGTGTCGACGCGGCGTGGTAGGCCGCTCGGGCGCGTCGTCCCGTCGCCGAGCTGTCCGTGCTCGTTCGCGCCCCAGCAGTACACGGCCGACGAGCCGATGGCACACGAGAAGCCGTGGCCCGCGCCGATCGCCGACAGCCGCGGGTCGCTCTCGGCGAGCCTCGCGATCGGCCACGCCGCCGCGGATGGGATGGTGCTCCCGTTGCCGAGCTGTCCGCTGGCGTTGTCTCCCCAGCACCAGCCGCGCCCTTCGGAGCCGATCGCGCAGCCGTGATCGGTGCCGAGGGCGACATCGATCGCGGTGGTGGCGGCGGCCCCGGCGTCGGGCACGCCGCCGTCGGCCGTCGTCGCCGCGCCGGTCCAGGGCGGGAGGGTCGAGGGATCGGCCTCCTCGGACACGCAAGCGCCCGCGGAGCAGGTGAGCCCGGACCCGCAGGTGACTCCGACGCACGCGCGGTCGATCCGCATGTCGAGCCGGACGGAGCGTCCCGCGAGGAAGCGGGTGGCCGAGCCCTGCTCGACGATCACGCCCTGTTCGCCGCCCGGGACGGTCCCGTAGCCCCGGACCGTCACGCGCACGTCCTCGGCGGCGCCGCCTGCGGGGACGAGCCCCACCGTGGCGGGCAGATCGCCGGGCCCGGCGACGGCGCCCGTCGCCACCACGCGTTCGTCGCCTTCGGCGGCGACCTCCACGCGCAGTAGCTCGGTGCCCGGGTCGAGGTCGGAGCCCACGACCACGACGAGCTGCGTCACGGGCTCTTCGCTGCATGCCCCGAGCGCCACGGCGAGGCACAGGACCGAACGACCGGCGCGGGTCACCGATCGCGAGCATACCGCGAGAGCGCCTGCGCGTCGCGGCTTCGCGCGCGGCGACGTTGCAGCAGGCTGCGCTCCTTGCGCGCATCTACAGAAAACGCGACGATGGCCCGACATGCGGTGGGTCTGGTGGACGTGCTTCGCGCTCGCGTCCTCTGGCGCATGGATCGGCTGCGCCGACGACGCGGTCGGAGGACGGACCCGTCACGACGCCGCGCCCGAGCGTGACTCCGCCGCGCCGGACCCGTGCGCGTCCGTGCTCTGCCCGCCGGGACGCGTCTGCTCGCCCGAGACGCCTAGGGGACGGACCTCGGTTTCTCGGTTTCGCTCCACGCGGACCGCCGAGGGGACCGCCTAAGGGACGGACCTCGGTTTCTCGGTTTCGCTCCACGTAGCCACGGCGTTTTCCGGTCCGGAGAACCGAGAAAACGAGGTCCGTCCCCTAGCATTACGTCCCCTAGCATTACGGGGCTCCGGAGCGGCGACGTGTCGGCGGTGCTCGACGCGCTCGGCACGCCATCGTTCCTCGTGACGCGCCACGGGGCCGTCGTCCACGTCAACCCGCCCGCGCGGGCGCTCTACCCCGAGCCGCCTCGGTGGCTCCGCGAGGCGTGCGCGAGGCCCGGCCGGCACGGGCCCTCGCGGACGTCCACCCGGTGCCGGTGGCGGGCCGGTGACGCCGGGGTGCACGTGGCAGAGGCTGAAGATGCCGTCGAGCACCTGGTCGGTCGCGGGATGCCGGACCCGGACTCGCTGCCCCCCGAGGTACTCGCCCAGGCCGGAGTTGCGCGCGTTGGGGGTGACGGGGCAGTCGTACGTCCACCGACGCGAGGAGCTGCGGGATGCGCGCCGTCAGCTCGGCCGCGGGCACGGTCCCGGAGGCCCGCCGCGCCCCGCTCCCGCGCGGCGACCCAGACGACCACCGGCACCTCTCCGGACTCGTCGCCGGCGCCGGCCCACACCACGATGAGGCTGTCGGAGCCGATCACCGTCCTTGGCGCCATCGCCTGCGGCTCGGTCGGGGCCTCGACGAACGGCCCGAAGGTGGCCTCAGCGACCGACCGCGCCCGGTCGCCTCCCGCGACCGGCAGCCCCTGCGCGGCGAGCGTCCCCTGGCGACGAACCCGAGCTCGGTCGTCGCGCCGGGCCCGTCCACGAGGAGCGCCATCCCGGGCTCCTGCGCGCTCGCGAGGCTCTGCGTTCCCCCAGGCGAGCGCCGCCGCGACCACGGCCAACCTCACCGCACCGTTGCCGTGCGAAAGGAAACCCATGCCTCGGAATACCAACGGGGCGATGCCGAGCTCAACGTCTGCAAATGCATAGGTCGCTCCTTCCTCGCTGTCCGCTGCGGTGGCTGCAGCAAACGGACGTATGCATTTGCAGACGTAGCGGGTCAGCAGCGCGCCTGCGATGCTCGCGATCGTGACGGACCAGACGAGCAGCCGAGCTCTACGCTGGATCTCGCCACCGGCGGCGGTGCACCTCACGCAGGTCGGGGAGGCCGAGCTTCTCTCCGTATGGCTCAGCGCGGAAGTCCGACGGGCTCAGGCCTCGAGATCCTCTGGCGCGACGTGCTGTTCCGCCCGCTGTCTTCTTCAGCTTCCAGCAAGAGGGATGAGGTGATGTCGAGTACGATGGCGCGATGGTCGACTATGGTCGCGGTCCTTTCCATCCTTCCCGGCGGGCTGGGCTGCACGTCGGACGCGGGGGCGCCGAGACGGGATGCGGGGACCTTCCCTGGTAGCGACGCCGCCGGCTCGTGTACCCCGGGGGAAACGCGTGCATGCGACTGTGCGGAGAGCGCGAGCGGGATCTCGACGTGCGCTTCCTCCGGTCTGTGGGGGACGTGCGAATGCCTGGGCGGCGGTCCGCCGGTCTTGCTCACGCCGCTGTCGACGACCACCGAGCTACCCAGCCTCATCCGGGTCTACTTCACCGCGACCAACTCGGAGGGACTCGGCCTCACCGACTTGACGCAGGAGGACTTCATCCTGACCGAGGACGGCGCCACCCTATCTGTCTCGGAGTCGTCCTTCACCGTGCGAAAGCGGGACGCGGTAGATGGGCTCGATCTCCGGACGGTGCTGCTCTTGGACCTGAGCCGATCCGTCATCGATGCCGGGGGGCTTCCGACGCTCAAAGCGGCAGCGAACACCATCATCGACGGCCTTCAGCCCGAGCAGTCGCTGCAGATCATGACCTTCGCGGACGACGTACAGATCCGGCAGGCGTTCACCCGGGAGAGGGCGCTGCTGCACGACACGATCAACGCCATCGACGCGGAGCAGGGGATCAGCACGAACCTGTATGGCGGCGTGATCCAGGCTCTCGGCAGTTGGACCGACGGCTTCCGGAGGGATGGCGGCCTCGACGTCGGGCTGCTGATCGTCCTCACGGATGGCAGTGACACGGCCGGCGTTTCCACGCTCTCGGACGCCCTCGCGGCCCGCGGCAGCAAGCGCGTGATCACGGTCGGGGTGGGAACCGAGATCGATCCAAACGCGCTGCGTGCGTTGGGCAACTACGGAACGACCCTCTCGGACGACTTCGGCTCGCTCGAGGCGGACATCGCGACCCTCGTAGCCAACATGCAGCGCCTCAACGACAGCGTGTACTTCGCCAGCTATTGCAGCCCCAAACGTGGGGGCGAGCACACTCTCGAGATCACCCCTGTCGCGAACTGGGACGTCCCCTACTGCCCACCGGCACAACCTCCGGCCGGGAGGTATTGCCTCGACGACGCCGGCGACCGGCTCGACGACTGGCTTCTCTGTACGGAGTACTGCTGCCCGCCGGACCTGCCCCACCACTGCGGGGACCGTTGCTACGAGACCGCGGCCGCGGCGGAGGAGGCATGCGCCTCGATCGCCGACACGTGCGAGATCTGCGGCTCCGCGTACGGCGGTGGCCCCGTCCCGGTGCTGGTCCATCGGTTCCGGGCGGACGGGTTCAGCAGCGGCGAGTGCGTGCCCTGAGACGCCGGCCCTCGGGTGTGTAGAGCACGTTCTCCGGGAACGGTCGTGGTCCCTCTTCGTCATCGTGAGACGTGGTGCGTCGCGCAGCGCGAGCGCTCAGCCCTGCATCCACAGGCGGGCGACGAGGGCCGAACGGGTCGGGGCGTCGGCCTTGGCGAGGATCCTCCGGACGTGGACCTCCACGGTCCTCTCGGCGCAGCCGAGCTCGAGCGCGATGACGCCGTTCGACGCACCGCGCAGGAGGTGGGCCAGGACCTGCTGCTCCCGCGGGGTGAGCCCGTACCGGACGGCCGAGCGGGTCACGAGAGGCTCCGGATCGCGGCCGGCGTGCTCCACGGCCAGGAAGTGCCGGGCCGCTCCGGCGGCGTCGACGGCCGTGATCGCGAAGCGGCCTCGCCGGCCGTCCGAGCGCATCGCGACGAGGAGCGCTTCCCGCGTCGCCGCCGGATCGGCGTCCCACTGCGCGCGGCCGGCCGCGTTGGCCAGACGAATGTCGCCACGGCCGTCGAGCAGGAACGCGGCTCCCGAGAGCTGCTCGAGGGCCGCGTCGAGCGTCGCCGAGAGGAGCGGCGCGCGCCCGAGCCCGTCCTCGAGGCGCAGGCGGCGCCGGAGCGGCTCCGCGACGGCCGCGAGCAGCATACGTTGTCTCGGCGCGATGGGGTCGGGCTGGAGGCAGCCGACCCACGCGCGCAACAGCTCCCCCTCGCAGACCAGGATCCGGAGCTGGTGGTAGGCATGGGCGCCGAGCGCCCGGAAGGTCGGCTGCAAGCGCTCGAGCGCGTCGTGGACCTGCCGTCTCGCGGGGCCTCGGAGCGCGAGCCGATCGACGCTCACCATCGGCCCCGCGCCCCGCTCGAGGAGCTGCTCGTACGAGCCCACCACGAGCGCGCGGTTCCGCTGGAACGGCTCGACGCGCGCGGGCGTGTACAGGGCAGGGCGAGGTCCGCTCGCGCGCAGCCAGGCGTCGACGTGCGTCGCGACCTCCGCGCGGCCGACCGGCGCCCCGCTCAGGTGCACGAACGACAGGCCGCAGCCTTCGGCTTCGATCCGGGGGCCGTACGTGAACGCGACGGCGGTGCCGAGGTACTCCCGGAGCCGCGGCATGAGCCGGGAGAGGGCCGGCGGCTCGCCCTCGACGAACGTGCGCAGCTCCGCCTCGAGCTCGCGCGCTCGTCTGCGGTCCTCCCGTGAGAGCCGGGGCATCCGAGCCGATTCTACCGCGTACGTGGTTCCCCGTATTGGCGCGCACCGTGAGGCGCGGGAGCCTGGGACGGATGGCGAGCCCCGCCCGAGCCTGCCCCCGTTGCGGGAGCTTTTCGACCGAGGAGCGCGGTGGCGGACCGGCCGCCGAGGGTCTCCCCCCGAGCCTGCGCGCGGTGGCCGAGCTCGTCGCAGCCGGGCTCGGCGACAAGGAGATCGCGGCGGAGCTGTCGGTGCCGCTCGCCACCGTGCGCACCTACGTCGCCCGCTGCTACCGCCGCCTCGGCCTGCGCTCCCGCGTCGAGCTCGCCCGGTGGGTGTGGAGGCGCGAGGTCAGTCGCCGGCCCTCGGAGTGATCGATGACGGTCGGCGCATCGGTCGCGGGCCAGCGGGGTGTCATCCGCCGCGAGATGGGGTCGAGTCGGCCGCCGGTCCGACGGGACTGCGAGGAGACGTGTCCCGCTGCGTGGCGTCAGATCGCGGTGACGCTGACGAGCACCGCGCCGCATTCGGGGTGGGAGTAGACAGTGTCTTCGATGAAGAACACGAATTCCTGGCCGGCGATGGCGGTGATCGTGACCCAGGCCCGCTCGGTGCCGCTGCTCGGATCGCACGCCACGCCGGCGCCGGTGCAGCCGGCTTCCCGCACGTAGAGCGTTGTATTGTAGCTCGATCCGACGGTGTCCACCCGGAAGCTCCCCGAGCTCGGCGCGCGCCAGCGGAACACAGCCTCGGGACCCTTTCCCAAACTGCAGGAGCTCGGCGCCATGAAGTAGTTGCCCTCGAGGCAGGTGTCCGCGATGCCGATCGCGCTCCCGAGGCTCGTCCCGAGGTCGACGGCGCAGTCGGGGTCCGCGCAGTCGGTGAGCCCGTCGCCGTCCTCGTCGTCGGCCGTCGCGCACCGCCCGGCCTCGGTGGTGATCGGCGCGATGTCGACGACGGGAAACGGGATCACGCGGTCTTGGCCATAGGAGCGCGAGTCGGTGTTGGCGACTAGCTGTGCGTCCCCGAGCTGGCCTACGTTGGCGTCGCCCCAGCACCACGCGTCGCCCGACGCCGCCACTGCACAGCTATGGGAACCGCCTGCCGTCACGACGAGGACGCCGCCGATATCGCGCACGGCAGTGGGGGAAGACCGGCTTGTCCTGGACCCGTCGCCCAGCTGGCCGGAGAGGTTATCGCCCCAGCAGCGGGCCGATCCGTCCGCGAGCCCCGCGCACACGTGCGAAGAACCGACATCGAGCGAGATGGCGTCCGAGATGCCTCCGACTACCTCGGGCGTCGTGACCCAACTGCCCCAGCAGGAGATGGCTCCGCTGGCGCGCAGGGCACACTGGCGAGAGGAGGCTCCATCGACCTCCACCGCGTCGCTGATGCCGAGCGCTCGCACCGGCGCGAGCCGATCGGTGGTCGTCCCGTCCCCGAGCTGTCGGTTGTGGTTGCTGCCCCAGCACCAGACCTGTCCGCTCGACCGAACCGCGCAGGACCAGCCATAGTAGCGGGACCCAGCTGCCGAGACGCGCACGGCGTCGGTGATCCCTGCCACCTCGACCGGGACGGCAGAGCCCGTGGTGGTGCCGTCGCCGAGCTGCCCGGCGTCGTTCGCGCCCCAGCACACCACCCGGCCCGTGGCCCGCACCGCGCAGGAATGATCCTGACCCGCGTCGACGAAGACCGCGTCGGTCAACCCGCTCACCGCGACCGCAACGGAGCTCGAGGCACTGATCCCGTGCCCGAGCTTACCCTGGGCGCCGTGGCCCCAGCACACCGCCTGCCCCGTAGCGCGGAGGGCACAGGTGTGTTGGTAGGTGCTGGAAATCTGCGTCGCGTCGCTCAGGCCCACCACCGGCATCGGAATCGAGCGCTGGGAAGTCGCCCCATCCCCCAGCTCGCCATTAGATCCTGATCCCCAGCACCTCACGCTACCGCTCGGGTCCAGGTAGCAGGAGTGACCTGATCCCGCGACGATCTGGAAGCCGCGCTCGCAGGTCGAGTCGACGCAGCGCTCGCCCGGACCGCACCGCGCGCGACAGGCGCCGCAGTTGGCGAAGTCGCTCGTCACGTCCACCTCGCAGCCGTCGGCGGGCAGGCCGTTGCAGTCCTGGTGCCCCGTGTCGCACGAGTCGATGGCGCACGCGCCGTCGGTGCAGGTCGGTGTCGCGTGGTCGAGGTCGCACGCGTTCTCGCAGCTTCCGCAGTGGGCGACGGTGCCGAGCGGCGTCTCGCAGCCGGTGCTCACGTCCTCGTCGCAGTCCCCGAGCGCGCCCACGCAGCTCGCGATCTCGCACATCCCCGCCGTGCACGAAGCCACCGCGTTCGCAGGGTCACAGGCCGCGCCGCAGCTCCCGCAGTTGTCGAGGTCGGTGTCGAGGTCGACGTCGACGGTGCAGGTGAGGCTCTCGGTGCCGCTGCAGATCCAGAGCCCGGTCCCGCAGTCGTTGCAGGGCGTCCCGGGCGCCGCCGGCAGCGTGCTGGTCCCGCCACACGCGTTCGAGGGCTCGTCGCTGCAGACGACCGCCTCCTCGCCATCGCACACCCAGGTGCCGCCCGTCCCGCAGACGGTCCCGGGGCGGCCTTCGAGCGCGTCGCACCCACCGCACGCGTTGCGCTCGGACGCGCCGACGCAGACCGTGAGCTCGGGCGACGCGCACACGTACGCGCCGTCACCGCAGCTCCCGCAGCTCGCGCCGGGGAGGTTCGGCAGGGTCGAGGTGCCGCCGCAGGCGTTGCGCGAGCCCTCCACGCACGCGACGGCGTCCATGCCGTCGCACGCGTGGATGCCCGTGGTGCCACACGCGGCGCCCGGGCGGTCGGCCAAGACCTCGCAGCCCCCGCAGAGGTTGGGCGCACCGCCCACGCACCGCAGCGCGTTCGTGCCGTCGCAGGCGAGCGCCCCGTCACACTCCCCGCACTCGTCGCCGATCATACCGGCGAGCGGGGCGCAGCCGCCGCACGCGTTCACCCCGTTCTCCGCGCCCGCGCACCGCGCGGCCTCGGTCCCGTCGCACTGCCAGGTGCCGCGCATGCAGGTGCCGCACGCGGCGCCGAGCTCCTCGGTGAGCGTGCTCGTCCCGCCGCAGGCGTTTGCGCCGTCGGTCCGGCAGACGACCGCGTCGTCGCCGTCGCATGCCCAGATCCCGGCGGTCCCGGCCTCCTCGCACGCCTCCCCGGGCATGGCCGAGAGCGTCTCGCACCCGCCGCACGCGTTCTCTCCACCCGTACATCCGCCGCCGTCGGCGGGCGTCGACGCGTCGCTCGAGCCGCCGTCGATCGTTCCGCCGCCGCAGTCGCACGCTCCGAACGTCCCGTCGTCCAGACAGACCTGCGCGCCGGCCGCTCCGCCGGCGCACACGCAAGCCGCGGTCATGCCCCGAACGCAGCCGGCCGACTCGGACGAGCCGCATCCGCCGACGAACGTCAGCGCTGCCAGGAGACATGAGAGACCAAGATAGTGGGCCGCAAGGGCGCCGGACCGGTGCATGGGCGAGGCGGATCGTGTCGTGCACATGCGATCTCGATACCACCGCCGAAGTCCCCCTGGGAACGTCTGCAAATGCATACATGGCCACGGTGGCCGAGACCGTCCGCGGCGCTGGGCGACGGCCGCTGGCGCGTGACCGACCGGCGACCGGTCGGCCGCGACCGTCAGGCGGCCGCGTGGCGGCCCGCCTCGCGCAGGTACCCCATGGGTCGGTCCTCGAGCTGTCGTGGGTCGCTCGACTCGAGACGGCTCTATCCATGCAGGCGACAGAGCTCGTCCCACTTCGCGACGCGCTCGTCGTCGTCGCCCATCATGTCCACCATCCAGCGCCGGACGTAGGCGAGGTCCATCCGATCACGCTGGGTCGCCACCAACCGCTCGAGGTCGACGACGTCCTTCCCCCGGAAGAACAGGAGCTTGAAGATCGCGAGGGCCTCCGCGGACAGCACGGAGACCTCGACTCCGAGGAGCTCAATCTCGATGCCCAGCGCCTCCAGCACGTCGAACACCCGGTCGAGATCCTCGTCGTCTACGAAGGCGTTGATGTCGACGTCCACCGTTGCTCGCGGCACACCCCACGCAGCCAGCGCGATGGCTCCGCCCAGGGCATTGGGAAGGCCCGCCGCATCGAGCGCACGGGCGATGTCGACGCCCAGCGAGAAGGCGTCGGTGTCCCTCATCGCCGGCGCGCCCGGTATTGCTCGCGGAGCCTCGCCAGGGCCTGTTCCGTAGAGGGAGGAAGCGGGCTCCGATACGAGAGGACCTTCGTTCGGTCCGTCGTGGAGAGCGCCACCTCGAGTGCCGAACGCGAGGCCGCCGCGCCGAGCGCCAGCCGCTCCTCCGGCGTCATGTCGCGGTACGGCTCGGCCTCTCGCCGCACCGATTCGTCGTTGTCGATCACCCACCCGGGCAGTCGTGCGAGTCGCGCCACCACACGATCTCATGCCGGGATGAGCCGCGGCGCACGTGTGCCGGAGCGCGCGGCGGTTGCGTGACCGCTACTGCAGCATGAGCTCGCGGCGGTCGCGCAGGCGGAGGCGGCGCAGGACGCGCTGCGCGTAGGTGCGCGCCGTGGCGAGCGGGAGGTCGAGCTCGGCGGCGATCTCCTTGTCGGAGAGGCCGCGCGCCATCAGGTGGCCGACCCGGGCGAGCGACGGAGGCAAGCTCGTCAGGCCGGGGTCCATCCCAGTCGACTCCCGGGCCAGGACGAGGAACAGCGGGACGCCGTCGACGGGGACCGGGTGGACCGTCGCGAGGTGGCGGACGTCTCGTGGGCAGCGCGGCGCCGTCCGCAACCACTCGGGAGCCGTGGGACACCGAGCGCGCGCGGGCGGGTTGGCGTGGACGGCTACCGGCGTCAGCGCCCACGGGTCGCGGCGATCGAGCGGGTAGCGGGCGTGCTCGGGGATGTCGGTGGCGCCGCGCCAGTTCTTCCACGAGTCGTACGGCCGCACCGCGGTCTGGCCGCAGACGCCGAGCCCACCGTCGGCGGTGCGGGTGTACGCCGCGATGCACTCGGCCCCCGGCACGCGTGCGGCGAGCTCCTGCACGACGTCCGCGAGCATCCCGTCGCCCGGCCAGGCGGCGCGCAACATCGACCGAACCTCGCGCACGCACCGCCGGTCGGCGGCCCGAAGCTCGACAGCCGCGGAGCGCCTCAACAAGGGTCCGCCCCGCGGTCACCGAACCGTCGCATGAGCTCCCGGCAGCTGCGGACGCCGAGGCGCCGATAGACCCGTGACACGTAGGTGCGGACCGTGGCCAGCGAGAGATCCGTCTCCTCGGCGATTTCCTTGTCGGTCAGTCCTCGGGACAGGAGCGTCGCGACACGCGTGAGGCTCGGCGGGAGCGAAGGCGGGTCGGGCGGGCCGCCTCGGGCGCCCGGGTGCAGGACGAGGAGGTCGTGCGGCCTCCCGTCGACCAGAATCCGAGTGCGCCGCGTGGACGGGCCCGTTCGAAGATCGGCGCAGGAGCTTGTCGCTCGCCGCGCCGCCCGGTTCGCGTACGCGATGCCGCCCCGCGGGGTCACGACGAGCGCGGGCGTGTCGAAGGCGTCCAGCACTTCCCCGACTTCCGAGCGGCGTCGCGACCCCCGCCGATCACGCGCGCGCTCCACAGCACGTCGCGCAGCGGCTCCACCAGCGCCTGCATGACGGCGCGGTCTTCCAGATCGTAGTCCGGCTGGCCGACCTCGGAGTAGGCGCCGCAGTAGCCGAGGAACGTCCGGCCGTCGTAGAGCACAGCCCGGAGCTGGTGCCGCAAGCCGTCGACGAGCAGCACGTCGTGCAGCGCGGCGAGGCTCTCCGGATCGTCTGCGAAGAGCTCGCGCTCGAGCACGGCGCGGTTGGCGGTGGCGTCCGCGCGGGTCGGGTCGAAGCGGCGGTGTGAGCCTACGCGCGGCGTGCAGCGGAACGGGCGAGGCGGACCGCGTGCGCGACCGCGCGGAGGGGCCGTTCGGAGAGGAATGCCTCGCAGAGCGCCCGCACCGCAGCACCCACCGCTGCGCGGCGATCTGCCGGGAGTGAGGAGAGCGACGACGAGGACACGAGGGGCCTCATTCTACCGACTCCGCACGAGCCCCTCAACGTGCCCGATCGGGCCAGCGGGAGGTCGAGCTCGCTGGCGGGGAAGCTCACGAGCACCTCGACCCGATCGAGGTGCGCGCGCCAGCGAGCGGGAGGTCGAGCCCGGCGACGTGGCACGCACTGGATCCGGTGATAGAATGGTGTCGTGGATACCTCCAAGGACATCGAGCCCGTGACCACGCTGAAGCGGGACGCCGCCGCGCTGATCGAGCGGGCGCGTGAGCGGGCTGCTCCCATCGTCATCACGCAGAACGGACGACCGACGGCGGTGCTGCAGGACGTCGAGTCCTTCGAGCGGCAACGCCGCGCGCTGATGCTGTTGAAGATGCTCGCGCAGGGTGAACGGGAGTACGAGGCGGGACGGACCGTGACTCACCGCCAAGTGGATGCCCGAATTCGCGAGCGCTTGCAGCGTCGCCGCCGGGGCTGATGACGATACGGGTCGTCTGGTCGGATGCTGCGCTCCGCGACTACGAGAGCATCATCGACGTCGTCGTGGAGACGGACGGCATCGAGCACGCCGAGCGGCTGCATCGGAAGGTTCACCCGGCGGTGAGCCGGCTGGCCACCAGCCCGGAGCGCTGCCGCGTCGTCCCCGAGCTGCGGGCGTTGGGCGTGACCGCGTACCGCGAGCTGCTCGTGCGACCCTACCGCATTCCTTTCCGAATTCATGGTCGTGACGTCGTAGTCCTCGCCGTGCTCGACGGCCGGCGCGACCTCGAAGAGATCCTCGTCCGCCGCCTCACCGAGCCATGACGTGGCGGCCCGCCGAGGCCCGTGGTATTCTCGGCCGAACGTGACGGCTCGGCGTGACGGTCGACGTGCCCTGCGGCGCGGCTTCATCCCGGCGCTGCGGCGGGCGTGGCTGGAAGAGCGGCCGCTCGTCACCGTCGCACGCGCGCTCTCGGAGCTCGTCCGTGCCGATGTCGGGTTCGTCTACGACTTCGACCACGTGGGCGCGCCCCGGAACGTGGGGCACACGTTCGACGGATCGGGTCACCGCTGGAGCAGCTTCCGCAACTACCGGAAGATCCCGAAGTACGCCCGCTACGGAGCGGCGGATGCGTTCCGCAACCGCGCCGTCGACACGCGGACGCTGTTCGCAGGCGACGATGCGGGACTGGCGCAGGCGCGCTCGCGGTTCTGGGGGCCCAACCAGGTCTACTGGCAGCTTCGGGTGGCGCTCTACGACGGTCCCCTGCTCGTGGGGATGGTCGCGGCTCTACGTGAGAGGCGCTCCGGCGAATTCGACGAGGACGACGTGGCGAGCCTGCAGGCCGCATCCGAGCCGCTGCACGACGTCTTCGCCACGAGCCACGTCCTCGGCGCGGTCCAGAGGAACGCCACGCTCCTCTGCCCGGTGCTCGACGCGTTCGACGAGCCGGCGTTCTTGGTGTCGGCCGGGGGATCGGTCGTGCACGCGAACCGCGCCGCGCGCAGCGCCTACTCCGAGCTGCCCCCATGGGTGTCGAGCTCGGTGCGCCGGAACGCACAGGTGCGCCCCTTCGTGCGCGCCGTGCCGATCGAGCTGGACGGCAAGACCCTGTTCTTGGTGAGGCCGACGGGGCGAGCCCTCCCGGCGAAGCCCACCTCGATCGACGCCCTCCCGCCGTATCTCGGACCGGTCGCGCGGCGCGTCGCGCTCGGCCTGGGCGACAAGGAGATCGCCGCGGAGCTCGACATGCCGCTCGCCACCGTGCGTACGTACGTCACCCGCTGCCTGCGCGGTCTCGGGCTCACCAATCGCCGCCAGCTCATGCAAGCCGGTCGGGCGACGCAACGCCCGAGCCGTCGTTAGCCCCCGAGCCCCTCGTCCATGTACCGGCCGGGCCCGAGTCACGGGAGCAGCGTCAGCGCGCGGCCCTTCGAGTCCCTGAACGGGGCGAAGTGACGGCGATCGAGCGTCAGGATCCGCCGGGTCTCGAGCCGCTCGGCGACGGCCATGAGCGTGGCGTCGGTCAGCCCGAGCTCCTGATCGGAGGGCGGTCGCGGCCCTCCTCGACACCGATGCGGGACGTTTCGTCGTTGCCGACGAGCATGGGGCCATCGTCCTACATCGATTGGACCGCGAGCCGTACAGTAGCCTCCCGTGCGCACGGCCGTTCGAGCCCCTTTCGTCGAGCGCGATCGCCGTCACCGTCGAGGACTTGTCGGGCTTCACCGTCGACGAAGGTTCTTCCCTCGCCAGTGGCGTGAGCAACACCAGCCCCCCGGCCGACTCACCTCCAGAGCTGGTCGCGACTGCGGGTGTGCGCATGGCCGCGCCGGTGGGCCCTTGGACGGCCGCTACGCGCGGTCGGCGCGCTCGCAGAGCTCGTCCCACTTCGAGATCCGCTCGTCCTCTCCCAGCATGTCGACGAGCGCGTCGCGTACGAACGCGCGGTCGAACCGTTCACCCTGGACGGTGAGCATCCGCTCGACGTCGACGAGATCCTTGGGGCGGAAGAAGAGCATCTTGAACACGGCGAGCACCTCGGCGGAGTGCACCCAAGCTGTTGCGCGCGGCTCCGACCAGGCCGCGAGCGCCACGGCTCCCCCGAACGCGTAGCTCGTCCCCGCGTCCTCGAGCACCGCGCGCGGGCGCTCGACCACGGACGAGACGCTATCGTCGGTCACGTCGGGCCTCGTCCATCAGCCGCTGCCAGAGCGCCTCTGCCTCCTTCGAGCGGGGGGTCGGAGCGAGGAGCGCTTCCACGTCGGGTCGGTCGCGGACGATGGAATCGGTCAGGTCGCACAGCTCGAGGAACAACGCGAGCCGCTGCTCCGGGGTCATCTCGGCGAACCGCCGGACATCGTCCTCGGCTCGAGCGGCTTCCGCGAAGGACCTCGGGTCGACCATGCGAGGAAGGATACCCGACCCTGGCGCCCCGCGCCGCCCGCGAGACTCCGCCGCTACGCGAGCGCTCGGATCGACTCCGCGGTGGCTTGCAGGTCTTCGAGGTGCAGGCAGTGCGAGGCGCCGTCGACGATCTCGACCGTCGCGTTCGGCAGGAGCGCCGCGAGCGCCTGCACGTTCTCCGGCGTCACGCCCGGGTCGTCTCGTCCCCCGCGCAGGACGACCGGGACTTCGATGCCGCCGAGCGAAGGGCAGAGGTCGCGCGCCATGTACGCGCGGATCTCGGCGCGCATCGTGGCCGGCTTCGCGGCGGCCAGGATCTCCTCCGCCCAGCGCGTCACCGCGTCCGGGCTCCTCTCGCGGGTGCGCGATCCGAAGAGCGCCGGAAGCACGGCCTCGCGTACGTCGATGCCGGCCTCGAGCGCGTCGGCGACCCCGAGCAGCGACTCGCCGCGCGCCCGCTCGAGGTGGCCCATGGGCGCGAGGCCGACGATGCCCCGGCACGGGACTCCGCGAAGAGCGAGCGCGAACGACCGGTACGAGCCGCCCGAGTAGCCGACGAGCACCGGACGCTCGACCCCGAGCTCCTCGAGGCGTCGCGCGATCTCGGCCTCCACGCCCTCGAGGTCGCCGGGCTCGGGCGGCGCGGTGCCCTCTCCGTAGCCCGGCAAGTGGACGACGTGCGTCCGGAAGCCGGGGCCGAGCTCGGCCCGCAGGGGCTCCCAGTGCGAAGGAGGCTTGGGGGTTCCGCCGATCAGGACGACGTCGGTGCCAGCGCCGCGACTGTCGATGTGGATCGCCATGACGCTCGAACATACCCCATTTGGGGGCTTCACGGGAGCGTCACGCCCGTCCACACCGCGAGCCCGAGCCGGCGGAGCTTCACGAAGTTGTACATGTCGGTGTAGACGCCGAGAGGCATCACGTCGTCGAGATACGCCGCGTCCTCGCGGTAGACCACGGTCGTGCCGGGCGCGTCGAAGAAGGCCGCGCCCCACACGTCGAGGATCGCGTCGACCTCGTGGGCGAACAATCGGTGGCCCTCGGCCTGCGTGACCGGGACGGCGGGGTCGCGCATCATCACGCAGTCGTTCGCGTGCCACCGGTACTCGCGCGGCGGTGCGCCCTCGGCCGGATCGACGAGGCGCGCCCGGAGCCAGCCGCGCTGCGCCGCCGCGAGGTCCGGCGCGGCGTGTTCCTCGAGGACGAAGCCCGCGCGCCGTCCGGCGGGGATGGTCGGCGCGACGAACACGAAGACCCGGCCGCCCTCGCGGTGCGTGACGACGACGTCGTGCACGGCTTGGGCGCCCCGGTTGTGCAGGACGTAGTGGCGGTGGCCGGGACGGTGCCGATCTCCGCGCTCGACCGCGAGCGCCACGCGCTCGCGCGTGCGCGCCTCGTAGAAGACGAAGCGCTCCGACTCTCCGCGGCCGTTGGCCCAGAGCGCGTCGAAGTCGCGGAGCGCGCGCACCCACGGCGTGCGCGTTCCGGCGGGGCGGTGCCGTGGAGCGGGAGTCAGCTCCAAGAGCTCCCAACCGAGCCGCGTGGGGCGAAAGACGTCGACCTGCGGGTACCACGCGAGCGCCTCGCCCCGGCGGAAGCCGACCTCGATGCCCACGGGGATCGGCCCGCTCGTGAGCGTGCCGGCGGAGTAGAAGTGGAGCACCGGCAGCGCGCGCATGCCCGAGTCGGCGGGCAGGTCGCGCGCGCGGAACGGGGGGGCGCTCCCCGGCGCCGGGCCGCTCCGGTGGAAGTACGGCGCGAGCCCGACCGGGGCGCGCGGCGCGCCGCGGGCGTCGAAGGCCTGCACCCCCCACTCGTGCGTCCACAGCGGGTAGGCGCACCACGACTCGGCCAGGACGGCCGAGGGAAGGGCGAGGACCAGGGCGAGGGCGAAGAGGATCGCGCGCATGTCCGTGATACGCGCGGCGCCGGCCGGACCTTGGCTCGCGGGCGTCGTCAGATGCGATCCGGGATGATGAGGGCGATGCCCGCGAGCCCGGGCGACCGCAGGCTCACCCCGAGGGTCATGCAGAAGTAGCTGGTCCCGTCGACGTTGCGGAAGCCGCTCGACGCCACGAGGCCGACGCTCGACTCTCCGGCCGCCCCTCCCACGACCACGCCGTCGTCCGAGTTTTCCTCGATGGGCCCCGACGCCCACGTGACCGCCTCGAGCGTGAAGCCCATGTTGGCGCCTCCGCCGGCCACCGCCCCGCGGTCGGTCTCGGCGAGCAGCAGCTCGGCGCCGGCGTGCATGCTCAGCCGGAGGGACGACCGGTCGGTCATCGGCCGCCGCCAGAGCCGGTAGCCGATCTCGAGGAACGGCCCGTGTCGCTCGAGGTCGAGCGTGCTCTCGGTCGCGGTCTGAAAGAGCCAGCCCGCTCCGAAGTCCCACCGGCGTGCGCCCTGCCGGTCGGTGAGCTGCAAGGGGTGGATGGCGCCGCGGATCTCGGTGATCGGTCCCGCCCGGTCGGACGCCATGGCCCCGGGCTCCGGACGCTCGAGCTGCCCGGCCGCGGCCCCGGCCGAGGCGGAGCTGCGAAGCGGCGGCACCACGAACGGGACCACGCATCCGCTCCCGGCGAGCGCGGCGCCCATGGCGAGCAAGGCAAGCGAGAGACGAGCCACTCGGTCATGGTACGCCGGCCGGGGCGCATCGATCCCCCGCGACCGTCCGCCGCGCTTCCGGCCCGAGGAGCGGCTATCATCGCGCCCGTGCGACGAATCGGATGGATGGGCTTCGTGGTCTCGGCGATCGCGGGCGCGACCGTGCTCCAGAGCGGGGCTCTGGCGGTCGACGTCGGCGCGCGGGCGCCGGAGATCGGGCTAAGAGACATGCGGGGCAACCGCATCCGCATCGGCCGCTACCGCGGCAAGGTGCTCATCGTGAACGTGTGGGCGTCATGGTGCGAGCCGTGCCGGGAGGAGCTGCCCGCGTTCCAGCGGCTGTACGCGCGCTACTACCGGCAGGGCCTGCGCGTCGTGGGCGTGAACGTGGATCGGGACGAGGGCGCCATGCGCCGGTTCGTCGAGCGGACGGGGGTGCGCTTCTCCAACGTGCACGACGCCGACCGGGCCGTGGCGCGCCGCTGGGGCGGAAACACGATGCCCACCACGTGGGTCGTCGACGCCCGCGGCGTGGTCCGGCACGTGAACGACGGCTACCACGCCGGGGACGAGCGGCGGGTCGAGCGCGTCGTCCGAGAGCTGCTGGCCGAGCTCGAGCCGCGCCCGGGCGGCGAGGACGCCGCGGCGCCGGACGAGACCTCGCCGGCCGACGAGCCCGCCTCCGAGGACGACGCGGAGCCGGCGGCGGCCGCCGAAGAGGACGAATTCGAGGGCGACGGCGCCGAGGGCGGCCCGGCGGACGCGCCGCCCGAGGTCGAGCCGGGCGAGACGGGCCGGACGGGCGGGCTGTGCTCGGCGGCGGCCGGGGGAACACCGCCGCCGCCGGCCGCCTATGCGCTCGTGCTCGCGCTCTTCGCGCTCGGCGCGCGCCGGAGAAGCTGAGTCGCTACTCCTCCGAGCAGTCGTGCCGCGAGGCGGCGCGCAGGAAGGCGTCGAGCTCGCGCTGCTGCGCCCGCTCGAGGTTCCGGTGCATGCCCGGCCGGGTGACGGCGACGGCGGTGGGGCCGTCCTCGCCGCCGTACACCGTGACGTCCTCGTCGCCGACGTCGAAGGTGCAGCGCGCCGGGTCGCGCTCGCACCGCTCGGGTGAGCTCGACGAGAGCGGCGCGACGCGCTCGCCGTGCGCCGCGGCCGCGTCGTCGCCGCAGCGATGCTCGGCCAGCGTCTCCGGCACGAGCCCCGTGTGACTGCTGACGAACACCGAGAGCCGCTCGGGGACCTCGCCGTCGGTCGAGCGGAGCGAGCGCCAGAGCGCGCACACGCCGTCGCCTTCGCCGACGAAGGCGCGGACGCGGGCGTTGTCCGTGTTGGGGACGCGGCGATCGTAGTGGACGATCGCGTTCAGCCAGACGGTGTCGCCCTCGCCCTCGCGGAAGTGGAACGCGTAGCCGCGGCCGTCCTGCTCCTGCACGGTGCAGCGACGAAGGTCGCGGTCGCACCGGAAGGTGTCGCCAGCCCCGAACACGAACCCGATCCCCGGCGCCGAGGCGAGGCGCTCGGTGTCGCAGTGCTGGAGCATGCCGACGTCCGCCTCGACGACGCCGATCCCCCACGCGGGATCGACGAGCCGCCCGAGGGCGACGACGTCCGAGGACGCCGCGAGCAAGGCCTCGCGGATGTCGTCGGCGCTCGGCGAGGTGAGCGGCGGCGCCGGCGGGGGCGCGGGCTCGCGCTCGGCCTCTTCGGGCTCGGCGGGCTCGCTCTGCTCAGGCTCGCTCTGCTCGGGCTCGGGCTCGGCAGGCGGCGGCTCCTGCTCGACCTCGGGGGGCGCGGGGGCGGGCGGAGGAGGCTCGGTCTCGGGCGCCGGCGTCGCGCCGCCGCACGCGAGGAGCAAGGAGATCGCTACGCACGAGCCGTGTCGGTGGATCGTCGTTCGCATGGCGGGGCGAGGGTAGCGCCGAACCGCCTCACCTTGAACCCGCGGTCCTCGCGACAGCCGGGTTGTCCCCAAACGTGAGGGGCCGACATCGGCGTCCGGCGTGTGTCACGCACAGGCACGTCAGAGCGTGCGCGGGCAGCCGCCGCCCTCGAGCACCAGGCCGACGCCGGTGGCACCGACGCCGTCGACCTCCACCGCCAGATCGACGGTGTAGTCGCGAAACTCGCAAGGGTTGTCCGGGAGGACGGCGAACACGCGCCGCGTCTCGCCGCAGTGCCCGCGGACGCCGAGCGGCGCCGGCGCGCCCGCGAGCGTGTCGAGCGAGACGGTGTGCCGGACGCCGAGGCAATCCGGCGGCCCCTCCCCCTCGATGCGGACCCGGTAGGCGACCATGGTCGCGCCCTGCGCGCCGAAGACGGGCAGGATTCGCTCGCCCTCGTCGAAGGGCCGGAAGGCTCCGCCGTCGGCCGGACCGATCTGCACCGATGCGCCGGCCAGCGTGCCGGCGAAGGGCTCGCGGCACACCTCCGCCAGAGCCGGCGCGCACCCGAAGCACAGCGGCTCGTCCACCCAGGCGCCGTCGATGCACCGGTAGACGTAGTCGGTGTAGTTGCACACCAGGTCGCCCTCGCACGGTCCGGCGGAGATGGGGAGCTCGTCGGGACAGGAGCGGTCGGGCTCGAGGCACGAGGCCGGCTCACCCCCGCCGTCGATCCGCGGTCCGCCTCCCTCGGCCCGCTCGCCCCCGCAGCCCGCCACGACCGCGAGCACCACCACGCACGTCGAGCGCCAGAGTCTGCGAGCCATCCCCGCCATCATGGCACAGAACCCGCGCTGGCGATCATCGTCGCCGGCCTACACCAGCATCCCGGCGACGGTCGCCGTCATGCAGGCGGCCAGCGTCCCGCCGAACATGGCCTTGAGGCCGAGGCGCGCGAGGTCGGAGCGGCGCTCCGGCGCGATGGATCCGATCCCGCCGATCTGGATGGCGATGGAGCTGAAGTTCGCGAAGCCGCAGAGCGCGTACGTCGTGATCACTCGGCGTACATCGAGTCGATCTCGGACGCGAAGTGCTCGTTCACCACGTTGCGCTTCACCTTCAACGTGGGGGTCAGCTCGCCGTCCTCGATCGTGAAGTTCCGGGGCAGCACCTTGAACTTCTTGATCTGCTCGACCCGGGCGAGGTGCGAGTTGGCCTCGTCCACGGCCTTCTGGAGCTCGGCGAGCAGCTCCGGGGAGTCGTGGAGAGCCTGCCCGTCGAGCCCGTTTTCCCGAGCCCACTCGACCGAGGCCTCGGGGTCGAGCGTCACGAGCGCCGTCAGGTACTTGCGCCGGTCGCCGATGACCACGGCCTCGTTGATGAGCTCGTGGTTCTTGAGGGCGTGCTCGATGTTCTTCGGCGTGATGTTCTTGCCGCCGGCGGTGATGATGATGTCCTTCTTGCGGCCCGTGATCGACAGGAAGCCGTCCTTGTCGAAGGCGCCGAGGTCGCCCGAGCACAGCCATCCGTCCTTGAGCGCGTCGTCGGTGGCGGCCTGGTCCTTGTAGTAGCCGAGGAACACGTTCGGTCCCTTCACGAGGATCTCGTCGTCCTCGGCGATCTTCACCTCGACACCCGGGATGGCCGGGCCGACGCTGCCGAGACGGAAGCGGTCGGGGCGGTTGAAGCTCGTGGGCCCGGTGTCCTCGCTCTGCCCGTAGACCTCGAGCACGACGATGTCGAGGCTGGCGAAGAACTCGAGGACCTCCTTCGAGATGGGAGCGGCGCCGCTCACGCACGCTCGGGCGCGGCCGAGCCCGATGGCCGGCTTGAGCTTCGAGAAGATGAGCTTGTCGGCCAGCTTGTACTGCAGCGCGAGGGCACCCGACGGCTCGCGGCCCCGAGCCTTGTCCTCGGTGACCCTCCGGCCCACGCCCATGGCCCACTCCACCAGGCGCTTCTTGACGCCCTTGGCCTCCTTGAGCTTGGCGGCGATGCCCGCGTGGAACTTCTCCCAGATGCGCGGTACCCCGAAGAAGATCGTCGGCTGTACCTCCTTGAGGTTGTCCGGGACCTTCTCGATCGACTCGGCGTAGTAGACGGCGTAGCCCGTGGTGAGCGCGCCGTGGATCGTGAACATCTGCTCGGCGATGTGGCTGAGCGGCAGGTACGAGAGCACGCAGTCGTCGTCGCGCGAGTCGATGAGCTGGCGGGCGACGCCGGCGGTCCACGCCAGGTTGCGGTGCGACAGCATGACGCCCTTGGGTGGTCCGGTCGTCCCCGACGTGTAGATGAGCGTGGCGAGCCCGTCCGGCTCGAGCGCCTCGATGCGCTCGTCGAGCTTCAGGTCGCCGACCTCGTCACCCTTCGCCAGCAGCTCCTCCCAGGTCATCACGAGGTCGTCCGCGATCTTCGGCGCCCCCTTCATCGTGACGACGTGCCGGAGCTTCGGCATGTTGGCGCGCTCGACGTCGATCTTCTTCCACTGCTCCTCGTTCTCGACGAGCACGACGGGCGCCTCGGAGTGGGCGACGATGTACCGGACCTCCTCGGGCGAGCACGTGGTGTAGATGCCGGCCGGGGCGCCGCCCGCGCACATGGCGGCGACGTCCATGATCGTCCACTCCGGGCGGTTGAACCCCAGGATGCACGCCGTCTGCCCCGGCTCGAACCCGAGGGCCATCAGGCCTCGGGCCACCTGGCGCACCTCTCCGGCGTACGTGCCCCAGTCGGTCGGCTCCCACGTTGCGCCGCGGCGGACGAAGTACGCCGGCTTCTTCGGGTTCTTACGTGCCTGTTCGAGCAGGCGGGCACAGACGGTATCGGCTGCCACGGCTCTCACCCCCGCAAAAAACGACCGGAGGATAGGGCAACTCAGCAGCCACAGCCACCGCAAGCCGCACAGTCGGTGCTCCAGTAGCAGGAGGGCAGGCAGAACTGCCACGCGTCCGAGCCGCAGCAGCGGTAGTTGTTGCCCTCGGGACCGGTGGTCCCGGGCCGGATGCGCAGGCACTCGTGGATCGGCTCGCAGCCGCCCCACGAGCAGTCGCTTTGGCAGACCTCGTGCCCGCACGAGTCACCGTTCGCGCACGCCCGCGTCTCGCCCGGCGCGCAGCCGCTCGCGCCGCCGCACGTCCCGAACGAGCCCCAGCTCCCCCACCGGCAGGTGGCCGCGTCGCAGCTCCGGGTCCGCGTCTGGGTACCCGAGCCGCACGCGCCGCAGGCTCGCGTGTCGGTGTCGGAGTCGCCGGGCGCGCACTGTGCGTCGGTCGCGCAGCCCGACCAGCCGCTCCACGGGCCGAAGGTGCCCGAGGCCTCACACGTGCGCGTCCGCGTGTGCGTGCCCTCGCCGCACGCCCCGCACGCGCCGGTCTCCGTATCCGTCGTGCCGGCGGTGCACTCCGGCGGAGGGGCGCCGCCGTCCCTGGGCGCTGCCGCGTCGGGACGGCTGCCCGCGTCGGGACCGGCGTCCGGCCCTCCGGGCGTGGAGGCGTCGACGCCCGGAGGGGACGAGGCGTCCATCGCCCCGGGGCCCGCCTCGTCGCGGCCCGTGTCGATCGGGGTCTTGCCTTGCGCGCATCCGGCGAGCACCTGCGCGCAGCCGATCAGCAGGACGAGAGCCCGGATCGCCATCACCGAGCCAGGAGACCACGGGGGCCGGTCATGCGCCAACCCCGGGCGGCGGACCCTCCGGTCCTGTGACAGAATCCCGCCCGAGTCTTGGAGGAGTGGCCGAGTGGTCGAAGGCAGCGGACTTGAAATCCGCCGAGCCCGCAAGGGCTCCAGGGGTTCGAATCCCTTCTCCTCCGCCCCGTGGGCTGCGGACCCGGTCCGTGATTCCGCACACTTGCAGCGCCCGAGCGGCGAGATCGGCCGCCACCCGACGGCGGCCGCCACCTGCCGCCGCCCGCTCGGCGCGTCGGCCAGGCGAGCAGACGCTTGCGCGATCGCCTGACTGCGCATAGACACGGCCAACATCCCTGGAGGGCACGACCAATGACCGAAGCGGTAGAGCGCATCCTCGCCAACTACCCGGGCGAGAACCCCGGCGTCATCGGCAATCTCCGGCGCCTGCTCGAGACCGGCTCGCTCGCGGGCACCGGCAAGATGGTGATCCTGCCGGTGGACCAGGGCTTCGAGCACGGGCCGGCGCGGAGCTTCGCTCCGAACCCCGCGGGCTACGACCCGTCGTACCACCCGAGCCTCGCGGTGGAGGCGGGCTGCTCCGGCTACGCGGCGCCGCTCGGGTTCATCGAGGCCGTCGCCAGCGAGTACGCGGGCAAGCTCCCGTTGATCCTCAAGGTCAACAACAGCGACGTGCTCGGCGACCCCGGTCAGCCCGCCTCGGCCCTGACGTCGACCGTCGAGGACGCGCTGCGCCTCGGCTGCAGCGCCATCGGCTTCACCATCTACCCCGGTAGCGGGTACCGGAACGAGCTGTACCGCCAGATCCGCGACCTCAGCCGCGAGGCGCGGGCCGTCGGCCTGCCCACGATCATCTGGTCGTACGCGCGCGGCGGCAACATGTCGAAGGAGGCCGAGACCGCGGTGGACGTCATCGCGTACTCGGCGCACATCGCGTGCGAGCTCGGCGCGCACATCGTCAAGGTCAAGCCGCCGACCGAGGTCGTCTGGCAGAAGGAAGCCAAGAAGGCCTACGAGAACATCCCGATCGGGACGCTCGAGGAGCGCATTCGGCACGTGGTGCAGTCGAGCTTCAACGGCAAGCGGATCGTCATCTTCTCGGGCGGCGCCGCGAAGGGCACGGCCGAGCTCCTGGACGAGATCCGGGGCCTCGCCGCGGGCGGCGCCTACGGCTCGATCGTCGGCCGCAACGCCTTCCAGCGCCCGCGCGCCGAGGCGGTGAAGCTGCTCGGCGACATCATGGACATCTTCCGGACCGCAGGCCGCTGAGGCTCAGCGACGGCGGCGAAGGAAGGCCGCGAACAGCACGAGGGCGCTGCCGAGCCAGGCGGCGCCCTCGTTTCGCTCCGTCCCGACGGCGCAGCTCGCGCAGCCCGCTTCGTACGTGGTCGCCTGCGTGGCGGGCGCCGGCGTGGGCTCGACCGTCTCGGTCGGCTCGTGCGGGCTCACGGGAGTGACCCCCTCGCCCATCGCCGCCAGGTCCTCGCCCGCGTCCTCGATGAGCGCGGTCCGGCTGCACAGGCTCACGTGCTCGGCGCCGTCCACGTCGTGCGTGTACACGAGGTAGCTCTTGCCCTGCTCGAAGTTGTACCCGCAGGCAGCGGAGCTCTCGTTCGTGCGCACCTGGACCTCTTCGCTGTCGGCGCCCTTCCAGGTGCGGACGACCCCGAGCGTCACCAGGACTTCTCCGTCGCCGGGCTCGATCGACGCGACGCGCCCCTCGAACACGGAGGCCGCCTGCTCGAAGGCGGTGCCGGGGTCCTGCTGCATGCAGCTACACGCCCTCGCCCGGCCCGGCGCGAGCGCCACGACGGCGGCGAGGAGCAGGGGGGCGAGGAAGGCGAGGCGTGCAATCATGAAGGGAAGCTTAGCGGAGCCAGGAGGACTCGAACCTCCAACCCCCGGTTCCGTAGACCGATGCTCTATCCAATTGAGCTATGGCTCCTGGGGTGGGCCGGGACTCTACCCGGCAGCCGCCGGGCGTCAAGCACGCCGCGGCGCGTGGCGGAGAGGGCGGGATTCGAACCCGCGGTACACCTTTTGAGCGTACGGTCGCTTAGCAAGCGACTGCCTTCAGCCACTCGGCCACCTCTCCCACGACCTCGGTTTTCAAGCGCCCTCCCGCGCAATTGAGCCGCGAAAGGGGAGCGAGTATGTAACGGTGCCGACCCGGCCTGTCAACGTGTGCCCGGGCGGACGTACCCCGATGCGACCCGACGACGAGCGGTTCATGCGCGAGGCCCTCGCCGAGGCCGACAAGGCCCTGGCGCGCGGAGAGGTGCCGATCGGCGCCGTCGTCGTCTACGACGGGCGTGTGGTCGGCCGGGGGCACAACCTCCGGGAGACGGCGCGGGACCCGACCGCCCACGCGGAGCTCATCGCCTTGCGCGCGGCGTCGGCGCGGCTCGGGAGCTGGCGGCTGGTGGACGCCACCTGCTACGTGACGCTCGAGCCGTGCCCCATGTGCGCCGGTGCGCTGGTCAACGCGCGAGTCCCCCGCGTCGTCTACGGGTGCGATGACCCGAAGGCGGGCGCCGTCCAGACGCTCTACCGGATCGGGCTCGACGGGAAGCTCAACCACACCTTCGAGCTGGTCCCGGGCGTGCTGGCCGGCGAGTGCGCCGGAGTCCTGAGCGGGTTCTTCGAGGAGATTCGCGAGCGGAGGCGCAGGGAGCGCAAGGAATGACCCCCGACCGCCACACCCGTTGACACCCCCACCCGTGATGCTAGCTTCCGGCGCGGAGAGCTGGCCGAGTGGTCGAAGGCGCTTGATTCGAAATCAAGTGTGCCCTCACGGGTACCGTGGGTTCGAATCCCACGCTCTCCGCCGAGCCTGTTGGCCGCCGTTCTTTGAAGCCGAGGGGCAGGATTGCCCCAGTCGTACGCGGGGTCCCTCCCCGGATCCCTGGAGAGGTGACCGAGTGGTTGAAGGTGCACGACTGGAAATCGTGTGTGCCCTAACGGGTACCGCGGGTTCGAATCCCGCCCTCTCCGCCGAACGCAGCTAGGCGACGTTCTTGTGGCTCCGCCAACGCTGGCTCGCGAACCCGGTCAGGCCCGGAAGGGAGCAGCCGTAGTGAGTACCAGCGTGTGGCGGGGCCTTCTTTAATGATCGGGGGCGGAGCCCCCTATGACCCCGGGGGGAGACCCCCCGCGGGCGCCTTCGGTGAACATCGCTTCGCGACGTTCACCGAAGGCTTGCGCCCCCCCTCGGCGACTCGCTTCGCTCGCCGCCGGGCGCGCCGCCCGCGGCGCGCGGGTCAGCGCCGGGCGCGGGTGAGCTGAAAGAGGAGCGCCTTGATCCGGTCGAGCAGCTCCGCCGGCCGCGCGGCCTGTCCTCGGTCGATGTATCCCCAGGCCTCGGCGATCTCGAGCGCCGCCAGCGTCTCATTGGCGCTGCCCGCCGCATTGAACAGCCGCGCCCGCCCAGTGCCCGGGATCCGAGTACTCCGCCTCGGCGATGTTGAGCAGGATGCTGCTGGCAGCCCGCCTCAACTGATCGGCCAGCGACCGATCGTGCCGCCGGATCGGCCCGACGAGCGGCCGCAGCTCCACGATGAGAACGACGAGTGCCAAGGCGACCTCCTCCGGTTTGGGTTGGGGCTCACGCCCGCCGTGAGCCCCAACCCAAACCGGAAGAGCCCCCCCAACTCACACACCAGGCTCCCGGCCCCGGCGAGACGACAGCGCGCCGTCCAGGCGCAACTCGCGTGACAGCCGAAGGCTGGCGCGCGAGCTGCGCCAGGCGCGCGGCCGGCCATCGAATCCCTCACGGGTCACGTTAACGTTAACGTTAACGGTAACGGTAACGGTGACGGTGACGGTCACGGTGACGGTGACGGTGACGGTCACGGTCACGGTCACGGTCACGGTCACGGTCACGGTCACGGTGACGGTGACGGTCACGGTGACGGCCCCGCCCCCGGCCCCCCGTCAGCCGCCCCTCTCTCCCCCCGCGGCCGCGACCTCCGCGTCCACCGAGCTCGCCGTCGCCGGAGCGCGGTACATCGCCGCGATCGCCTCCGGACCCCCGACCTCCTTCGCCCATTCAGCCAGACGCCTCATGCCCTCGTCCACCGTGACGCGCGGCTCCCAGTCGAGGTCGGCGCACGCGCTCTGGTGATCGAAGTAGGTGCTGCGCCCTCGTTGGACGACGTCGGTGGGCCACCAGCCGCCCGCGCCGAGCCGCATGCGCGCCCACGCCACCGCGTACGCGATCCCGAGAGGGGGCCCGCGCCTCGGGCGGGGGAGCCCGATCGCCTCGCTGAGCTGGCCGAAGAGCTCGTGCGCCTCGAGGAACGCGCCGTCGGTGATGTAGTACGCGTTGCCGGCCGCCTTCTCGACCTCGGCCGCCGCGAGCACCGCGTCGACGAAGTTGTCCACGTACGTGGTCGAGACGAGGTTCTTGCCCGCGCCCACCAGCCGGAGGCCCGAGGGCAGCGCCTCGCGCACGAGTCCCGGCAGGTGAGTCCGGTCGCCGGGGCCCCACAGGATCGCCGGGCGGAGCGCGGTGACCTCGATGCCCTGTCCGTTCTGCGACAGCGCGATCTCCTCGCCGAGGAGCTTGCTCCGCGCGTGCTCGTCGATCGGCCGGTGCGACAGCTCGCGCCTCTCGTTCCAGTTGACGCGGTCCTCGTTCGAGAGCGTGACGTCCGCGCACGAGACGTGCACGACGCGGGCGCATCCGGCGTGCCGCGCGGCGTTGATCACGTTCTCGGTGCCCGCCACGTTCGTCCACCGGAGCGCCCTTCGAGCGGCCCGGTGGGAAGTGACCGCCGCGCAGTGCACGACGACCTCGCACCCCTTCGCGGCTTCGGCCACGGCGTTCGGATCGCCGATCGTGGCGATCCGCACCGTGGCGCCGGCCTCTTCGAGGGCAGCCGCCCGCGCGCCGTCGCGGACGAGGGCCACCACCTCGTCGCCCTCCGCGAGGGCCCGGCGCGCGACGGCCGTACCGAGGAACCCTGCCGCACCAGTGACGAGGTAGCGCACGGCGGCGGAGGATAGCAGGGCGCTGCTATGCTGCGCGTGTGGGCCTGCGGCTGCCGGCGCTCGCTGCCTCGTTCCTGTCGCTCGGGCTCTCGCTGTCCGGCTGCGAGGGCGCCGCGGCCGACTGCGACGACCCGGACCTCGACGGCTTCGGGCCCGGCTGCGCCAGCGGTCCGGACTGCGACGAGACCAACCCGCTCCGCAACGAGGACTGCGAGGCGGTCGCGCCGCCCGACTGCACCGAAGACCCGTTCGCGCCGGGATGCCCCTGCCTCGTCGGCGCGACCACGGGCTGCTACGCCGGTCCGGACGGAACCGCCGGCGTGGGCCAGTGCACCTCCGGCCGCACGCGCTGCGTGGGAGGGACATGGGGCCTGTGCGAGGGGCAGGTGCTCCCGCGCGGCGAGACCTGCGACGGGACCGACCAGGACTGCGACGGTGTGGTCGACGACGGCGTCCGCAGCCCGTGCGGTGCGTGCACGCCGGGGTGCAACGGCGCGGTGTGGGGCGAGGAGGACGATCCCTTCGTGCCGTCCGAGGGGGAGGGCGTCGCCCTCGGCCCGCTCGGCGCGCTGACCCTCGCGCGCGGGACGACGCTCGACGCGAGCACCGTCTGGGTCGCCAACAGCGCCGAGGGCACCGTCTCGCGCATCGACGCCGTCGCCGCGGAGGAGACGGCGCGATACCGCACCGGCGGTTCCGAGCCGAGCCGGGTCGCCGTCGACTACGCGGGAGACGCGTGGGTGGCCAACCGCGAGCTTGGCGGCGTGTCGACGGTGACGAAGATCGCCGCTCGGTCGGACCGGTGCGTCGACGCCGACACGGACGGGCTCGAGACCTCGACCGGACCGGACGACGTCCTGCCGTTCGGGACGGACGAGTGCGTGCTCCTGCACGTGCCCGTGGGCGAGACCGGTGGAGTCGCGCGCGCGCTCGCCGTCGACGGTGACCGCGGGCTCGACGGCGCCTCCGGCGGCAACGTGTGGGTCGGCCTGCACGACGCGCAGGAGGTCCTGGCCCTCGACGGCCTCACGGGCGAGGTGCGGGCGCGCGTGGCGACGCCCGGCTTCTCGCCGTACGCCGCCGCGTTCGATCCGTGGGGCACGCTGTGGCTCTCGTCGCGCGACGGGCTGCTCGCCCGGATCGACCGCACGGCGAGGACCGTCGAGGTGCTCGAGGTGCCCTTCGCCTGCTACCTCGCGTACAGCCTGGCGCCGGACGCCGAGGGCCGCATCGTCCTGACGGGCTTCTCCTGCGACGACGTCGTGGTCTACGAGCCCGCGCGCGACGTGTGGAGCCGGCTCGACACCGAGCCGAGCGCGCGCGGAGTGGCCGTGCTCGACGGCGTGGCGTGGGTCGCCCACACCGGCGGCGCGCTCTCGGCCGTCGGGCTCGAGCCGCTCGACGTGACCGGCGTGTTCGATCTCTCCGCCGACGGCGTGCGCCCGCTCGAGAGCATCGGCGTCGGTCTGGACGGGCTCGGCCGCGTGTGGGTCGCGAGCAGCCAGGGGGGCCCTGCCGGCAGCGGCGTCGCCACGCGGTTCGATCCCGGGGAGGGCGCGGTCGGGGCGCAGGTGCCGGTCGGCGCGGGGCCCCACACGCAGGGCGACCTGAGCGGCGCCGAGCTCGTGGGCGGCTTCGTCGAGGAGGGCACGCTCGACCACGTCTTCGACGGCTGCCGGCCCGACGGTGAGACCGACTGGGCGCGGCTGCACCTCGACGTCCTGCCCGGAGCCGCCGGCTCCGTCGAGGTGTCCGTGCGCCACGCCCCGGACCGGGGCGGCCTCGCCTCGGCGGCCTTCACGCCCCTCGGCGTCCTCCCCGACGACGCGGCGCCGTTCGACCTCGACGTACCTGGCGGCGGCGTCCTCGAGGTGCGCCTCGGGCTCGCGACCGACGCGCGCGACGGGGCCCCGATCGTCCGCCGGGTGGGCGTCGAGTGGCGTTGCCCCGGCCCGATGTGATCGGCGTCGCGCCCGGCGAGCCGCGCGCGGTGCCGCCGGATCGTCGCTCGACCTCTCCGGCGGCACCACGCGAGCTCACGCCGCCCGGGCGGGCTCCACCGGCGGCGGGAGCAGCGCCTTGCGTACGGCGTCCTGCATCTTCGGATCCTCGAGCAGGGCCGCGCGGGCCTTCTCGCGCCCCTGCCCGATGCGCTCGCCCCCGAACGAGTAGTGCGCGCCGCTCTTGTCGACGACGCCGCGCGCCACGGCCGCGTCGAGCAGATCGCCGAGCGAGTCGATGCCCTCGCCGTAGCGGATGTCGAACTCGGCGACCTGGAAGGGGGGCGCGAGCTTGTTCTTGACCACCTTGACCTTCGTGCGGTTCCCGAGCACCTCTTCGCCCGACTTCAGCGCGCCCACCCGGCGCACGTCGAGGCGCACCGACGCGTAGAACTTGAGGGCGTTGCCGCCCGTCGTGGTCTCGGGGGATCCGAACTTGACCCCGATCTTCTGCCGGAGCTGGTTGATGAACATCACCGTGGTGCTCGAGCGGTTCGAGATGCCGATGAGCTTGCGCAGCGCCTGGCTCATGAGGCGCGCTTGCGTGCCCACGTGCAGGTCGCCCATGTCCCCTTCGATCTCGGCCTTCGGCACGAGCGCCGCGACCGAGTCGACGACGATCAGATCCACCGCGCCGCTCCGGATCAGCGTGTCGGCGATGTCGAGCGCCTGCTCGCCGTAGTCGGGCTGGCTGATCAGGAGCTGCTTCACGTCGACGCCCAGGTTCGCGGCGTAGCACACGTCGAGCGCGTGCTCGGCGTCGATGAACGCGCATATGCCGTCGCGCCGCTGGCACTCGGCGATCGCGTGGAGCGTGAGCGTCGTCTTGCCGCTCGACTCCGGTCCGTAGATCTCGACCGTGCGCCCACGCGGGTATCCGCCACACCCGAGCGCGTTGTCGAGCGAGGGCGACCCGGTGGGGATGACAGGGATGCGCTCGGCGGGCCGGTCGCCGCCGCGCATGATCGAGCCCTTGCCGTGGCTCTTCTCGATCGTCCCCATGGCCGCGTTGACGGCCCGTTGTTTTTCCTTCGACACCATCTGCGATCCCTCCTGTGTGGCGGCGCCGTTCACGCCGCGTCGTCCTCCCGGCGCGCCCGCTCGCCGCCGCGGTCGAGCAGGCGGTACTGGAGCGCCTCGGCCACGTGTGCTGCGTCGACGGCGTCGCTCGCGCCGAGGTCGGCGATGGTCCGCGCGACCCGCAGCACCTTCACGTACGCCCGCGCGCTGAGCCCGAGCGCCTCCATCGCCCGCTCGAGCAGCGCGAGGGCCTCCGGCTCGACGTCGCGCGCGAGCTCGGCGATCGTGTCGTTGCGCCGCCGCCGCGAAGCGGCCCGCTCCCGCGCCGCGACGACCCGCGCGCGCACGGCGGCGGTCGGCTCGCCCGGCGCGGCGCGCCGAAGCGACCGCGCCTCGACGCGCGGCACGCTCACGTGCATGTCGAACCGGTCGAGGAGCGGCCCGGACACGCGCGAGCGGTAGCGCTGCACCTGATCGGGCGAGCACCGGCACACGCGCCGGACCTCGCCCGCGTAGCCGCAAGGGCACGGGTTCATCGCGGCGACGACGAGCGGCTCGGCCGGCATCACCACGCGCTCGCGGATCCGCGCGACGACGGCGACGCCGCCCTCCATCGTGATCCGGAGCGACTCGATGGCGTCCCGCCGGAACTCGGGCAGCTCGTCGAGGAAGAGCACCCCGCCGTGCGCGAGCGTCACCTCGCCCGGCCGCACCGGGTCGCCGCCGCCGATCATGGCGGCGGCGCTCGCCGTGTGGTGGGGTGCACGAAAAGGTCGCGCGACGCCGCCCGGGGGGCCCGGGGGCACGAGCCCCGCGGCCCCGGCGATGGTCGCTATGTCGAGCGCCTCGTCGGGACCGGCTGGGGGGAGCAGGCCGGGCAGGCGCCGCGCGAGCATGGTCTTGCCGCTGCCGGGCGGGCCCACCAGGAGCAGGTGGTGCCCGCCGGCGGCGGCAATCTCGAGGGCCCGTCGGGCCGCACCCTGGCCGCGCACGTCGGCGAGGTCGTCCACGACGGGGGCCGCGCCTCGGTGGCGGCCGAGGGGGGAGGGCAGCTCTCGCTCACCCCGCAGGTACTCGACGACCTCGACGAGGTGCCGGGCGACGAGCACCTCGAGCCCGACGGCGAGCGCGCCCTCGGCGGCGTTGCCCTCGGGGATGATGGCGCGGGTGAGGCCTCGCTTCTTCGCGCTCCGCAGGTGCGCGAGCGCGCCGCGTACCGGACGGACGCCTCCGTCGAGCGAGAGCTCGCCGAGCACCAGGGTCTCGCCGAGCCGGTTCGGCGCGCACAGCCCCGCCGCCGACAGCGCGCCGATCGCGATGGCGAGGTCGAAGGACGAGCCCTTCTTGCGAACGTCCCCCGGCGCGAGGTTCACGAGCAGCCGCTGCTTCGGCAGCTCGTAGCGGTTGGCGGCGATGGCCGTCTTGACCCGCACGCGGCTCTCGCGGACGGCGGCCTCGGGCAACCCGATGATGTCGAAGGTCGGGAGGCCGTCCTCGGTGAACCGCACCTCGACGTGGACGGGGTGGGCTTCGATCCCGACGAGCGACCCCGCGTGGACGGTGGCGAGCATGCCGCGGCGCCATCGCACGTCCGGTGCCAGGGGGTCGCCCTAGCGATTCCGCGCACTTGCTAGCGGCCGATCGGCGAAACCGCCGCCACTCCGCCGGCGGCCGCCACCCCCCTTCGGGTTCGTGGACGGCTATTAGTACCTCGCCACAGGGATCCTGACCGACCGAGGCGCAGGATGGCGCGGCGCTGGCAAGGCGCGAGGAGGAAGGAATAGCAGGCGCTATTTCGACGACGAGCAACGCAGCCAGCGCCGTGCCAGACAAGCCGAATCGATCAGGATCCCTGTGGCGAGGTACTAGGGGGGGCCCGCTGGCGCGACCGCGAGCTCTCGGAAGCGCTGCGCGAGTCGGTCGCGGTAGTCGCGCAGCTCGGCAACCGTCAACGGCTCCAGCATGGTGGGGAGCGGCTCGACGGGGAAGTCGCGCAGCAGCCACGCCAGCACGCCCGGATCGATGCCGGCGTCCTTTCGAAGCGCGAGCGCCAGGTCGTTCTCCGGAAGGTACCCGCGCCGCTCGAGGAACAGCAGATCGACCAGATCCCGGGGCTCGGATCGAGACAAGAGGCAAGTGAGCTTCGAGGCCCGGAGGTCGGGGAACGACTCCACGGTCACCGCCTCGAGGGTCGGCGCGGGCTCGAGGTCGGGCAACGCCTCGTGCACGAGGTCGAGCTCCATCGCTCGGTCCTCCACGCGGAGCTCGGCTCTCACGTGGGTCCCGCTGTCCCGCACGATCCGCACCGAAGCCGAGGTCTCCTGCGCGATCGTGGGCAGCAGCGAGAACAGGTCCCTCACCTGCGCCGCGTCGTGGCAGAACAGGTCGATGTCGGCGGACAGGCGGTGCGACAGGTAGGCTCCCGAGAGCGCCGCTCCGCCGGCCAGGTGGCACGGGACCCGCTCCTGGCAGGCTCTGACGAAGGCCAGCTCCTGGTCCGAGAGGACGCGCCGGTCGAACCGGCTATGCACCGCGGGCCTCTGCGGGTGGCCAGCGGGCTTCGCCGATTCCGAGGAGCCACGCCCACCGCGGCCGCGCCTTGCCCAGGTGTCGGACGATGTGCGGCCACTCGCTCCGCACCTGCTCGGGGGTCGTGAAGAGCCAGACGTCTCGCGTGTTGGCCTCGCGAAGCAGCGCTCCGAGCCAGTAGCCCCGCTTCGCGGGATCGGGATCGCGCAGATGACCGCGGAGGTCCGCCACGGTGCACTCGGTCCACCACAGGAAGTACGGGTGCGCGGCGTCGTCACGAAGCGCCGGCGAGGTCGGCGGGAGCGGGCAGGCCACCGTCATGTGAGGAACCATAGCATCGCTCCGAACACGAAAACGGCGGCCCCCCGGAGGGAGCCGCCGCTCGTGTCGTCCGGCCGCGCGGGCTAGCCGCAGGTCGGGTTCTGGCAGAACGCCAGCGCCTCGCTGCCGCCGCACTTCCAGCCGGCGAGCCCGGCGGCGCTGCAGTCGGCGTCGGAGGCGCACTGTTTCTGGCAGGTGTTGCTGGTCGCGTCGCACTGGTACCCGGCAGCGGCGCAGTCGCGGGTGCACGAGGAGCCGATCGTGATGTCACCCGGGTCCGTCCCCGGGATGGCCTGGACCGGCTGGAGGCACTCGAGGCGGACCAGGGTGCCGGTGATGGGCTCGGCCCTGTCGGTGTACGAGATGCGCTGACCGTCGGCGCCGCACCGGTCGATCGTGTCCGCCGTGAAGTCGTCGTAGTACCAGCCGTCGCCGCTGGGCGGAGCGCCGGAGGTCCGGTCTCCGGCGAGCTGCGTCACGCGGCAGACCTCACGGCCATCGGGCTCGTTGCGGATGAGCTCGCGACCGGGGACCTCGGAGCAGTGCTTGTCCGGTGCGAGGACCTCGACGACGTCGCAGCCCACCTTGCCATGCTCGTTCGGCACGAGGTCGCGCGGCAGACAGGCGCCCTTGAGCGCGTTGGCGATCTTCTCGATGATGGCGTTCAGCGCCGGCGAGAAGTTCGCCTGGCAGATCGACTGGACGATCGAGTTGCCGCCGGCGGCCTCGATCTGCTGTGCCACCCGCACGATGCGCCGCGGCGGGAAGGCGAGGCCGCGGCCCGGCACGTTGCACGAGGGCGCCAGGCGGTTCGGGTCCGTCGGGTCGACCGCCTCCATCATCCGCTCGTCGCCGAGGATGGAGTCGTAGCTGATCGCGTCGGGGTTCGAGACGAGGTCGGGCGGGACGCCCGTGATCGCCGCGTAGACGAGGAGATCCGGGTTCTCGCGCGTCGCGAGGTAGCCGTCCACGAAGCGCTCCACCGGGTGGACCGCCGTCGGGTAGCTGAAGCAGCGGAGGTTCAGGTTGCCCGAGTAGACCGAGCTCGACGGGTTGAAGAGCTCCGGGTCGGCCGCCGAGCAGTCCTCCTCGTCCGTGAGCAGGACGAGGGCGAGGAGGGAGTCGGGTCGGATGAACCCGGCGTTCTCCGTGTCGGCCTTGCCCCGGGTGTCCATGTTGAAGCGGCACCACGGGTCCGTGCAGGTGCTCGGCGTGATCGCCTTGAGCACCGCCTCGAGCTGCTGCTCGAAGCCGCAGCCGCCGGTGCCCATCTGCGCGACGCAGCGGAAGTCGTTCGCGAACGCGGTCGGGTCCGCGCCGGAGTCCGCGCGGAACTCGAGGAAGCTCGGATAGGTCGCCGTGCACCCGGGGATGGAGGTGTTGCCCTCCGTGCGCAGGACGCCATCGTCGCCGAAGTTCGGCTCGAGGCAGGTCGGGACGCTGAAGCCGCCCGTGCCCATGTCGGACGAGATGACGCCGACGTGGAGGTCCTTCACCGGCGGGAAGTCCGGCGTCCCGTCGCCGTTGATGTCGCCGCTCGCGAGCACGCTCATCAGGTTCGGGAGCTCCAGGGCCAGCGACGCCTGCTCCTCCCCCATCGAGTTCGAGTTGTCGATCATGAAGAGCATGTCGACCTTCTCGACGTTGCTCACCTGGATCTTCTCGACGACACCCGAGACGGTGCACGGGTTGAGCGGCTTGAGGTCTCGGTCGAGGCACCCGGTGACGAGGAGCCCCGTGGCCGACAGGATCAGGGCGCAGAGAACGTGCGCGCGCATCGGTATCCTCCTAGGAAGCACACTGCTCGAAGGCGGCCCACACAGTACCGCCCCGCGGGCCGAAGAATCAACCCTTCGCTGGAAGGGAAGTACAAGGGACATGCCAGGGTCCGATCCACCGAAATCGCACGGGAAACCCGGTGTCCTCGGCGGGGTGCTGCAACCATCGTTGGCGATCTGTGCCAACGACGTTGGCGGATGGCCGGTCACGGGCTGACCTCGCCGGTGTCCGGCCGCTCCACCTCGACGAGGCACTGGAACCGGATGCTGGACCCGAACGGCGGGACCGCGTCGTCCGTGAATTCCAGGCGATCGCAGCTCGGATCGGTCGCGTCGTAGAACCAGCCGCTCGTCGCGCCGGTCGGGCTCTGAGCGATCTCGCACTGCTCCCGGCCCTCCTCGTCGACCCCGATGGGCGCCCGGGCCGGCAGGTCGGCGCAGGTCATCCCGACCGGCAGCGTCTCCTCGACGGTGCAGGGCACCGAGCCGTCGCTCGACGGCGTGAGGGCGCGGTTCAGGCATGCGCCGGTGATGCGCCGCCCGATGCGCCGCGTGAGCTCGGCGAGCGCCGGCCGGAAGCTCTCTTCGCAGATGCTGCGGACGAGCCCGCCCTCCACCTGGCTCGCGAGCTCGACGATCCGGCGCGCGGGGGTCGCGAGGCTGCGAACCTCGCCGTCCGCGTCGTGGCGCGTGCAGGCGTACCGCAGGCCGACGTCGGTCGTCGAGTCCGGCACGTAGCGCATGCGCTCGTCCGCGAGGATGGTGGCGTAGTCCGCGTCGGCGAGATCCACGGGGACGCCGGCGAGGGCCGCGAAGAGGAAGGTGTCGTCGCTGCGGCCGGCCCGCAGGCGCTCGACGAGCTCCGCCGTCGGCGCGAGCAGCCCCGGGTTGTTCACGCAGTGGACGTTGATGGCGGCGCCGCTCGGGACCGTCGAGAAGAAGGCGCCCGGATCGCCGAGCGAGCAGTCCTCCTCGTCGGTCAGCACGAGCACGGCGAGCAGCGCGTCCGGGCGCGGGAAGCCCGCGTCGCCCCGCTCGAGCGCGCGCGCCGCGGACAGGAGCGGCTGCTCGAACCCGCAGCCCTCGGTGCCCACCGCCTGCGCCAGGCACCCGAGCCGATCGGCGAAGGCCGACGCGTCGTCGCCCGTCTGCCAGCGCTGCACGAGCGCGCCCGACGGGTCGCAGGTTGCCGCGGTGAACGGAGCGCCGTCCCGCCCGAGCCGGTCGCCGAGGCTGCACCGGCCGAGCGTCGTGCTCGGCGCGACGCCGTTGGTGCCCATGTCGCTCGTGACGATGGCGACCTGGAGCGACTCGACCGCGTTCCAGTCGGCCTCGCCGTCGCCGTCCTCGTCGGGCGGGGACGTGAGGCCCTCGATCACGTCGCGGATCTGCGATCCGAGCAGCACCTGCTCCTGCTCCATGGACCCCGAGTCGTCGATCACGAGGAGCAGGTCGACGTTGGCGACGCCGCCCGAGTGCACCTCCTGATCGATGGCGCGCGACACCTTGGGCTCGAGCACGGCGAGGTCCCGGTCCACGCACCCCCCGAGCACGCTCGTCACCATCAGGGCGCAGCTCGCCCCCGCGGTCCACACGTTCGTCCGCATAGTCTCCTCCCGGACGCCCCAGGGCCGGCCTCGCGAGCCGGCGACGTCCGCCCTTCCCCGATGCGTCGCCCCCACCCCCCCCGATTTCCAACCACTTGCATTGGGGACAGGACCGAATGCAACTGGGGTGGTACTTCTTGCGGGGTATGAAGATATTGCGGAGGAGGCGATGACGCGGGTGCTGGTGGTGGACGACGAGGAGAACCTCCGGCTCGTCCTGCGGACCCTCCTCAAGAAGAACGGGTACGAGGTGGAGGTGGCCGAGAGCGCCGAGGCCGCCCTCGCGGTCCTCGACGCATTCGACCCGGGCTTCGTGCTCGCCGACGTGCGCATGCCGGGGATGAGCGGGATCGAGCTGTGCGCCGAGCTCCGGGCGCGGTCGAGCGAGGCGACGGTGATCGTGATGAGCGCCTTCGGCTCGGTGGACCTCGCGCTCGAGGCCATGAACGCGGGCGCCTACGACTACGTCTCGAAGCCGTTCAAGCAGGACGAGGTGCTGCTCGCGCTCCGCAAGGCCGAGGAGCGCGAGGCGCTCCGTCGCGAGAACAGGCGCCTCCGAGAGGCCGTGCGCCGGAGCCACGAGCTCGCCGAGATGCTCGGCAAGAGCGACGCGATGCAGAAGGTGTTCCGCACCATCGAGAAGGTGGCCGAGTACAAGACCACGGTGTTGGTGCAGGGCGAGAGCGGCACGGGCAAGGAGCTCGTCGCGCGCGCGCTGCACCGCCTCGGCCCCCGCGCCCAGGGCCGGTTCGTCGCCGTCAACTGCGGCGCCATCCCAGGGGCGCTCCTCGAGAGCGAGCTCTTCGGCCACAAGAAGGGCGCGTTCACCGACGCCTCGACCGACAAGAAAGGGCTCTTCGAGGAGGCGCACGGGGGCACGCTCTTCCTCGACGAGATCGGCGAGCTGCCGCTCCAGCTCCAGGTGAAGCTCCTGCGCGCCCTGCAGGAGGGCACGGTGCGACGGCTCGGCGAGACGAAGGACACCGAGGTGGACGTGCGCGTCATCGCCGCGACCGTGCGCGACCTGAAGAAGGAGGTCGACGAGGGTCGCTTCCGCGAGGATCTCTACTACCGCCTGAACGTCCTGCAGGTGACCGTTCCACCCCTCCGCGACCGCAAGGACGACGTCCCGCTCCTCATCGAGCACTTCATCGAGCGGTGCAACGGCCGGCTCGGCACGCTCATCCGCGGCGTGGACGCCAAGGCGACGAAGCTCCTCCTCGACTACCACTGGCCCGGCAACGTGCGCGAGCTCGAGAACCTGGTGGAGCGCGCGGTCGTGCTCGCCGACGCCGACGTGCTCGGCCCGGAGGACCTGCCCGACCGGCTGCGCGAGCCGAACGACCCGGTCGCCACCGTCCTGTCGACCGGCGAGCTGTCGATCAAGAAGACCACCCGCTTCATCGAGGAGACGCTCATCCGGCGCGCGCTCGACAAGACGGGCGGCAACCGCACCGCGGCGAGCAAGCTGCTCGAGATCTCGCACCGGGCGCTGCTCTACAAGATCAAGGACTACGGGATCTCGTGAGGGCCGCGTTGGCGATGGTGCTGCTCGCCGCGTGCTCCGTCGGGGCGCGGGTCGGCCCGGGGATCCGGGACGCGCGCGCGCCGGACGGCTGGGTGGAGGAGAGGCCGGAGCTCGACGCCCTGTTCCCCGAAAGCGACCTCGTCTCGGCGGCCGAGTCCTGGCAGCGCGCCGGGCGATCGTGGAAGCACTGCTACGCCGCCGAGGCCGCGTCCCGGGACGGCGAGCGTGAACGCTTCACGCGTGAGGTCGAGCGGCTCGGCTACCGCCCCGGCCGGACGCCCATGGGCGACATGCCCGCCTTCGTCGAAGGCGACGTGTCGGGCGTGCTGATGCTGCCGTCGGAAGAGGGCGCCCTCGACGCGGTCCTCCGCGAGGCGGGTGAGACGATCGAGCGCACCACCACGGTCCAGGTCTGCGTGACGCACCCCGAGGAGCGAGGCGCCGAGCGGGCGGCCGCGTTCGTCGCGGGGATCGCAATGGTGGAGCCGATGCGGGACCTGCTCGACGTGCGCGCGGCCTCGCTTCGCCACGCCCGCTACTCCGTCGCCGCCGGCGGCGGCCGGAGCGCCTCGCTCGCGTACGCCTACGACGGCGACCCCGGCGACCTCGGACGAGCCCTACGCGCCGAAGGCTTCACCGGCGACGCCCCGTCCTGGACCCTCCGCGGCGACGGCACCTCCGTCGGCGTCACCCTCGGCGCCGGCGAGCTGACCGTCGACGCGACGCGGTGATCACGGGCGGGTCGTCGCCCCTACTCGAACGTCACGAGCAGGGCGTTGCTCTCGACGGGCTGGCCCTCGGCGACCTCGACGCTCTTGACCTTGCCGGGGCCCGTCGAGCGCAGCTCGTTCTCCATCTTCATCGCTTCGATGACGACGACGGGCGCGTTCGCCGCCACCTCGTCGCCCGGGGCGACGAGCACCTTGACGATCCGACCGGGCATCGGCGCGCGGATCTCCTTGCCGGCGTCGCCCGCGCCGCCCGCCTTCTTCTTGCGGGCGCGCTGCCTCTCGCTCTCGACCTGGGCCACCGTGCGCAGGGCACCGGCCGCGAGCGTCCGCTCCTCCGGCTTGCCGCCGAGGGCGACGTCGAAGACGCGCCCGCCGACCCGCACGTTCACGCCGCCCGGGACCTGCACGAAGTCGGCGTCGTAGGGCTCGCCGTCCACGGCCACCGACACGCGGCCTTCGGGCGTGACCTGCACGTCGATCTCGTGCGTCAGGCCCTCGATGGTGACCCGGTACTTCATCGCGGGGCGTTCTCTATACCGAGCCGGCACGGAGCGCAATCGGGGACTATGGTACGGGAGATGGGTGAGCGGACCGGCATCGTCTCGTACCTGAAACACCGGCACGACCCGCTGACGAGCCTCGTGCTCACGGTCCCGGTGTTCCTCCTGTACCACCTCGGGATCCTCCTCATCGACCTGCGCAACGGCGTGGACCTCGTGACCGAGGCGACGCTCGAGCTCCTGCAACAGAGCCTCCTCGCGTACGTCGGGGCGACGGTGGCGATCGCCCTCGGGCTCTTCGGCGCGGGCTGGTACCTGCGCCGCAAGGGGCACATCAAGCCGGCGAAGCTCGCGCCGGTGCTGCTCGAGAGCACCGCGCTCGCGGTGGTCATGATGGTCACGGTCGGCTGGGCCACGCAGACGCTCTTGCCCGGCCAGGTGGGCCCGCGGGCCATGGGGCCCTTCGAGAAGATCGTCATGGCCGCCGGCGCCGGCTTCCACGAGGAGCTGGTCTTCCGCGTGGGCCTGTTCGCGGGCGGAGCCTTCTTGCTCGCGCGCTGGCTCACCGAGAAGAAGGCCCTGATCGTCGCCTTCGTGGCCTCCTCGCTCCTCTTCTCCGCCATCCACTACGTCGGGCCGCTCGCCTACGAATTCACCCTGGCGAGCTTCACCTTCCGGGCCCTGGCCGGCGCGTTCCTCGGCGCCGTCTACCACTTCCGCGGGTTCGCCGTCGCGGTGTACACCCACGCCCTGTACGACGTGATGGTGTTCTTCTTTGTGTAGATACGGCCCCCTCCTCGCAGCCGCGCTGCTCACGCTGCCCGCCACCGCGCGCGCCGACGACTGGCTCGCGCTCCACCCGGAGTGCGCGTTCGATCCGGTCGTCGTCTCGCCCGGCCGCACCGCGCTCCTGTACCCGCGCGCCGGCCTGCCCGCGGTGGTCGCGCAGGGCGAGCGCCTGATCACGCGCGTGCGCGTCCCGTCGGGGCTCACGCCGCCGCCCGGCGTCCAGCAGGATCGCGCGCTGGTCGGCTGGTCGTCCGAGCTGGTCGGCGACGGCGTCGCCGTGTCGGGCCGCGCCGAGCACCGCTACCCCCTGCGCGTCGTCGACGTGCGCCCCGACGGGAGCTCGTCGCTCGTCTACCGCGCGACCGTGCTCGTCCCGCGCTGGGCCGCGCCCGGTACCTACGGGCTGCGCCTGATGGCTCCCGGCGGCGGCGCCGCGCTCGCGGGCGCGGTGCGCATCGTCGAGCCGGACCACGATCCGATCGTCGCGCTCGCACGCGCGACGCCCCGCGAGGGCGAGCGCCCGGAAGCGATGCGCGAGCGCCTCTCGGCCGCGCTCGCGCGGATGCCCGTCGACGTGTGGGTGATGCCCGATGATCCCGCGCTCCGCGCCGCGCTCGCCCACGCGCCCCTGCCGGACGCGCGCGACCCGCCGCTCGCCGTGGCGCCCGTGCTGCTCGTCCCGCCCGGCCCGCGGGGCCTGCCGGTCGTGCTCCGGGCCGGCGGCGACGACGCGCTCGTGCTCGGCGCCTGCGACGATCGCTTCGTGCGCTTCGACGAGCAGCTCGAGGGCTTGCGCGAGGCCGAGGGCCGCACCGCCCGCACCCTCGACGCGTTTCCCGAGGCGGACACCTACCGGCTGCTCGGCGACGAGGCGGCTCGCCCGCTGCCCGCGGCGGAGGCGGTGCGGGTCGAGAGGGACGCGTCGGGCGTCGTCGTGCGGGTCGGCGGCGGCGCGCCGGCCGAGCTCTCGCTGGTCGTCCCGGACGACGGCCGCGCCACCCACGTCGGCGGAGCGAGCGCGGCGTGGTGGCCCGCGACCCCGGTGCCGGGCGTCGGCACCGTCCCCTCGCTCGCCGTCCGCCTCCTCGTCGAGCCCGGAGCCACCGCGACGGTGCGGCGCGGCGCGCCAGGCGGCCTCTCCCTCGCGCTCGAGGTCGACCCGCCCACGACCGAGACGCGCGTGCCGGTCACGCTGCGGGCGACACCTTCCCGCGACGTCGAGACCATCGCGTGGCAGCTCGACGAGGACCGGACCGCCGTCGGCGACTCCGCCCGGAACGCCTGGGGCCCCCTCGGCGCGCACCGGGTCGACGCGCTCGCCATCGGCCCGGACGGCGTCGCGGCCCGCGCCTCGGCCGAGGTGCGGGTCGAGACCCGGGAGGCGGCCGGCTGCGACTGCCGGGCCGCGCCCGGCGCCGGCGCCGGCGGGTTCTTTTGGCTCCTCGCGGGATTGCTGGTAAAAACGGGCCGTGTCCGGCGCCCCGGGAATAGCCGCGGCGGCCGGCGCCGTTGGGAACCGTGATGCGACGACTGCGTCTCCTCAGCGCCTCGCTGGCGCTCCTGGCACCTCTCTCGGGCTGCGCCCGGGACGTCATCCCGAACACCGACGTCGAGGACACCGCCGAGAACCGCGAGGTCATCCAGTTCGTGGAGACCTACCGCCGCGCGGTCGAGGGGCGGGACGTGGCCTCCATGATCGAGATGGCGTCTCCTCGCTACTTCGACGACAACGGCACGCCCACCGGCGGCGACGACCTCGACTACGACGGCCTGCGCGAGAAGCTCACCGCCTGGCGCGAGCAGGTGCTCGACGTGCGGTACGAGATGCGATACCGGCGGGTGACCTTCGTCGAGGACACGGACCGCGTGCTGGTGGACTACACCTACACCGGCAGCTTCCGCGTCGACACGCCCGAGGGCGAGCGCTGGTCGCGCCGGCTGGCGGACAACCGGCTGGTCCTCATGCAGACCGACGAGGGCGAGTTCCGCATCCTCTCCGGGATGTGACGCGGCGCGTTGCCGGTTGAACCGGACGGCCCGTCCGAGATACCCTTCCGTGCTCCCAAAATTACGGCACGGCGGTATGCAGCAGCGTGCCAGGAGGGTCCGTGACGGGCGGTTCGGGCAAGAAGAGACAGCTCGGGAAGATCCTTCTTAGGCAGAAGCTGGTCACCCCGGACGAGCTGGACGACCTGCTCGAGCAGCAGAAGGCCGACCCCGGCCGTCGGCTCGCGTCGACGATCGAGCGCAGCGGCAAGCTCCGGAGCGTCGATCTCCTCAAGGCTCTGAGCGAGCAGCACGGGCTGCCGGGCATCGACCTGCATCAGGTCGTCGTGCCGCTGTCGAACCTCAAGCTCATCCCGTCGGAGATCGCGAAGCAGCACCTGATCCTGCCCATCCTGGTCAAGGACGACCGCATCTTCCTCGCGATGGCCGATCCGAACGATCGGCGCGTCGTCGACGAGATCGAGTTCGTGACGGGCCGGCGCGTGTTCCCGTACGTCGCGCTGCACGACGATCTCCGCGACACCATTGCTCGCGCCTACGACCTCGCCGAGAAGGGCGAGGAGTACTACGTGGGGCCGGAGGTCCCGGCGGATTACCTGCAGTCGCTCGGCCTCGAGACCCCCACCGACCAGGCGGATCCCGCGCCGGGGTCCCGGCAGGGCGTGGTGGTCGATCGTCCCATGGCCGACGGCGACCTCGGCGAGGACCTCTCGATGCAGGACGGCGTGCGCGGCCTCGAGCCGTTGCCGTCCGGCGCCGACGACGGTCCGGCCCTGCCGCGTGCGGAGCGCGAGCGCCCGAAGGTGCTCGTCGTCGACGACGAGGACGACATCCGCCGGCTCCTGCGCCGCGTCCTCACGGAGAAGGGCTACGACGTGGTCGAGGCCGGCAAGGGCGTCGAGGCGCTCTCGCTCGTGCGCAGCGAGATCCCGGACGTGATCCTGCTCGACGCCATGCTGCCCGAGGTGCACGGGTTCGACATCTGCCGCCGGATCAAGGGCAGCAAGCGGTACGGTCACATCCCGATCATCATGGTCAGCGCGATCTACCGCGGCTGGCGCTTCGCCGAGGACTTGAAGCAGAGCTACGGCGTCGAGGCCTTCCTCGAGAAGCCGTTCAAGATCGGCGACGTGCTCATGTGGGTGGAGCGCGCGCTCGAGGGCGGCACCGGCGAGTCGCAGCTCGAGGACGACGATCTGTCCCGCGAGGCGGGCGAGTCACTCGACAGAGGCATCGAGGCGTATCAGAGCGGCGACCTCGACGGCGCCATCGATCACCTCAAGCGGGGCCTCGGCGTCGATCCACTGTCGTTCAAGCTCCACTACCATCTTGGCCTGCTCTTCGGCCGCCGGGACGACTTGTTCGACGCGATCCACGAGCTGGAGACGGCGGTGGATCTCTCACCCCGGCACTTTTCCGCCCTGAAGAACCTGGCGGTGCTCTACCAGCGGGCCGGATTCAAGCACAAGGCGGTCGAGATGTGGGAGCGCGCCTTGGGGAGCGCGCCGGACGACGAGACCCGGCGCGGGATCAAAGACCACGTGATGAGCTTGCTCTAACATGGGGTACGCCCCTGGGCTCGGGCCCCCGGGGTCCGGTATGCTACGTCCTCCCCCGGGACCCGTCGGATGAAGTTCCTCTGCGGCAACTGCAAGGCGAAGTACCAGATCGCCGACGAGAAGATCGCCGGCCGCACGCTCCGCATGAAGTGCCGCCGGTGCTCGCACGACATCGTCATCCGGGGCGAGGACGAGGAGACGGGGGCGGCGGGCGCGCGGGGAGGGCTCGGCGGCGCACCACGCCCCGCGGCCGCGTCCCGCAGCCGGGGAGGCTCCAGCGTGGGGCCGGCGCCGCAGCGGTCGAGCCGCCGGGCCGCCGGGTCCGCCCTCGGGGCCGACTTCCGCCGTCAGGTCTCGGCGGGCGCCCCGGAGGTGCCCGGGCGCGTGCCGACGATCGATCAGTGGCACGTCGCCATCAACGACGTGCCGGTCGGTCCGATCCGCCGGGAGGAGATCGCGCGCAAGGTTGCCGCGGGAGCCGTGACCGGCGACTCGCTGTGTTGGCGGGAGGGCTTCGACGACTGGCGGCCCGTCCGCGAGGTGCCCGAGCTCGCCGCCGTGCTGCGCCAGCGCCCGGTCGCCCCGCCACGGCCGGCCCGACCCGCCGCGGGGCGCGGCGCCGGAGGCGGCGCCCGCGGGGGCACCGGTTCGCGGCCCCGCCCGCGGCCGGGCGTGCTCGCGGCGCAGAGCACCCCCGAGCCGAGCCGTCCGGCCGCGCGCGGCAACGTCGTCCCGATCGGCGGCAGGCTCGGCGCCGCCGCCGCCCCCGCGTTCGAGCCGGCGAGCGAATTCGACGACCTCGAGGGCGACGCGACGCGGGTCGAGGGCGCGTTCGGCGGCGCGGCGTCGTCGGCGACGGGTCAGGTGACCGTCAGCTGGCGGCCGCGCCGGTCCGCCATGGACGTGACCCCCTACGTCGTCGC
>JBDIVX010000052.1:0-46839 GCA_039794305.1 Candidatus Neutrinellum sp.
CCGACTCGTACTCCACGTGGCTCGTCGCGATGGTGACGATCTTCGAGTCGTCACGCACCGTCCCGCCCTTCGCGATGTCCGCGTACGAGACCGCGCTGCCGCCGTGCTTGTCCGCCATCACCTTCGTAATCGCGGCGGTGAGGGTGGTCTTGCCGTGGTCGATGTGACCGATCGTGCCCACGTTCACGTGCGGCTTGGTACGTACGAACTTTTCCTTGGCCATTGCTCCGTTATCTCCTCGGAAGAACCTGACGGGCTCAGGCGCCCTTGACCTTGGCGACGATTTCCTCGGCGATGTTGTTGGGCACCGCCTGGTATTCCTTGAACTGCATGGTGTAGGTCGCGCGACCCTGCGTCTTCGAGCGCACGTCGGTCGCGTACCCGAACATCGTGGCGAGCGGCACCTCGGCCTTGATGACCTGCATGTTGCCGCGGTTCTCCATGCCGGTGACGTTGCCGCGCCGGCTGTTGATGTCACCGATGACGTCGCCCATGAAGTCCTCGGGCGTGACGACCTCGACGCTCATCACCGGCTCGAGGAGCTGCAGACCGGCCTTGCGCGCGCCGTCCTGGAACGCCATCGAGCCGGCGACCTCGAAGGCCGGACCCGACGAGTCGACCTGGTGGAAGCTGCCGTCCACGAGCCGGCAGAGCACGTCGATGACCGGATAGCCGGCCATGACGCCGCGCTCCATGGCGCCCTTGACGCCCTTCTCGACCGACGGGATGAACTCCTTCGGGATGACGCCGCCGACGATCTTGTTCTCGAAGACGAAGCCGGCGCCCTTGTCCGAGGGCTCGATCTCGAGCCAGACGTGCCCGTACATGCCGTGGCCGCCGGACTGCTTGATGTACTTGCCCTCGACCCTGACGGACTTCGAGATGCTCTCGCGGTAGGCGACCTCGGGCTTGCCGACGTTGCACTCGACCTTGAACTCGCGCTTCAGGCGGTCGACGATGATCTCGAGGTGCAGCTCGCCCATGCCGGCGATGATGGTCTGCCCCGTCTCCTCGTCCGTGTGTGCGCGGAAGCTCGGGTCCTCGGTGGAGAGCTTCTGCAGCGCCTCGCCGAGCTTGGTCTGGTCGGCCTTGGTCTTCGGCTCGATGGCGACCGAGATGACCGGGTCCGGGAAGACCATGCGCTCGAGGATGATCGGGTGCTTCTCGTCGCAGAGCGTGTCACCGGTGGTGGCCGTCTTCAGGCCGACCGCCGCGGCGATGTTGCCCGCCTGGATCTCCTTGATCTCCTCGCGCTTGTCGGCGTGCATCCGCAGGATGCGGCCGATGCGCTCCTTCTTGCCCTTGGTCGAGTTGAGCACGGCCGTGCCCGACTGGAGCACGCCCGAGTAGACGCGGAAGAAGGTGAGCTGACCGACGTAGGGGTCGTTGATGATCTTGAAAGCCAGGGCGGCGAAAGGCTCGTCGTCCGACGCCTTCCGCTCCATCCTCTTCTCCGGGTCGTCCACGTCCGTGCCCTGGATGGCCGGGACGTCGAGCGGCGACGGCATGAAGTTGATGACCGCGTCGAGGAGCTGCTGGACGCCCTTGTTCTTGAACGCAGAGCCGCAGAGCACCGGCACGAGCTTGAAGGTCAGCGTGCCCGTGCGGAGGGCCTTCAGGATCTCCTCCTCGGTGAAGGCGGTATCGCCCTCGAGGTAGCGCTCCATGAGCGTGTCGTCGACCTCGGCGACCGCCTCGAGGAGCCTCTCCCGGGCGGCCTCGGCGTCGGCCGCGAAATCCTCGGGGATGTCGATCTCCTGCCACTCGGCGCCCAGCTTGTCGTCCTGGAACTCGAGGGCCTTCATCTTCACGAGGTCGATGATCCCGCGGTGGAACTCCTCCTGGCCCAGCGGGAGCTGGATCGCCACGGGGTTCGCGCCCAGACGGTCTCGGATGGTGTCGACGGCGCGCGCGAAGTTGGCGCCCGCGCGGTCCATCTTGTTGACGAAGCACATGCGCGGGACCTTGTACTTGTCCGCCTGCCGCCAGACCGTCTCGGACTGCGGCTCGACGCCCGCGACGCCGTCGAAGACCGCGACGGCGCCGTCGAGGACGCGCAGCGAGCGCTCGACCTCGATCGTGAAGTCGACGTGTCCGGGGGTGTCGATGATGTTGATGCGGTACTGGCTGCCGGCGAAGGGGCCCTGCTTCGGCTGCCAGAAGCAGGTGGTCGCCGCCGAGGTGATCGTGATGCCACGCTCCTGCTCCTGCGCCATGTAGTCCATGGTCGCGGCGCCGTCGTGGACCTCGCCGATCTTGTAGTTGATCCCCGTGTAGAAGAGGATGCGCTCGGTCGTGGTCGTCTTGCCGGCATCGATGTGCGCCATGATGCCGATGTTTCGGGTTCTCTCGAGCGGGTACTCGCGGGCCACTTTCTCTTCTCCTCTGCCGGGGGCCGAATGCACCAAGACCCCCTCCGGCCTCGGCGATCACCCTCGGATCGCGCTTCTCGGAGAGGGTCTCGGGAGGAACTCTCTTGTCACCCGTTCCCGGGGACGGTCGTTCTCTCCCGTCTATGGGCTCATCGACATCGGCTTTGGCTACTACTCCTGGTCGAGCGGTTTCCGTCGTACGGACCTACCCGAGCCACACACCTCGAATCAGCCCATCACCACCGGTAATGGGAGAACGCCTTGTTGGCGTCGGCCATCTTGTGGACGTCCTCGCGCTTCTTGACCGCGTTGCCGCGGCCCTGCGAAGCCTCCATGAGCTCCGCCGCGAGGCGCTCCACCATCGTCTTCTCGCCCCGCGCGCGGGCGTAGTCCTTGAGCCAGCGCATGGCCAGGGCGGTGCGCCGCTCCGGCCGCACCTCGACCGGGACCTGATAGGTCGCGCCGCCGACGCGGCGGCTCTTGACCTCGAGCTTCGGCTTGACCTGATCGAGCGCGCGCCGGAAGACCTCGAGCGGGTCCTCCTTGTAGCGCTGCTCGAGCACGTCGAAGGCGCCGTACACGATGTGCTCGGCCGTCGACTTCTTGCCGTCGACCATCAGCACGTTGCAGAACTTGGCGACCAGCCGGTCCCGGAACTTCGGGTCGGGCGTGATCTTTCGCTTGGGGACTTCGCGTCGGCGCGGCATGGCTCAGCTCAGCTCTTCGGCTTCTTGACGCCGTACTTGGACCGGCGCTGCGTCCGGTTCGCCTTGTTGGTGTTGGAGGGACCGCCTGCGCCCGTCGCGTCGAGCGCTCCGCGCACGACGTGGTAGCGCACGCCCGGAAGGTCCTTCACGCGGCCGCCACGGATGAGGACGACCGAGTGCTCCTGGAGGTTGTGCCCCTCGCCCGGGATGTAGGTCGTGACTTCGATCCCGTTCGAGAGCCGGACGCGGGCCACCTTGCGGAGGGCCGAGTTCGGCTTCTTGGGAGTGGTCGTGTACACGCGGGTGCAGACCCCCCGCTTCTGCGGGCAGTTCTGCAGGGCCGGCGAGGCGGTCTTCGCCGTGATCGCGTGGCGACCCTTGCGGATGAGCTGGTTGATCGTGGGCATGGGTTCGAAACGAAAAGGCACACCCCCGGCAGCGCGGGGAGGCGGAAGGTTACCCATGGTCCCGGCGGTGTCAAGCCGGATCCATCCAAATTCAGAAGTGGACCCGGAGGCTGGCGCCGGTCGGGCCGATGCCCACGTCGAGGTCGCCTGGCTCCAGTAGATCCGGGGGGAGCTCCCGCTCCCGGATCTCACGTCGGAAGGGGACGAAACGAAGCTGGGCGTCAAGGACCCCGATGACGGCCGTGGCGGCGAACAGGCCGGTGCTGATCCAGTTGGCGATCCGCAGCGCCCGGCCCACGAGCGGCGCGTCCGGGTCCCGAGTGTCGGTCGCCTCGACCTCCGACCGGACGACCTCGTGCGCGATGAACGTGCCGAGGCTTCCGGCCGCGAGCGCGCCCTCGGTGAGGAGGAGGATCAGCCCGAGGTCGTCGTCCCCGTTCTGGAACTGCCCGACACCAAAAGGGATTGCGGCCGTCCACCGGCTGTTCTCGACCTCCACCGTCTCGGTGGAGGCGAGGTCCCGGAGCCGCATCTCTCGCTCCTGGACGCGCCGCAGGCGCTCGATCTCCCGCTGCCGCCGAGCCTCTTCCTCCTGCCGGAGCCGCTCCTGCTCGGCCCGGCGCTCTTCCTCGAGCCGGTCTCGCACGGCGGCGAAGGTCTGGCGGACCGCGAGGGGCAGGAGCGGGTCGATGCGGTAGGTCGGATCCTGCTCGAGGAGCAGACGGAACTGGCGCTCGGCGTCCTCCTGGCGGCTCAGGAAGAGGTAGGCGATCGCGAGGTACTTCCGGGATTCGAGGACCAGGAGCGGGTTCTGGAGCGCCGGGGGCTCGGTCCCGACGAGCGCCTCGAGGAGCTGGACGGCCCGTTCCCAGTCCTGCGCCTCGTAGGCCTCCTCGGCCTCCTGAAACTCGGACAATCCTTGAGCTTTCGCGAACGAGCCCCCGGAGGCCACGGAGGCGGCGAGGAGCGCCCCGAGGACACTACACCGCAGCCGGCGCCGGATCAGGGTGCGCTCCCGGAGGCCGGGAGATCGACGCGCGCCTCCGTGGGCTGGCCCGCGGTGAGCCTCACGACGCCTGTATACGCGCGATGATCCTCGGCTGTCACGGCAATCCGGGCGGTCGCCTGCGGTCTCTGCATGGGCACGTACAGGATCTCGTGGGAGTGGCCGGTGACCGCGCCGCCGTTGACCGAGACCTCGGCCGCCACGTTCGATCGCACGTACAGGCCCGCGGGCTGGAACGAGAGGTGCTGCGCGAGGACGTAGTCGCCCGCGCCGCCCGGGATCTGCACGGTGAGATCCTCGTCGGCGCAGGCGGAGCTGTCTCGGAACGAGAAGCGGTGGGGCCCGGGCTCGAGCTCGACGGCGCGGAACGACGGGCCGAACGGACGCGGGTCCTGACCGTCGACGCCGATGGAGACGTCCTGGCAGGGCTGGATCCGGAAGACGACGCGGCGCGGACCGCTCGGCAGCCGCACGGCTTCGACCCGTTGGCGCGGCCGCCCGACGAGCTCGGGCCCGTCCTCGCGGCCGGCGTCGCGCTCCGCGGCGCGGGCGACGGCCGATGCGTCGGGCATCGCCGCCGCGAGGCCTGCGTCGGCGCCGGCGCCCATCGCGGCGTCGGCGGCCGGCCCTTCGGCGACCACCACCGGGATGTCGTCACCCCGGTCGCCGAACAGGGCGTAGCCCATGGCGCCCAGCCCGAAGACGCCGAGGACCGCGCCGGCGATCGTGAGGGTCATGCGCTGCCGGGAGCGGCGGCCGATCCGCTCGATGAGCTCGAGCACCTGCGGGTTGCCCTCGTCGAGGGCGAGCACGCGGTTGAAGTCGTCGAGCGCCGCGGGCACGTCGCCCGCGCTCGACGCCTTCCTGCCCCGCGCCACCAGCCGCCGGACGATGTCCTCGCGCAGCTCGGCGCTCACCTTCTCCGGGTCGCGCAGGTAGCGCGCGAGCATGGCCGACGGGTCATCGATGCCCGCCTCGCCCACGAACGCGCTCAGCTCCTCCTCGAGCTCCTTCGCGGTCTGGTAGCGGTGGTTCGGATCCCGCGCGAGCGCCCGGGCGATGATCGCGCGCAGCCTGCCGCCGATGGAGGGTCGGACGCGCAGCGGGTCTGCGTAGTCGACGTCCACGATGCGCTTGAGCACCTGGTGCGGGTTCTTGCCGGCGAAGGGCAGCCGCCCGGTCGCGAGGTAGTAGAGGACGGTGCCGAGCGAGAACAGATCCGTGCGGTGGTCACAGTCGCCGCCCTCGACCTGCTCGGGAGCCATGTGCCCCGGCGAGCCGAGGATCTGGCCCGTGGCGGTGAACGACTGCGAGTCCACCATCTGCGCGATGCCGAAGTCCGTGAGCTTCGCGCACCGGTCCTCGTGCAGGAGCACGTTCTCCGGCTTGACGTCGCGGTGCACGATGCCGGCGGCGTGGGCGGCGTCGAGCGCGCGCGCGATCTCGATCGTGAAGCAGGCGGCGATCTCGGCCGGGAGGTCCTGGTGCTGCTCGGCGAAGGCCTTGAGCGTCGGGCCCGTCAGCAGCTCGGTGACGATGTACGCCTCGTCCTCGTCCTCCTCGCTGTTGTCGTAGATCTCGAGGATGTTCGGGTGGCGCAGCTTGGCCACCGAGCGCGCCTCGCGCGTGAAGCGCACGCGCGCCTCGGGGGCCGCGCGCAGGTGCGGGTGCATGACCTTCAGCGCGACGAGGCGGTCGAGGCGCGTGTCGCGGGCGCGATACACCGTCGCCATCCCGCCGTGGCCGATCTCGTCCAGGATCTCGTATTTCCCCAGCTTTCGGAGCATCCGCCGCCGCGCCCGGGCGCAGGATAGGCAGGGCCAACGAACAAGGACAAGCGGAAGGCTGCGGGGCTTGGGTCGACTCGTTCACGAGCGAGCGACGCCGCGGCCGGAAGCGGTTGGAGTCGAGCCTCGGCTCACGGCAAGGCGAGGGATCGCGGGAAGCATACCTCGACGTCGGCTCGTGGGCCGCCCGAGCCGAGGCCGCCCACGATGAAGACGAGGCCGGCGTCGATCGAGAGCCCGGACGCGCCGCCGCGAGCGGCCTCGAGGTCGCCCACGGGCGCGATGCGGACGCCGTCCTCCTCGAACGTGACGCGGTCGACGGCGTCGACCGGGCCGTCCCCTCCGGCGAGCAGGCCGCCACCGGTGGGCAGGGCGACGGTGGCGAAGCCGGTCCGCGCGCGCGACCACTCGGGCCCGGGCTCGGCGGTGCAGGTCGCCGCGCAGGTGAAGACCACGGTATCGGCGCGGATCGTCCCGTCTTCGGCCTCGCCGCCGAGGAGCAGGGCACGCCCCGAGTCGGCGTCGGCGACGAGCACGGCGCCCGGGCGCGGGCCGTGGTCCGGGAGATCGAGCGGCTCGCCGTCGGCCCCGGGCCGGAGCCTCTCGGCCCAGGCGCCCGCGGCGTGGCCGCCCACCACCAGCACGTCGGAGCCGACGAGCGCGGCCGCCGCCCCGGCCCGCGGGGTCGCGAGGCGCGAGCGCGTGCTCGCGCCGTCCGCGTCGATCCACGTGACCTCCGCCACGGGCTCGTCCCCCGGTCCGCTTCCGCCGACGACGACCGCTCCCCGGGGCCGGAGCGCGACCGCCGCGGACGAGAGACCGGCTCCGTCGTGGAGATCCGCGGCGAGGACGGGCATCTCGGCCGAGCCGATGTCGTAGCGGAACGGCGCGTCCGACAGCACGACCGACTCGGAGGAGCCGTAGGGGACCGCGCGCGCCGCCCCCGCGGGCGCGCCGAGGTCGTCGAACGAGGCGGCGCGGAGCTCGAGGAGGTCGAGGTAGCCGGTCGCTGCCGACGGCCCCTCGGCAGCCACGCCGCCCACCGTCAGCGCGAACGTCCCATGCCGCGCCACGCCGACCACGGCGCGGCCGGCCCCGAGCGTCATCCCGTCCATGATCGCGCAACTGTCCGGGATGCCGACGGGGATCCGCACGAGCCCACCCGACTCGATCGGCAGGAACGGCGGCGGCGCACCGATGCGTATGCCGTCCGGCCCGACCACCTCGACGCCGACGCGCACGGTGGTGACCAGGTCGTCGAGCACGATGTCGGCAGAGAGCCCGCCGCCCTCGACGGCGACCTCGCGCTCGACGACGTCCGCGCTCCCTTGCTGCACGCGCAGCCGCGCGAGCTCGGCGCCCTCGGCCGGATCGTCGCCCGCGGGCGTGACGAGCTCTACGGTCAGCACCGGTCCGGGCGTCGGGTCGTCGCCACACGCCGCGAGCGTGAGCACGGAAAAAGCTGCGAGCGCTGCGCGCACCGCGTTCGGCTCTACCGCGTTCGGGGGCGGGGGGCCAGAGATTCGAGGCGCTCGGGCGTGGATCGACGCCCCCCGCCCCTCGTGTTATCGGTACGCGTTGCTCCGGAGTCGTCTAAGGGCAGGACAGCGGACTTTGAATCCGCGAATGGTGGTTCGAATCCACCCTCCGGAACCAGACGAACGTCTCGACGTTCCCTTTGGGGCCGGGGACCGGGCTCTCGCACCGGCCGAGCTCCTCGAACCCCATCTCGGCGGCCGCGCGCACCACGGTCTGCACGGCCTCGGCGCGCAGCGCCGGGTCGCGCACCACCCCGCCCTTGCCCACGCGGCCCTTGCCCACCTGGAACTGTGGCTTGACCAGCGCGATCACGGCGCCGCCCTCGCGCAGGACGCGACCGGCGGCCGGGAGCAGCTTCTCGAGCCCGATGAACGAGGCGTCGACGACGACGAGGTCCATCGGCTCGGGCAGATCGCCCTCCTTCAGGTGGCGCGCGTTGGTGCGCTCCATGACGACCACGCGGGGGTCACCCCGTAGCTTCGCGTCGAGCTGGCCGTAGCCCACGTCGACGGCGTAGACGCGCGCCGCGCCGCGTTGCAGGAGGCAGTCGGTGAACCCGCCGGTGGAAGCGCCGAAGTCGGCGGCGACCGCGCCCCCCGGGTCGTAGGCGAATGCGTCGAGGGCCGCCTCGAGCTTGAGCCCGCCGCGTGAGACGTACCTCGGAGCTTCGCCGCGCACCTCGAGCGGCGCGTCTTCGGCGAGCTGCTCCCCCGCCTTGTCCACGCGGCGCTCGCCGCTGAAGACCCGCCCCGCGAGCACCAGCGCCCTCGCGCGTTCCCGGCTCGCAGCGAGCCCCCGCTCGACGAGAAGAACGTCCGCGCGTCTTCTCGACATCAGAACGGGATGTCGTCGTCTCCGAAGTCGTCGGGCGGGAAGTCGCCGCCGCCGCCTCCACGGCCGCCACCGTAGTCCCCGCCGCCGTAGTCACCGCCGCCGCCTCCACGGGCGCCGCCGTACTCGCCTCCCCCGTAGTCTCCGCCGCGACCGCCGCCACCGCCGCCGCCGCCGCCGCCGCCACCGCCGCCGCCGCCACCGCCGCCGCCGCCGCCGCGCAAGAGCACGATGTTCGTCGCGACGACCTCGGTGTTGCTGCGCTTGTTACCGTCCTTGTCCTCCCACTGCCGCGTCTGCAGTCGGCCCTCGACGCACAGCTCGCGGCCCTTCGAGAGGATCTTGTTCAGCGCCTCGGCCCGGTTGCCCCACACGATGACCGTGTGCCACTCGGTGCGCTCCTGGCGCTCGCGGCTCTTGTTCACGTAGGACTCGGTGGTCGCCAGGCGCATGCGCAGGACGGCCTGGCCGTTCTGCGTGAACCGCAGCTCCGGGTCCATGCCGAGGTTGCCGATGAGAATGACCTTGTTGAGCCCTTCCGCCATCACCTGCTCCGTGTTTCCGTTTGGCCGAGAGACGCGTCGCGCGCCAGCCGTCTGACGGAAGGCGGACCCTACGCGGCCCTCGCCGGCTACGCAACGCCCCGGGACACGAGGCGATCAGCGCCGCGGCCTGCCGGCGGACGGCGTGGCGGGTCCGCCCTTCTTCGACGCTTCGGACTTCTCCGAAGTCGCGCGGGCCGCGTCCTGTCGGCGCAGCACGGTGGCCAGCTCCGCCACGACCGCGTCCATCTGCCGCTGCCGGTACTTGGGGCCGATCTCCTCGGCGCGGAAGGAGCGCTCGATGGCGCTCGCCTCGTCGAGGAGCTCCTTGCGGCGGCGCGCGAGCGCTTCGGCACCGTCCAGAGGTCGCCTGCCCGGCAAGAGCAGGAACAGGATGCTGCCCGCGAGCAGGACGATCGCGGCTCCGAGCGCGAGCAGGCGGAGCGGGCCGGGGCCGGGGATGCCCGAGACCTCGACGCGCAGCCTGCTCGGCGACCGGTCCTCCGGCCGGTAGCGGCGCTCGGCCACCCAGACGCGCTGCTCGCCCGCTTCGTGGATCTGCCCCCGCGGCAGCTCCTCGACGTCGAGCTCCATCCCCTCGGGCGCGTTCGCCTCGACGCGCGCCGCGAACGTCCGCCAGGGCACCGGCAGGTCGATCGTCATCTGGGTGCCGCTCACGGGAAGGTCGAAGGCCCAGGTCAGGTCCAAGCGCCCGGGGGGCAGTGAGCCGCGCACGCGGAAGCCCTCGTCGACCTGCGACAGGCGCTGGTCGGTCATGACCTCCTGCCACTGCCAGGCGGTGAACCCCTCCGGCAGCTCCACGAGCTTGCCGTCCTCCGGGAACACGTAGGTCTCGCCGCCGACGTTCACGAGCTGCACCCGCTGGACGACGTGGAGGCGCGTGTCGCGGAGCTCGAGGAAGGTCCGCGTCAGGAGCGAGAGCACCGTCCGTTCGTCCCTCGTCGTCGGCAGCCTCGTGACCCGCACGTCGTAGCCGCGGTCGGGTGGCAACCGGAAGGGCGGCGACAGGTAGGTGGCGCCCTGGTAGGGCACGTCGACGCGGTAGGCGCGCTCTCCGCCGGGCTCGAGCCCGTCGAACGTGACGCTTCCGTCCGCCGCGGTCCGACCGCTCAGCCGTTCGTGCCGGCCCGCCTCGAGGACCCCGACGTCGACGACCTGGCCGGAGACCGGCCGCCCCGCCCCCCCGTCGACGACGCGCACGCGGATCCTACCGCGGCCCACGTCGGCCGACTCCTGCGCCACGACCTGCGGTACGTCCTCGCCGCGCAGGATCCGGTGCAGCTGGTCCTCCGGAGTGGGCGCGCGCTGCTCGCGCTGCTCCTGCTCGCGCTGCTCGCGCTGCTCCTGCGCCTGCTGCATGACGTCCCGCGGACCGAGCGGGGGATGGCCGGACGGCAGCTCGCCCTGCGGCTCTGGCGGCTGTGCCGCGGCCGGCACGGCGAGCGCGAGGACGAGGACGAGCGCCGAGCGCCTCATTCCCTCTCCTCCTTCTCCTCCTGCTCGTCCTGCTCGTCCTCCGACTCCGTGCTCGACGTCTCGTTCCGCTCCTCCGCGTCCTGGTCCGGGCTCTCCGGCTCGAGCCGGTGCGCGCACTCCTTGCAGAACTTCGCGTCGGGATCGTTCGCCGTCCCGCACTCCGGGCAAGCGCTCGTGGCTTCGGCCGCCGGCTCGTTCTTCTCGCGGTACGGCACCGCGCCGAGCGCCTTCTCGAGGTACTCCTTGACGAGCGCCTCGGCGCGATCGCGGTAGGGCCCGAGGTCCTCGTCGAGCAGGCGCAGGACCTCCTTCGCGCGCGCCCTGAGAGAGCGATCGAGCCGCTCGAAGTCGGTGTCGGAGATCTTGCCGACCTGGTGCTCGAACTCGAGATCCTTGATGTCGGCGAGCAGCGACTCTTTCTCGTCGAGGAGGGCCTGACGCTCGGCGGACGCGCTCTCGCTCGCCCACCTCGTCCCCGACGGATCGACCGCGCCGAAGGCCGCGCGCAGGCTCTGCCAGAGCGCCAGCAGCGCCACGAGCAGCATGGCCGCGGCCGACAGCGCGAGCACGATCGGGAGCCCGCTCATCGGTCGCCCTCCATCCGCCGGAGCGCCCTCGTGGCGCCGGCTCTGCCGCGGCGTTCGTCGCCCAGGATCTCCTTGACCGACGGGAACACGGCGATGAGCGTGCCGAGGACGAGGACCAGGCCGCCGAGCCAGATCCACATCACCAGAGGACGGACGATCACCCGGAAGGTGCCACGCTTCGACTGCGGGTCGACGGTGCTCATGATGACGTAGACGTCCTCGCCGAGCGTGCTCCGGATCGCGACCTCGGTCGTCGGCATCTCCGGGTGCGTCCGGAAGACGAACTTGGCGGGGGAGACGCGGGCGAGCGCTTCTCCGTCGCCGTCCAGGATGGTCATGTCGGTGAAGATCGCCCGCTTGCCGGGGTCGCTCTCCATGCGCGCGTCGTCGTAGCGGATGGAGTAGCGGCCGATCTCCATCACGTCGCCCGGGCGGAGCGCCGCCTCCTTCTCCTGGTCGTAGGCGGCACCCGCGAACCCGAGGAACATCAGGACGATGCCCAGGTGCACGACGTAGCCCCCGTACCGTCGCTGCGCCCGGGCCACCAGCCGCGCGAGCGCCGTGAAGGGATCCTCGCCCTTCGAGCGCATGCGGACGCGCGTCCCGCGCCAGAACTCCTGAACGATGGTCGCCGTCACGAAGGCGCAGGCGACCGCGCAGGCCATCGGAGCGACGCCGTAGACGACCTGGAGGACCCCGCCGACGACGGTGTCGCTGTAGAGCTCGGGCGATTCGACGTAGGCAGGGAACCCGATGGTCCCGCCCACCGCGACGTGCAGGATGCCCACGCCGGCGGCGACGAGGGTCGGGATCGTGAAGGCGCGCACCAGGTTCTTGCCCGTCGCCTTCCGCCAGGAGATGAGCGGGCCCACGCCGGCGAGCACCAAGAGCACGATGCCGAACGGCACCATCCAGCGGTTGTACACGGGCGGGCCGACCGTGACCTCCTCGCCGTCGAGCCATTCGCTGAGGAGCGGGAACGTGGTCAGCACGAGGACCGCGAACATCATCGCGAGCAGGATCCAGTTGTTCAGCAGGAAGGTGAACTCGCGGCTCGCGAGAGACTGGATGCGATGGACGGCCCTGAGCTCTCTGGTGCGGAACGCGATCAGGACGACACAGAAGACCAGGAGGAGGCCCATGTAGCCGACGAAGTAGTCGCCGATGTCCGACCGCGCGAAGGCGTGGACGCTCGCGATGAGCCCCGAGCGCGTGAGGAACGTGCCGAAGATGGTCATCAGGAACGTCAGGCACAGGAGGAAGACGTTCCACATCTTCAGCATCCCGTAGCGCTCCTGCACGATCACGGAGTGCAGGAACGCGGTCCCGACCAGCCACGGCATGAACGAGGCGTTCTCCACCGGGTCCCAGGCCCAGTACCCACCCCAGCCGAGCTCCTCGTAGGACCACAGCGCGCCGAGGAGCAGGCCCAGGGACAGGAAGAGCCAGGCCACGAGCGTCCACTTCCGCGACGCCTTGACCCACTCGTCGTGCAGGCGCCCCGTCAGCAGCGCGGCGACGACGAACGCGAACGGGACCGACCAGCCGACGAAGCCCATGTAGAGCGTGGGCGGGTGGACGGCCATCCAGTAATTCTGGAGCAGCGGGTTCAGGCCCTCGCCATCTGCAGGGATGCTGCCTTGGATCGTGGCGAAGGGGTTCGCCGCCCAGAGCATGATGATCTGGAAGAAGATCATGATGCTCATCAGCGTCGCGATCACCCACGGCTGCAGCTCGCGGTAGCGCCCGCGCATCCAGTACACGCAAGTGCCCGTCCAGCCGCCGAGCAGGAAGGACCACCAGAGCAGCGAGCCATCCTGCCCACCCCACAGCGAGGTGATCAGATACCCCCAGGGCATCGACCGGTCGCTGTAGCGCGCGACGTACCGGATGCGGAAATCGTGCGTCTGGAACGCGTACGCGAGGACGAGCGTCGCGACCGTGGTCAGCGCGACGGTGGCGTACGTGCCCCACCGCGCCGCCGGCAGCAGATGCGGGCGTCCGCGGCCCGCACCCACCGCGACCGCGAAGGTGTAGGCCGCGCCGACGAGCGTCGCACAGATGACCAGAGTGCCGAGGAACGGGACGTCGATGGCCGCCATGACGGGTACGCCGAGGTGAGCGGGTCCGGCACTCTAGCAGGTTGTGGTGAAGTTCGCCGGAGCGTATAGCGGTGCGGATGACCGAACGTCTGACGACCGTCTCACCCGTCGACGGGACCGTATACGTGGAGCGTCCGCTCGCAACCGAGGACGAGATCGACGCGACGCTCGGGCGGGCTCGGGAGGCCCAGCGGCAGTGGCGCCGGCGGCCGCTGACCGAGCGGATCGCGCTGCTCGAACGGCTCACCGACGCGGTGCTGGCGCGCAAGGAGACCCTGGCCGAGGAGCTGACCTGGCAGATGGGGCGGCCGGCCGCGGTGGCGGCCGGGGAATTTCGCGGGTTCGAGGAGCGGGCGCGCAGCATGTTGCGGCTCGCACCGGCCGCGCTCGCGCCGGTGTGTCCGGGCGCGAAGGAGGGGTTCTCGCGCCACATCGAGCGTGTGCCGCTCGGGGTGGTGCTGGTGCTCGCGCCGTGGAACTACCCGTGGCTCACGGCGGTCAACGCGGTCGTCCCCGCCCTCGCGGCGGGAAACACGGTCGTGCTGAAGCACTCGGATCAGACTCCGCTCGTGGCCGAGCGTTTCGTCGACGCGGGGCGCGAAGCAGGTCTGCCCGAGGGGGTCTTCCAGTACCTGCACGCGAGCCACGACTCCGTCGCACGGGCTGTCCGCGATCCCCGCGTCGACCACGTGGCGTTCACCGGGTCGGTCGAAGGCGGGCGGGCGGTGCACAAAGCCGCCGCCGAACGGTTCATCGCCGTCGGGCTCGAGCTCGGGGGCAAGGACCCCGCCTACGTGCGCGCGGACGCGCCCTTCGACCATGCCGTCGAGAACGTGGTCGACGGGGCCTTCTTCAACTCGGGGCAGAGCTGCTGCGCGATCGAGCGCGTCTACGTCCACCGCGATCTGTTCGATCGCTTCGTGGAGGCGTTCGTCGCCAAGGTGCGCGAGTACCGGCTGGGTGATCCGCGCGACCCAGCGACGACCCTCGGGCCCGTGGTGCGCGTCTCGAACGCGAGATCGATCGTGAGTCAGGTCGAGGCCGCGGTCGCGGCGGGCGCGAAGCGGCTGATCGGGCCCGGGGAGATCACCGGCGCAGAGGAACGAGGCCTGCCCTACCTGGCTCCCCAGGTGCTCGTGGACGTCGACCACTCGATGGCGGTCATGACCGAGGAGACCTTCGGGCCCGTGGTGGGGATCATGCCCGTCGCAGGCGACGACGAGGCGGTTCGCCTCATGAACGACAGCCGGTACGGCCTGACTGCCTCGATCTGGACGGCCGATCTAGACGCCGCGGCCGGCCTCGGCGCTCGCGTGGAAACCGGGACGGTGTTCGCCAACCGCGCCGACTACCTCGACCCGGAGCTCGCGTGGGTCGGCGTCAAGGACTCCGGCCGGGGGTGCACGCTGTCACGCGTCGGCTACGAGCAGCTCACTCGCCCGAAGTCGTTCCACCTGCGCCGCGTGTGATCCGACGAAGTCGTCGCGGCACATGGACGAGGGCCGCTCGGTTCTTATGAGGAACGAGTGGGGCGGGTCGCCGCAATCGCCGTCGGCCTGGTGGCGATCGCCGCACCGGCTCGTGCCCAAGAGCCGGGCGGCGTCGTGCCGCCGAGTCTGGTCTCGCTGCCGGAGGTCGAGCTGCCGCCGGGCGTCGCGATGCCGGAAGGCGGCGCGGTCGCGTTGGAGCTCGAGATCGACGCGAGCGGGAGCGCGCGCGTCCTCCGATGCGACGCAGGGCCTGCCGTCTGCGAGCTCGTGAGCGGCGCCATCGCGCGCGGAGACTTCGAGCCGGCGACGCGCGACGGGACCGCCGTCCCTTCGCGGATCGGGATGCGTTTCGCCGTCCGCCGGGCCCCGCCGGAGCCCGACCCGGAGAAGGCGGCCGGCACGAAGAGCGAGGGATCGACCGCGGCCGAGCCGGAGGGAGAGGCAGTGGCCGTCGACCCGGTCGGGTTCCGCGCCACCGCGCGCGTCGAGTCGCCGCCTCGCTCGCGGCTCGATCTCGACGACATGTTCGAGGTGTCGGAGGGGTTCGGGGGCGCCATCCGCGAGATCGAGATGCAGCCCGGGGTCACACCCGCGTTCAGCGGGCTGCCCTACTTCTACGTCCGCGGCTCCCCGCCGTCCGGCAGCCGCTTCGAGTACGACGGCATCGACGTCCCCGCGCTCTACCACCTCGCGCTCGGGCCCCCGATCGTGCACCCGGGCCTCGCGGGGCGGCTGCGGATGTATCCGGCGGTCCCGCCGGCGCGCTATGGCGGGCTCATCGGCGGCGTGGTGGCCATCGACGCCCCCGAGCTGCGCAGGGACGGGGTGCACGGCGAGATCGAGACGCGGCTGCTCGACTCGAGCGCGATGGTGAGCGCCCCGGTCGGCGAGGGGCACCTGATGGCCGCGGGCCGGTACGGCTATCCCTTCCTGCTCCTCTCGATCTTCAGCCCCGACGTGGCCCTGGAGTACGGCGACTACCAGGTCCGGTTCGAGTACCCGATCTCGTCGCGTGATCGGGTGGAGGTGGTGGCTCTCGGGTCTTACGACTACTTCTCCGCCGTCCACGATCTGCAGGAGACGATCCGGGACTCGGAGCCGAGGGACTCGCTCGAGATGCAGTTCCACCGGCTGGAGGCACGCCTCGTGCGGGCGCTTCCCGGCCTCGAGGTGGGCGCTGCGCTCCGCGCGGGGTGGGAGCAGGCGGACCTCGACGGCGACGTGGAGCTCGGGGCGCTCACGATGGGCTCGCGCCTGTGGCTCGAGACGCGCGGCGAGGATGCGCGCCTGCGGGTCGGGGGCGAGGTGATGGGCGCCGCGGGCGACCTCGAGCTCAGCGACGAGGGCGTGGCGTGGGGCGAGGGTCCGCAGGTGCCGGCGCCGCTGCGCGTCGCCGAGAGCGTCGCCGCGCGGAGCCGCGCCGCGCTCTACGCCGAGCTGGGTCTCGCGCCGCACCAGGACGTCTCGCTGGACTTCGGGGTGCGCTCGGAGATCTGGACGAGCGGCGGTGACGCGGACCTCTCCGTGGAACCCCGCGTGCGGGGGGTGCTCCACGTGAGCGACGAGCTCGATCTCGTCGTTGCGGGGGGAATGGTCCGGCAGCCGGCCGTGTTCTTCGCACCGCTCCCCGGGCTGAGCCACGTCGCCATCGATGACGGCCTCCAGACGGCGTACCAGGGCGAGCTCGGGGCGCGGCTCGGATTGCCCTTGGAGCTCTCGGTCGAGGCGCACCTCTTCGCGCATCGGTACACCAACCTCCTCTTCCCCGACCTGTACCTCGAGGCGCGGGAGGTGTGCACGCCGGAGACCTGCATCGAGCTCGCGTTCGACAAGCGCATCGACGGCGTATCCTACGGTGGCGAGGTGTTCCTCGAGTCGGGCGCCGAGAACGCGCTCGCCGGTTTCCTGAGCTACACGCTCGCGTGGTCCGAAGTGGACCCGATGCCGCCGCTACACTACACGCCGAGCTACGACGTCCGTCACGTGCTCAACCTGGCCGGCCGCTGGGACATGGGCGCCGGTTGGAGCGCGGCGCTCCGGACGCACTTCCGCACCGGCAGGCCCTTCGGCGTCTGGTTCGTGAGCTCGCGTCCCCTGACGCTCCAGCGCTACGAGCAGCGCCTGCCGCCGTTCGTCCGGATCGACGTGCGCGTCTCCTATTCGTGGCGGACGAGCTGGGGCCGGTTCCAGCTCGCCTTCGAATGGCTGAACCTCACCTGGTCCGAGGAGCCCGTCGCCATCATGTGTCCCCCCACCGACGTCGTGCCGCCGCGCGAGCAGTGCCCTGTCGACTACACGCCGGCGATCGTGGTGCCCAACATCGGCATCTCGGCGAGTTTCTAGCGGCACTTGCATCGGGACCTGTCCCCGATGCAAGCGCGCGCCGCGGGCCGTCATGGGGAGGCGAAGCCCCCCCTATCTCAATTCGCGTCTTCGAACTCGGCGTCGATGACGTCCTCGTCCTTCTTCTTCTCGCCGCCGGGGGGCGGGCCGCCGGGGGCGGCGCCCGGGGCGGCGCCCTCGCCGGCCGCCTGGTAGGCCATCTCGGCGATGTCGCGCATGGCCTTCTCGAGGTCGTCCTGCTTCGCCTTGATCTCGGCGTCGTCCTGCTTGTCGATCGCCTCGCGCAGGCTCTTGACCTTGCCCTCGACGTCGCTGACCTTGTCGGCGGGCAGCTTGTCCTTCAGGTCGCCGAGGGACTTCTCGACGCTGTAGCAGAGCTGGTCGGCGCGGTTGCGCGTCTCGATCTGCTCGCGGCGCCGCTTGTCCTCCTCCTCGTGCTCCTGGGCGTCGGTCACCATCGTGTCGATCTCCTGATCGGACAGGCCGCTGTTGGCCGTGATGGTGATGCGCTGGTCCTTGCCGGTGGCCTCGTCACGCGCGGTGACCGAGAGGATGCCGTTGGCGTCGATGTCGAACGTGACCTTGATCTTGGGGACTCCACGCGGAGCGGGCGGGAGCCCCTCCAGGTGGAACCGGCCGAGCGTTCGGTTGTACTTGGCCTCGGCGCGCTCGCCCTGGAGCACGTGGATCTCGACCTTGGTCTGACTGTCCTCGGCGGTGGAGAAGACCTCCTCACGCCGCGTCGGGATGGTCGTGTTCCGTCCGATGAGGGTCGTCATGACGCCCCCGAGCGTCTCGACGCCGAGGCTCAGCGGAGTGACGTCGAGGAGGACCATGTCCTTGACCTCGCCCGACAGGACGCCGGCCTGGACACCCGCACCGATGGCCACGACCTCGTCCGGGTTCACGCCGCGGTGCGGCTCCTTGCCGAAGAACTTCTTGACCTTCTCCTGGACCATCGGGATACGCGTCGAGCCGCCGACGAGCACGACCTCGTCGATCTCCGACGGCGACTTGCCCGCGTCCGAGAGGGCCTTCTTGCAGGGCTCGAGCGTGCGGTCGACCAGCTCCTCGATCATCGACTCGAGCTTGGCGCGCGTGAGTCGGATGTTGAGGTGCTTCGGCCCGGACGCGTCGGCCGTCAGGAACGGCAGGTTGACCGTGGTCTCGAGCTTGGCGCTGAGCTCGATCTTCGCCTTCTCCGCCGCGTCCTTCAGGCGCTGCAGGACCATCTTGTCCTTCGAGACGTCGATGCCCTGGTCCTTCTTGAACTCGCTGACCAGGTAGTCGATGATCGCGGAGTCGAGGTCGTCACCGCCGAGGTGCGTGTCGCCGTTGGTCGCGATGACCTGAACGACGTTGTCGCCCACCTCGAGGATGGAGATATCGAAGGTGCCGCCGCCGAAGTCGTACACGGCGATCGTCTCGTCCTTCTTCTTGTCGAGCCCGTAGGCGAGCGCGGCCGCGGTGGGCTCGTTGACGATTCGCTTCACCTCGAGCCCGGCGATCTTGCCCGCGTCCTTCGTCGCCTGCCGCTGGGCGTCGTTGAAGTACGCCGGGACGGTGATGACCGCCTCGGTGACGGGCTGGCCCAGGTAGTCCTCCGCGGCCTTCTTCAGCTTGCGCAGGACGTGGGCGCTCACCTCCTGCGGCGTGACCTGCTTGCCGCGCACGACGAAGCCGACGTCCCCGTTGTCGCGCCGGACGCACTTGTACGGAACGCGGCCGATCTCGCGCTCCGCCTCCTCGAACCGGCGGCCGATGAACCGCTTGGCGCTGAAGACGGTGTTCTCGGGGTTGGTGATGGCCTGACGCTTGGCGATCTGGCCGACGAGCACCTCGCCCTGCTCGTCCCACCCGACCACCGACGGGGTCAGCCGGTCACCCTCCTCGTTGACGATGACCTTGGGGTCCCTGCCCTCCATGATGGAAACGACGGAGTTGGTCGTGCCCAGGTCGATACCGATGATCTTTCCCATCTATCCGTCCTCCGGAAAGCTCGTGAAGAGGCGCCCGTCGGGGCCCCACCCCCGCGAAACTGCGGGGCTTCGTCCGCGTGTGCAGCGCGCAACCTAACCACCTCGGTCGGGGGGTCAAGCGCCCCGTCACGCCCGACCTCCGACGGCTTGCAGCCGCCATCGGGCGATCGCTTGACCGCGGAGGAGCGGGGGGGCACAACCCGGCCGCCGTGAGCGAGAAGGCGGACGAGACGCGGTCGGCCGGAAGAGGCCTCATCCTCATCGCGGGGGCGAAGGTCTACTTCATCGTGACCGCCTACGCGGTGCACTTCGTCCTGCCCAGGCTCCTCGGCTCCCCGGCGGTCTACGGCCTGTTCAAGCAGGGAATGAACATGGCGTCGATCCTGAACAACATCATGATCGCCGCCACGGTCCAGGCCGTCAGCAAGTTCGTCAGCGAGGACGAGGACAACGCGCCGGCCACGCTTCGCCAGGCCCTTCGGATCCAGATCGTGGTGGGCGGAGTCCTCGCCGGGGCGATGTTCTCGCTCGCGCCGTTCGTCGCGGGGGGACTGCTCCGCGACCCGCAGGTGACGCCCCTCCTCCAGATCGCCTCCTCGGTCGTGCTCGCATACGCCGTCTACGCGGCGCTGGTGGGATCGCTGAACGGCCGGAGGCTGTTCCGGACCCAGGCGGGGCTCGACGCCACGTTCTCGACCCTGCGCACGGGCGGCATCCTGACGGCCGCCGCCCTCGGCTTCGGCGCGCTCGGGTCAATGGCGGGATGGGCCGGCGCGGCGGTCGCGGTGATGCTGATCGCGCTCGTCCTCGGCGGGACGGGCAGGAACGGGACCGGAGCGCCGCTCGGACGCTGGCTCGCGTTCATGGCGCCGCTCTGGGCCTTTCACGCCTCGCTCAACGGCATCCTGCTCATCGACGTCCTGGTCCTGAAGTCGACGCTGACGGACCTCGCCGTCGCCGGCGGGATGGAGGCGCGCGCCGCGGCGGACCTCGCGAACGAATACGTGGGCTGGTACGGCGCGGCGCAGAACTTCGCCTTCGTCCCCTACCAGCTCATGCTGAGCCTGACCTTCGTCGTCTTCCCCCTCATCTCGCGCGCGACGAGCCAGGGCGACACGGCGGCGGCGCGGCAGACGATCCAGGCCGCCATGCGCTTCGCCCTCTTGCTGCTGGTCGGCGTCGCCGCCCCCATCGGCGGGGCGGCCGACGGTGTGATGACGCTGGTCTACCCGGCCGAGTACATGCCCGGGTCGGGCGCGCTCGGCGTCCTGGTGTTCGGAGCCGCCGCGCTCGCCCTGTTCGTGATCACGGCCACGGCGCTGAGCGCTGCCGGCCGCCCCGGCGTGTCGCTCGCGATCGGCGTCGTGGGTCTCGCCGCGGTCGTCGTCGGGAACGTCGTCTGGGTGCGCGCCGTGGGCATCGACGGCCGGGCGACCATCGCCGCCGCGGCGGCGGGCACGAGCACGGGCATGGCCATCGCGCTCGTCCTCGGAGGCTTCGTCATCAAGCGGGCCTTCGGCGGCTTCATGCCGCCGCTGTCGGTCCTCCGCGCCCTGCTCGGCGGGGCCGCCGCGTTCGCCGTCGCGCGCTACCTGCCGCACACGGGCCTGATGGCCGTCGTCGCGCTCGCGGCCGGCTTCACCGCGTACCTCGCCACGCTCGCCGCGACGCGAGAGCTGAACGCCGCCGACCGCGAGATGCTCGCGCGCATCCTCCGGCGCAAGCGCGGGTAGGGCCGGGCTAGGAACCGGGTGGTGCGTCGGAGCCGCGCTCGGGGCCTGCATCGCGGGAGGCTGCGCGGCGCCGGCCCCCGGGGAGCGGGGGGCTTCCTCGGCCGCGGCGGTGTCCGCCGAGCGTCCCCCCGCTGCCGACCGCACGGACGTGGTCGACCCGCCAGCCGCGGAGGACGCGGTCGAGACGCCCCCGGCGGAGCAGACCACGACCGCTGAGCCGGCCGAGCCGGAGCCCGCCGCGCGCGCGACGGACGCGCGGACCCCGCTCGACGCGGCGCCGGAGGACGACGCAGGGCCGGCGGTGGGTCGTCGGAGCGCGGTCGCGTCGGCCGTCGACGAGGCGCCGTGCTGCGGCGACGACGCGTGCGTGCAGGCGTGCGAGACGCCGCGCTGCCCCCCCGTGTGCGCTCGCGGCGACGAGGGTCTCGTGCGCGGCGTGCCGGTGCGGGAGGAGGGTCCGCCCGAGTGCCGCCGCGTGGCGTGCTAGGCTCGACCGCGATGCGAAGAGGGCTGACGATCGTATGGGCCCTGGTTCTGGTCGCGCTCGTCGTGACGGCGGCGGGATGCGGCGGGCGGCGGAGCGGACGCCGGGGAGGAGCAGACTCGGGGACGCCGTCCGCAGACGCCGGTAGCTCGGACGACGCCGGCCCGGTTCGGGATGGCGGCACGCCGCCCGACGGCGGAGGCGTCGACGCGGGCCCGGCCGATGCGGGGCGGGACGCGTCCGAACCGCCGACGGTGGACGTCTCGGGCTCGTGGACCGGCACGTGGTCGAGCGCGGGGTCGAGCGACGCCGCCACGGCGTCGTTGATCCAGTCGGGCTCGAGCGTCGCCGGCATCACCTCGCTGGCCGGTTCCCCGTGCGTCACCGAGGGCTCGGTCGAGGCCACGATCACGGGTGCGGACGTCGCCGGCAGCTTCTCGAGCGGCGCGGACGGCGCGTCGTTCACGGCCTCCGCCACGGCGTCGACGCTCGTCGGCTCCTTCACCATCGAAACCGGCGCGTGCACCGGCCTGGGTGGCACCTTCGAGCTGGCCCGCTGATCTCGGCCGCTCACCACTCGGCGCAGCGCAGGACGATGTCCTTGGCGACGCGGCCGAACTCGTCCCAGGCGAGGCAGGTGCGGCCGGCGCGCGAGGCGAGCCACGGGTGGATGGAGGCGGCGGTGCTGTTGGAGACGCCGCCGCCGGAGGCCACCCCGGCGTCGTCGACCCACTCGCTGCCGTCCCAGCGGCGCAGGTAGATCTCGTACTGGCCGGTTCGCTCGTCGGTCCAGGCGACGACCGGGTGGCCGTCGGCGTCGACCGCGAGGGCGGGCGCGCGGGCGCCGGTGAGGATGGCACCGAAGCCGTCGACGACGACCGGGTCGCCGCCGACGGGGCCAAAGGCGTCGCCGTCCCAGCGGAGCAGGCGCAGCTCGTAGGCGCGCGCGGCCGCGCGGTGGAACCAGGCGACGATGGGCTCGTCGTCCGGGCCGAGGGCGAGGGCAGGGGGACCGGCGCTCGCGCTTCCGTCGGTGATGCCGCCCGCACCCGAGCCGCCGAGGTCGGTCCACGCGTCGCCGTCCCACACCTTCAGCGCGATCTCACCGCCGTTCAGGTCGCCCTCCTGCCACGCGACGACGACGCGGTCGTCGGAGGTGACCGCGAGCCGCGGCTGCTGCGACCAGGCGTCGGTGCCGGCGATGTCGCCGCCGACGCCGTCGAGCGGGGACCAGGCGCCCGACTCCCAGCGCATCACGTGGATCTCTCGGCGCGGGTCCACGTACGGGCTGTAGGCGACGATGGGGCCGACCGAGTCGACGGCGAGCGACACCTGCCAGTCGCCCGTGCCCACCGGGCCGCCGCCGAGCCGCTCCCAGGCCACGCCGTTCCAGCGGTCCACGTGGGTCGCGCTCTCGTTGTCGGCCCAGGCGACGATGGGATCGCCCGCTCCGTCCAGCACGAGCGCCGGCGGGTACTGCTCCCAGCCGAAGTTGGTGGGGACGCCGGTGTCGATGGCCGGGTAGGCCTCGGCGGTCCAGCCCGTCCCGTCGTAGCGCGTCGCGCGGATCACGTGGTCGCCATCCACGTCCCACCACGCGAGCACCGGGCGCTGCGCGTCGTCGAGCACGACCGTCGGCGCGCTGGAGCGGCTGTCGGTGCGCGACACGGTCGCCTCGCCGCGGGCGGTCTCGCCGAGGCTCCGCCAGCCCGCGCCGTCCCAGCGGCGCAGGTAGATCTCGGCGTTGCCGGGCGTCCACTCCTGCCAGGCCACGATCGGGCTCCCGTCGTCGCCGACGACGACCTCGGGCTCGTAGGACCAGGCCGGCGTCCCGGTCACCCCGCCGCCGATGCCGCTCACGCCGCCGCCCGTGGCCGAGCCGCCCAGCTCCTCCCAGGTCGAGCCGTCGAACCGCTCGAGGTAGATCTCGGGGTTCCAGCCACCGGTGCCGTCCTCGGACCAGGCGACGAGCACGCGGCCGGCGGGATCGACGGCGACGCTCGGCGAGGCGCTGAGCCCCTCCGGCGTGTCGCTCACACCGCCCGCGGTGAGCGAGCCGTCGAGCTCGGCCCACGTGCTGCCGTCCCACTGCGTCGCGTAGACCTCGCGGTTGCCCGCGACCGTCACCTCCCAGGCGAGGGCGGGGGCGTCGTCCGGACCGAGGGCGAGGCTGATCGTGCGCGCCCCCGATCCGGGCGACGACGAGGCGCTCCCGCTCTCCATGCCGACCCACGCGCTGCCGTCCCAGCGGCGCAGGGCGATGCCGCCGGCGGCCCAGGCGACCACCGGCCGGCCCGCCGAGTCGAGCTCGAGCTCGGGGCCCACCGACGCGACCGAAGACGCGCTGACCCCGTCGCCGGTGGCCGAGCCGTCGAGCTCCACCCACCCGCCGCCGTCCCAGCGCTTCAGGTGCACGCTCGTGCCCTCGCGCCACGCGACCACCGGGTTGCCGCCCGCGTCGAGGCGCGCCGAGGGCGACACCGAGTCGGCCGTGGTGGCGCTCAGGCCGCCGCCGGTGGCCGAGCCGCCGAGCTCCACCCACGCGACGCCGTCGAAGACGCGCACGTAGATCTGCGTCTGTCCGCTCGTGTCGTCGCTCCACGCCGCCACCGCGCGGCCGTCGTCGGCCAGATCCACCGACGGCTCCTGGGCGCGGCCGTCGTCGGCGCTGATCCCCTCGGGCGTCGCCGAGCCCCCGAGGCCGACCCAGGCGCCCCCGTTCCACAGTCGAGCGTTCACGTCCCAGTCGTCGTAGGGGGAGAACGCCTCCTGCCAGCCCACCAGGATCTGGCCCGTCGGGCTCACCGCGACCTCGTGCTCGTCCGAGCGCAGGTGCATCCCGCTCACGCCGCCGCCGAAGGCCGAGCCGCCGGTGCGCACGCAGTGCGGGGTCCAGGCGGAGTCGCCGAGGTCGAACCACGTGTCGTCGCAGCCGGCGTCCGCCCCGGCGTCGGGGCCCGCGTCGGGACCGCCGTCGGCCCCGCCGTCCTCCCGGTCCGGCTCCCTTTCCACCCAGGCGTCCCGGTACCCGGAGTCGAACCCGGCGTCCATCGATGGCTCGTCGCTCTCGCTGCAGGTGCAGCCCGGCCAGACGATCAGCGCGGCGAGCAGACAGAGCGCCGCCAGCGGGCGGCGCGGGCGGCGGGACAGGAGCGAGCGCGGCATCCCTCCATGCTAGACGAGTGGGCCGACGCCCGCCTCAGATCAGGCGCGAAAGCGCGTCGAGCACGGCGGCGACGAGCGTGACGCCGCCCGCGAGGGCCCAGGACCGCGGCTCCGGGGTGCGCAGCGTGCCGAATGCGCGTGGCCGTCGAATCGCGGGGCGTCGGGCCGGCGACCAGGCGCGCGAGCCATCCGAGGAAGAAACCGACGGCCAGCCGCACGAGCCACGTCCCCGCGTCGAGCTGCTCCGACACGAGGTAGCCGTTGCAGACCCGGACCGGCGCGGCGAGGTAGAGCCAGCCCAGCACGGCCAGCATGCTGACCAGGTTGGCCCACACGAAGCCGCGTGCGATCGGCCCGAGGCGCTCCCACCCGAGCCCGAGCGGTGCGCCGACCAGCAGCGGCAGGGTCACGAGCTTCGCGAGGCCCGCCCCCGGATCGAGGAGCGCCGCGTCGAGGGCCCTCGGGAGCATCCAGTAGCTCATGGTCAGGACGGCGACGAGCACGAACGGAACGGGGCCCCCGGCCGCTCGCCGCAGCAGAGCGCGCCGCTCCGCCGACAGACCACGGGCGGCGACGAACCCCGTCGCCGCGAGAAGGGGGATGTCGACGAGCATGTGACGGGTCATGGTCGCCTCGAGCCAGCCGCGGAGCGGCGGCTGTGCCAGCAGCAGCCACAGGGCCGCCGCCACCACCGACGATCGGGGGGGCATCACGACGAGAGCCCCAGGCGAGCGAATAGCTCGTCGACCTCGTCGAGATCGGCGATGTGGACCAGATGCCCGTTCCGGTCGAGGAGGTGGATCGCGGCGTTGTGCTCGTACCCACCCCTTCCATCCGGGATCACCACCACGCCGAGCGCGTCGAGGAACCGCTCGAGCTCTCCCTCGTCGAGGGGCCGCACCACGCGCCACCCCGTGCCGTCGGCACCGTGGAGCCGGGCGTAGGACGCGAGGGACGGGACGTCGTCGCGATCCGGATCGAAGCTCACGCTGAGGAGCGCGACGTCCCGCCCGAGGGCTTCCGGCGGTACGCGCCGGTGGATCTGTCGAAACGCGGTGGCGAGGCTCCGGCACAGGGTCTCGCACCGGGTGTAGACCAGCTCGACCAGGACCGTGCGGCCCCGGTAGTCGCCGAGCCGGAAGCGACGCCCCGACTGATCCTCGAGGGCCAGGTCCGGAACGGGCCGGGGCTCGCGGAGCACCCGCAGGCGCCGGGCACCCTCGGCCGTGAACGCCCCGAACCCGTCGGTGCCCGCGTAGAGCGCCCCGATGCCCGCCAGCACACGAGCGTCGAGGAGACGACCACGCGGGCCATCGTCAACCGCCTCGCACGAGCGTCACGCGCGCCGCGTCGAGGGTCGCGAAACGAAGCCGCGAGAGGAAGCGAACCAAGAACACCGTGGCGGCCGCGATGACCATGGCCGCGAGGAAGGACGCGAGCTGGTCGTACGGCACCCACTCCGGCACGTGGGATGCGTAGCGTCGCGCCGCGCTCATCTTGCCGGAGAACAAGAAGGTGAGCGTGAACCCGAAGCCGGCGAGGACGAACATCCAGAGCGCGATGCGGTCGATGGCGCTCTCGCCACTCTCACGTCCGGACTTCCCGAGGTAGTACATGAACCCGAACACCATCGAGACCAAGCCCATCATCAGATAGGTGTGGAAGTGCCCCGGCACCCACATGGTGTTGTGCATGATGTAGTTGACGGAGATCGTTCCGTCGATGAACGCAGGCATGGCCCCGGCGGACCATCCGAGAAGGGACAGGAACAGCAGCTTCGAGGCCATGTCCCAGCGAATCCCCGATCGATAGACGATCATCAGCCCGCCGTATCCGGTCACCACCAGGATGGGGAACGTGTTCAGGTAGCCGATCACGTGGCCCATGATCAACATCCACTTCGGCATCACGAAGTCCATCAGCAGGTGATGGGGATAGATGAAGAGGACCATGACCGTCGATGCCGTCCACGACGCCAGGAACACCTTGTTCGTCTTCCACGGGCGGCGCGTGTAGCGCGGGAGGATCTCGTACACGGCGATCACCGCCATGTAGATGGTCGCGTTGATGAAGACGTGGCCGAAGAAGTAGCTCATGTTCTTGGCCAGGAGCGGGTCCACGGTGAAGCTCGGCACGTACACGTTGACGAGCATCATCACCAGGATGCTGGCACCGACCACGAGCGCGATGACGTTCACGATGGTGACCATCGTGGACGCCACGACCGCGGCCGGCGGAGGCTCGCTCTCGCTACGCCCGAAGAGGTGGGGCCAGCCGAGACCGCCCGCGAGGCTCCCGTAACGAGCCGTCACGGCGCGCGCCACGTCGAGGTGGAGCAGCAGAAAGCCCACGCCGATCACCAGCAGGCCGCCGAGGAAGAGCACGGCGGAGGTGCTGCCCCAGGCTCCTACCGTCGTGGTCGGCAGGGGATAGAGGAAGGTCCAGCCGCCGTGGAAGCCGCCCTCGAGGATGCCCGCCGAGATCATGACGACGCCGGCGAGGAAGAGCACGAGGTTCGCGACGACGATGCGCTCCGAGAGATCGACGTACTGCCAGAGGAAATGGCACATGATGGCCGCGCCCGACAGGGCGGCGATCCCCACCATGGCGGCCCCGTGGAGCGTCATGAGCTGGTAGAACCACATGGGCCCGAGCGCGATGTACTGCGCCTGCTCGAGCCGCATCAGGAGCCCGACGATCATCATCGACAGGAGGACGAGGACGCCGGTGACGAGGTATGCGAGCACGCTCCGCCGCGCCCCGCGATCGATGGTCTCTCGATGATCGGCCACGCTATTCTCCCTGGGCTGCCGCCACCGTGAGCTCCGCCACCATGCTGTGGTGCACGATGCCGCAGTACTCCATGCAGAGGGCGCGGTAGGTTCCCGGCGCCTCGAAGGTGTGGCGCAGCGTGTTCGTGTAGCCGGGCATGGCCTGGGTCTGACCGAGCAGGCGCATGTTCGCGTCGTAGATGCCGAAGCCGTGGTTGACGTCGGCGCTCGTGACGCGGAACTCGACCGGGCGACCGACGGTCACCTCGGTGTCGCTCAGCGACCAGCTCCACTGCCGGCCCACCACCTCGATCACCTCGGGCGCGACGCTCGCCGAGCGCGGCGCGTCGTAGGGGAGGTCGACGAGGTTGTAGATCATCGCCGGGAAGAGCGTGAGCACCAGGGCCCAGAAGAGCCGGGTGCGCAGGCGGTAGGCCCGGTCGCGCAGCGGGGCGTAGTCGGCCTCACGCTCACCGGAGCCGGCGAACACGAAGGCGAAGACGACGGCCAGAAACCCCATCAGCGCGACGGATACCCACCACACCGAGTCGTGAGGCATGAGCCCACGGTAGGGTCTCGCGCCGGTCTCGACACTGACGGGGATCAGTTACGCTGTGCGGTCGTGGCATGCGTGCGTCCCCGTGACGTTCGTGCGGTCCCGAACCTCCCCGTCGGGCGACCTCCGGACCGGCCGCGATCCCGCCCAAGCGTGCGTTTCCTCGCGCTTCGAGCACCAGGACGGGCCGGGCGTGAAGTTGGCGTGGTTGTTGCGTCACGGGAGGGCCGCCGTGCCCTCGCCGGCCGACGGCGGACCCGAGAACAACCAGAGGAGGCTTTTCGGAATGCAGTGCGCCGATGTCCATACGCGCGACCACGAGACCCGATTTTCGTTCGGACGGATGCTCGGTGAGCGGCGTCCCCACGCGCTCGTCGTGGAGGACGACAACGAAGCCCGTGAGGTGCTCCTCACCCACCTCGTGAACCACGGCTTCGACGTCACCGCCCTGACGGACGGCGTGGAGCTGCTGGACTACGTGCGCGCGATGGCTTCCGGCCTCGTCCCCATGGAGCTCCCCGACATCGCCCTGCTCGACTTCCGGCTGCCGGCGTGGTCGGGGCTCGACGGAGCGGAGCTCATCCGGGCCCACGGCTTCACACACCTGCCGATCGTCCTCATGACGGGGTTCCCGGACGCCTTTGTACGTGCCGGCGCCCGCCGCCTGCGCACGCACCTCGTCGAGAAACCGCTCGAGCTCAACGGCTTGTTGCTGCTCATCGCCCGGCTTCTCGCCGGAAACCGAGGTCCGGGGGACGGCGACCCACTCGTGGAGCTCCTCCCGGACGACGAGCACGACGGGTGGCAGCCGGTCCGCCGGCGGTACCGGCCGCTCTCTCGAGGACGGTGTGGGTAACGGATCGCCGGTCGTCGACTCGACACAGGTCGAGTCACACCTCGAGCAGGCCGAGGCCTGGCTTCACACGATCGCGGGGTCGGGCATCGTCGGCCTGGTCCATTGGGCCGCCACGGGAGAGATTCTGGAGGCGAACGACACCTTCCTCGACATGCTCGGGGTGAGTCGCGAGGACCTGCGTGCGAGGCGCCTCGACTGGCGCAGGATCACGCCCGAGAAGTGGCGTTCCACCGACGACACCGCTCTCGAGGAGCTGCGGCGAGTGGGCCGATCGATGCGTGCGGACAAGGAGTACGTACGACCGGACGGCTCCCACGTGTTCGTCCGCCTTCGCTCGGCCAAGGTGGGCGACGATCCGGAGGAGTTCCTCTCGCTCGTCGTGGACCTCACGCGTGAGCGGGAGATGGAACGGGAGCGGGACGTGCTGCTCGAGCGGGAGCGGCGCGCCCGTCTGGAGGCCGAGTCGGCCGTGCACGCCCGCGACGCCATCATCAGCATCGTCGCCCACGATCTGCGCAACTTCCTGAACACCATCGCGCTCGCGTCCGAGCTCTGCACGGCGCGGGGCGAGACCAACGGTGATCCTCCGTGGATCATCCGACGCGCCGTGGCCTCCTCGAAGCGGTTGATCAGCGACCTGCTCGACGCCGCCCAGATCGCGTCGGGGCAGCTCGCGGTCGCGCCCGAGGTCCTCGAGGTCGGGCGGGTCGTCGACGAGGTCTGCGCCCTGTTCCAGCCGCAGGCCCGCGCGAAGTCGATGACCCTGCGGTGCCGGGTGGCGGACGGCACCGGGCGAATCCGGGCCGACCGCCACCGGCTGGTCCAGATCCTGTCGAACCTGGTGGGCAACGCGGTCAAGTTCACGCCCGAGGGCGGGCAGGTCACGGTGGTCGCCGAACGAAGCGGCGACGGCGTGACGCTGACCGTGGAGGACACCGGCCGGGGCGTCGACGCCGAGGACCTGGGGCGCATCTTCGAGCCGTTCTGGCAGGCCCGCCGGGTCCGCCGCGGGGGCGTCGGCCTCGGGCTGCCCGTCACGCGGGGGCTGGTCGATGCCCACGGTGGTCGGATCTGGGCGGAGTCGAGGCCGGGGCTTGGGAGCAGGTTCTGCGTCTGGCTCCCGGAGAGCGCTCCCTGAACGATCGGCGGCCATTCGGGGTGGCCTGGGAGCTCAGAAGCGCGCGCGGCGCATGACGGCGCGCGGGAGCATGCGGACGCCCCACATGACCACGCGCCAGAGGCCTGGGGCGTAGACCAGCGGCGTCCCGGCGTCGATGGCGCGCAGCACGCGAGCGGCCACTGCGGCGGGCTCGCTGGCGAAGGGGGGCGGGTCGAGGTCCGCCGTCATCCCCGTGCGCACGAAGCCCGGCTTGACGCAGACGACCCGAAGCCCTTCGCGCCGGTAGCGGTGATCGAGGGCCTCCAGATAGGCGGAGAGGCCGGCCTTGGCGGCGCCGTAGAGCGCGACCGGGCGCCGGCCACGATCGCCCGCGACCGAGGAGAACACGCAGAGCGTGCCGCCTCCGTTCGCGAGCAGGCGCTCGCGGACCTCCTCGCAGAAGAGCACGGTGGCGGTGAAGTCCACGTGGAGGAGCCGCGCCGTGAGCTCGCGGTCGCTCTCGAGCGCCTCCTGCGGCGCGAACATGCCCGCGGTGACCACGACCGTGTGGACGGTGCCGAGGCTGTCAAAGGCCCGCTCGAGGGCCGGGCCGAAGGTGCGTGGATCCTCGAGGTCGCAGCGGGCGACGTGGACGGTTCCATCCGCGCCCCGCACCTCCAGGTCCCGGGCGCTGCGCTCGAGGTCGGCCTCGTTCCGACCGAGGAGGAAGAGCGTGTCACCACGGGCGGCCAGCAGGCGGGCGAGCGCCCGGCCCATGCCCCGGGTCGCTCCGATCAGGACGACGTTCATGCTGGATCTCCCATGAGGCGCACCGACTGGGCGCTGCGGATGGCGGAGTTGGGATCATACCTCCGGCGGATCCGGAGGAACTCCTCGAGCCGAGGCTCCATCGCGCGGAAGTGCTCCGGGCGCGTGAGCGCGTCCTTGGCGAGATAGATGCGGCCCTTCTCCTCGATGACGAGCTCGTTCAGCGCGTCGACCACCTGCTGTGTGTCGTCACGCATCGGGAGATCGAGCGCGATGGACACGCCGGGCATCGGGAAGGAGAGGAGCCCCGTGCCCTCGGGGCCGCAGTCCTTGATGACGCACAGGAACGACGTGCCGCCCCGTTCGGTCAGATGTTCGAGCAGGCGCACCACCGCGTCGGCGCCCCGCGATCTCGGAAGAACGCACTGGTACTGGGCGACGCCCCGATGCCCGTAGATGCGGTTCCATCCGCCGACCGCGTCGAGCGGGTAGAAGAACGTCTGCGGGTGCTCGATGCGGCGGCCCGGGCGCAGCGTGTGGAAGCGGTAGTAGGACTCGTTGAACGCGCGCATGGCGGGCGGGCTCATGGCCCACTCGGGGAACCGGAAGGGGACCGAGGGCCGGCGGTAGGGCATCGGGAAAGTCGCCGGAGCCTCCCCCGGCCGGGCCCAGCGCCCGCGGAACAGGACGCCTCGGCCCATGGCGGACCCGCGCGACAGGCAGTCGATCCAGCCCACCGTGAACGGCCACGCCTCGGCCGAGGTGTCCAGCTCCCGGAGGAAGTCGTGGATGCTCGGGATGGGGAGGTGCTCCGCGACGATCCAGGGTGACGGGACCCGCGCCATGCGGATGCCGACCTCCAGGATGTGGCCGGTGAGCCCCATGCCTCCGAGGGTGGCGCGGAAGAGATCGGGCTCCTCGTCGGGCCCGCACTCCACGATGCGCCCGTCGGCGAGGCGCATGCGCAGGCGCGTGACGTGCTCGCCGATGCACCCGTCGCGGTGGTGGTTCTTGCCGTGCACGTCCGCGGCGACCATCCCGCCGAGCGTGACGTGCCAGGTGCCGGGCGTGACCGGCACGAACCAGCCCCGCGGCAGGAGCACGCGGTAGACGGCGCTCAGGGCCAGGCCTGCCTCGGCGACCATCTCTCCCGTCCCCTCGTCGAAGGAGAGGATGCGATCGGCGAGCGGGGTGGCAACGGCCTCCCGCCGCCCGGGTGGCGGCAGGGACGAGTCGCCGTAGGACCGACCGAGGCCGCGCACGATGACGGCGCCGCGCGTCGCCGACTCGAGGTCCTCCGCCCTGATCTCCGACGCTCGGACGGATTGACCGCCCCAGCCGGAGATCTCGCGCACTCGTCCCACGGCGCTTGCTGTGGAGCTCATCGGGGCGCTCGGCAAGAACGGTTCGGGCGAGCCGTACCTCCCGTGCGTCGAACGGGGCACGGTCGCGTGCAAACGGGGTGCTTCGTGGCGCGATAGGCGCCGTCGCCGATTGACACGGCAGCCACCCACCCCCATATTCGCACACGCCATGCATGGCGTAGCACGCACCGTCGCCTGACCCGGTCTTTCGCGCCCTTGGCGCGTCGACCGGGGGGACGGCGAGCGGTGCGCGCGTCACCGGATCGGCAACCGGTCTCGTCCGGAGCGGGCGCGCCCGCTCCGTCGAACGTGAGGCACCGGAAGCCGCGTCGGACGCGCCCTCGGCCGTCTGCCCATGCCCGTGGGTAGAGCGCGGGGCGGCCCCGAAAATGTTCGTGTCGGTTCGGATCCTCGGTTCGTTCTCACCCGGGTTCGGTCGTGTTTCGTCGCGTCTTCTTTGCATTGGTCGCGGTGGCGATCCTGCTCATGGCGTCTCTCGTGTGGAGCGGTGCGCTGCCCGCATGGACGTGGATCGTGATGCTCCCCGTCGTCGCTCTCGGGGCGTTCGACGCCGCTCAGCGGCGACACTCCTTGCTGCGGAACTACCCCGTCGTCGGCCACCTGCGCTACGCGCTCGAGCGAATACGTCCAGAGATCCGACAGTATTTCGGCGAGAGCGACCTCGACGGACGCCCCTTCGACCGGGAGACCCGGTCGCTCGTCTACCAGCGGGCGAAGGGCGATCTCCAGTCGGTGCCGTTCGGGACCAAGCGGAACCTCTCGGTCGCGGGGGCCGAGTGGGTACCCCACTCGATGGCGCCTCGGGTGCGTCTCGACGAAGAGCCCCGAGTGGTCGTTGGGAGCGAAGACTGCACGCGGCCCTATGCTGCATCGCGCCTGAACATCGCCCCCATGAGCTACGGCGCGCTCAGCGCGACGGCCATCGAAGCGCTCAACCGCGGCGCCCTCCTCGACGGGTTCGCGCACAACACGGGTGAGGGAGGCGTGAGCGCGCACCACCTCCGCCCGGGCGGAGACCTGATCTGGCAGGTCGGCACCGGGTACTTCGGCTGCCGCGACGCGAGCGGCCGCTTCGATCCCTCTCGCTTCGCCGATGTGGCCGCCCACGAGCAGATCCGGATGATCGAGCTCAAGCTTTCGCAGGGGGCCAAGCCCGGGTACGGCGGCATCCTGCCGGCGAGCAAGGTCACCCAGGAGATCGCCGAGATGCGCGGCGTGTTGCTCGGCGTGCGCGTCGTGTCACCCCCGGCGCACGGCACCTTCCAGGACCCCCTCGGGATGCTCGACTTCGTGGCCCGGCTGCGCGACCTCGCCGGAGGCAAGCCCGTCGGCGTCAAGCTCTGCGTGGGACGGCCGCGCGACGTCTTCGCGATCTGCAAGGCCATGGTCGCCTCCGGCGTCGTGCCCGACTACGTGGTGGTCGACGGCGCCGAGGGCGGGACGGGCGCCGCGCCGTTCGAGTTCGTCAACCACGTCGGAAGCCCGCTCGAGGACGGGCTGTGGCTCGTGCACTCGGCGCTGACCGGCCTGGGCCTGCGGCCTCGAGTCAAGCTCTTCGCATCGGGTCGGATCACCATGGGCTTCGACGTGTTCCGGGCCCTCGCCCTCGGAGCGGACGGCTGCTTCGCCGGCCGCGCCATGATGCTGGCGCTCGGCTGCATCCAGGCCCTCCGGTGCAATTCCAACGACTGCCCGGTCGGTGTGGCGACTCAGAACCCGAAGCTCTGGCGTGCGCTCGATCCCGTCGACAAGGGGCACCGCGTTGCCCGCTACCACCGAGACACGATCGCCGCTTTCCTCGACCTGGTGGCCGCGGCCGGGCTCTCGAACCCGGACGACATCGGCCCGGAGCACGTCGTCCGCCGTGGCCCGGACGGGACCGTCCGCTCCCTCGACGGCTACCGTCCGCCGGTCGCCCCCGGCTCCCTCGTCGACGGCGACGTGCCCACGAGGTGGGCCGCCGAGTGGCAGCGCGCGCGCGCCGACGCGTTCTGAGCGACGGCCGACGGCGCTCAGGGCACGGCGTGCCGCTCGGCGGCCTGGGGCTGGAAGAGGACGGCGCGGATGCGATAGCGCCGGACGCGGTCGCCCTCGATGGGCCACTCGATGGTCTGGCCGGTGCGAAGGCCGAGGAGGGCGGAGCCGACCGGGGAGAGCACCGAGATGCGCCCCTCCGCCGCGTCCGCGTCCCTCGGGTACACGAGGGTGAGCGCCCGGCAGACCCCCGAGCCGAGCTCCTCGAACAGGACGTGGGACCCCATGGTCACCACGTCCGGTGGCACCTGTGAGGCGGAGACGAGCTCCGCGCGCGCGAGCTCCGCATCGAGCCTGTCGATCGCGTCCTCGGCGGATGCGGGCGTGCGCTCGAAGAGCGCGCACAGCTCCTGGAAGTCTTCCTGGGTGACGATGATCGGCGGTAGGGACATGGGATCTCCTCGAAGGTTCAGGCGGCGGTGGGTAGGTCCGGTTCCGGTACGACGGTCACGACCGCCACGGTCGCGTCGTCCGTGCTCCCCGCGGCGCGCGCCGCGCGCAGCACTTCGTCGCATGCTCGCCTCGGAGGTGGATGGTCCGTGAGGCAGGCTTGGAGGTCGTGTTCGGAGAGGGCGTGGGCGACGCCGTCGCTGCAGAAGAGGTAGGTGTCGTCGGCCCGCAGCTCCTGGACGGTCACCTCCGGCTCGGGCGCGATGGCGAGACCGAGCACCGCTGGAGGCAGCCGACGTCCCTGCCATCGGCTCGTGCTCGACGGGTCCACGCTCATCTCCGGTCCGTCCAGGCCCTCGTGCCAGGTGAGGAGGTCGACGGACCCGGTGCGCAGCCGGTAGCCGAACACGCTCCCCACGTTGCCGATGGCCACGTGCGACGCACCGAAGGCAGCGACGAGCAGCGTGGTGCGGAGCGGCTCGCCCACCGCCACGCTCGATGCCTCGGCGACCACCGCGGCGTGGGCGCGCAGGAACGAGGCTCGTACGTGATGGGCCGTCGCCGTCGGCGCGCTCGAGGCCAGGGTCGACGCCCTCAGACCGTGCGCCGCGAAATAGTGCAGGACCGCGTCGAGCGCGGCGGTGCTCCCGTGACCGTCGAGCTCCGAACCGCCGCCGTCCGCTAGCACGATCAGGCGTCCTCCCGCCGCGACGGTCAGCCGGTCCAGGTCGAAGCTCTGGAGCGGGCTCCCCATGGAGCGTGCAGCCCATTCGAGGGCGACGGACGATCCGTCGCCGCCACCGGACGCACCCCACCCCGACAGGGCGAGAGCGGCTTCAGGCGCCAAGTATGTCGTTCCCTTCATCGCATCCCTTTCCAGCACCGAATCAGCTCGGGAGCGCACGCGGGTGGACGCCTCCTCTCGAGATGAGGAGCTACCGGTCGTGCGCTACGGTCGAACGAGCTGGCCGCGACCGCTCAGGCGGCGGTCGCGGCACACCCCGGCGCGGCGGAAGCCTTCACGGTCAGCTCCGCACGTGTGCTCGGGATGTGGTTCGACGTGGACACGAGTACGAGCAATCTAGGTCCGGTGCGCTCGGACGTCAAACCTCCGGGTGGAGGCGCGTGACCACGAGCTGCGGCGAGGCCGTCGCGTCGCGAACGACACCGCGAGGCCCGCGCGCTCCCTCGCAGCGCCGCGCACATGGGTCGCTAGCCGCGCTTCCACTCTCCGGAGCGCCCGCCGCGCTTCTCGTGGAGCGCCACGTGCTCGATCACCATGCCCCGGTCGACGGCCTTGAGCATGTCGTAGACGGTGAGCGCAGCGACCGCCGCGGCGGTCAGCGCCTCCATCTCGACGCCCGTACGGTCCCGCGCCCGCGCGGTGGCCGTCACGTGCAGCCGCTCGCCGTCGTCGTCGGGATCGAACGCGACGGTCACGGAGGTGAGCGCGATCTGGTGGCACAGCGGGATGAGCTCCGGGGTCCGCTTGGCCGCCTGGATGCCCGCGATGCGCGCGGTCGCCATCACGTCGCCCTTCGGCGCCCGGCCGCCGAGCAGGAGCTCGAGCGTCTCGCGCTGCATGCGAACCGTCGCCCGCGCCACCGCCTCCCGATCGGTCACGTCCTTCTCGCCTACGTCGACCATCCGCGCGCGCCCTTCGGCGTCGAGATGCGACAGCTCGTTCTCGCCTTCCGACATGGAGGCGAAGTATGGCGAAAATCAGCCGGTCGCGCTCAGAGAGTCGACTCGGAGCTGCTGTGGTCGGCCCGTCCGGCCCCGTCGGCGCCGCCGTCGAGCGAGTCGGTACCGGCCATGCGCGCCACGAGCTCCACCCGCGAGTGCACCCCCAGCTTCGAGAAGATGCGCTTCAGGTACGTGTTGACCGTGGCCACGGTCAGGCCGGTCCTCGCCGCGATGTCACGCGTCGACGCGCCGGACACGAGCAGCGCCACGACGTCGCGCTCCCGCGGCGTCAGTGGCGCCCGGGCGAGCGTCTGCTCGACCTCCTCGCCCCCGCGCCGTCCGCCCTCGTTGGCGAGCCGCTTCGCGTAGCTCAACCCACGCGCCAGGACGCGCGCGCCCCAGCGGGCGAGCCGGAGCTCGTTGTTGTTGAGCCGGCTGGTTCCGTCGGCGAGGTACAGATGGATGGTGCCGAGGATGTGTCGACCGTTCCGCAGCGGCAGCGAGACCTTCTGCGCTCCGCTGGCCGGTGGCGGTTCACTGCGCAGGACCCCGCGCTCGCCATCGAGGTCGAGCTCGTGGGCCTGGGCGTTCGCCATCTTCGCCACGAGCGCGGCGGCGCGCTGCGGGTAGGTGCGAACCGGATCGAGGTGCAAGAGCCCCTCGGCGATGTCTAGGACTTGGAACGGCAACGCTTCCCCCCTCTTCGTCCGTTGTGGAGGACGCCGAACCGCGGACGGCCCCTGACGGAACCTCCTGATTTCAGTGCCCGGCGTGCGCTAAGTCAACGGTCTCCGTTTGGGGACCGTCCCGGGTCCGTTGCGCCGGGGCTCCGGCGAGGGTATTGGAAACGACCCCGCCGCGACAGGAAGGACTATGAAGACCGAGAAAGTACTGATCATCGGCTCCGGCCCCGCCGGCCTCACCGCAGCCGTGTATGCCGCTCGCGCCAACCTCGGGCCGCTGTGCATCGAGGGCCTCGTCACCGGCGGAATTCCGGGGGGTCAGCTCATGATCACCACCGAGGTGGAGAACTACCCGGGTTTCCCGGAGGGCGTGAAGGGCCCCGACCTCATGAAGCTGTTCCGGGACCAGGCCGAACGGTTCGGGACCCGGTTCGTGACGCAGGACGTGGAGCGCGTGGACTTCTCGAGCCGGCCGTTCCGTGTGTGGGCGGAGGAGGTGGAGTACCAGGCGCAGACGGTGATCGTCGCGACCGGCGCCAAGGCGAGGTGGCTCGGCCTCGACAGCGAGGAGGCGCTCCAGAACCGCGGCGTCAGCGCGTGTGCCACCTGCGACGGCTTCTTCTTCCGCGACCAGGACGTGTCCATCGTGGGCGGCGGGGACACGGCCATGGAGGAGGCGCTCTACCTGGCCGGTCTCTGCAAGAGCGTGACCGTCATCCACCGCCGCGACGAGCTGCGCGCCTCGAAGATCATGCAGGAGCGCGCGCTGAACCACCCGAAGATCCGGTTCCTCTGGAACAAGGTCGTGACCGACGTGCTCGACGTCTCGAAGGGCACCGTCACGGGCCTGAAGCTGAAGGACACGGTCAACGGCGAGGAGAGCCAGATCGAGACGCAGGGCCTGTTCATCGCGATCGGTCACACGCCGAACACGGCCATCTTCGAGGGTGTGCTCGACATGGACGAGCTCGGATACCTGAAGACGAAGCCCGGCACCGTGGAGACGAACATCGACGGCGTGTTCGCGTGCGGCGACGTCCAGGATCGCGTCTGGCGCCAGGCCGTGACCGCGGCCGGCACGGGGTGCATGGCGGCCATCAGCGTCGAGCGCTGGCTCTCCGAGAAGGGCCTGACGTAGAATCGCCCGGCCGATGAGCGAAGACGTCGTCGAGGCGCTCGGCCGAATTCACCTCTTCGGGGGGATCGCCCCGGAGGGGCTGCGGCAGCTCGCGGCCATCGCGCGCCTGGAGAGCTACCGCGTCGGCGACGTCATCTTCGAGGAGGGATCGACCGGCGGAGAGCTCTACCTCATCCTCGACGGCAAGGTCCGGATCTCGCGAAACGTGAGCGGTATGGGCGAGGAGGCCCTCGCCGTCCTCGGGCCGGGCGACGCCTTCGGCGAGATGAGCCTCATCGACGACTTCCCGCGGAGCGCCGACGCCCGCGTCCACGAGAAGTGCCGCCTGCTCGTCCTCGACAAGGACGCCCTCGAGGACATGCTCTTCCTCCAGAAGGACCTCGCCTACGAGATCCTCTGGAACTTCGTCAAGATCCTCTCGGCGCGCCTGCGCGAGACGAACGACAAGATGACCTTCCTCTCGGTCACCGGGAAGTTCTGAGCCGACACCTTGTCCGAGGAGCTCACGCCAGGCGCCGTGTGCGCCGTGCACGGGGACCGCGACGCGACGTTCACCTGCACGCGGTGCGGGACCTACGGCTGCGACGACTGTGTCTTCGCCGCCGTGGTCGGACGGGAGATCTGCCGGAGCTGCGCCGCGCAGGGCCTGTCGGAGCCGCTGCCCTGGGAGCAGCGGAAGCAGATCGGCTGGTGGCGCGCCTACTGGCGCACGACGAAGCTCGTGATGACGAGCCCGAGCGCGACGTTTCGGACGCCGACCACCGAAGAGGGCGTCATGGGGCCGGTCCTGTTCGGCGCCGCTGCCTACACGCTCGGGCAGGCGACCGTGCTGGTCCTGGTGCTGCTGATGTTCCTCGGGATGGGCACGGCGATGGCCGTGACCACCGAGGAGCCGGCGATCGGCGCCGTCTTCGCGGGCTACGGCCTGTGCATGATCCCCATCACCCTGCTGCAAGCGCCGGTGTACGCGGTCATCGGGATCCTCTTCAGCGGCGGCCTGAGCCACCTGACGCTCGTGATGCTGAAGAAGTCGCGCGTCGGCTTCGAGCAGACGCTTCGGGCCGTGAGCTACGCGAACGCCCCGCACATCCTCGCGATCCTCTCGTGCGTGGCGCCGTTCTGGGTCATCGCGGCCGAGACCGTGGCGCTCCGCGAGACCCACCGCTGCACGACGGGCACCGCCCTCTTCGCCACGGTGGCCTGGCGGCTGCTCTTCCTGCTCCTGATCGTCGGCGCCTACGCTGCGTTCATCGCGCTGGTCGTGATGGCGGCGCCTTCTCCGCGGTGACGCGGCCGGAGCCCGCCCACATCTCCCAGAGAGGGACCACGCTCATCCAGACGAAGGCCGCCGCCAACAACGCGCCGGAGCCGCCGTAGAGCCAGGCGCCCGACGAGCCCGCCTCGGCGGCGATCCAGGGTGCGGCGACGTGGGCGGCCACCCCGAGCGTGCCGGCCGTGATCCAGGCGGTCTTCGATGCGGCCCCGGCGCGCGACAGCATGAACAGGTGCGAGAGGATCAGCAGGTAGACCGGCATCGAGAAGAGGTGGAAGTGGGCCACCTCGAGTAGCTTGCGCCTGGACATGGCGGCGGCGGGTGGCGCGCCGGCGTCGAGCTCGACCGGAAGCTCGAGGCTCGGTCCGTCGCCCGCGGGCGGCGGCGGGAGGGCCTCGTCCGGCGACGGCTCGCCCGCGTAGTAGCTGCCGATTTCGGCGAGATCGAGCCCAACCATGTCGTCGGCCAGCCACGCGGTGAATGCGATGGCCAGCAGCGTGAAGAGCAGGAAGATGGTGTAGACGAGCCGCGCGTGGAATGACAGGTTCCGAAGCCGGCCCCGGGCTCGCTCGAAGTCCCTCATCGCGCGGTGGGCCGGGCGGCCGCGCCCGAGAGCACCATCTCCTCGAGCAGCACGGTCGCACGCTCGACGGCGATGCACATCGACCGAGCCGAGATCGTCGAGCCGCTGATCGAGTCGATGTCGCGGCCGACGCGGAACCCGCTGTCGGCGGTGCGGCCGACGAGCTGCTCCCGGAACCTTGCCGCACGGATGCCGTCGCCGTAGGGCTCCCGGTACGCCATCACTTCGACCCGGGTCACCCGGCCCTGCGCGTCGAAGAAGGTGCCGAAGGAGATCATCTCGTGCTGCCCGCGCTCCTCGTCGAACAGGGCATAGCCGTCGACGCGGTCGCTCGTCTGCGCCACGAAGAAGGTGTACTGGTCCCCCGCCAGCGCGCGCCCGAGCCGTCGCTCGATCCGCGACCGGGTCGCGCCGGTCGGCCGGACCCGAACGTAGGAGACGCTCGCGGAGTCCCGGAAGTGGCTCGAGAGCAGCGTCCGGACCGAGTGGAAAACCTGCGATTGCAGGGCGCTCGGGGAAGCGAAGGTCAGCGCCCCGACCAGGCTGGTGAAGCTGAAAATGTATTTCAACTTCGTTATCATGAGTTCCTCATTTACGCGACGGGGCGGACCGGGTCAAGCGCGAAGACGGCCCTTTCCGGGGCTAGAACATCCAGCCGATCCCCAGATCGAAGAGCGTGGCGTCGGTCCCAGCGGACACATCCCGCAGGATGAGGTCGGCCTTCAGGGCAACCTGCGGGATCGGACGATAGGTCGCCCCGAAGACGACGTCCGTGGTGGCGCGGGTTCCCTGCACGTCCTGATCGTCGTGCCGGAACGTGGTGTCGTACTGCTCGAACCGGACGAAGGGGACGAGCTCATGCTCGGTGTCGAGGAGGGAGAGCACGTCGTAGCCGGCCTCGATGTACCAGCCGAACAGGCCCGAGGCGACGTCGATGCCGCCCGAGCGGATGGGCTCGGTGTCGCCCACCGAGAAGTAGGTCGCGACGGCGCGCGCCTCGATGCCGGAGCGCCGCAGCCGGGCGTCGGCGGCCACGCCCGCGACGGGCACGCTTCCGTCGAAATCCTCGCAGTCGATCAGCTCGCCCGTGGTGGGGTCCTCGGTGCAGCCGGTCGTCAGCTCGGCGTTCGGGCCCGAGAGACCGAAGTACCCGGACACGCCCGCCACCAAGCCGAGCGTGGGCTCGTACTCGACGCGGCCGGTGACCGCCGGCCCGTCCGCGGCCGCCTTCAACACGTGCTGTCGCCCTCCTCGAAGGCCGTTGTTCAACGAGAATCCGCTCGGATCGAGGCCGCTCACCAGGTACAGCTCGTAGCGGAGCCCCTCGACCGGCTCGCCGAAGGCGCCGATCCCCGCCTCACGCCATGTCGTCGGGATGATCGCCTTGTCCAGCGTCGGCCGCTCGACGCCGTGGAAGATCGGGGGCTCGTGCCACTGATTGATGATCCCCATGGGCACCAGCAGGACGCCGGCGCGCAGCCCGAGGTCGTCGCCGAGCAGCCGCCAGTCGACGAAGGCCTGCTCGACTCCCACCTCGCCGGACTCGTCGCCGCCCTCGATGAAGGCGTGCTCGATCTCGACCTCCGAGTAGAACCGGAGCTGCTCGCTGAAGTTGTGGGCGAAGAAGATCACGAGCCGGTGCAGGTCGAGCTGCGACGCGGCCTCCTGCCCCTCGGGATTCACGAGGTTGTAGTGGAGCTCGCCGTAACCACCGACGGAGGTCGACTCCGCCCGCGCGAAGCGGTCTTCCTGCAGGCCGCGCACGAGGTCGATCTCGGCGGACTGGCCCGAGCTCGCGCTGGGTGGCGCCGTCGCGTCCTCCGGCAGGTCGAGCACGGGCCCGTCCGGCTCCCCGGGTGCCTGGGCCTCAGCCAAATTGGTTGCGAAAACAGCCGTCACGAGGCCTCCGGCCAGGATCGCTCCACGCATGGTCTATCCTCCTGGAAATGAAAGTGGCTTTCAATATCAGTCCGGGTGTACCGTGGCTTCCACGGGACGGTCAAGTGGAAAGCAGCACGTGGGCGACGTGGCGACCTCCCGCGGGTCGGTGATTGGCCAGCGCGGACGGCCGGAGGCTCCCGCGGCCGGAAGACCACGCCCAAAGTCCTCGGCGGCCCGGAGATCGCCCACCGCCCATTCGGCGAGCTGCAGCGTGCGGCGCCGCTGGCCTACCCCGACCCACCCTAGCCGCCGGGCCAGGACGGGGGGCCCGTCAGAGCCTGGACGAGGTCAGGCTGCGGTTCTGCTCGTCGCTCAGGTGGATGCCGCACTCGCGCTTCTGGCCGAGGATGCGGCCGTCGCGCGGGTCCTGGTCGGGCAGGGTCGGCAGCGTCGAGTGCCAGTCGCCGATCGAGCGGTAGCCCTGGTCGAAGAGCGGGTGGTAGGGCAGGCCGTGGCGCTCCATGTAGGCCTCCACGTCCGCGTCGGACCAGCGGAGGATGGGGTGGACCTTGATGCGGCCGTCCTGCTCGTCGACCACGCGCAGGGCGCGCCGGTGCTCCGTCTGATCGGCGCGCAGCCCGGCGAGCCAGGCGAGGGGATCGACCTCCTCGAGCGCGCGCCGCATGGGCTCGACCTTGTTGAGCTGCAGGTAGCGGCGGATCCCCTCCTCGCCCTTCTCCCAGAGCTTGCCGTAGAGCGCCTCCTGGTAGGCGGCGCTCAGGCGGGGAGCGTAGACGCGCACGTCGAGGTCGAACCGCTCGGTGAGCTCGGCGGCGAACCGGTAGGTCTCCTCGAAGAGGTACCCGGTGTCGACGAAGATGACCGGCGTGCCGGGCGCGTGCCGGCTGACCAGGTGCAGCATCACCGCCGACTGCGCGCCGAAGCTCGACGAGACCGCCAGGCGACCGGCGAACGTCTCGGCGGCCCAGCGGACGATGTGCTCGGCCCCGGCGCCGTCGAGCGCCGAGCTCGCGGCGTCGAGGTCGAGGTCGCGCGGCTCAGGCGCGCTGATTCGGAGCGCTGGCTGACCCATCGCCCACCTCCTTGGCCGCACGGATCCGCCGCCACAGCGGCTGGGGCTCGTCCGCCGCGGGCTGGTACTCGACGGTGAAGTCGTCGAACGCCGACAGCGCGTCCTCGAGGCTCTTGCCCGGCGCGAGCTCGAAGGCGTCGAAGCCGACCCGGCGCAGGTAGAAGAGCTGGTCCCGCAGGACGTCGCCGACCGCGCGGAGCTGGCCGCGGAAGCCATGGCGCTCCCGGAGCAGGCGAGCGGTCGAGTACGCCCGCCCGTCGGTGAACTTCGGCAGCGCGAGCGCGACGAGGGAGAGGTGCGGGAGGTCCGGTGCGATCTCCGCGGGGTCGGTCTCGCCCGGACAGCGCACCCCGACCCGACCGGAGTGGGCGAGGAGGGAGTCGCGCCCGGCGCGGAATCGGGCGAGCGACACGACGACGTCGCCTTCGGCCGGCACGGGCTCGTCGTCCGCGACGTGCCGGAAACGGTCTTCCACGATCTCCCGGTCAACGATGATCCGCATACACCGCCTCCTCGAAGGGCTCGGCGCCGACTCGACGGTAGACGTCGAGGAAGCGCTCGTCCCCGGACTCGCGAAGCGCCAGGTAGGTCTCGAGCACCCGCTCGACCGCCGGCGCGATCTCCTCCTCGGTCAACGCGCGGCCGAGCACGTCACCGAGCGCGGCGTCGTCGACGTGGTTGCCTCCCAGCATGAGCTGGTAGTGCTCGACCCCCTGCTTGTCGATCCCGAGGATGCCGATGTGGCCGACGTGGTGATGCCCGCAGGCGTTGACGCACCCGGAGATGTTGAGGGTGACGTCCCCGAGGTCGTACACGCGCTCGAGGTCATCGAAGCGCGCGGCGACGGCCTCGGCGACGTTGAGGGAGCGCGCGTTCGCCAGGCTGCAGTAGTCGAGCCCCGGGCAAGCCACGATGTCGGTGAGCTTGTCCAGGTTCGGCGCGGCCAGGCCGAGCTCGCGGAGCTCGCGGTAGAGGGCGAAGAGGTCGCGGCTCTTCACGTCCGGCAGGACGAGGTTCTGCCGGTGCGTGACCACGATCCGCCCCATGCCGTAGCGGTCGGCGAGGTCCGCGGCCGCGTCCATCTGCGCGTGCGTGACGTCGCCCGGGGGCAGGCCCCGCCGCTTGAGCGAGAGCTGCACGATGCCGTAGCCGGGCACCCGGTGCTCGACGACGTTGCTGCGCACCCAGTTGGCGAAGTCGCGGTCCTTGGCGAGCAGCGCGGCCTGGATCGACGCCTGGCCGTTCGTGAGCGTCTCGTAGGCCGGCGGGGCGAAGTGCCGCTTCATCCACTCGACCTCGGCCGGGTCGAGCGTGAGCGCGCCGCCCTCGAGGTGCGCGTACTCCTCCTCGACCAGCGCGGCGAACCTCTCGACGCCGAGCGCCTGGACCTGGATCTTGATGCGCGCCTTGAACTTGTTGTCGCGCCGTCCCCAGCGGTTGTAGACGCGGAGGATCGCCTCCATGTAGCTGAGGAGGTGCTGCTTCGGGAGGAAGCCTCGGATCACCGGCGCGAGGATGGGAGTGCGTCCGAGGCCGCCCCCGACCCGCACCTGGAACCCGCGCTCGCCCGCCTCGTTCTCGACGATCCGGAGCCCGATGTCGTGGATGGCGAGGGCGGCGCGGTCGTTCCGCGCGCCGGTGACCGCCACCTTGAACTTGCGCGGAAGGGCGGCGAACTCGGGGTGGAACGTCGACCACTGCCGGAGGATCTCGCACCAGGGGCGCGGGTCCTCGATCTCGTCCCGCGCGACGCCTGCGAACGGATCGGAGGTGATGTTCCGGATGCAGTTGCCGCTCGACTGGATGGCGTGCATCTCCACCTCGGCGAGCTCGTCGAGGATGGTGGGGACGTCCTCGAGCCGGGGCCAGTTGAGCTGGATGTTCTGCCGCGTGGTGAAATGGGCGTAGCCGCGGTCGTATGTCCGCGCGATGTGGGCGAGCTTCCGCAGCTTCCGCGAGTCGAGCAGCCCGTAGGGGACGGCGATGCGGAACATGTAGTTGTGGAGCTGCATGTACAGCCCGTTCTGCAGCCGGAGCGGCTTGAACTCGTTCTCGGTGACCTCGCCGCTCAGGCGGCGGCGCACCTGGTCGCGGAACTGCTTCGCGCGCTCTCGGACGATCCGCTTGTCGTAGGCGTCGTACCGGTACATGGCGGCCCTCAGCTCGCGTAGCCCCACTGCCTGAGCACGGGCACGGGTCCGGCCGCGCGGATGCGCTCACGCGCCGACAGCGGAACGACCGAGCAGCCGTCGCGCCGCACGACGGTCGCGTAGGGGTCGGCGACCTCGCGCTGCTGCGAGGCGGCGGCCCACGCGACGAGCCGGTCGCGCTCGCAGGCGTCGTCGAGCGCGTGGGCCTCGTCGAGGCGCGGCGTCCACGCGCCGTCGGCGCGCAGGTACACGACGGATCCGTCGTCGGTTCGGTTCGCGGTGACCACGAAGAGCTCGCCCATCCAAAACCCCATCGGGAAACGCGACATTACCCTTGGGGTTTTGGGTGAACATGGCAAGGACAATTTGTAGCTTACCGCTTATGCCATCGTAATCGCTGACTATTATTCTTTAGTTGGCAGGTGTGGTATGTGCTCGAGGGTCGCGGGTCGGGGCGCGAGCGCGTGAGGATCGAAGGCGTCCAGGAGGTCCTCGGGGCGGGAAGGACGAGGGAGGCCGAGCGTGCCGGCCAGCAAGCCGAGCACCTCTTCGGGGCGGCGGCCGGCGGCCCGGTGATCGGCGATCGCGGTCGCGCCGTGGCGTTTCGAGAGGCGCTCGCCGTCGGGGCCGAGGATCAGGGGGACGTGCAGGAACGCGGGAGGCGCGTGGCCGAGGGCCTCGAAGAGCGCGAGCTGGCGCGAGGTGGAGGAGATCAGGTCGTCGCCCCGGACGACCTCGGTGACGCCCATCTCGGCGTCGTCCACGACCACGGCGAGCTGGTAGGCCCAGATGCCGTCGGCACGGCGGACCACGAAGTCGCCGCCGTGCGCGCTCGTGTCGATCGCGCCGTGCAGGCGGTCGACGAAGGCCGGCGGCGGGTCCGGCATTCGAAAGCGGACCGAGCACGGACGATCCGGATGCGCCGGGCCGCCTCGGCACGTGTTCGGGTAGCGAGGCCCGAGCTCGTCCGGGCCGTGGGGAGCGCTGGCGATCGCGGCGATCTCCTTGCGCGTGCAACTGCACGGATAGACGCGCCCCCGGTCGCGCAGCGTCTCGAGCGCGTGCTCGTATCGGTCGAAGCGCGACGACTGGTAGATCGGGCCCTCGTCCCAGTCGAGGCCGAGCCACAGGAGGTCCTCGCAGATCGCCTCGGCCGCCCCCTCGACCACGCGGGGCGCGTCGAGGTCCTCGATCCGCATCACGATCGATCCGCCCGCCCGGCGCGCGCGCAGCCACGCGACCAGGAAGGTGCGCGCGTGGCCGAGGTGCAGCTTGCCGGTGGGCGAAGGCGCGAAACGTCCGCGATACACCCTTGCGTTCTGCCACGCGCCGCCGGTATGAACCACCCATGCGGGGCGGCCACGACACGGTGTGCGGGTGCTTCCCGACCGGCCGCCACTATCCCGGCATCGCGGAGCGCATCGCGGCGGTGGTCACGGCCGTGCGCGGTCTCGCCGAGGAGCTGGCCGCGGACGCCGAGTGGGCGCGCTCCGCGTTCGCCGTCATCGACTTCGAGACGACGGGCCTCGACGCGGAGAGCGACCGCGTCCTCGAGATGGGCATCGTGTGCTTCGACGGGGGGCGTCTCGTCGCCCGCCACAACTTCCTCGTCGATCCCGGCATCCCCGTCCCGGAGGAGGCCCGCAAGATCCACGGCATCACGGACGAGGAGCTCGCGAACGCCCCGCGCTTCGAGGAGATCTACCTGGAGATCGGCGGGCTCCTCTCCGGACGCGTCCCGGTCGCCTACAACGCGGCCTTCGACAAGAAGTTCCTCCTCGCCGAGTGCCGGCGGTGTGCGCACCTGACGCTCGGGATGCGCACGCCGCCCGCCTTCCGCGACGACGTGGAGTGGATCGATCCGCTGGTCTGGGTCCGCGAGCTCCAGAAGTACGAGAAGGGCAAGAAGCTCACGGACGTCT
>JBDIVX010000053.1:0-45907 GCA_039794305.1 Candidatus Neutrinellum sp.
GGCCTCCGGAGCCGAAGGTCACAGGTTCGAATCCTGTAGCGTCCGCCAGCACTTCCCGATCCCGCCGTGACCAACCGTGACCAACGGCGGGTCCGCCGCGGGTCTCGCGCGCAGCGTTCGCGAGCTCGTCGAGGGCGCGCCGCACGTACCGCTCGGTCGTCCTCTGATCGGCGTGCGCGAGCATCCGCTGTATCTCGTGCAGCGACCACGCGCGGCCCCAGGTCCCGAGGGCCAGGTGCGTCGCCGTCGTCCCGCGCAAGTCGTGGAAGCGGATGCGACGGTCGACGCCGGCGCGCTCGAGGGCGGAGGGCCGACGTGGGCGCCCGGTCTCAACCTTCGCCGCCCATCCGAAGTCCCAGTCCTTCCGGTACCGGTCACCGTCCGCCCGAGGGAACACCCAACGCGAGCCCTCGGGCAGGGCCTCGAGGTGGGCACGGAGCAGCGGCTCGAGCCAGGGTAGGACCGGGATCCGGTGGACCCGGTCGCTCTTCGCGATCCGGACCCGCACGTGCGGCCCGGGGACCTGGTCGTCGAGGCGGACGTCGTCGACCTCGACGAGCTTCAGGTCATTGAGCCGCAGGGCGAGCCCGATGGCGGCCGCGTACACCATCCGGTCCCGGAGCGGGAGGGCCTCGCACGAGAGGAGCGTCTCGATCTCGTCGGCGCGGAGCCAGTCGTCCTCGAGGTCCGCCGGCGCCGGCCGCACGCGCACTCGCGCCGCCGGGTTCGCGACGAGCAGCTCTTGGGCGACGGCGTCGTCGAGGCACTGCCGGAGGACCCGCAGCACGTGGCGCTGGACTGCCGCGCTGATGGGACGGCCTGTCGGCCGGAGCACCGTGCCGCTCTGCCCGCGGCGAACCGCGCTCACCGCCTCACGCCGGCGGAGCCACATCGCGAAGGCCTCGACGTCGCGCGGGCCGATCGACTGCACCGCCAAGTCGGCGAGCTCGCTCGGCTCGACGTGCCGGCGCCAGAGCGACCGCTCGTCCTCGATGGTCTTCACCCGATCGCGCGCGCGCGAGCCGAAGAGCTCCCGCCGGTCGAGCCAGTCGGCGCCAAAGCTCCGGAGCGTCACCGAGTCCGGCGCGACGATCTCGCCCTCGTCGACTTGGTCGAGCCAGGCGCGCAGCATGCGCCACGCGATGGCCTCGTCGTGCCACACGCCGAGCGTCCGTCGGCGGCCGTCGACGGTCACGCGCGCGCGCCACCGGCCGGGCCGGACCTCGTCGACGCTCCCCGACCGGTTCGCCCGCTTCACCGCCCTCCCCTCACGTGCAGCCCCAGACGGCGCGCGATGCGGCGGGCGGCCGCGCGGTCGGTGTCGCTCACCGGGATGGCCTCCGGCTCGACGGCCCGCTGCCGGTTTGCCGCCGGCGCCAGGGCGTCGGCGATGCGCTCCAGGGCGTCGGCGATGCGCTCGAGCGGGTCATCGGTCGGATGGTCCCGGTGGGGGGCGCCGCCGTCAACTGGCTGGGCGGGGCGGGTCACGGCTCGGCGTCCCTGGGCGACATGCTGTCCAGGATGTCGCCGAAGATCCGGGCGCGGATCTCCATCAGAAGCCCCCGTACACGTCGCGCTCTTCGTCGCGGTCCTCGATCTCCGCGTCCTCGACGTCGTCCGAGTCGGCGTGCCGCGGCGTCTCCGCCGGCAGCTCCCACCGGTGCACCGGCTCGATGCGGCCGAGCGTCGCGGCCCGCCGCGCTGTCTCCTCGGTCGCGGGCGTGATCGCGTAGACCGCCGCCGGGCTGTAGTACTGGGTCGCCCGCGGCTCGGTCGGGATGTCCAGTCGCAGGAAGCCCTTGCCCGCGATCTCCACCTCGGTCAGGCGACCCGCGAGCCGGCGGTGTCCCATCAGCTCCACGATCACCCACTCATCGAACCCCTGTTCGCTCATGTCTTCTGCCCTCCTGTTCGGCGCGGCCGCGTCCGCGCGGGGTACTCCAACCACGTCGTGTCGTCGTCGAGCTCCACCTCGAGCTCCCCCGGGTCGACGTGCTCGAGCGCGGCCGCCGGGACGCGGACGGTGCCGCCGAGCTCGCGGACGGCGAAGGCCAGCAGGCGGCGAAGGCCGCTGTCTGCGCCGGGGCGGCCGTCTGCGATCCGTGCCGCCGAATCCATCACGACGAAGAACTGGCAACAGAACGGCGGGTAGGTCGGCGTCCCGTCTGCCAGCGGCGCGCTGATCGTCGGGCTCGCAACACCGCACCTCCGGCAGACGGCGCGCTCGTCGAGGTCGCACCTCACCTCACGAGCGTGCACGTGCATCTCGTGCGGCACGGGCTCGCCCGCGTGGATCGCGGCCAGGCGCTCTCGCTGGGCCTCGTGTATCTCGGCCTCGAGGCGGGCGTCCTCGGCCTCGCGCAGCACGTCGGCGATGCGCTCGACGACCAGGTCCTGATAGGTCGTGGCGCCGGGCTCCGTGTCGATCCGGAGGTACTCGGTCACGGACGCCGCGATCTCGCGCGCCAGGTCCTCGTGGGTCACAGAGCCCCCCGCACGATGCGGTAGCCCCGCCGCTCGAGCTCCTCGACGACGCGCTCCGCGTCGCGCACGTCGATCACGATCTCGGCGGCATGCCCCTCGAACTCGTCGGTCACCCCGATGCAGTGCGCCGTGTGCTCGAGCGCCTCCTCGAGCGCCTCGCCGATCTCGCCGAGCTCCATCGAGTTGAACATCACCGCACCTCCGTGATGATCCGCGGCGCACCGTCGGCGCCGGCGCACCTGGTGCACAGATTCGGCGCCGCCCAGGCGCAGCCGCCGCGGCACGGCGCGTCCTCCGTGCAGCCGCAGACCGTGCACCGCCAGCCGCCGATCGAAGCTCGCATCTCGTCGACCTCGGCCTGCGCCCGGTCGAGCACCTGCAGCGCCTCGGCGTCCGTGTCCACGATGGAGGCCAGGCGCGTGAAGATGGACCGGCGGGCGAGCTCCCCGGCGACGACGACGGGGATGGCTCTCGTGCCGAGCGCGCAGCCCAGCTCGACCCAGGCGCCTGTCGTCGGTTCAGCCGGCGCGAGCAGGACGAGGATCTGAGCGTTCAGGACGGCCAGCAGGTCGCCCGCGGCGATGTCGGCCGCCTCCTCGTCGGAAAGGGCGGTGTCGGGGATGCCGGCGACCCGATGCGACCGCACCTGGACGGTCCAGTCGTGGGTGATCTGGTGGCCGCGAAGCCGTGCCGAGGCGATGAAGGCCTCGACGCGCTCGAGCTCGCGCGAGGCGCCGGCGACGTAGATCAGCATGGCGACGCCTCCGGCCACAGGAGCTTGCAGCCCTGGCGCTGGCAGCGATCGATCGGGGCGACCTGGGCCCGCGACACCAGGTCCACGAGGGTCAGCCGGATCGAGCAGGCAGCGACCTGCTGACCACGCTCGCCCCGCAACGCGCTCACCACGTGGTAGGTGCCCTGCCGCGGTCCGCGGCCTGCCAGTGCGACGCGGCTCACCGCGCACCTCCCCCCTCTGCCACCACCGCCTCGAGCGCCTCGATGCGCAGCTCGAGCTTGCGGCGGTCGATCCACACCTCGAGGTGATGGGCAGCGCCGGCCAGAGCAGCCGCGACCTCCCCCTCTGCTGCATGCACGCCGTGCATGAAGTTCGCCGTGCACGCGGGCTCGTGCTCGGTGGCGCCCTCGGGGATGCCAGGGCAGCCGCACGTGCCGTCGAGGTGGCGCTGGGCACCGCGGATGAGATGCAGCGTCGCCTCGTCGTGTGCGATGGCCACCTTGAGCGGGATGCTCACGACGCACCTCCCCCGACTAGCAGCGCGACGCCGGCGGGCACGACGACCTCCTGCACCTCGTAGCCGGCCATCTCGAGCAGCGCCCGGGGGCCGTGCGGCTTGCCCATCTGCTCGATGGTGCGCATCGTCTTCGCTGTCTCGGTGGCGGCGCGCGAGGGTTTCCGGGCCGAGCGCGAGCTCGTCGCGCCGTTGCCGACCGCCTCGAAGCGGGTCATCCGACCCACCCCCATCGCTGCGCCGGCGTCCGCCTTCGAGGTCCTTTTCTTCGACGCTCGCCGCTTCTTCGGCTTCGTCGCCTTCCGGGCTTCGCGTGCCTGCTCGCGGCAGTCGTCGGAGCAGTAGCGGGCGGCGCGCTCGCCCTCGAAGGTCTTCTCGCACTGCGCGCAGGTCTTCTCTGCCATGGTGTCCTCCGTCCTCTCGGGCGCCGGCGGCGCCGGCGGTGTCAGTCTCCGCACCCCGGACGCCGGTGAGCCGGTCTCGCCCGCGTGCCTCGCTACGACCCGGCCGGGGCTCACGGCGGCCGCCCGGGCGGACTCCCACGCCTCGCCGGGCTGCTGGCGCTGCGCGAGGTGGGCGAGCAGCTCCCGGACGTCGTCCTCCGACCACCCGGCCTGCAGGACGCGCTTCCGCAGCCGCTCGAGCGCCTTCGCCTCGATCTGCCGGATCCGCTCACGCGTGACCCCCATCGCCTGGCCGATCTCGTCGAGCGTCATCGCGCCGAAGCGGTGGACGAGCAGCCGGCACGGGATGTCGTCTTCGTAGGGGCGGACCTCGTCCGCAGCGGGATGGAGGCACGAGATGACCCCGAGCAGCCGCGCGTTGCGCTCGGCGCGCGCGCCGCACTCCATGCACTCGAGCACGACGCCCTGTCCGTCGTCGCGGTACTCGAGGACCGTCCATCCACGCGCGAGCGCCCGCGCCTCGGTGGTGTGCTGCGCTACGGCCCTCATGGCTTCCGCCCTCGCCACCGATCACCGTCTGGACACGTCGCGAAGTGCGAGACGTGCGTTCCTTCGCCGTCCGCCACGACCCGCGCGACCGGGTTCTCGCCTAGCAGGTCGCGATCGAGGACGAGGTTCCCGCCCTCACGCTCCTCGACCGGCATGTGCTTGCCGCTCTCGGTCGCGACCCACTCGATGGGCGCCCTGCAGCTCCGGCAGCGGGCCATCAGGCTGCCTCGCCAAAGAGCAGCTCGAAGTCACGGTCCACGTCGAGGTCGACGACCGACTGGCAATAGGCCGGCCATTCGTCGGACGCCTCGCACGCGAGCAGGCGCTCCATCCAAGCACGGACCATCTTCTCGCCTTCCTCGACGGCGCGCGGAGTGAGGCGGAAGCCGGTCACCGCGTAGGGCGCCTTCGACTCGACGGCGACGATGTGATGCGCCGTGCCGACGTGCCCATGCTGCCGCGCGCCCTCTGCGTACCAGGCGAGCTGCGCGTGGTACGCCATCCCGAGCGCATGCCGCTGGAACCACGCCGGCTCCGCCTTCGTCGTCGTCTTGAGATCGACGACGCCTCCGGCATGGATCACGTCGAGCTGTCCGGCGCAGGGACGACCGAGCCACTCCCACCGGAGCGGGACCTCGGTCTGCCCCTCGAGGAGATCGCGCGCGATCGGCGAGGACCGGAGCGACTCGGCGCACCGCTGCGCCTGGTCGTACTCGCTCGTCGTCACGATGACGGCGTCGTAGCGCCCCGCCTCGCGTCGGCGAGCCTGCACTGCCGCCGCCTGCTCCGCTAGCCCGAGGTCCTCGCTTGTGACGATGACGCGGCCGGCCGCCTCTTCCTTCGCCCACTCCCAGGCCTTGCCGCGGTGGGTGCCGTCGAAGACGTAGTACTCGGCGCCATCGACGAGCGCCTTGAACGCCGCCCACGCATTGCCCTTGCGCTCGCCGTCATAGCGGATCAGGTCGCCCCCGAGGGCGAGCGCGTGCACTGCCGTGCCGAAGCGCATCGCCGGCGTCGGCTCGGTCTGAGCGTACGCCGCGTAGTGCGCGGGCGACAGCGCCATCAGCCGCAGGCGCGAGAAGTGGAGCGCGCTCACTGCGCGGCTCCCTTCTGCGCTTCGGCGATCGCCAGCACCGCGCTCTGCTCATCGAGCCCCAGCTCCTCGCACCGCTTGAGCACGCGCGGCCAGATGCGCTCGTGGTCGGCGGTGATCCACGCGGCGCACGCACCGATCGCGGCGAGCAGCTCGTTCGGGGTGGTCGCGGCCGCGATGGGGGCGCCGGGGCTCTCGGCCCGGCCGGCTGCGCGGTCCTGCTTCTCGCGCACCTCCCGGTCGACCGGCCTCGAGCCAACGTGCTCCGGCTCGCCGCGCGGGATGGTCGGGCGGACGCGGATGCAGTCGACCGTCTTCCGGGCGAACTCCGTCGTGGTCGGGAAGAGCGTGATGCGCTTGCCGACCCACTCGCGCGTGTCGGCACCGTACATGCCGGCGATCGTCGTCGCGTTCGTGACGTTGCAGCAGAACGGCTTGTCGAACTCCCGCGTGTGGACGATCGCCTTCTTGGCTTCCTTCTTCCCCTGCTGGCCACCGACGGCCCCCGACGTGACCTTGGTGATGGTGGCGACGCGATCCCGGCCGCCGAGGTCCCATACGCCGATGTACGGGGTGTCGAAGAACTCGCGGAAGTGGGCCATCACTCCGCCGCCTGGGCGGTCCCCGCGACCGCGCCGTCTTCGATGACCACACCCACGCCATCGCTGGCGCCGACCGTCTCGAGCCACACCTGAGCGTCAGCCTCGGCCGCGAGCTCGGCGAGGAGGCGCAGCGAGTCCTCGTCGAGGAGCGACCCGTCGCGGACCAGGAGCACGCGCAGCGCCGGGTGCAGTGCGAGCCCGATCGCGACGCTCGCCCGGAGCTGCTCCGCCGAGCTCGCCTGCTCGAATGGCAGTCCGTTCAGCAGCACCCCGTCGTCGTCGATCGACAGTCCCTCGAGGGGGTACTGAGCCGACGCGAGCAGATCGGCCTTGCGCTCGTCGCACGCGCGGATCGCCGCCGTGAGCTCCTCGGACTGAGCCACCGCGCGCGCATGTTCCTCCTTCGCGGCCGCCCGCGCGGCGTTGGCCCGCACGAGCGCGTTCGTGGCGTCGGCGCTCCGGAGCTTCGCGGTGATCGCCGCGGTGTCCGGCAGGGCCGCTCGAAGCTCTGTCACCACCGCCCGGGCCGCCTCTACGCGTGCGCGTCGCTTCGGGAGTTCCTCGGACTCGCCCTTCGCGAGGCGGGCGCGCAGACCCTCGAGCTTGGCCTCGAGCTCCTGAATCTCCTCGCGCAGTCGGTCCGCGTGCTCCTCGGCCGCGGTCAGATGGTCAGCGGCGATCCGGACCTCGCTCTCCGCCCGGTCCAGCTCGCGCTGCGCCGACTCCGCCGCGTGCAGCTCCTCGGTCAGCTCGGCGACATCGACCGGCTCCTCCGGGACGCCCTCGTGGTAGGGGTGCGCCGAGACAACGCCCTCGAGGCGGCGGACCTCGCGGTTCACCTCGGTCCGCTCGTCGAAGAGTCGAGCCCGCTCCCGATCGATCTCCGACGTGTCGAGGCCGACCAGCTCGCGGAGCAGCTCGCGCTGGCGCCTCGGCTCCATCCGGCTGAACGCGAGCGGATCGAAGCTCAGCGCGCCGACGAGCTCGTCGAGCATCGCCTGCGGGCTCGGATAGCGAGCGCCGTCCGCCGCCGCGACGGTCAGCGTCCCGCCGCCCTTGGCGGTGAAGGTGCGCGTCACGGTCAGGCCGTCGAGCTCGGCGACGATCTTGGCGCCCTTCTCGCCCTCGCGGACCGGGCGCCGCGGGGCGCTCCGCTTGCCGCCCAGCGCGGCCTCGATGGCGTCGAGCACCGAGCTCTTCCCGGCGCCGTTGCGCCCGCTGATCCGGACCACGTTGCCCTCGGGCGTGATCTGCACCGCCCGGAGCCGCTTGAACGCCTCGACCTCGAGGCGGACGATCTTCGTCGGCTTCTTCTGCATCTATCCCTCCTCACGTTCGCTGAACCGCTCGCGGAAGCGGCCCAGGGCCATCTCGGCCGCATCGGCCGCCATCCCGTCGGCGTGCGCGCGATCGTCGTGCCGGGTCTCGGGCTTGTCGGCGAAGCTGGGGTTCGCGTGCAGCCCCGCGAGCGCCGCCGCGTACACCCGCAGCCACACCTCGCGCTCATCCATTGGACCGCACCTCCGGACGCCCGGTTCCGCCCACCGCGCGCGCGGCGGCATCGGGATCGACGCCGGCGCCGACGAGGTCCCCGAAGGCCTCGAGCCGTGAGCCGGACTGCTCCTCCGCCGCAGTCAGGAGATCGAGCTCGCGCCGGCAGGCTGCGTACGCGTCGCGCATGTCCTGCGGCAGCGGGCCCCACCCGTAGAGGGGTCGGAGCGCTGCCCATCGCAGGACGAGCTGGTCGATCGACCCGGTCTGCAGCGTGACGTTGTCGCAGCCCCGCTCGGATCGGGCCGAGCGGACCGACAGGAGGACGGTGCTCGAGCAGACGGACAGCGACCACCCGGGCTGCGCCGGATCGTCGTCGTCCCCAGTCGACGCGAGCCGCCCCTCGACCTTGACGATCATCTCCTTCATCTCGACCTCCATCAGCAGTGCGTCCCCCACGGACGCATTCGAACGAGCCACCGACCGGGCGCGATGCGCTCCGGCCGCGCTCGCGTCTCCATGAGCCCGCGGTGCGACTCGCAGGCGCGGCCGCGGATCACCGTCGGGTCCTCGACGTCCGCCGGGACCTCGACCTCGACCTGGACGACGCAGCCGGTCGCCAGCGCCTCGAGCGCGGCATCGCTCCACGCGTCCTCGATGGCGAGCAGGATCGCCGCGGCCGCACGACCGAGCAGGCGCCGGGCCGCCCGGTCCCGGACGTGCGCGCGGAGGACGTCGTCGCCGGCGTCGCTCGGATTCATGCCCGCTGCGACGTGGGCGAGCAGGGCGCAGGCGCGGTCGGTGGCGACGGCGCCGACGAGGGGCTCGCCGTAGCTTCCGAGGCGCCGGGCGACGAGCGGGATCGCGCGGTCCAATGCCGATCCGCGGGAAGGAAGGTCCGGGTGTGCCGTGCTCGTCATGGCCATCAGGACGCCGAGCGTACGGCTGGACTGACTAGGCGTCAATGCCTAGTCGCCGCGGATGGGTAGATTCTGGGTCCTAGGCGGCTCTGACCGTTGCGATCCCTGGCTCACTCCCGGATCGTCGGGAGCATGATGCGAGTTCTGAGGGGGGCCCTGGCGGCCGGGCTCTTGGCCGGACTTGGTTGCGGCGAGGAACAGGCGGCGCCCATCACGGCCGAGTTGGCCCCGCCGACCCCGCCGCAGGCCGAGATCGTCCAGCAGGAGGCGCACGTCGCGACCTTCGTCGACGAAGAGCTGGACGAGTGCATCAGCCTGATGGTCGGCTACGTGATTCCACCTGCTGCGACGGACTGGGAGCCTCCGCCAATCGACGCCCTGGCGGCCGCATTCACGCCCGAGCAGGGCCAGGGTCGCGAGGTCGTCCACCTCCGGAAGTCCTGCGAGGAACAGTTCGCGGGACGGACGGTGCTGGCCTCGTGCGGAAGAGCCGGGGAGGCTCAGCCCGTCGAGGGAGCGCCCGATGGCGTGGTCCGCACCGTGGCTATCGTTGCCGAGGGCTTCCGCTTCGAGACCTCGCTGGACTCCGACGTCCGGATGCGGGACTGCCTTGCAATGGGAGGAGAATGGGCCGCTGCGGCGGAGGACTCTCGTGAGTACCGGAGGGCCCGACTGGAGCACGTGGCCGGACAGGCGGACCGTGCGGCGCGGGCGCTGCAGGATCGCTAGAAGCGCAGCGCGAGCTGCTCCGCGTCCGCGATGATGATGACCCGGTCGTGGCCGGGCTCGTGCAGCCGCCAGGCTCGGACAAGGTCCGCGTGCGCCTCACCGGCGGCCCAGGCCTCCTCGAGGACCTCCCGCTCGATCCGGGTCAGCCCCTTCGGCGGCGGAGCCAGCCATGGGGAGGCGATCCGCGCCTTCACCCTTCGCCCGTCGAAGATCGTCACGACGGCCTCCCGGAGCTCGGCGATACGGCGCGCCAGGAGCTCGGCACTGGCAAACGGGAACACCGCGCGCAGCGCGTCGAGCTCCCACCCATGGCGGCGCAAGGCGCGATCGAGGGCGCGGCGGGGTACCAGGAGCGCCGCTCCCACGTAGGCCGCCCCTGGCTCGCTCTGCTCCTCGTCATACCGGTCGAGGGCCACGTGGCCGAGCTCGTGTGCGATGGTGCCCGCCTGGCGAACAGCCCGGGCCGCAGCCGGGAAACGGATGAGTTTCCCGCGGGTGCACGCACCGCCGCCGGCGGAGTCCATCACCGGCACGAGTCGCAGGCCGCAGGCGGACGCGAGCGCGCGCGGATCCATCGCTTCATCGTCCGCGCCAGCCTCCTCGAGCAGGCCGGCTGCCACTCCCTCCCATCGCGCGGCGTCGTCCACGGACCAGCGATCGATCCACAGCTTGAAGCCGCTGACAATCACCCCGGAAGGATGATCGGCCCCTAGCGCTTCTTCGACTTCTTCTTGGGAGGGAGCTTCCGGAGCCCGGCGGTCTTTCGGGTGCGGTCCGCCTCCTGAGTCGCCTGCTCCTCCGCCTCGATCTCCCGGCTAGAGCGGCGGCCCCGCAGCTCTGCCATGACCAGGTCGTACACCTGGCCCCACCGGTACGCATCCTGGGGCGGGAACCGGAAGTGCGTCTGAAGCATGCGCTCCTCGGCCTGGGGGGAAAGGTCGGCTGGCGCCATGGTCTCGCGCCACACACGGAACGACTCGGGCACGTCGACCTCGACCCGCGACTCGTCGGTCTGCGGCTCGCGGCCGAGCATCCAGTCCAGAGTCGACCCGTAGACGTGGGCGAGGCGGCGAAGGACCTCGACGTCCGGGCTCTCGATGGCGCCGCGCTCGTACCGGGAGATCGTGATGCTCGAGACGCCGATCTCCCGGGCGACCTGCTCTTGTGTCATTCCGGCGCGCGCCCGAAGGGCCTTCAGGCGATCCGGCAACGTCATCTGCGACATGCCCTCATACGCCCCCTCGACCCGGCGGCTTGCAATAGACTGTGGTGCACAGTTCACGGCCACCTTGACGCCTAGGCGCGCGTGCCTATACCATGCCGCCCATGGACCAGATGGGTGACCGCATCGCGGCTGCGCGACGCAGGGCGGCGAAGACGCAAAGCGAGCTCGCGCGCGACATCAACTCCGACGTCGGCACAGTCTCGCGCTACGAGCGGGGGGCGACCAAACCGAGCGTCGACGCCCTCGTGCAGATCGCAAGGGCCTGCCGCTGCTCGGTGGACTGGCTCGCGACCGGGGAGGGCGACGTGCCCATGGAGCGCGCCCCCGCGGCAACCGGCACCGACGCGGAGTAGCTGATGCTGCGGAGGGGAGTTGTCCGACGGCTGTACCGGCACGCGCGGCTGCGCGTCCGCGCCTACGCCGAGCTCATCGCTTGGCTGCGCCGCGCAGCACGCGGCGAGGAGTGGATGTAGCGATGCCTGACTGGCTCGACCGCGGGGTCCGCTTCGAGGGCTACGTGCTGCGTGTGGTCGTCGCGGTCGTGGTTCTTGTGGCGTGGGCGGCCATGAGGTGGCCGTGAACGATCTTCCCAGGAGCGCACGTCGGCTACCGATCCGAGCCTCCGCCGTCGAGAACGCGAAAGGCAGCTCGCCGAATCCGAGCGAGTTCGTCCGAGTGGCCACCGGACAGCCCAATCCACACAAGGAACATCGGTCGATCGGGATCGGTCGAACCGCAGCCCGGGCAGAAATCGGGCACCTGGTCCGCTTCTCGCGCGTCGTCGCAAAGGCCGCACGCCACGATCGCCAACTGTTCTCCGTCTGCCATCTGGCCATTTCACCTACCAAGTTGCGCCCGCGTCAACGGGCAGAGGAGGGACGACGATGACGAGTTCCGTGGCTGCGGATCCGTGCAGCACCACCCCGAGAGCGGCGCGAGCCCAGGCCGAGGACACCTTCGGCGAGCGGCTCCGCGCGTGGATCGTGCGCTCCGGCGCGACGTTCGCCGACGTTGCCCGCGCGCTCGGCATCCGACGCGAGCGGCTCTACGACGTCATGGACGGCCACCGCCCGTTCAGCGGCGCATGGCTCCCGCTGCTGCCCCCGGCCGTGCTGCGCGTCGCCCTCGAGGACCTCGCCGCACCCATCGGCGAGCGCCTCGCCCCCGTCGCCGAGCTCGATCTCGAGCAGCACGACGACCGTCGACAGCTCGCCGAGCTCATCCACGAGGCAACCGACGTCATCCGCGTGGGCTCCGAGGGGCAGGCCGACGGGCACCTGAGCGTCGAGGACTGCGATCGCGAGCTCGCCGAGATCGAGCAGCTCGAACGCGTGCTCGCCGAGCGCAAGGCGCGACTCGTCCAGGTGCGGACCGAGCGAGGGGCGCCCGTTCGGATGGTGCCGCGCCGGTACTCCACAACGCACGGCTGACGCATGGGCAAGCTCGCAGATGAAGTGAAGCGGCGCATGGTGGAGCAGCGAGCCAGGGTCGATGCCATCCACGCAGCCTACGCGCCTGTGCGCGAGGTCGATCGCGTGCTCCGGCGAGCTCGGCTCCTCCCCGATCCGGCGGACGACCGCCACGGCTTCGTCTACCTGATCCGCTGCACCGGGACGGGTCTCTACAAGATCGGCGCCGCGAAGAATCCCGAGAGACGTCTGAAGCTGCTTCAATGCGGCTCCGCCTCTGAGCTGCAGCTCCGTTCGACCCTCCGTGCGTGGGACATGCTCGCAGCCGAGAGCGCGCTACACGACACCTTCCGCGGCAGGCGCGTACGGGGCGAGTGGTTCCGCCTCACCGAGGCTGACATCGCATTCATCCACGATGGCCCACGATCGATCAGAGGGCTCCTGTGATGGCGAAGATCCGCATCGAAGCCATCCGCGTCGGGGCGCGCCACAGGAAGGACCTCGGCGACATCGACGAGCTCGCGAAGTCGTTGGCGACGGTCGGGCTCCTGCAGGCGATAGGCGTCACTCCGGACCGCGAGCTCGTGTTTGGTCAGCGCCGTTTGGTCGCAGCGAAGAAGCTGGGGTGGAAGGCCATCGAGGCGCGCATCGTCGACGTGGACGCCCTGCTCGCCGAACGGGACGAGAACGTCGAACGGAAGGACTTCACCCCGAGCGAACGGGTGTCCATTGCCCAGGCCATCGAGGCGCGCACCGGCGAGCGCCGTGGTCGGCCGTCGAAGGAAAAGCCGGCAGATCTGCCGGAAATACCGGCAGGCCGTGAGACTCGTGAGCACGCGGCCGCAGCGGCCGGCTTCGACAGCACGACCACCTACCGCCAGGCGAAGCTCGTCGTCGAGAAGGCGGTGCCGAAGGTGCGCGAAGCAATGGACGCCGGCGAGGTCTCGATCAGCGCCGCCGCCCAGCTCGCAAGGCTTCCGCCGGAGGAACAGGCGGCCATCGTGCACGCCGTCTCCACTGGCGAGGCAAAGGACTTCAGGGCCGCCCGCGCGCTGGTGAACCACGAGGCGCGCACACGCAAGCTCGCGACGATCAGCCAGAAGATCACGGCGCTCGATGGTTGGCAGAAGTACTCGCTGCTGCTCGCCGACCCACCCTGGCGGTACGACGACCAGACGACCTCGCCGAGCCGGGTCATCGAGAACCACTACCCGACGATGGCGCTCGAGGAGATCTGCGCGATGCGACCGCAGATCGATCGCGTGAGCACCGACTCGGCGATCCTCTTCCTCTGGGTGACGAACCCGCTCCTCGAGGAGGGCCTCGAGGTGATGCGCGCGTGGGGCTTCTCCTACAAGACCAACTTCGCGTGGGACAAGGAGATCGCCGGGATGGGGTACTGGGCTCGCGGTCGGCACGAGCTCCTGCTCCTCGGCACCAAGGGTGAGCCCCCGCCGCCGCTGGCGAAGAACCGGTCCGACTCGGTGATCCGTGAGCGCCGGACGAAGCACTCACGCAAGCCGGCGTCCGCGTACGAGCTCATCGAGCGGATGTACCCGAGCCTCGCGCGCCTCGAGCTGTTCGCGCGGACCGCCCGAGAGGGCTGGGCAGCGTGGGGCCCCGAAGCGAGCGCCGCCGAATAGGCGAACGAGACATGGAGGGACCATGGCAGCGAAGAAGACGAGCAGGAAGAAGAGGCAGACCGAGATCCCCGGCACCGAACGCCAGGTCGACGAGGAGCTCTCCGACGCGGCAGAGCGCCTGCACTCGATCCGGACCGACCGAATGGAGCTCCAGACAAAGGAAGCGGGTGCCCAGGCCGAGCTCCTCGAGCTGATGCGTCAGCGGAAGATGGAGAGCTACATCGACGAGGACCTCGAGCTGAAGGTCACCGTCCGGCACGGCGAGGACAAGATCAGCGTCACGAAGCTGAAGACCCCGAAGGCGCCCGCCGACGCCGACGAGTGATGCAGCTCCGGAGCTACCAGAGCGAGGCGATCGCGGCGGCGCGAGAGCACCTGCGCCGCCAGCGCTCGACCCTCGTCGTCCTGCCGACCGGTGCCGGGAAGACGGTCGTCTTCTCGGAGATTGTCCGACTCGTGGCAGAGAAGGGCGGGCGCGCCCTCATCCTCGCCCACCGCACCGAGCTCCTCGACCAGGCGATGGCGAAGATCCAGGCCGTCGCACCGGACCTCGCTGTCGAGCGCGAGCAGGCGTCATCGAGGGCACGGCTCGCCCCGGTGGTCGTGGCGTCGGTGCAGACGCTCCACCGCCCGAAGCGGCTCGCACGGTGGGCCGAGGACGCCTTCGGCCTGATCGTCGTCGACGAGGCACACCATGCCGCGGCGGCGAGCTACCAGCGGATCCTCGAGCACTTCGCCGGCGCCAAGGTCCTCGGCTTCACTGCGACGCCGGACCGCTCCGACGGCACCGGGCTCCGCGGCACTTTCGAGTCGATCGCCTACTCGCGCTCGATGCTCGACCTGGTGCGCCTCGGACACCTCGTACCGATCAAGGGCCGCACCGTCCGCGTCGACGGCTTCGACGTGTCCGGCGTGAAGGTCGTCGCCGGGGACCTGCAGGACAAGGGCCTGGTCGAGGCCCTCGACGAGCCGGGCGTCCTCGACGCGGTCGCGAAGGCCATCCTCGAGCAGTCGGAGCAGCGCTCGACGCTCGTCTTCGTCCCGGGCGTCGCGATCGCCCACGACCTCGCGGCCCTCCTCGACGACTCGCCGGGTGCCGGGGGCGCCGTAGCGATCGACGGCACGACACCCTCCGACGAGCGCGCGATCCGGTTCGCCCAGTTCCAGGCCGGCACGAAGCGCTACCTGGTCAACGTGGGCGTGGCCACGGAGGGCACCGACCTCCCCCGCTGCGCGTGCGTCGCCGTCGTCCGGCCCACGATGTCCCGCTCCCTCTTCGTCCAGATGGTGGGCCGCGGCTGCCGGCTCTTCCCGGAGAAGCAGGACTGTCTCGTCCTCAACTTCGCTCCGAAGAACAGTCGGCACCGCCTCGTCGTGCCCGTCGACGCCATGCTCGGCGACGACCTGGACGAGCTTACGAAGCAGGCGATCCGCGAGCTCGCCGAGATCGAGCCCGGAGCGTCCGTCGACGAGCTGGTCCCGCAGGCCGAGGAGATCGTCGCCGAGCGCAAGCGCCGCGTGCACAGCATCAAGGCGCGCCTCGAGGCATGGGACCCGTACGGCCTGCTCGACGTCTCCGAGCCGGTGGAGGGGCGCGCCGTGCCCGACGAGGAGCGTCAGCGGGCGGCGGACTACGCCATCGACGCCGGCGTGCCGCCCGAGCTCGTCTCGAAGATGAGCGACGTCCAGGTGGTAGCCGTCGCGCGAGCCGTCCGCCGCCGGCGCCGTGACGGGCTGTGCACGCTGAAGATGGCCCGCCAGCTCGCCCGCCGCGGCCTGAACCCGAACGTCACGATGGAGGAGGGGATGCACGCGATGCGCCTCCTGCGCGAGGCGGGATGGAAGCGCACGCCCGCCTCCCTGCTCTCCGATCCCCGCTTCCGCATGCCGAGGGCCGAGGACGCCGCGTGACCTGCGAGAATGCAGCATGACCATTCGCGACCAGCTCGGGATCGATGATGACCTCTACGAGGAGCTGCTCCGGTTGTCGGGCGATCGCTGTTGGATCTGTGCCCGGCCGGAGGGCGTCCCGGGGCGCCGCCTCGCTGTCGACCACGACCACAGGACCGGCGCGGTCCGTGGTCTTCTCTGCACCTCGTGCAACCGCCGTCTGGGCAAGACCGTGGACCCGGAGTGGCTGCGCCGAGCCGCGAGTTACCTTGAAACGGCTGCCCGTGCACACGGGGACGATTGCGATACCTGCGGACAACCCGCCCCCTCCAGACTGATCGAGTCGAGGCGAGAGCCCGGGGGCGGCCAATGGTCGATCTTTGAGCACACGTGCTGCGGCCGCACGTGGCGGTGCGGGTACCAGACACACGGCTACCCGAACGCCTGGACACTGCACGGTGTGCCCGTGCCTCCGGAGCGCCCGCCCCTCGACAGCGCTGACGTGGGCTTCCCAGCCGAGGAGCCGGAGCGCTGATGGACTCGGCCGCAGCCAGCATTCCCGAGGCCGATCCCCTGGACCTCGACAGCGCAGACCGCCTCGAGACGCTGGCGCAGCAGCTCGACCGCCTCCCGACTGAGCTTCCCGACTCGTACTTCCAGGCCGTCGCCATGGACGAGCTCGCGCGGGCGGCGGCCCACAAGGTCGCGCAGCTCATCGTAGAGGGCATGGAGGCGGCCGACCGTGCCGAGCACCTCGACCCGTTGACCCGCAACTTCCTCGAGACCGCGGCCCTCGACGTCCGGACGTCCGCGCACCCTCTCGACGAGCTACGGTCGGCGCTGCGGGACAGCCACGGGACGGCACGTCGCGTGCTGCGCGCGGCCCTCAGCGCCGCCCAGGACGCTCTCCGGAAGGCCCCTCGCAAGAACGAGCTGCTCGACCGGGCCAAGACGCTCCGCGAGTGGGGCCTCGACCTGTCGGCGGCTCCACCGCCGCGGCGCTGGCTTCTCCGGCAGCCCGACCCCAGCGCGGACGGCACGACGAGCCACGGCTGGCTCCCTCTCGGCAAGGTTGGCATCTTCGCGGCAGACGGCGGCACGGGGAAGACGTTCTCGCTCCTGCAGCTCGCGCTGGCGGTCGCCACGGGCGCGGACTGGTTCGGTATGCACGTCGTCGCGCCAGGCAAGGTGTGGTTCGGCCTCGCCGAGGAGGACGAGGAGGAGTGCCGACGTCGGATCTACTACGCGGCGAAGGCGATGGGGCTGACCGATGCCCAGGTCGAGCTCGCCCTGAGCCGCATCGTCCTCGCCCCCCTGGACGGCATCGACGTCGGCCTGCTCGAGCTCGACCGCGGGGGGAACGCCGTCCGGACGCAGCGCCATGCTGACCTGCTCAGCATGCTCGAGCGCTCCGCCGAGGAATGGCGACTCCTGATCTTCGACCCCCTGCAGTCCTGGGCCGGCGTGTCGACCGACCGCGACAACGAGTCGGCTGGGCGCGTCATCCGGGCCTTCGCGGCCTTCACCGCGGCCCCAGGCTCCCCCACGGTCCTCATCGCGCACCACACGTCGCAGGCCGGCAACCAGCAGGGCAAGGCCGATGCCTCATCGATCCGCGGCGCCACGGGCCTGGTCAACACGGCGCGCTGGGCGGCCACGATGGTCCCGCGGAAGGTCGCCGGTACCGATGTCGTCGAGCTCCGCATCGTCAAGAGCAACTACTCGGGCAAGGGCGGGCCGGTCTCCCTCGTCCGGGACCCGGACAACGGGGCTCTGCGCGCCTGGTCGACCATGGAGCGGAGGCGCCGAGAGCACGAGCTCGCCAAGCAGGCCGCGGCCGCCATGGAAGAGCGCGTCCTGCAGGCCATCCGCGACGGCCACCACACCGCGAAGGCATCCGTGAGGAGCGCCGTGAAGGGGAACCGGGATGAGGTCGCCGCCGCCATTGCTCGCCTCGAGAAGGCCGGACGCATCACCAAGCCGGGGAAGGGAGAGCCGTACCATGTCGTCGAATGAAGCCGTCGATCTGGGTAGTTTTCGGGGAAAGGCGGCCGGGATCGTTGCTCGGGATCCTTTGGGCGTCCCGGAAAGTGCCTCACACACCAGCGTTTTGGGGGTCGCGACCCGCAACGATCCCAACCGACCCGGAAGCGACCCGAAGGATCCCGGGGATCGATCCCAAGAGGAAGAGGGAGATCCCCTCAGTGAGAGTCTGCAAAGACTCAGACTCACTGAGGGATCTGCCTATGGACGGAAGGATCCCAACCCACTTAATAGAGTTAAGGGAAGGGATCCTTGGGATCCTTCGCTCGTGGCTCCCCCAGCTGGCTCGCCCGACCTCCGAGTGGTGATCCCTGGCAAGCCGACGAGCTGGAAGCGCACGAGCGGGAAGCAACGGCACACGGAGCGGTCGCAGCGCATCGCCGCCCAGCGGATCCGGATCGCGGTGCGCGAGGCGCTGTCCGACGGGTGGAGCCGAGCGGGACGGTTCGCAGTGCTCGTCGAGTCGCACTACGCGGGCGGCCTCGAGGAGCTGGTCGAGGTGGGCGAGCCGCATCGGGGGGCGAAGTCGGAGGGCGACTGGGACAACCTCGGGAAGCTCCCCTCCGATGCGCTCCAGGGCATCGTGTGGGACGACGACCGCCAGATCGTCGACGGGCGCTCGCTGAAGCGCTACGGGTGCCGCGTCGAGCAGGTCCTCGTCGCCGTGTGGAGGGTGCGACGGTGACGGTCATCGTCTGCTCGAAGACCCCCTACCGCTCGAGGCGCGCAGCCCGGCGCGCGATGCGTGCGCTCTCGGACCGCCTGCGCATCTACCTCTGCCCACGCTGCAGGTTCTGGCACCTCACGAGCCAGACGGAGCGAAACCGGTGAAGGACTTCTGGGCGCGCGTGGACAGCAGCGGCGGGCCCGATGCGTGCTGGCCCTGGACGGGCGCGGTGGGCTCCGCCGGCTACGGGTCGGTGAAGGTCGATGGGCGCACGAAGGGAGCGCACCGCGTCGCGTACGAGCTCGCCCGCGGTGCCATCCCCCGGACCCTCGTGCTCATGCACACGTGCGACGTGCGGCTCTGCTGCAACCCCGCGCACCTCGAGCCCGGCACGACGCAGCAGAACGCGCTCGACCGCGCCGAGAAGCATCGAGGCCACGGCCAGCGGCGGCGCCCGGTCGGACGGAGGTACTGGTGATGGTCGACCGAGAGGACCTGGTCTTCTGCACTGCCATGCTCATCATCGCGCTCTCGGATGGTGAGAGCCGTGTGCTCGGCGTCGTGCTGGCCCTGGGCTCACTCGTCGTCACGGCAGTGCGGGCATGGCTCATCCGGAGGCGACGGTGACCCCCCGTTCACGTGAACCCCGGGTCACAACTAGGGGGCTGGGGGCCCCGCGCCCCAAGGGGGGCAGGGGGGTGGGAGCGCGCCGGGTCCCGACGCGCGATGCCCCCGGATTTTCAGGTGACAGCAGAGGTGCCAGCGACGCCGCCGGCAAGGCCGCTGTGCGGCGCGAGGAGCGCGAGCTCCGGCGGCTGGTCGGCTGTCCGCTGTGCGGCCGGAGCGGCGGTGCCAGGTCGGCCGGCAGCGAGTGGTGCCACCGGTGCGCGGCCGAGCTCGAGCCGACGCCGCTGCAGGCCTGGTCGCAGGCGACGGGGTTCCGCCTCGAGGACCTCCCGGCGCTGACCGGGCTGGTCAAGCGGACCGTGATGCGCGCGGCGCGCGGGCAGCGCGTGAGCGCCGCGGCGGCCGCGGCGCTGGCGCGAGTGACGGGGATCTCCGCGCGCGCGTTCACCGATGAGGCGAGGCGAGCAGGATGACGACCACGAAGAAGCCGAGCACGAAGAAGCGGTCGAAGCCCACCCCGCCCAAGCGCGGCAAGAAGCGCGGCCCGCCCTCGACCCGCGAGGTGCTCGGGCGCGTCCTCGACGGCGGGCTCACCGAGCAGATGCAGGCGACGGGCAAGGCGGTCTTCGCGCGCATCGAGCGTCTGGCGAAGGCGAACAAGGACATCCCCATCTCGCTGCTCGGTGCGGCTCGGCTCTGCGCGGAGTGGCACACGGATTATCTCACCGTGCACGCGGCTATGCCGGACATCGCGGCCGATGCAGGGCCGAAGGAGAGCGAGTGAGTGGGCCTCGCCTCCCGGCTTGCGCGACACGAGCGCCAGCGTCGAGTGATGCGGAAGATTCGCGAGCAGCGGAGCATGCCGCGGGTGTGGCGCGACCCGGGGCCGCTGCTCGAGTACATCCCGCGCCTGAGCCCGCACTTGCGACGGCCCGATCACCTCGCCGGCCTGGCGGACTCCTTCGAGCGCGGGATGCGCGAGCTCGGCTCAGTGCGCGAAGCGTGGTCGGTGGCCGTGCGGCACGGCAAGACGACGTTCGTTCACCACGCCGCCCCGTGGATCCTCGAGCACGACCCGACGCGGAAGATCCTGTACCTGTCCTACGCCCACGGGTTTGCGAAGAAACAGACGGGGATCATGCGCGACCTCGCGCAACGGGCGGGGATCATGGTGCGCGGCCGGCGGCGCGACGAGTGGACGACCAAGCAAGGCGGCATGGTCAAGGCCGCGGGCATGGGCGGGCAGCTCACGGGCGAGGGCTTCACCGACGTGATCGTGGACGACCCGCACAAGAACCGCGCGGAGGCCGAGTCGCGCGTGATCCGCGAGGGCGTAATCGAGGCGATGTACAACGACGTCTACACGCGCCGCGATCCGAGGGGCACCAACTTTTGGGTCATCCACGCGAGGTGGCACGTGAATGATCTCGCCGGCGTGCTGACCAGGGCGGAGCCGCACCCGTTCGCTCGCTACAACCTCCCGGCCATCGATGCCGACGGTCGGCCACTCGCGCCCTGGCTCTTCGACCTCGAGCAGCTCGAGGAGCTCCGTGACACCCTGGGCCCGTACGTCTGGGCTTCGCTGTACCAGGGCGAGCCGAGGCCGCGTGGCGGAGCGCTCTTCGTCGAGCCCACGCTGGCCAAGCTCGCCGAGCCCACGTCGTACCGGACCGCCATCGGCATCGACATCGCCCGGTCCTCGAGCACGCGGAGCGACCACAACGCGGCCGTCGTCCTCCGGAAGGACCTCGACACCGGGCTGATGGACGTCCTCGAGGCGGTGCGCGCGCGGGGAACCGTCACCGACCGAGTGCGCGGCGGCGAGACGGTCGACGAGGGCTTCCTCCGCCTGCTCGTCCGGGTGATCCACGAGCACCCCGGTGCCGAGCTGTGCATGTACGCCGCCGAGGTCGAGATGGGCTTCGTGCAGCTCCTCGAGCGGGAACTCTCGGACATCCTCGAACACACGGTGACCATCCACGTCATGCCGATCGCCGGCGACAAGTACATGCGGGCGCAGGCCTACGCCGCGAGCTGGAACAAGGGTCGCGTGCGGATCCCCGGACGGACGTCGCTCGCCGACGGGCAGGACGACGAGGAGCGACACCGCGACGGGTGGCAGAACGCCTTCATCGGCGAGCACGTCGACTTCACCGGCGTGAAGGGCGACGAGGACGACCAGGTCGACGCGGCCGTCGCCGCGCACGACTGGCTCAACCAGGAACAGGGCACGAGCCTCGCGGAAGCGATGGCTGCGATCGGGAGGGTGCGGTGATGCAGGTGATGAGCTTGATCGAGGCGATCGGCGACAGGATCCGCGCCGACGGATGGGAGAACGTCATCCTCGGGCTCGGTGGCCAGAAGGACCCGTCGGCCTACACCACGTATTCGAGCCGCGCGAAGCTGAACGATGCGCTGCTCGAGGCGCTGTACGTCGAGGACCACTTCGCGGCGCGAATCATCGAGGCGCTGCCGAAGCACGGGCTCCGGCCCGGCTGGCAACTGCAGCTCCCGGGCGACCCCGCGGCGGCCGCAGACGCGAAGGATGCGTACGCCGCCTTCGAGGACGACATGGCCGTCGTCGCCGAGCTCTCTCAGGGCGCGGTCTGGGGTCGCACGTTCGGCGGGTCACTCACCTGGGTCGGCGCCGACGACGGTCGGGAGCCGAGTCTGCCCCTCGACGAGGATGCCATCCAGACGGTGAAGTTCTTTCACACTTTCGATCGCCGGGACGTGCACGTCTGGCGGTACTACACCGACCCGTCACACCCGAAGTTCCGGCGTCCGGAGGTCTATCGGATCGTCCCGCGCGTCGTCGTCGGCCCCGACAGCTCCGGGAGTGACATGATGCCTGCGCTCGCGGGCCAGGGCGCCTTCGTGCACGAGAGCCGGTGCATCGTGTGGCCGGGTGTGCCGACCACCGACGAGCGCCGGCTGCAGCTCGTCGGCTGGGATGACTCGGTGCTCGAGCGATGCTGGGATGCGCTGCGACAGGCGGGCGAGGACTACGGCGCGAAGAGCCAGCTCCTCGGCCGGATCAGCCAGGCCATCTACAAGTTCAAGGGCCTGTACGCGATGCTCGCGGGAAAGCAGAAGGAGATCCTGCAGGCGCGTCTCGATCTCCTCGAACGCAGCCGGTCGCGTGCCCGGGCTATCGCCCTCGACATCGAGGAGGACTTCGTGAACGTGACGCAGCCGGTCAGCGGGGTCGACACGCTCATCGACAAGTCCATCCTCCGGCTGGCGGCCGCGGCTGAGATGCCCGTAGCCGTGCTGATGGGGCAACCGCTGTCGACGCTCGAGGGTACCAACGACGGCGACCTCGAGGTGTGGGACCAGGAGGTCGAGGCCTGGCGGAAGCACGTGCTTCGGCCGCGACACGAGCGGATCGCGCAGATGATCCTCCTCTCGAAGGACGGTCCGACCGGCGGCGTGGAGCCCGACCAGTGGCGCATCGAGTACATGCCCCTGCGGCAACCGAAGCCGAAGGAGCGTGCCGAGGTGCGGAAGCTCGAGGCCGAGACCGATGCAATCCGCGTCGATAAGGGCTTCGCGACGCCAGAGGCCATCGCCCTCGCCCGCTTCTCGCCGGCGGCAGGGGGCGATCTGGTCCTGGACGAGGCCGAGCTGCGTGCCAGGCTCGAGCGTCGCAGGGAGCTCGACGCGCAGCCGCCGAAGGACAACGCCGAGCTCGGCACAGTCGGCGCGCGCAGCGGGGCGGCCATCGAGATCGTCAAGCAGGTGACCACCGGGCAGATCCCACGCGAGAGCGGCAGGGCGCTGCTGATCGAGCTCTTCCGGTTCCAGGAGAAAATCGCCGACCAGATTCTGGGCCCGCCGGACTTCACCCCCTCACCGGTGGTCGCGCCCGGCAAGCCTGGTCCGGATCCGGACCCACGGAGGGGCGAGGGAGCCGGCGCACCGCAGGGCTTGCCAGGCTTCAACGATGGTGGGGATCCGAATGCCGCCCCGCCGATCCCTGGCGAGGACGGCGAGGGATGACCTCGCTCCCGAAGCAGCGCGGGCCGCTCGAGGAGCACGTCACGGTCCGCATCGACGCGCGCCTCGCCGAGGAGCTCGACCAGGAGCAAGCGCGGCGTGAGGCCGAGAGTGGGCTCCCGCTCTCCCGGGGCGCTCTCGTCCGACTGCTGATCCGGGTCGGGCTCGCAACGGTGCGAGGGCAGCCGCCGATCGAGTAGCCCTCGCGCGCGTGCGCGCGTAGCGCACCGGGGCTGCCTTCGTCCATGTGTACGTTGTGTTACGTGTAACACTTCGTACACGTGGACGTTTCGGGCCCGCGTCGCCCATGGTCCAGTCCGTGAGCGCGACGCAGACCCGGACCGACAAGGCGGACATCCCGGCGCACTGGAAGCCGGCGGTCCGCGTCGACGTGGGAAGGCTGCGGAAGGCCGAGCGGACGCCGTCGGGCGGCGTGCGCGTCCCCGGTGCCATCGCGCGGACCGGCGTCCTCGAGTACCTGCGCGCCGACGGGAGCCGGGTGCGCGAGTACGTACCCCCCGAGGAGGTGCGCCGCCTCGAGTCGCTCGCGACGCTGCGGGACGCCGTCGTCACGGTGGCGCACCCCGACGGCGGGACGCGCTTGGTGAGCCCCGCGACGTACCGTCAGGACTCGGTCGGACACGTGTCGGGCGAGCCGCATGTCGATGGCGAGCACGTCGTCGCCGACCTGGCCGTCCTCGACGGGGAGACGATCCGCCGGATCGACGCCGGCGAGCTCGTGGAGCTGAGCGCCGGCTACCGGTGCCTGATCGACCCGACGCCGGGCATGGCGCCGAGTGGTGAGAGGTACGACCAGGTGCAGCGGCGCCGGGAGTACAACCACGTTGCGCTGCTCCCGAGAGGCGGCGGCCGCGCCGGCGAGACCGTCTCCCTGCGGCTCGACGGCGAGGAGATCGACTCCGCGGTGCAGGTGCGCTGCGACGACAAGGACCATCGGCCGGCCCCGCCGGCCCCAGCCCTGAGGATCGACACGATGGAGACGGAGCGGATCGACGGCATCGACTACAAGATCGGCTCGCCCGAGTGGCGGCAGGCGGTGGCTCGTCAGCGCGCGCGCCTCGACGAGGAGATGGCCGCGCTCGAGGAGGAGAAGAAGAAGGCCGACGCGGACGTCGAGGCGCTCAAGGCCGAGCGCGACGACATGAAGAAGAAGCTCGACGAGCTCGAGAAGAAGCTCGCCGAGATGGAGGACCCGGAGCGCACCGACGCCCTCGTGGCCGCGCGCCTGGACCTCTTCGAGCGGGCCCGCTCGGTGCTCGGCTCCGAGGCAAAGCTCGACGGGAAGAAGGACCTCGACATCATGCGCGAGACGCTCGCGAAGGACGACCCCGAGCTGAAGCTCGACGGGAAGTCCGACGAGTACATCCGCGTGCGCTTCGAGCTCGCGACCGAGCGCGCCCGCAAGGAGAGCCGGGATCGCACCCCGGTCGTGCAGGCCCGCGGCGATGCGTTCGGCAACCCGGCGGCGGCGCCCACTGCGAGCGGCCCGAGCTTCCAGTCGCCGCACACCATCGGCCGCGAGCCGCCCCTCGACATCTCCCGCCGCTACACGCGGCAGCAGTAGGCCCCAGCCCGTCAACGAGGACGACCCATGCAGACCAGCTACACGCAGGACCCCGCCGTCGCCTTCCCGGGTCAGCCCGCGGACATCGGCTTCAAGGACGACATCTCGACCATCGTCGAGGAGGCCAGCGGCATCGCCCCGGGCCTCGTCGTCGTGCGAGGCACCGATCCCGATCGACAGGCAGCGCTGCCTTCGGCAGCGTTCACCGACGCGGAGGTGCTCGGGGTCTCGCTCCGCACCCACAAGGCCCGCTCGGACGGTGCCGTGGCGGACAACGAGAACTACGAGGACGAGTCGCGGATGCCGGTGCGCCGGCGCGGTCGCGTCTGGGTCGTCGTCGAGAACGCCTTCACCGCGGGCGCCTCGATCTTCGGCCGCCACACGGCGGGCGCCGGCGGCAGCGTCATCGGTCGCGTGCGTGTGACCGACAACGACACGAACACCTGCTCGGCCGTGGCCGGGGCCCGACTCGTGACCAGCGGGGGCGCCGGCGAGCTCGGCCTCCTCGAGCTGAACCTTCCCTGATCGGCGCGCTGAGCGAACGGAGAGCATCACCATGGATCCCCGACTTCTCACCAACCAGAAGCACCTCGAGCGCGTCGACGGCGCCGCTTACGTCTACGGCTCGCGTGAGCACCACGACGCCATCGAGCGCTCCATCGAGCGCCGGCGCCGCCTCCTCGAGGGGAGCCCGCTGGCGGCTCGTCTCGACGCGAACCAGACGGCGTTCCTCGCGCGGGATCTCACGTACGTCTCGCAGGAGGTCCAGCGGGTCCTCTACGAGCGCCTCCGGGCCTCGGAGTTCATCCCGGTCAAGAGCGACGTCCCGCGCGGCGCCCAGACCTGGGTCTACCGCCAGATGGACATCCGCGGCGAGGCCCGTGCGGGTGCCCACCTGCACGCCGACGACGCGCCGAGCGCGGACGTGAGCATCGAGGAGTTCCCGTTCCCCGTCACCCACGTGACGGCCTCGTACCAGTACACCCTCGAGGAGCTCGAGGCGGCCGCGTTCGCGGGCGTGCCGCTCTCCCGCGACAAGGCCAACGCGTGTGCCGAGATCATCGCGCGCAAGCTCGACAAGCTGATGCGCATCGGCGACGCCGCCCAGGGCATCACCGGGTTCTTCAACAACCCGAACGTCCCGGTCGTGACCCTGACCAACGGCGAGTGGCTCACCGCGACCGCGGCCGAGATCATCGCCGACTGGGCGCAGGTCGAGCAGGCCGTCATCTCGCAGAGCCGCGACGTGCACCAGGCGACTCGCCTCGTGCTGCCGACGGCCTACGAGGGCCACCTCGTGAGCACTCCGAAGGATGCCACGAGCGACATGAGCCTCGCTCGGTGGCTCCTGGCGAACGCCCGGAGCATCAAGCAGCTCGAGCGCTGGATCGCTCTCGACGACGCCACCGGGGCCGACGTCGGCGTGGCGGATCCGCCCCAGGGCATCGCCTACGACCCGAACCCCGACTTCGTCTTCGCCGAGATGCCGGTGCCGTACGAGGAGCTGCCTCCGCAGGCGCGCGGGTACGGCTGGGTCGTCCCGGCCCGGGCGGTCTTCGGCGGCGTCGTGTTCAAGCGGCCGAACTCGGCGGCGTACGTCGAGAACCTCGACTGATCGCACCTGACCTGATCGGAGACGACCACCATGGCGAAGATCCACAACCCCACGATCCGGCTCTTCCATCTCCCGGCGAGGTCGAAGGGCGACGAGAAGTTCGGCGAGGGCCGCGTGCTCGCGCCGGGCAAGAGCCTCGAGGTGCCGGACTGGTACCTGCAGGAGCTCCTCAAGGAGCGCAACAGCGCCGGCAAGGCGACCGGCTGGGCGCTGCGCCTCGAGACGGTCGACGGCGGCGCTCGCGTCGTGAGCCCCCGCGGCGTCGCCGGGTCCTTCGAGGCACGCATCAAGTCCTACCGTGCCGAGAAGGCCCAGGCCGAGCGCGACGCGAAGGCGGCCGCAGAGCGGCAGCAGGCCGCGGAGAAGCGGATCGAGGCGCTCGAGGCCGAGCTCGCGTCCGAGAAGCGCGAGAAGGGCAAGGGGCGCGGCGGCGACGGCGAGGGCGAGACCAAGAAGAAGAGCTGATCGCCGATGGCCCTCGACGCCGCCACCTTCAAGGAGCGCTTTCCCGAGTTCGACCAGCTCGCGGACTCGGTGGTGACGGCGAAGCTGGACCAGGCGGCGCGGAGCCTCGACGCAACCGTGGCGGGCGACGCGTTCGACGACATCCAGGGGCTGCACGCGGCGCAGCTCCTGGCCCTCGGCCCGGAAGGTCAGGAGGCAGGCCTGCGACTCGGAACCGGCGCGAACCAGCGCACCCCCTACGACGCCGAGCTCGAGCGACTGCGAAGGCTGGTCGGGACCGCTTACCGACTGGTGCTCGACTGAGAGGAGAGAGACCCACCATGCGACGACTCATCATCCCCATGCTCCTGGCCGCGGCGGCGACCTTCGCCGTGGCCCCGCACGCCGATGCCGATGCGACCGACAGCCCCGACCTGCAGCTGAACGAGGACATCCGTGCCGTCGACGACGGCGGCGACGAGCTCGTCGCTCTGCAGCTCGCTCGCGTGATGGTGCACGAGGCCGGCTGGGACGCCGGCGACCGCTTCGCCGACCACGCCGCGATCGGGCACGTCCTCGAACGACGGCGCCAGGCCCGCGGCGACGAGGACCTCCTCGATACGATCCACGCCTACACCCGCGGCGAGCTCGACGCTCCGAGTACTCCGCGGGCACGCTGGATCGCCGCCCTACCCTCCGACGGCCTCACGCGACCGCGAGGCTTCCCCGGCCGACTCAGCTGGGCGCGCCACGCGCGGTGGTGGAGACGTGTGCACGAGCGGGCGCAGGCCTTCGTCGCCGGCGAGCTGCCGAACCCGTGCCCGGGTGCCGAGCACTGGGGCGCGCCGTCGCTCGAGCGGCCCGGCTGGGCCCGGGCGAGGTGCGCGAGGCCGAGCCTGAACGTCTTCTGGGCCGGTGGCCCGAACGAGGAGCTCCGAGGCTGACCCATGGCAAGCGGGGTGCGCGATACGGATCGGGGAGCGCGGGCGCTGACGCGGCGCCTGCGTGATCTCGATCGCGACGGGAGCATCAAGCTCACCGTCGGCGTGCACCCCGAGCAGGCCGACCAGCTCCACCCGAGCGGCGTGCCCGTGGGCGAGGTCGCGATGTACGTGGAGATCGGCGCGAAGGGCGAGGCCCCGGTCGGCTTCATCCGCTCGACCATCGACCAGGAGCGCCCGCAGCTCGCCCAGCGCCTGGCCGACGCCGGCGCCCGGGTCCTCGAGGGGGCGACTCTCGGCGAGGGCTTCGGCCCGGTCGTGCGCGAGCTCGTCCAGAAGGTGAAGGCGAAGGTCCCGGTCGACACCGCGACGGTGCGCGACTCGGTCGAGGGCCGCATCGACGGGGAGAAGGTGTAGGCCGTGGGGTACGACTGGAGCACCCTGCAGACCGAGCTCCCGGCGCTCATCGCGGCGCTGATGGAGATCCCCTGCGACTGGCGGAAGCAGCCGCGCAAGATGCAGCAGGGCGCGCACGCGTCGCTCGACGCCCTGGCCCCGACTGCGCTCGGTGTCGACGACGTCCGCTGGGCCGACGTGGGAGACCCGGCGACCGGGGTGCAGGCCACCGTCGTCGGACAGCGCGAGCTCACGCTGCAGGTCTCGGTCTGGAGCCCGCAGCAGACGCTCGGGAGCTCCGCCCGGGTCTACCTCGAGCGGCTCCGGACCCGGCTGCGGTGGCCCTCGACGAAGGAGACCCTGCGCGATCTCGGCCTCGCCTTGGTGCGCATCGAAACGGTGGTCGACGTCGACCCCGTCGAGGACGGCCGCGTTCGGAGCATGTCCACGATGGACGTCCGGATCGCCTACGGGGCGAGCGAGACCGACGCGGAGATCCCGTACATCGAGGACGCCCGAATCACGAGCACCTTCTCGAATGCCGCCGGTGACCAGCTCGGCCCGGCCCTGCAGATCGACATCTCACCGACGGATCCGACGCCATGACCATCTCGCTCGACACCATCGCGAACGTCTCGATCACCCGGGCCACCCGCACGGCGTCGCGCCGGTCCTTCGGGGTGGTCCTGATCGCGGCCTACCACACGGCGTGGCTCGACCGCGTGCGCAGCTACACCGACCCGGCGGACATGCTGACCGACGGCTTCACCGCGGATCACCCGGCCTATCTCGCCGCGGTCGCGCTCGTCTCGCAGAACACGCGGGTGCCGTCGTTCAAGATCGGCCGTCGCGCCGGTGCGCCGACGCAGACGATCGAGCTGACGCCGACCGATGTCACCGAGGGGCTCGTCTACAGCGGCGAGATCGGCGGCGAGGCGTGGAGCTACACCGTCCAGGCCGGCGACGCCATCGACGACATCAACGTCGGGATCGCCGCGGCCATCAACGGGCTCACGGTCGCGGTCACCGCGACTCCCGATCCGGCCTCGCCCGCCTCCACCAAGGTCATCGTCGCGGCGGACAACCCCGGGGAGTGGTTCGCCTACACCGGGATGAACGCCGAGCTCGACGTGGTCGATGCCACGGCCGAGCCCGCGACGACGCTCGCGACCGACCTCGGGGCCATCCAGACGGCGGACGCGGACTGGTACGGCCTGGTCGTCGCCGACGCGCAGAGCGCCGCCCAGATCGAGGCGGTCGCCACCTGGGCCGAGACGCAGACCATCGTCTACGTCGCCCACACCATGGACAGCGACGTCCCGGCCTCCGGGAGCGCGGACATCGCGAGCACGCTGAAGGCGGCCGAGCAGCTTCGGACGATGCCCTTCTACTCGCGGGAGAACCACGGCGCGTTCCCCGACGCGGCCGTGCTCGGCGCCGTCCTGCCCCTGACCGTCGGCAGCGCCGACTTCGAGTTCAAGACGCTGTCGGGCGTGTCGGCCGACGACCTCAGCTCGACGGAAGTCGAGCGGCTCACCGGCACGCCGGAGTCGCCGAGCACCGGCAAGCGCGCGATGATCTACGTCGAGGCGGTCCCGACCGGGACCAACGCCGGGACGCTGATCACGCGCGGTGGGCTCACCTCCGGCGGCGAGTGGCTCGACGTGGTGATCGGCCTGGACTACGTCCGGGCGCTCATCCAGGAGCGGAGCTTCAATCTCCGCATCAGCACGCCGAAGCTCCCCTTCACGACGGGTGGCATCGATGCGCTCGCCGGGGCCGTCCGCGGGGCCCTCCGGACGACGGCGCTCGCGCCCTACAACATCCTCGACCCCGACTCGATCCTCGTCGAAGAGACGAAGCTCGAGGACGTCTCGGACGCCGATCGGCAGGCCCGCTACTACGACGGCGTGCGCTTCGACGCGCGTGTCCAGGGCGCGATCCGAGCGCTTCGCATCCGCGGGACCGTCCGGCCGTAAGGAGACTGCACGATGAGCGCGAAGGTCTACAACGCAGACGAGGTCACCCTGATGATCGGCAACGTGCTGATCGAGTCGGGCTTCGCCGACGGGGAGTTCCTCTCCTACGAGCACGTCTCCGACCAGGTCACGTCGGTCGCCGGGACGGACGGCGAGGTGGCGATCAGCCGGAACCGCGATCCGCGCGTGAACATCACGATCACGCTGCTGCAGACCAGCGACGGGAACGACATCCTGTCCGGGCTCCACGCCCTGCGGCGGGCGCCGGGCGGGGCGTTCGTCGCGCCGTTCACGATCCGCGACCGCAACGGCCGCTCGCTCCACGAGGGCCGGTGCTGGATCAAGAAGCCCGCACCGGTCCGGTACGACCGGAGCGCCACCTCGCGGCAGTGGGCTCTCGAGGGCGTCGAGCAGTACGGCTTCGTCGGCGGGAATCTGGAGGCCTGATGGACCTCGAGCCCCAGCGGATCACGGTCGACGACCGGACCTATCAGCTCCGGCCCTGGTCGCACAAGGACGGGCGGCGCTGGCTCTATCGCCTGCTCGCGATGGGCACGAAGTTCGCGGCCGCGGCGAAGGAGAGCAGCGACGAAGCGGCCGTCTCGGTGCTCGTGCGCGAGCTCGGTGAGCAGACCTTCGAGGAGCTGTGCGAGGTCTGCATCGGCTACACCGACCTCGTTCACATGGACGGGGGCCGCGAGGCGGTGCTGCCGCTGTCGGAGGTGGCGGCCGTGCAGATGCAGCGCCGCTACCTCGACCTCGCCCACATCATCCGGGGGCACCTCCGAGCGGAGTACGCCCCTTTTTTCTCCCGCATCGGGGAGGTGCTCGCGGGCATGGGAGTCGGCCCGACGCGTACGTAGAGGTCCGCATCCCGGAAGGAGTCGACTGGTGGGTCCACAGGATCGCAACGAGCGAGCGCTACCGCGTGAGCCCGCACGAGATCCGCACGCAGTGGGCCTGGCGGGAGGTGGTCGAGGCGCACCTGATGCTCGATGCCTTCGAGGCGGCGGGAGGCTGACGTGACGCTCCGCGCCGTACTCGCCGAGCTCGACATGAAGGTCCGCGGCCTGGGCCAGGTTGACGAGGCCAACGCTGCGATCGACCGGTACGTCGAGCTCGCCCGGCCGGCAGCGACCGAGGCCGAGCGCCTGCGCGTCAAGCAGCAGGAGTACTACGAGCTCACCGGTCGGCTCGGCCGGAAGATCAAGGAGCTGCAGCGGGCGGAGGGCGACCACTCCCGCCAGATCGGCGAGCTGCGCCTGGCCATGGCCCGGGCGCAGGACCAGGCGAAGGCGTACGGCCGCGAGGCCGAGAAGCTCACGAAGGAGCTCGACCACGGCACCGAGGCGGTCGCCGGGTCGGGCGGTGCGGGCGGCTTCGTCGGTGGGATGCGGTCGGCGGCCGGCGCGATCGCTGGCGTCGTCGCCGGGGTGACCGCGGCCGTCGGGAGCCTCCGGGTCTTCGCCGCCGCGATGCGAGAGGTCATCGAGCTTGGCACGGAGATGCAGATCACGGCCGACGCGATCGGGCTGAGCACGAGCGCGCTGCAGGAGTGGCAGTTCATCGCCGAGCGCGCGAACCTCGATCAGACGGACCTGCGCCAGGGCTTCGGCGATCTCGCGGAGAAGGCCCACAGCGGCGAGGAGTCCTTCCGCAAGCTTGGCATTCGGACCAAGGACGCCAGCGGCCAGCTCCGGGACCTCGACGCGATCATGACCGACAGCCTCCGGGCGCTGAACGGCGTGACGAACGAGACCGAGCGCGCCGCCCTCGCCCAACGTCTCTTCGGCGAGGACGCCGGCGCTGGCTTTGCGGCCATGGCCAAAGCGAGCCCGCAGCTCGAGGAGCTGCGCCGGCGCTTCCGCGAGCTCGGCGGCGGCATCTCCGAGGACGGGGTCGAGAAGAGCGTGGCAGCCGGGGACGCGATGCAGGAGTGGCGGATCGCGATGCTCTCGTTCAAGTCGGTCCTCGCTGCCGACGTGCTGCCGACCCTGACCAGGTTCGTGAGCGGGGTCGCCACCTTCGTCGGGAAGTTCGTCGAGCTCGCCCGTTCGTCCTCGGTGGTCGAGGCCGCGCTCGGTGTGCTCGCCGTCGCCTTCGGTGCGCTGGCCCTTGCGATGGCTCCCGTCACCATCCCGCTGCTCATCTTCGTGGCGATGCTCGCCGGGCTCGTCCTGGTCGTTGAGGACGTGATCACCGCGTTCCGCGGGGGGGAGTCCGTCTTCGGCTCCTTCGTCGAGTCCATCCTCGAGGCGATGGGGGTGACGCTGACCTTCCGCGGCGCCGTCGACGCGCTAGGGATCGGTTGGGACATCCTCAAGGCGCGGGTCCTCGGCGCGATCGCGTCCATCCTGCAGGGGGTCGACGGCCTGCAGGACTCGCTCGGCCTCGAGGTCTTCGAGGGCCTGGACAAGCGGGCGGCGAACGCAACGCGAGCAGCCGGGATCGCGAACGTGCGGGCCCGGTCCCGCGCGGCTGCCCTGGCCGCAAACGAGGCGCAGCGGCGAGCGGAGCGCCAGGTGATCCAGATGGAGCGGCGCGCGTCCGCGTCGGCCGGCGAAACGAAGATCGACGCGAGCTCCAACGTCACGATCAACGGCGCGACCGATCCCGAGGCCGTCCGCCGCGTGGTCCGCGAGGAGAACGAGCGCCGGCTCCGGCAGCTCGCCGACGTCATCCCGGAGGCGGCCGGTGCTTGAGATCGTCTTCGAGGACCTCGACGGGACCCTCGTCCCGCTCGTGCTCGACGCGGCTGTCGAGGAGCAGCACCGCGCGAACGCCATCGCGACCGAGCACGAGGTCGAGCGGGGCGTCTCGACGTCCGACCACGTGCGTCCGGAGCGTCGCGTCCTGACCATCGACGTCCGGATCAGCGACACCCCCGTCGCGAGCACGTCCGCCCTGGGCGTCTCGCTCGAGACGGTCGACCTCGATCTGCCCCCGCGGCTCGTGACCGAGGGGGAGCCCCAGTTCGACGGCCGCAGCTGGGCCGGCTCCAAGGTCGGGCAGCAGGCCGCACCGCCCACGAAGCTGTCCGTCTGGACGCCCGAGACGCCACCGAAGCGCGTCGCCGATGCGTGGGCGCTCCTGATGGACGCGCGCGAGCGCTCGCTGCTCGCGACCGTCACGACCGGTTGGGAGACCTACGAGGACATGGTCCTCCTCGAGGTCCTCGCGACGCGCGCGGCCGAGGATGGGTCCTGGCTCCGCGCCTCGCTGACCTTCGCCGAGCTCCGGATGGTCTCGACGCAGCTCGTCGCCGACCCGGTTCCGGCGCGACCGCGCGACCGGCGCCAGGTGGATCGCGGGTCGCAGGAGGCCCAGGAGGCCCCGCCGCGCCTGCGCTCGCTCCTCAGCCGCGGCCTCGATGCCGTCTTCGGGGATGGGTGATGGCGGACCTCCGGATCCCGATCGCCCCCGGCGTCCCGCACCAGGTGCAGCGCACCCGCCTCGACGGTCGCGAGTACGTGCTCGCGTTCCGGTGGAGCCAGCGCGAGGCGCAGTGGTACCTCGACCTGCGCGACGCCGAGGGAGAGCTGCTCGCCGGCCCGATCAAGCTGGTCGTCCACTGGCCGCTGCTCGAGTCCCGTCGCGGCGCCCGGCCGGAGATGCCCCCGGGCGAGCTCATGCTCGTCGACGGCCGGCAGACTCCCGCCGATCCGGGTCTCGACGAGCTCGGCGACGTGGTCCAGCTGCTCTACCGGGAGGCCTCCGCGTGACGCTCTTCCGGCGGGACTGGCGGGTCACCGTGGGCACCCTGCAGGTGTCGGCGCCGATGCGCGTCGCCTTCGAGGTCGAGCGCACCGCGCGGTCGAGGCCCGGGAAGGCGACCGTGCGCCTGTGGAATCTGACCAGGGATCACCAGGCACAGATCGAGCAGGCCGCCGAAGCCCAGGTGATCGTCGAGGCCGGCTACCAGGCGGAGCGGGGCCTCGAGACGCTGTTTCGTGGCGAGCTCTTCCGCGCGCGTGGCCGGCAGGCGGGGACCGAGCACTCGCTGGTCGACGCCGTGACGCAGGTCGAGGCTCGCGACGGTGGCCGCGCGTTCGAGCGTGCGCGCATCGAGCGGAGCTTCGAGCCGGGCGTGCCGATCACCGTCGTCGTGCGCGCGCTCGCCGACGCCCTCGGAGTCGGGCACGGCAACGTCGAGGAGGTGGCCCGGCTCGCCGAGCTCGAGGCCGGCGGCGGCGACACGTACCCGGAGGGCACGGTGCTCTCGGGCCAGGCCTCGCGCGAGCTCACGCGGGTGCTCTCGGCCCTCGGGCTCCGGTGGAGCGTCCAGCACGGGGTGCTGCAGGTCCTCCGCCGCGGGCAGCCGCTCCAGACCCAGGCCGTGCGGCTGTCGCCCGAGACGGGGCTCGTGGGCTCGCCGGAGGTGGGCACGCGGGGGCGCGTGAAGGCGACGGCGCTCCTCATCCCGGACCTGTGGCCCGGGCGCCGGGTGGTCCTCGAGAGCCGCCGGGTCGAGGGGGCGTACGACTGCCGGGCGGTCACCTACCGCGGCGACAGCCACGGGGACGACTGGTTCGCCGAGTGCGAGCTCGTGCCGGTCGGGAGGGCAGCGTAGATGGCGGACTTCGACGGCGAGGCCGTGGCCCTCGAGGACGTGCTCGAGCGCTTCCTCGACGCGCGCGAGGACGAGCTCTCGGTCGCCATGCCGGGCGAGGTCGTCCGGTACGACGCAGAGGCACAGACCGCCGACGTGCGGCCGCTGATCCATCGGGCGCTCCCGCGCGCCGACGCCGCGCCGGTCCGTGAGCCGCTGCCGATCGTGCGGGCGGTGCCCGTGTGCTGGCCCAGGGCCGGCAGATGGTACGTGCACATGCCGCTCGCCGCAGGCGACACGGTGCTGCTCGTCTGCTGCGACCGGGACCCGTCGAGGTGGCGCCGGACGGGCCAGCCGAGCGATCCCATCGACACCAGGACGCACCACCTGGCCCACGCAGTGGCGATCCCGGGCGTCTACCCGAGGACGGGCGAGCTCGGTGATACGCCGGCCGACGCGCTGGTCATCGGTCGGGACGGCGGGGCGACTGTCCGGATCCGCGAGGACGGGCAGGTCCACGTCGCGGGCTCCGAGGAGCTCGCGCTCGCCGGCAACCTCGACACGCACCTCGGGAAGATCGCGAAGTCCCTCGATGAGATCCGGACGGCGCTCTCGGGAGTCATCGATCCGAACTACGGCGTCGCCGCCAAGGCCGCGCTCGACGCCAGCGACCCGATCCCCACGACGAACACGAGGGGATCATGACCGTCGACCTCGCCCTGGTCACCGAGACCGACGCGCACAACCCCGTCGAGGGCGACCTGCGCGTCGACGCGGCCGCGCTCGCCATGGTCGAGGGGGGCGACGCCATCGCGCAGGAGATCCGGGTCCGGCTCCGTTGGTGGCACGGCGAGTGGTTCCTCGACACCACGCAGGGCACGCCCTACCTCGAGCAGCTGCTCGGCAAAGGGGTCACCGAGCCCACGATCCGGACGGTGCTCCGCAAGGAGATCGAGCAGGTCCCCGGCGTCGCGCGCGTGACGTCGCTCGAGGTGAGCATCGACCGGGCGACGCGGTACGCGACCGTCGACCTCGAGGTCCTCACGACCGAGGGTGACGAGCTCGAGCTCGCCGGAGTCGCCGTCGGGGGAGGTGCCTGATGCCTGGACTGACCGGAGCGGGGCTCGAGATCCGGACGCAGGCCGAGATCCAGGAGCTGCTCGAGGAGGCCGTCGCCGCGGCGGTGCCGGGGATCAACACCCGGGCGGGACCCGTGCAGCAGCTCATCGCCATCCTGAGCGAGGAGCACGCCATCGCGTGGGAGACGCTGCAGGCGCTCTACTCGGCGATGAGCCCCGACGGGGCGAGCGGCATCCTGCTCGACCAGCTCGCGGCCCTGACGGGCACCACGCGGCGCGCAGCGACGAAGAGCCGGGTCACGGCCAGCGTGAACCTCAACGCCGGCACGACGCTGCCCATCGGGTCGCAGGCGGCCGTCGACGGAAACCCCGACGCGGTCTTCGAGACCGTCGAGGAGGTGACGAACGGCGGCGGCGCGCCGGCCGACGTCGACGTGGTCCTCGAGGCAGTCGAGACCGGCCCGGTCGCCGCGCTCTCGGGGACGCTGACGGTCATCGTGACCCCGGTCGCCGGCTGGAACTCCATCACCAACACCGACGACGCCGATGAGGGGCGCGATCGGGCCGACGACGCGGAGCTCCGCCTGCAGCGCCGAGTCGAGCTCGCCGGCGCGGGCTCTGGGACGACGGCCGCGATCCGGGCACAGGTGGCGAAGGTCGACGACGTTCTCGAGGTCCAGGTCTTCGAGAACACTTCCATGGTCCCAGACGGCGACGGGCGCCCGGCGAAGAGCGTCGAGGCCGTCGTCTGGGACGGCGTCGCGCCTGCGGCGGACGATGACGAGATCGCCCAGGCCATCTGGGACCACAAGCCCGCCGGCATCGAGGTGCACGGCGTCGGCTCGAGCGGGGACGCCACCGACGACACCGGCGCGACCCAGGCGGTCCCCTTCACCCGGGCGACGGCGCTCACCCCGATCGTCGTCGCCACGGTGGTCCTCGAGCCCGGGACGGCGGCCGGGTGGGAGACGCAGGCCGAGGCGGCGATCGCGGCCGCCGGCGACGAGTACTCGGTCGGCGAGACCGCCTACGCGTCCCAGCTCATCTGCGCCCTGCAGGAGGTGCCCGGGATCGCCGCGGTCGTGTCGCTGACCATCGCGGGCGGAGCCTCGCTCGCCGCCACCTACGACCAGGTCGTCCGGATCGACAGCTCGGACGTGACCGTGACGGAGGCCTAGGACCATGCCGCTCACCAGCCAGCCCTCGAAGATCGACGCGTCCATCGGCCGGGTGAAGTCCGACAACCAGCCCGTCGAGGACCTGAACACGCAGGTCCCGGCGGCGGAGTGGGAGCGGATCAAGAGCTACATCATCGACGTCTGCGACGAGGTGGGGAACCACGTCGGGGCGGCCGGCGACCTGAACACGCGCATCGACGCGGTCGAGACTGCGCTCGCATCCGCCGTCATCCTCGCCGACGGCACGATCCCGATGGCGGCCGACCTCGACCTGGGCGGGAACAACGTGATCAACGTCGGCCTGGTCGACGGCCGTGACGTCTCGGCCGACGGCGCCGCGCTCGATGCTCACGTGGCCGACGTCGCCAATCCGCACACCACGACCCTTCAGCACGTCGTCGACGCCCAGGGCGGCTCGGTGGTCTCGGTCGGAGACGCCGAGCCGGTGATCGTCGAGGCCGAGGCGGGGTCGACGGTCCCGGCACTGGAGCTGCGGACCAACGCGACGGCGAGCGGCCCCGCGCTCAAGGTGGACAACGACGGCGGCGGACACGCCCTCGTCGTCACCGATGGGACCGACGATATCCTGCTCATCGATGCAGCCGGCGACATCCGGACGCCGGACATCACTGCTGTCGCAGGAGCCGCCGAGCCCATCGCGATCCAGGTCGGACAGGGCGGGCCGGGCGATGCGACGCCGACGAGCCCGGCAGACGGATCGCCCCTGGCCATCTACGCCGGCCGTGGTGGGGATCACGGCGGGAGCGGCGCGGCCGGTCACGGCGGCGACCTGCTCCTCTACTCGGGGCTCGGCGGTTCTGCGACGGACGCGGAGGGTTCGCCGGGCAACGTGATCATCGGTGCGCGGATGACGGTCGGCGCGAGCGGCACGACTGCCGGGCTGGGGAACGTCATCATCTTCACGGGCAGCGCGCTGTCTCCGACGACGCATAAGGCGATCCTCATCGCGGCCGAGGATGAGGACATCTACCTCATGCCGAACGCGACGCTTCAGGTCGGCTATGACGGTGCGGGCGTCGACGTGCGCATGTACGAACGCTCCGCAGACCCGGGGAGCGTGGCGAACAGTGGCGCGCTGTACGTCAAGGATGTCGGTGGCGTCACCGAGCTGAACTACGCGGACGCGGACGGCGACGTCACGCAGCTCTCGCGCACGAAGATCAAGCAGGTCTCGACGAGCACGTACACGCTGCTCGACGAGGACAACGGCGCGTGCATCTACTTCACGCACGCCAGCGGATGCACGGTGACGGTGCCCGCGACGTTGAAGTGGGGCCACTGCACGGCGCTCGTCACGACGGAGTACCAGCAGAAGGTCACGCTGTCCGCGGGCGGGACGCTCAGTTTCGCTGCGCCGCCGTCGGCTGCGTCGCCTCCCGCGAGCGCGGAGGACTGGGCGGCGATCTCGGTCCTGATGATCGACACGACCGCGAGCGCGGAGGTCGCGCACGTCTTCGGGCACATGGCGTTGGTATGACGTTCGCTGCTGTACAGATGGGCGTGAGAGCGGCGGCGAGGATGGATCCTCGTCTCATCGTCTTCGAGCGCGATGGCACCATCACGCGCACGACCGAGGGGAGCTACATCCGCGACCCGAACGTCTACGCAAGCGCACCGATCGCGTGGGCCGCTGCGAATGGCTGGCGGCGGGAGGACTGGCGCGCGACGAACAAGCGCCCCGTGCACCTCATCGAGCCCGAGCCGTTGCAGCAACTCGTCGCGGAGCCGGAGGACGCGAGCACCTGGTCAAGCGCGGGTGCTGGTACGGCGACGGGAGGACAGGCCGCACCCGATGGTGACTCGGACGCGTACCGACTCGAAGACACCAGCGACGCGGCACTGTACACGCGGCGTGCTTCGGCTTCGCTGTCCGCGAGCACCCAATACGCATTCTCGATCTTCATCCTCAAGGAGACGACGGGCTCCCACATCGTCGGCTTCTTCCTGATCCAAACGGGCGGCGGTTCCAACTTCGGGATCCACGTCAACCCACGCACCGGCGCGGCGGCTACAGCCGGGATCGGCGCGAGCGCCGTCACTGTCGAGGACCTCGGCGACTGGTGGCGTGCGTCATTCATCGGCACGACTGACGCCGCCGCGACCTCGTGGGCCCTTGCTGCCTATCCCGCCATGGGCACGACGCTGGGAACGCAGGATGTCGCCGCAACTGGCGCGGCGACGGTGTGGGGCGCCAACGCGACCCCCGGTCCCTTCCCGCAGAGCTACATCCGCAGCGCGACGACGCGGGGGGCAGACGTGCTCACGATTCCGACCACGCTGTGGACGCGGTGGATCGACTCGCGCACGTACCGGTGGGAGTACTATCCCCTCGCCGCATCGACGGAGTTGTCGGGCACTGGCGTCCTGTGGGACGACCCTGGCGCCGGTGACTACCAGATGGTGGCGTCTGGCGTCCCAGCGCGCATCCTCGCGGACAACGTGACGGTCCTGAATACGACCGGGGCGTGGTCGCGTTACGCGCGCATCGTCGCGACCATCGATCCAACCGCCGCGAGTCTCGTCCTCGGCGGTGACGTGTCGGGCTCGGACTCCGATCCGCCGTACATGCACACCATCACGGCCGGGGACATCAGAATCGGGGCGACTGCGACGGGAAGCCTCCCGTTCCCTGCCTGCATTCAGGAGCCCATCGCCGCATGACCGACCCCCACACCAGCCCGACAGCCCCCGGCCCCGGCCCACAGCCGCCGCGTGCTCCACAGCAGCGCGCGCCGTCGGCGCCCGAGCCCTTCGACCTCGACGCCCTCGACGCCGCCGAGGTGCGCGCCCTGCACGCCGAGCTACAGCAGCGCCAGGCCGAGCACGCCCTCGCCCAGGAGCGCCTCGACCTCGCGCGCGTCGCCTACCAGGCACGCATCGCCCAGCTCCGGAAGCGCTACTCGGAGGGCGGGCAGTACGAGGTCGTCGGGACGCTCGACCTGGTCGCGCGGAAGGGGCAGCGCGTGCGGGTGCGGGAAGGAGGCTCGGAGGGGTGAGCTGCAGCTTTCCGCTCACGTTCCCCTTCACTCTCGGCGGGTGCGGCTACCGCCCGCCGGACGAGCTGCTCGCGCTCGAGGGGACCGAGCTCGCCTGGATCGCGAGCCACTGCGCGGACGGCAAGTCGCTCCTGCTCGCGCAGTTCCGCGGCAAGCCTCGCCTCGAGGCGGTGCTCTGCGCGCTGCTGCGGGGCGTGCAGGAGCTCGACGACGCCACCTGGCAGGTCCTCACCGAGACCTGGCTCGACACGGCCGTGGGCGTGCAGCTCGAGACGCTGGGCGACATCGTGGACCTGCCGCGCCGTGGCTGGTCGGACGAGGTGTACCGGACGCTGCTCCGCGCCCAGGTCCTCGTGCTGCGCTCGAGCGGCACCTGGCCCGAGCTGCTCCGCGTCCTCGAGGTGATCGGCGTGACGCTCACGGTGACCCGCGTCTCGGAGCCGTACCCCGCCGCGGCCGTCGTCGCCCTGGGCGAGCCGTTCGGCGTGTCGATCACGTCGGCCGATGCGTTCGGGCTGCTCGACCGCGCGCGGCCTGGTGGCGTCCGGTTCGATCTCGAGTTCCCGATGGCGGCCGCGGCCGCGAGCTTCACCTGGGCGGATGGCGACGTCGAGCAGGCGGAGGTCGCGCGCGGCTGGCCGTCGGACGACACGGCTACGGATGGCGGCCTGTGGGCTGACGTCCACTCGACCGAGGAGACGAGCTGATGGTGGCGCGACCGACAGACATCCCGGAGTGGGCCTCGACGGCGGGGCGACGGCTCGAGCCCGCGGCCGGAGAGAAGGACGACGGCTTCAACGAGGGGACCCGCACGCCGGCGCGCAAGGCCAACTGGATCGTCGGCGTGGTGGCGGACTGGGTGGACTACATCCGCTCGATCATCGACTCCAACGAGGAGCACACGTACCAGGCGGCAAAGGCGCGGTGGAAGGTGATCGCCCCCTGGACCGGGGTGCCGCAGCCAATGCCGGACGGATCGGCGATCGGATGGCGGCCCGCCTCGGTCCTCGACCCGGGCGTGGTCGGCTACGAGCTCGAGAGTCAGCAGAACGGCGCCGCGCTGTTCGTCGACGTGCAGAGCCTGCTCCCCGACGGCGCCGTCCTGACGCGCGTGCAGGCGGTGGTCGACCCCGGCGCGGCTCGCGTCGGCAGCAGTCGCATGGCCATGGCGCTCTACGAGCACGACATCGAGGACGCGTCGGGCATCGTCTCGGTCGACCGGAGCGAGGTCTTCCTCGTCAACGACGACGGGACGAGCAATCGCCAGGTCCTCGACTCGGGCGTCATCAGCCAGGCGATGAGCAAGCAGGTCCCCGACCAGTGGGGCACCGTCGGCTACGACGCGACGGTCCGCTACCTGGTCATCACCGCCGGCGCCGACGCCGGGACGAACCGCGATCGCATCCACGCGGTGATGCTCCAGTACGACGACCCCGGGCCGAGGAACCTCTGATGAGCCGGGCGGACGACACGGGCCGACGCGCGCTGCGCCCCCCGCCGGTGCCGGCGGAGACCGGCACGGACCCGTACCTCGAAGGCGTTCTCACCCGGGTCCAGACCTCGCTCGAGGCCCAGGAGGTGCGCAACCGCGAGACGCTCGACTGCGTGCGCAGGCTACGCGAGCGCATCGACGAGGAGGAGCGCGGCCGACGGAAGCGCGTCGTGCAGGTGGGCCTGGCCATCGTGCTCGCCGCCGCGATCCCAACGCTCGCCACCATCTGGCAGGGCGGCCGGACGGTCGAGCGGATCGACACGACCGCCGAAGAGACGAGGAGGCTGCGCTCGACGGTCGAGCGCCACGACCGCGAGCTCGCGACGCAGGGCTCGCAGATCAGGGTGCTCTGGGACCAGGCACCGAGATGGAGGAGGACACCGTGAGCGAGGACTTCTGGATCCAGGTCATCAGCGCCGTGGCGGGGATCGCCGTCGCGGCGATCAGCACGTGGGGCGCCATCGCGCTCCGGCGCATCGCGCAGAAGGCGCGCTTCGAGCTCACCGAGGAGGTCGAGGCGGCCATCCTGCGGCGGGCCATCGAGGCGGTGCGGTACGTCGAGGAGCAGGCGCACAAGGCCGTCCGGGAGGGCCGGACCCCGTGGCAGCCGAACGAGAAGCACACGGCGGCGAAGCGTCGGCTCCGCGAGCGCCTGGCCGGCTCCGGGCTCCCGCAGCCGCCGGACATCGACGGGCTCATCGAGTCGGTCGTGCAAGCCGAGCGGCAGACCACGAGGGCGGCGGCGTGAGCGAGTCGCGCCTCGTCAAGTCGTGCCTCGTCGTCCTCGCGCTCGCGGCCGTCGGCTGCGGGCACGGAGCGGAGGGCGCCGCCCGGACCACGCTCGCCACGGGGGCCCGCGTGGTCGTCGAGCTCGATCGCGCGAACGCCGCGCGCATGGCCGAGACGCGCGCGGCGGACCTCGAGGCGGCCGAGACGCGGGAGGCCTTCGACGCGACCCGGGCACCGTACTGGCGGGTCGAGGAGGCCATCCGCGCGGCCGACGGCATCCTCCGCGCATCCGAGGCCGTCCTCGATGCGACCGGGATGGAGGGCCTACGCGCCATCGCGGGCTGCACGCTGCAGGCGATCGGGCACCTGGTCGACGCCGCCGAGGCCGCCGGCATCCGAGCCCCTCCCGAGGTCCAGACCGTGCTGGGCTTCCTCGCCGCGACCGCCGACGACGAGTGCACGCGAGGTGAGTCGTGATCCGGATCATCGGCGTCCTGCTCGAGGCGCTCGGGCCGACGATCCAGCGCGCCATCCGTGGCGACCAGCAAGCGCGCGAGAGGCTGAAGAACATCCTGCCGCAGACCTATCACTCGACGCTCGAGCGGGCGCTCGACGAGGCCGCGGCCGACGCGAAGTTCGGGACGCCGTGACGTGGCCGGCACGCGTACCGAAGCCCGCCGCCGCGCGGACGACGCCCTCGATGAGCTTCGGGCCGCCCTGCGACTGCCTCCTCTGCCGAAGCCGACCCGCGACCGCTGCATCGCGATCCTCCTCGGTCTTCAGCGACGCACGACGAGCACCGTCCTGGCTCCCGTCCGCGCCGCAACCGACGACCTGCACGGTCGCATCGAGGACGTCGAGCGCGACCGCGATCGGCTCCGCGAGCAGCTCGACGAGGCCCTCCGAGAGAACGCCCACCTTCGCAACCTGCTGAGGACCGCATGATCGTCGTGAACGGAGAACGCACCGAGCTGCCCGGGGTCGAGTCCTACGACTTCACCGAGGACTCGAAGTACCGCCTCGCCATGGGCGACGGCTGGCGGAAGCGGCGGACCTCGTGGGTGCGGAGCATCGGCATCCACACCAGACTCGGGATCCCGCCGAAGCTGCAGCTCGGTGAGCGCGAGGGGAAGCGCGGCCGCCCGGGGTGGGACGAGGTCTTCGCACAGCGGATGAACCGCGATCCCCGCTACGCCGGCGCCCACATCGCCGTCGACGGGGACGGCTCCTTCGCGTGCGTCGCCGACCTGATGACCGCGGCCGCGTACCACGCCGGGCAGTGCAACGAGGTCTCGATCGGGATCGAGATGTACCAGGACGTCGACGGCCGGGTCTGGATGGCTACGATCGAGACCACGGTCGCGTTGATCGATCTCATCACGCGCCGCTTCCGGATCCAGCGCCAGCTCGTCCGCGAGCGCGGCATCTGCCGCAGGTTCGCCGCGACCAACCCGGGCCGGACACGGGCGGCCCACCTGGCGTTCATCCCGGGCGGGCTTGCCGGCAAGGACTTCGTCGGCGTCTGGGGCCACCGGAACGGCACGCGGAACCGAGGCGAGGGCGACCCGGGCGACGAGATCATGCTCGCCCTGCAGCGCGCAGGTTACGAGGCCTGGTGGGTCGACTCGGGCGACGACCTCCGCGCATGGGCCGACCGGCAGCTCGAGCTCGGCTTCCGCGAGGAGGACTGCGACGGCGTGCCCGGGCCGATCACGACCGCGGAGCTCGAGCGGGCGGGGCGGAAGCACGGGCTGTGGGTGGAGCGGCCGGGGGACTGACCTCTCAGCCGCAGATCCCGATCCCCGGCGGCAGCATCACGGCGACGTCCCCCTCCTCGACGGGGGTCGTGATCGAGCTCGGCCGGGTGCAGTCGAGCCCGTAGGGGGCGCAGTCGTCGACGTCGCCCTCGAGGCGGCAGAAGCGACGGCACGTCCGGAGGCCTCCGCCGACCCGAAGGCACTGCATCCAGCGCTGACAGAGGTTCGCGTGCGTGCACGAGTCGCCGTGATGCCCCACCCCGGCTCCGAACGCGCCGCACCAGGTCGTGCAGCCCGTGATCCGGCACGACTCGAAGGTGCCCGAGCAGGTCGGCGTGCTCTCGCCCGCGAGCGTGCAGCTGTAGTCACAGGAGCTGCCAGCGTCACCGGCAGCGTCGCGCCCGGCATCGGAGCCAGCATCTCGGCGCCCGCCGGCATCCCGCGTCCCGGCGTCGAGCTCGGGCTCGCCACCGTCGATGCCCCCGTCGCCGGCGACGCACTCACACGGCCCCAGCCCGGCGCCGTCGGCCGCGCACACCTGGGCGCCGCTGGCCCCCGTCGCACACGTGCAGGCGCGGCTCTCGCCCGGCGTGCAGAGCATCTCACTGGTCGGGTCGTCGTCGCCCCCGCAGGCGACGAGGAGCAGGCTCAGGAGGGCGGACCAAGCCAAGCGCATCGGGGGAAGGGTCCCGCAGGATGGGCCGGCAGTCCAGGCGGCGCCTTGCGAGCCCCTCGAGCTGGGCCTGGACCTCCCGGGCGCCCTCCTCGTCGCCCCGGGCCCGGCAGGCGTCGCGGATGTCGACGAGGGTGCGCTCGAGCAGGGTGGGCACGACCGGCTTATCGGTCCCGGCCCCCGGCAGTTGCCCGGCCGCCCCGCCGCGGAGAGTAGCCCGGGCGGACCGACACGGCGGTCACGACGTGCAGCCGATCGGCCTCGACCACCCGCGCGCTGAGGTCGACCCCGGCCGACCGGCGGCGGAAGCGCCAGAGCGCCGGGGTCTCGCCCACCGCAGGGTGAGTCAGCCGCGCCTCGAGCAGGTGCCGCGTCAGCTCCCGACGCGCCTCCTCCTCCTCGAGCCCGGTCGCGTCCGCGTACTCCTCGGCCGCGCGCAGGGTCACGTAGACGCAGCCCGGGAGCTCCCCGAGCCGCGCCTCACGGAAGCGGTCGTCCGGGTAGAGGTACGCCTCGCCGGACTCGTCGACGATCGACAGCATGTCCTCACCGGCCGGGCCACCCCGGTAGACGCCCCCCTCTCGGAGCGATGCGGGATAGTCGCTTGCGTCGAGGCAGACGTACCAGCCGGGGTGGCGGTCGGTCATCGGCTCAGCGCCACTCACTCCGCGGCACGCAGGCCCACATCCCCGTCGGGCTGTAGTCGCCCGTGGTGAGGATCCGCGTGGCATCGTAGGAGTAGATGCCCTCTCCGGCGAGCGGCTCGCCGCCGAACGTCGGCAGCGCCTCGACCGACCCCGGCCTATCGTCACCCCGCTCGTAGCAGACGATCTCGGCGCCGTCTCCCGCGTCACGCAGCACGCGCGCGAGGTCGTCGAGGTCGTCGATCGACCCGCTTTCCAGCGAGTCCCCGGTCTGGAGCCGGTAGGCCCACCCGGCGTCCTGCTCGTCCTGCTCGTCCCAGTAGATCGTGATCTTCGTAGCCATCTGCCACCTCCATGTGAGCCGTCGCAACGTGCGACGGACGATGGGACCCTACTGCATCTGACGTGCCGGTGTCCACCTGACGAAACGACTGTGCTTCTGGGGGCGACGTGGCCGGCGGTTCACGCGCGCGTCGTGGCGCGGAGTTCACGGTCGGCGGCCTGGCGCCCCAACACCACCGCCGCCAGCTCGAGCGCCCGCCGGAGCCGCGTCTCGCCACCCTGGCGGGCCTCGACGGCCAGCCGGACGAGCTCGGCGCCGTGGGCCGCGGCCGCGTCGAGGAAGGTCTCGAGGAGCTCCGGCGGTACCGCGGCGCCCTGGGCCTCCAAGAGGAGCTGCTCGGCGAGCTCGGCCGCGTTGGTCACGCCGTTGGTCACACGGCCCGCAACGTCGCGGGATCGCTCCTGCTGCCCGGGGCCTCCGGAGCCGAAGGTCACAGGTTCGAATCCTGTAGCGTCCGCCAG
>JBDIVX010000054.1:0-45814 GCA_039794305.1 Candidatus Neutrinellum sp.
GCTCATCAGCCGCTCGTCAACGCCGTCCGGACCACGATCCAGGCCCGCGTGGCCGTGCTCGTCGGCTGCCAGTCGCTCCACACGAACTGGTACGACGAGGCGCTGTCGCTGCCGACCGAGCACGCCGCGCGCCTCGCGCTCCGCACGCAGCAGGTGATCGGGTACGAGAGCGGCGTCGCGGACATCGTGGACGCGCTCGGAGGCTCCTACGCCGTAGAGGCCCTCACCGACCGGATCGAGCAGGGAGCGCGGGGCTACATCCGGAAGATCGACGACCTCGGCGGGATGGTGGCCGCGATCGAGCAGGGATACGTGCAGCGCGAGATCCAGAACACGGCCTACCAGACCCAGCTCCAGATCGAGCGAGGCGAGCGGGTCATCGTCGGCGTCAACGAGTTCCAGACCGACGACGAGCAGCCCATCGAGATCCTCCGCGTCGACCCGAAGCTCGAGCGCGAGCAGGTCGAGCGGGTGCGCGCGGTGCGGGCGCGCCGGGACGAGGCCGAGGCCCGGGCGGCGTGCGCACGGATCACCGAGGCGGCCCGCGGGGACGACAACCTCGTGCCGCTCATCCTGGACGCCGTGAAGGCGTACGCAACGGTCGGCGAGATCTCCGACGCGATGAGAGACGTGTTCGGCGAGCACGTCGAGAACGTGACGCTCTGATTCTTCCCGAAGGGAGGGGAACATGATCCGGATTGGAATTGGCATGATCTGCCTGCTCGGCGCCGCGGTGGCGTGGGCGGGATGTGGTGACGACGACGGCCGCGACCGTCCGACCGACTCGGGCGTGACCGGCGACTCCGGCGGCGATCTGGACGCCGGCCCGGCCGACGCCGGCTTCGACGCCGGGCGCGACGCGGGCACCACCGGCGACGGGAACGACGACTTCGACTCGGCCGAGGACTTGGCCTTCGGCGACACCGGCGCCGAGGGCGCCATCGGGACCGCCGGCGACCACGACTTCTTCACGTTCGAGGGCACCGCCGGGAGCTGGGTCGCGATCTCGACCGAGGCCAACCCGGACGACGACCCGGAGATGGTCGACACGGTGATCACCCTCTACGACGGCTCGATGACGCAGATCGCCGAGAACGACGACGCGTTCCCGCGCGCGAGCACCGACTCGGAGATCATCATCCGCCTGCCGGCCGACGACACGTACTACGTCGAGGTCCAGGAGTGGACGACGTGGGCGGACGACACCCCGGAGGGCGACCCCTCGTTCACCTACACGCTGCGCGTGATCGAGATCGATCCGGACGCGGCCGCGGTCACCGTGGACACCGAGGGCGGCGACGACGCCGCGAGCGCGCAGACGCTCGGGTTCTCGATGGACTTCCAGTTCTTGCTCGGGACCTTCGAGGACGACACCGACGTGGACGTCTTCTCCATCAGCGTCCCCGCGGGCGCGACGCGCCTCTTGCAGGCGACGCTCATGCCCGACGGAACCGACGGCTACGGGTCGACCACCCCGGCCGGCGAGGTCTGGGTGACCGACTCGGCCGGGACGACGATCATCGCGCGGATCGACCAGAGCGCAGGGTACGAGGCGATCAGCCCCTCGCTACCGGAGGGCGACTACCTTCTGTGGATCGCGCATCCGGGCGGCGGCGCCGGAGCAAACGACTTCTACGTCGCCAAGGTCGTCCGCGGCACGGAGAACACCCCCGAGGGCAGCGGGGCCAACGGAACGGTCGCCGAAGCCGAAGCGCTCACGCTGACCATGGCCGAGGGCACGATGCGCCGCTCGGGGTTCGTGCTGGCGCACCTCGACGCCGCCGACGACGTCGACTACTTCTCGTTCGACGTGGCGGCCGGAGAGACCCTGTCGGTCGCGTGCGGCTCGGCCGAGGGCGGCTCCGGGGTCGAGGGGCTCACGGTCTCGGTGCGCGACGGTGACGACGCCTCGGTCGCGAGCATGACCGAGACGGCGCCGGACGGCGTGTTCATCGAGGACGCCGGCGTCACCGAGGCGGGCACCTACTACCTGCGCCTGTCGAAGACGGGCCAGGACGCCGAGGTGACGGGCGACTGGGTGCGCTGCGGCGTCCACGCGATCACGGCGCCCTGAAGGCGCCGGAGCATCCAGGGCTCCGCGGCCTGGGCCCCAAAGCCCGGTGATTTCGGGGCAGTCGCGGGAGGCGCGGGCCTTGCAGCCGGGCGGCTCATGGGAAAGACCCGCCCGGTGCCGCTGAGCCCGTGGCCCACCGTGGAGACGGGGCGCCTCGCCGCCCGCGCCGACGCGACGGTCCACCTGGGCACGCTCGACATCCTGCCCGCGGACCCGTTCGAGGCGCGCCTCGCCGAGGTCGACGGGGCGCGCTTCGGCGCCGCCGTGGTGCGGGGCGGGCGCGTCGTCGCGTCGCCCCTGCGCGCACCGCCGCCGCCCGCCACGCCGCGCGCCGAGCCGTCCCCCTCGACGCCCTTCGCCGCGGCGGTGGCGGCCCGCGACGACCGCGAGCTGGTCTCGAGCTTCCGGACCGGCCCGCTCGCGCGCCTGTTCGGCTGGCTCGCCCGGCTCAGGCGCGGGTGAGGCCGATGGCGGCCTTCGGCTCGAGCACGCGGAAGGTGAACGACTCGGTCAGGTAGAGCTCGACGGTGTGGGCGTCGCGGTGCGCGTACCCGACGGAGTGGTCCTGGCCCACGGTGAGCCGGTAGTCGCCCCCGCGGACGGACATCACCACGCCGCCCTCGAGCGGATCGGCGCGGACGACCGGGCCCTCGACGATCTGCCGCTCGACCTGCTTGACGAGGGGATAGCCCTCGGGGCTCGCGGCCAACAGCTCGTCGTACATGCGCGGCCCGAGGGCCACCGCGTACGGACCCGTCACGCCGGCCTGCCGGAGGACCTCGGTGCCGTCGATGATCGCACGAGGCAGGTCGGTGACCTCCCGGACCCGCCGGGGCTCGTGCGGCGATGCCTCGAGGATCCCGGTGATGCGCTCGGGTCCGTACCCGTTGAACACGGCGGCGTCCTCCGCGCTGGCCATGCGCTCGGCCGCCCGCGTGACCGAGAGGAGGTTCGGGTCGACTCCGCCGCGGCCGATCGTGTCGAGCTCCATCAGCTCGAGCCGGATCGGCGTTCTCAGCTCGACGAGCGGCAGCACCCTCCGCAGGCCGATGTGCACGTCGGGGACGGGCTGCGCGTCGAGGAGCTCGACGCGCCCCGTGTTGACGGCCGCGAGGCCCCAGCCGTGCGGGCCGTCGAAGTCCACGAGCTTGCGCGCCGCGAGGCGCTCGGTCAGCACGCTCCGCGCCTCGTCGTCGATGAGCGCCCATGCCTCTTCGACGATCGGCGCCAGGTTCCTCTTGAGCAGGTCCATCCGTCTCACTCGCTGGGTCGCGCGTCGCCCATCTGCCGGAGGCTTCCGATCCCGAGCGAGCCGTCGGCCCCGGCGCGCCGCGCCTCGCCGGACGCCCCGCCGCGGGTCGCCACGTGCTCGAGCTCGGTGATCGGGCCCTCGCCGAAGAGGTACGTGCGCGCTTCGCCGGCCAGCTTCGGGCTGTGGCGGCGGATCCACTCGAGCAACATCATCGCGTGCTCGATCTCCTCGTCCCGGTTGTGCTCGAGCACCGCACGCAGCTCGTCGTCGCCGCACGCTTCGGCGCGCTGCCGATACCAGTCCACCGCGTCGAGCTCCTCCATGAGCGAGACGAGGGCGCGGTGCATGTCCCTCGTCTCCGGGGAGAGGAGCTCGTACGGCTCGTGCAAGCTCTCGCTCGACATGCGAGCGGCCCTTAAGGCCGCCCGCTGCCGTTTCAATCCACCTGGGCGGGCGGCTCGTCGCGGTCCTTGGCGAGGTCGATGAGCCGCGTCCGTTCACGCATCACGCGGCGCGAGTAGGAGTTCTCCCCGCAGACCCCGGTGTTGTACGCGCCGAGCCCCGCCTCGATGCTCCCGCACGTCTGGACCGCCGAGGCGAGGTGACGCGCCCCCACCTCGAGGATCTCGGCCTGGCACGCCCCGGGGCTGCGGGCGCAGCGACGTCGATACGCCTCGGACTGGACGAATCGAACGTGACGCCCGATCCCCCGCGGGTGGAGCTGCACGATGCCCATCTCGCCGGCCGAGCCGGTCGCGAAGGGATCGAGCCCGCTCTCGCGGACCGCGATCGCGGCGAGCACGAACGGGTCGATCCCGTTCTCCCGCGACACCTCGACCATCCAGCGCGCGAACGAGGCGATGCGGGCACGGCAGCCTCCCTGGACTGCCCGGCAGTGGGAGACGTGGACCACGCGCCCACCCGGAGTCCGCCAGACCGTCAGCCGTTTCTCGAGTGCCCGCCCGAGGCGTAGCGCGACCTCCTCGTCGCGCGCCTGGGCGTCGGTACTTGGGGGCTCTTGCGCCTCGGCGGAGAGCGCCATGAGCGTGAACACGAGGGTCAACAGAAAGGCGAAGAAACTACGCACGGCATCCTCCTCCCCGGGGCCGCGCCGCCGAAGCGTCACGACCCCAAAAGAGCGTGAGCGCGCCGGGCCGGTGGACCGGACGCGTCAGTGGCCGATCGCGACCACCCTCCATCGACGAGCGAACCCAGCTCCGCCCGCCGACCTCCCTCTCACTCTTCTTCGTCGTCCTGGGCCGAGAGACGCTCCTCCTCGTCGTCCTCGGCCGGCTCGTCTTCGTACGACGCCTGGAGGTCCCCATCGTATTCCTCGTCGGCGTCGTCCTCGTCCTCGTCGTCCTCTTCGTCGTCGGACTCGTCCTCCTCGTCGTCGGACTCGTCCTCCTCGTCGGAGTCGTCGTCGTACTCGTCCGGGGACGCATCAGCGTCGATATCGTCCTCGACCTCGGCCTCGTCACGGGCCTCGTCGTCCTCGCCGGCGACCGCCTCCCGCTCGGACTCTTCCTCGCTCTCGTCCGCGGTCTGCGCAGGCTCGGCGCCCTCTTCGGCGGCTGCCTCACCTTCGGTGGCCACCTCACCTTCGGCGCGCTCCTCGCGCGGCCGGCGGCGGCGGCGGCGACGACGACGGCGGCCCTTGCCCTCGTCCTCCTCGGCCTCGTCCTCGAGGGTCTCGTCGGCGAGCTCCTCGGGCTCCTCGGCCGCCTCCTCGCCGCGCGGGACCTCCCGGGCGAGCTCCTCTTGCCGCGCGCGCTCGCGCGTGACCTCGCGCGCGGGCGTGGCCTGGCCTCGGCCGAGCGCGTCGAGCAGATCGAGGTCGAGCGAGACGAGCGGCACCGCGTGCCGCCGCAGTCCCACGTTCACGCGCTCCATCGCCCGGGCGAGCTCGACGCCGTCGAACAGACCGCACGGCGCCATCCCGGGCGCGCCCGCCTCGTCGCGTGCGCCCGACAGCACCTGCCCGGTCGTGACGAGCCAGGCGGCGCTCGCGTTGTCGTAGTGGTGCAGCGCGCCGCGGACGTCGATCACCTGCTCCCGGCCGAGGTCGCTCCCGTCGCGGTACACGACGATGGCGAGCCGCGTCTCCTCGAAGCCGCGCTTGAGCACGCCCGTCAGGTGGAAGGCGTGGCTCGACCCGCCCGCCCGGCGGACGGCCCGGAGCTGCACCACTCCCTCGGCGTTCAGCCACGTCGCGAGCAGCTCGGCGAGCCCCGCCATCGGCAGCTCGCCGACGCGCCGGAGGAACGCCCTGCGCGCCAGATCGCGCTGCCGATCGGCCGCACGCGTCGCCTCCTCGGACGCGCGCATCGCCTCGCGGGGCAGCGACCACTCGACCAGCTCGACCTCGCCGTCGATCTCCCGGAAGCGAGGAATCGTGCCGGCGACCGCGCGCCGCGCGACGTCGCCGCGCACCGCGGCCGCCACCGTGGGGACGAGCGCGCCCGCGTCGCCGCTGAGCTTGCCCTTCTTGACCAGCAGCTCGGCCACGCGCCCGTAGGCGAGCGCGCGGGGCGAGCCGTTCGCGAGCACGTCGCGGACCGCGTCGGCGAGATCGTGCCCGAGGACCTCGGACTCGGCCGGCTCCCGATCCCAGTCGCCGCTCACCCGCTCCCGGCGCGAGGGCCGGCGCTCGCGGCCCCGGTCACGCCCGCGATCGCGCTCCCGGTCGCCGCGGCCGCGGTCCCGTTCGCGTCCCCGGTCGCGGCCGCGGTCCCGTTCGCGTCCCCGGTCGCGGTCGCGATCCTCGCGTCCCCGGTCGCGGTCGCGGTCCTCGCGTCCCCGGTCGCGGTCGCGATCCTCGCGTCCCCGGTCGCGGTCGCGATCCTCGCGCCCCTCGGCCTCGGCCTCGCCCTCCTCCCGGCCGCCCTTGCGCTTGTTGCGCCGGCGACGGCGCTTTCGGCGGCCCTTGGCCTCCTCGTCGCCTTCCTCTTCCTCGTCGAGCTTCGCGAGGATGGGCACGTCGTCGTCCTCTTCCTCGGCGAACACGTCCTGGCCGGGCAGCTTCTTCTCGCTGCGGGGGGGGGCCGTGGGCTCGGCGCCCTCGGCCGCCTCGGCACCTCCCGGCTCGGGGACGGGAGTGGCCGCGGGCCGGCGGGTCTCGTCCGGCTCCTCCTCGGGGAGCTCGTACTCGTGGCCCGACTCCTTCTCGGCGGCCTCGAGCACCTCGTCGCCGAAGTCCCGCAGCCCGAACACCCCGGGCTTGACCTTGACGATCGGCGCCTCGCCCCGGTCCTTCTTGACCATGGTGGCCAGGCGCGAGCTCATCGTGATCTCGGGGGTCTTCCCCACATGGCTCAGGAGATTCCGCTCGATCGCGATCTCCGTGATCTTCTTGTAGTGGAGCGGCTTGCCCACAAGGCGCAGCACCTCCACGGCAGCTTCGGTAAAGGTCATCGTGTCTTCGGGTAGGGTCCGGCGCGTCTCACGCGCCCTCGTGGCTGTCGCCCCCTCGGGTCGGGTGCCCCGCCATCCGGCGGCGGGGGCAATTCGACGGTCCCCGGGTCGGGCGCGGCGGACGGTAACACCGCGCCCCTCGCCGCGCAAACCCGGGTGGGGAGCTCCCCCACTGGCCGGGCCCGGGAGCTGGTGCTAACCCCGGCCCAACGAGAGAGGGACCGATGGCCACGATCGACATCCGCAGGAGCCACTCGCTGGGCAAGGACAGGGCGCGTGAGGCCGCCGAGGGCATCGCCAAGCGCCTCGAGCACAAGCTCGCCGTGAAGTACCGCTGGGAAGGCGACGATCTGCGCTTCGAGCGCACCGGGGCCAAGGGACGGATCCACGTCTCCGACGACGCCGTCCGGGTCGAAGTGGACCTCGGGATGATGCTCCGGCCCATGAAGGGCAAGGTCGAGCAGAAGGTCCACCAGTACCTCGACGAGGCGCTCGCCGGCTGACGGGTGCCCGCATGGCCCGCGCCCTCGGCCTGATGCTGCTCCTCTGCTGCGGGGACGGCTCCCGTGCGACCGAGCCGGGTCGAGACGAGCGGCCCGCGGCCGCAGACGAGCGCGCGGCCGAGGTCGCGGCCCCGGCGGCGCCGGACGAGCGCCTGCCGGTCGGGCCCGGCTTCGACCCGCGCCTCGCGATCGTCCGGCCGGACGAGCACGTCGGCGAGGAGCGGGCCTGCGACGTGGCGTTCGCCGAGCGCGTGGTCGAGATCTCCGGCAGGGAGCGCACGCGATACTCGCTCCGGGTCGTCCGTCGCATCGCCGTCCAGTGCGCCGCGCCGGGCGCAGGAGGCTGGGCCGATCTCGTCTTCGTGCGGGAGCGCGCGCCCCTCGCGGAGCGTATCGCGGCCGGTACCCGCGTCCGCGTACGGGTCGTCGCGCCCGACGGCGGCTTCGCCGGCTACCCGGTCCTCGAGGCCCTGGCCGTCGACGGGCGCGCCCCGCCGCTCTCCGAGGCCGCTCCGGGCGCCGAGCCCGAGCCCGCGTTCGACTTTGGCCGCGCCGCAGATCCGGGGGTGGTCGGCTCGGTCCGCCGGTGCGCCGTCGACTTCGCGGGGCGCATCGAGCGGATCGACGCGAGGATGCGGCGGCAGCACGGCTACCCCGACGAGGCCCGGAGCCGGATCGCGGTCAAGTGCCGGAGCGAGGGCGGCGACGCCTGGATCGATCTCGTCTTCGCCGCCGAGGAGGCCCCCGCGGCCCTCGAGGTCGCCCGGGGCCGCACGCTGTCGGGGCGCGTTCTCGGGTCCTCGGGCGGGTACGCCGACCGCCCCGTCGTCCGCTGGAGCGCGCCGTGACCACTGCTTTCTTGACCGCGTTTCCGGGTCCTGGTACCCGGGGTGTCATCGGGACGTCACGGCCGTGTCTCCCTGGACGCGAAGGCGGGGTTGGCCAAAGCCGAGTTAGCTGAATTCACTCGAGATCGAGCTTTGGCTCAGCCCTCGCACGGAGCCGGGGGACGAGGAGAGAGCCGACTATGGACAAGATGCACGTGGGAGTCCTGATGGGAGGCCTGAGCGCCGAGCGCGAGGTGTCCCTCAAGACGGGAGAGGCGGTGGCGCAGGCGCTGTCCGAGCGCGGCCACCGCGTGACGAGGATCTTCGTCGACCGCGACATCGACCGGGTGCTCCGCCAGACGCCCGTCGACGTCGCCTTCGTCGCCCTGCACGGCACGTACGGCGAGGACGGCTGCATCCAGGGGCTGCTCGAGATCCTCGGGATCCCCTACACGGGCTCGGGCGTGCTCGCGAGCGCGCTGTCGATGGACAAGCTCAAGAGCAAGGAGCTGTTCCGGCTCTACAACGTGCCGACGCCGCCGTACTACGGCATCGAGGCCGACCGGCTCGACCGGATCGAGGAGATCCACGGCTCCTTCGGCTTCCCGGTCTTCGTCAAGCCGCGCCGGGGCGGATCGAGCGTCGGCTCGGGGCGTGCGAGCTCCCTCGCCGAGCTCCGGCAGCGCATCGAAGAGGCGGCCCGCTTCGACCCGAGCGTGCTGGTCGAGCGCTTCGTCGCCGGGCGCGAGGTCACGGTCGGGCTCCTCGACGGGCGGGCCCTCGGCGCGGTGGAGGTCGTCCCCAAGGGGACCTTCTACGACTACAAGTCGAAGTACCAGGCGGGCCAGAGCGAGTACCACTTCCCGGCGCGCCTGCCCCCGACCCGGTACAAGGGCGTGCTCAACATCGCCGAGCGCGCGAACCTCGCCATCGGGGGCGCGGGCGCGACGCGCGTGGACTTCCTCGTGACCGAGGGCGAGAACGAGTACGTGCTCGAGGTGAACACCCTCCCCGGCCTGACCCCCACGTCCCTGCTCCCGAAGATCGCCGCGGGCGCCGGCTACTCCTTCGGCGACCTGTGCGAGTCGATCCTCGAGCGCGCGGCCATGGGTACGGCCGACATGGCCGCCGACGTGCCCGAGACCACGTCGGCCGGCGCGCTCGCAGCCGAAGCCCCCGCCCACGACGCCGAGTAGCGCGCACGCGCCATACCTAGGGCTGATCGGCGATCGTCAGCCACACATCGGTTCCAGGGGCGCCCCGTACCTCGATGCGGGGCGTTCCGGTTCCGTCGGGGGCGTGGCACACGAGGAGCGTGCGGGCGCGGCCGCTCACTCGCTGCTCGAGCCCACCGTCGCGTCGGATCTCGCTGGTCACCGGCTCGGCCGCCGCGACGTGGACCTCGGTGCAGCCGCCCGACGGCGGATCGACCGCGACGCGGGCCACGCCCTCGTCCGGGAGCGCGACGCGCTCGGGCCCCTGGCGCAGCGACCAGCCCGGGGCAGCGCTGCGCTCGATCGCCTCGACCAGGGCGCCGCGGACGGGCTCGGGCGCGGCGCGGGGGAGCTCGGCGGGCGGCCTCGCGGACAGGACGTGGAGCGCGAAGGGGCCGGCCCCACGCCGCGCAGTGACCTGCGCGTCGACCACGCGCGCGCGATCGGGGCAGAGCGTCGCGACCGCGGTCGGTCCATCGGGCGCGGGCTCGGCCAGCACCTCGCCGTCGACGCCGACGATCCGCAGCCGGAGCTTGCCGATCCCCCGACCTCCGCTCGCGACGACTCGGGTGCAGCCGCCCGCGCCGACCCGCAGTCGGTGCGACACCGCCTCGCCGGCCACGAGCTGCCCGCCCGCCCTGCGGGCGGGCGATCGCCACCCGAGCGCCTGCGCCGCCCGGAGATCGGCGCCGACCGCCTCGTCGAGAGGCGCGCGCGACAGGCGGGCCTCGGCCCGCTCGCCGAGCCAGAGCCCGCTCTGCCCCCCGACGCTCGCGCTGCCGGCTTCGAAGACCGCGACGCGCGCCTCGCCCTCGCCGCGGGAGGCGTGCACCTCGACCGTGAGGTGCGCGTCCCGGTCCACGCAGAGCTGCGCCGTGGCGTCGGCCGCCGCCGAGCGGTCGGTCGCGAGCTCGCCGTCGAGCTCGTCGAGGATGCGCAGGTCCACGTCCTCGAGCCCTGCGATCGAGAGCGCGGCGACGGTGTAGCAGCGCCCGCGGTCGGCCTCGAGCGGCAGGCGGATGCGCTGATCGCGGGCGAGCGGAACCGCAACGGGATCGCCGTGGGGCTGGAACCCACGGCGGGCGACGCCCCGCACCAGCTCGCGCAGGCGCACGTCCTGACCGCCGCGTTCCGTTCCGTCCGACACGACGCCGGGGCGCCCGCCGACGATGCGCGCGGCCGCATCGAACGTCGTCCGATCGCCGGTGAAGGACGCGTACAGGTAGCTGCCGGCTCCGTCGTACGCGCTCAGGCCGAGATAGAGCCGCCGGCCCTGCTCGCCGCCGCAGACCTGGACGGTCGGATGCGCGTCGGGCTCCACGTCCTCCGCGAGCACGTCCCCGTCGGGCGAGAACAGAGTCGCGTCGAGGTCGCGCACGCCCCGCGCCGCGATCGCGACGATGGTGACGCAGGTACCTCGCGGCACGTCGACCTCGTCGGTCCGCTGGTCGCGCGCCGTCAGAAACCCCTGCCCGCCGATCGGACCGAGGCCGAGGCCCGCCTCACGCATGCGCTCCGCGATGCGCTGCATCTCGGCCGCCAGGGGATCGCCCGAGGCCGCGAGGTAGTCCGGCGACCGGCCAGCCTCGGGCGTCGCCGCCCCGGGCCCCGCGGCCCCGCCGCACGCCGACAGCACGAACCAAAAGACGACCGCCCGCGTCATGGCTGCTCACCCATCAGGACCAGATACCTCCCGGCCGCGCCGTAGACGCGCCCGACGACGCGCACGGCACCGCTCCGCTCCGCGCAGTGCCACACGAGCGGCACGTTGCCCGGGCCCACGTCCCACGCGAGCAGCGCCTCGTCCTCGTCGACCAGGATCAGGTCGAGGTCGCCGGCCTGGACCTCGTCTGCCGGGGCGCCGCCGAACGCGTAGCACTTGCCCGCCTCGAGCTCGACGGGCATCCCGAGCGCCTGGCCCGGACCGATCAGCCCCCAGCCGAGCGGCCGCGCCGCCATCCCGCGCGCGGTCATGCGCGCGCGGAGCTCCGCGTGGCCGATCCGGGCGAAGCCTTCGACGCCCGGGGGCCGTTCGCCCGTCCGCCGCTCGTCGAGCGCCATCACCCGCAGCCGGTAGGCGCCGCTGCCCTGGAACATCCGCACCTCGGCCACCAGCGGCTCGGCCGCGCCGACGCACAGGCGTGTCACCGCCGCCGCGTCGCGGGCGACGTCCCTCGCGAGCTCGCGACCCGCAGCCGTCCGGATGGAGACGTCGAGGTCGGCGACGCCCAGGTCACCGACGGCCACGACCGCGTAGCAGCGGCCAGCCTCGAGCGAGAGCGGGTGAGCCTCGCGCTGGGGCGCCGAGAGCGAGCCGCTCCGCTCGAGACCGAGGGCCCGGTAGCCGAGATCGCCGAGATCGCCGTCGAGCCGTGCGAGCCGCTCGGGGAGCGCCCGCCCGGGCGGCGCAGGCCCCACGTCGGCCGACGCGCGCCGCATGCCGCCGCCCCCCGCGAAGCACCCGCCGAGCGTCCGGTGCAGGTCGGGCAGCGTCGCGGGCGCGTCGGCGAAGCGCACGAGCCGGAACTCGCCTCGCCCCTTGTACATCTGCACCGTCGCGACGAGCCGCAGGCCGGCCGCGCCGCAGAAGCGGAGGTAGGGTCGCGCGTCCACCTCCACGTCCTCTGCGAGCGTCATGCCCGAGTCGGTCTGGAGCACGAGGTCGAGGTCGTGCACCCGCCGGTGACCGACGGCGAGCACCCCGACGCACCCCGCCTCCTCGAGCGTGAAAGGCACCGAGCGCGCCTCTCCCTCGCGCAGGAACCCGACCACCGTCTCGCCGACGCGCCGCGCGCCGCGCGCTTCCATCGCCTGCGCCGCCTCGTCGACGCAGGCCCGGAGCGTATCGTCCGCCGCGGCGGTCGACGCGCAGAGCGAGCAGAGCGCGAGCCACGCCGCCGCCCTCACGGCGTCCCCTCCATGCGCGTCATCTGCACGGCGCCCGCGCCCCGGTACATGACGACCTCGACCCGGAGCGTCTCCGGCGCGTCGCCCGCGCAGCGGCTGACCGCGGCGTAGGGCTCGGGATCGGAGGAGGACGCCACGAGCGCGCCGTCGAGGCCGCGGAGGAACACGTCCAGGTCCTCCACGCCCACGTCGCCGGCGGCGGCGATGGCCATGCAGGTCCCCGGACGAACCTGCAGCGTGCGCTCGAACGTCTCGCCGGTGTCGAGGTCCGACTCGAGCGTCTCGAGCGCCCTGTAGCCCCGCTCGCGAAGCCCGGCCGCCGCCTCCTCGAGCCGCAGGCCCTGGACGTCGCGGATCGGGTCGGGCGCGCGCAGGACGGCCAGGGCGTAGGTCCCGCGCCGGCCGTACGCCTTGACGCTGAGCCGCACCACGGAGGGGGTCTCGGTGCACGCGCGGACGCGGGCCATCGGCTGGATGCCCGTGTCCCGGTCGATCGGCCGCCCCGCCTCGTCGGCGAGGTACAGGTCGAGATCCGTCTCCGGTCGTCCGGCGACACCCAACAGGACCGAGCAGCCCGGCGCGAGCATCAACTCGCGCGTGCGCACCTCGCCGGGCGAGATGTAGCCGTCGCGCACGACGACGACCGGGTCGGAGTAGCCCCGCTGTGCGAGCGCCCCCGACAGCCCCATCAGCGCCACCGCCGGATCGGCGACGGCAACAGGCGGCGTCTCGGGCGGAGCCTCGGTCGCCTCCTCGGCGGCGACCGCCGTCTCGCCCCCGCGCTCGGGCACCGGCCCGGCGAGCACCATCACGCCGAGCGCCCCGGCGCCCTCGTAGGCGCTCACCTCGATCGTGGTGCGCCCGGCTTCGGCGGGGCAGTGCTCGAGAGTCGGCTCGGGATCGCTCTCGAGGTTGCGCGCGACCTCCGCGCCCGCCTCGTCGAACAGGACCAGATCGACGTCGCGCAGCCCCTCGCCGCCGCGGCCGACGACGACGTAGCAGCGGTCGGGCTCCATCGGCACGGTCGTGCGGATGGTCTCGCCCTCCGCCACGCTCTCCATGTGCGGCTCGCCGACCTGGAGCAACCCTCGGGCGCGGAGCAACGACCGGCTGCGCGCGAGCTGCTCCTCGACCGCGCGGAAGGGGACCCGGGGCGCGAGGATGCCATCGAAGAGCGCGTCGAAGCCGCTCCCCTCGCCGGGGGCCGAGCCGAAGGCGCCGGCCACGATCGACCCGGAGCCCTCGGGCGCCAAGAGGACCACGTAGTGCGGGAGCGTCGGCACACCCTCGTCGGCCTGCGGGCAGACGTGGACCAGCGCGGCCTCGCCCTGCACGTGATCGGTGGCGATCTCCTCGCCTTCGCCCCCGTACACGTTCATTCGCAGGTCGCGCACCGATCCTCCGGCGAGCGCGACGAGCGTCGTGCAGCGGCCGGCTGCGAGGTCCGAGGCGATGGCGAGCCCCTCCCCCTCGAGCACGAAGAGCCGAGCCACCCCGAGCTCTTCGCCGTAGCCGCGCTCGATCATGCGCGCGCGCACCCGGCCGAAGCGGCGGCTCAGCGCGTCGAGGGGTCCGACGCCGCCGGTGTCGGGCAACGGGCTCGGTCCCGCGCCCGGATCCTCGGGCGCCTGCTCGGCGCACCCCGAGCACGCGAGCGCCGCGAGCACCGCCGCGGCGAAGCCTCGTCTGCGGACCGTCACGGTTGCTCCGGATCCGCTCGGCCCTCGAGGGGGGGCGCGAGATCGCGGAACAGGTCGTCCACGCGCACGTCGAGCCCGGTCGGCCCGGCGAACCGGCGCAGGCCGTAGAGCCCCGTGCCGGCGGTGGCGAGCGCCGCGACGTAGTGCGTCCCGCCGTGCGGTGGGCAGTAGCGCAGGGCCGCGCCCGGTCCGGTGTGGGCGTCCTTGGCCACCTCGGTCCCCTCGCCGTCGAAGAGCCGAAGGTCGAGCTCGCGCAGGGAGGCCGAGCCCGCCGCGATGACCGCGTAGCAGCTCCCGCCGCGGAGGGACGCCTCGCCGACCGCGGACCCCTGGTCCACGAGGAAGCCCCGCCGGGGCTCGCCCTCGGGCGAGAAGCCCCGGGTCTGGAGCACGCGCCCGGCGGCGTCGAGGGCCTCATCGACCCGATCCGACCGGAATTCGTCCGCCCGGCGCACCTCCGGCGAGTCGGCGGCCTCGGCGTCCTCGCACGCCGCGACGAGGGCCAAGACGACCGGAATCCATCCGATGTTCGCACAGGCGCGCACTGCCGCCCCCGGGCTTAGCAGATGCCCGGCCCCCCCATCAATCGGCGCTCCTCTCGGCCGCCCGCCCGCTCCCCTAGAGCCGCTCACGAGGCGGCGCGCCGGTTGCCGAGGACCTCGTCCCGCAGCTCCGGGAATGCCATGAAGTGCCGATATACCGGCTCCGCGCCCTTGACCACCTCGTCGACGACGCTGCGCAGCTCCGCGTCGAGCCGCGAGGTCTCCTCCCGGATGCCGCCGGTGTCGAGGTCGCCCTCGGCGTTGACGGTCCCGAGCCGCCCCTTGAGCTGCGCGATCTGGAAGCGAAGATCGTCGATCTCGCGCTCGCGCTCGGTCATGTCGCGATGCAGCGTGGAGACCGAGCGCTCGGCTTCGATCCAGATCGCGGCGAGCTGCCCGGCGTCGCGCAGCGCCTCGACGACCTCGCGGTCGAGCGCGGGGCCGCTCGCCGGCAGCACGGGCACGGCCGCCCAGGCCCGGAGCAAGGGCCGCTCGAGCTCGTCGAGCCGTCGCTTCGCCTCGTCGTGCCGCTCCCGCACCTCGGCGAGCTGGCGCTGCACCCGGGCCTCGTCCTGCGCGAGCTCGTCGAGCGCCCGGCCGATCCGCATGCGCGCCTCGCGCATCTCGTCCTCGTGCCGCGTGGCCTTGTTCGCGAGGTCGTCGAGCTCTCGGCGCATCTGACGCATCGCATCGATGCGATCCGAGAGCTCGGTGATCGCGGACTCGAGCCACGCGGGTGCGTTCCCGTCGGGATGGGCCCGCCCCACCAGGCGCCGGAAGATCCCGATGCGCTCCACCCAGGCGTCCTCCGTGACGACCGTCTGCGACAGCGCGGGCTGAACCTCGGGACGTTGCGTCGTGCGCCGTGGGCGGCGCACGCCCCCTGCGACCAGCGCGTCGAGGAGGGTGCGCACCTCGTCCGCGAGGGCGTAGGCGTTCTTCGGGCGCTCTTCCGGCTTCTTCGCGAGGAGCCGCAGGACGAGGCCGTCCACCTCGGGCGGCACGCCGCTCGCGTGCTCCGACGGGCGCGGAGGCGCCTGGCGCATGTGCTGCAGGATCAGGTCGGGCGTCGAGCCCTCGAACGGGAGCCGCCCCGTCAACATCTCGAAGAGCACGCAGCCGAGCGCGTAGAGGTCCACGGCGCTCGTCGCCCGCGCGCCCCGCGCCTGCTCGGGCGCCATGTACTCCGGAGTGCCGAACACCGTGCCGGTCGCGGTGAGCCGCAGCTCCCCCTTCATCTGCGCGAGCCCGAAGTCGAGGAGCTTCACGAAGTCCCCGTCGTAGCCGTTGAGCAGGAACATGTTGTCGGGCTTGATGTCGCGGTGGACGACGTCGAGCTCGTGCGCCCGTGCGAGCGCCTGCGCCGTCTGGAGCGCGATGCCGAGAGCCCTCTTCGGGCCCATGCCTCGGGTGCCGATCTCGTCGGTGAGCGGGACCCCGTCGAGGAACTCCATCACCAGGTACACGAGCCCGTCGTCCGTCTCGCCGAAGTCCGTGATGTCGATGATGTGCTCGTGGTTGATCCGGTTGGCGGCCTTCGCCTCGCGCAGGAAGCGCTGGCGGCTGGTCGGGTCGACCGCGAGGTCGGGCGACAGGAACTTGATGGCGACCGACCGGCCGAGCACCTCGTGGGCCGCCTTGTAGACGGTGCCCATGCCGCCGGCGCCGATCTTCTGCTCGACGACGTAGCGCCCCGCGACGACACGCCCGACGAGCGGGTCGGGCAGGTCGAGCAGCCGTCCTCCATCGAGCGGACATGCCGTGGGGTTGCCACGAAAACGCGCGCGACAGATCTCGCAGACCTTCAACCCAGACCCCCGAATCCCCTCGGGAGCCTACCCTCTGGCGATTGACAATCCCAGCCCATGGTGTAACCGGAGCGCCGCATGAGCCAGGACGCCGGCCCGCCCGTGACGGCCACCCCGTGGTACCGCCAGCCCCTGAGCTGGCTCCGCAGGCTGTACGACTGGGTGCTCCACTGGGCCGAGACGCCCTACGGGACGCCGGCCCTGTTCGTGCTGGCGTTCGTCGAGGCGAGCTTCTTCCCGATCCCGCCGGACGTGCTCTTGATGGCGCTGGCCCTGTCGCGGCCCAAGCGCTCGTTGTTCTACGCCGGCGTGTGCACCGCCGGCTCGGTCAGCGGGGCCCTGCTCGGCTGGACCATCGGCTACGGCCTGTGGTCGTCGATGGGCGTCTACGAGGCCTGCCCCGAGCTCGGCGGTGGCGCGTGGCTCTTCGAGCACGTGCCGGGGTTCGCCTGCGAGAAGTTCGCCAAGGTCGGCGCGCTCTACGACGACAACGCCTGGATGACGCTCTTCACGGCTGCGTTCACGCCGATCCCGTACAAGATCTTCACCGTGGCGGCCGGGGTGTTCCAGATCTCGCTCGCCACGCTCGTCGCCGCCAGCATCGTGGGTCGCGGGGCCCGTTTTTTCCTCGTGGGCGGATTAATCTGGAAATTCGGCCCTCCCATCAAGGAGTTCATCGAAAAGCGCTTCGAGCTGATGACGATCCTGTTCACCGTGCTGTTGATCGGTGGTTTCCTGCTGGTGAAGTACGCACTCTGACGAACGGAACGGAGGGACCATGACTCGCCTGCTCACGACACTCACGATCTGCGGACTTCTGCTCGGCGCCGTCTCCACGGCCGCCGCGCAAGAGACCGTGCCGACGCGCTCGAGCGGGACGCGCATCGCGCTCCAGGCACGGCTCGACGCGTTCAATCTGTTCGGTGTGCAGGACTCGGTGCTCGTCGACGACGCCGACACGACGATTCCCGGGGCCTTCGTCCCGCTCGTCACGCCGGGCGTCCGCCTGATGGACGGCCGCCTCTTCCTCGGGGTGGGCTTCGGGTTCTACGGCATCAGCCAGACCGAGTGCGGTGGCGACGGCTGCGACGACGACGAGACCACCTTCTCCACCTCCGGCTGGTCGGTGAACCCCCTCGCGAGCTTCGACATCCTCGCGGACGACTTCGGGGCGCTTCACCTGGTCGGCTGGCTGAACTTCGCGGACCTGGGCGGGGCCACGATCGAGCGGCGAACGCCGGGGATGACCGACACCCGCGACATCGACGGCCTCTTCTGGTGGGGCCTGAACCTCGGCGCCGGAGTCCGGGGCAAGCTGAGCGAGGGCGCGGCGCTCGGGGCCGAGCTCGGCTGGGGGTTCGCCACGTCGAGCGACGACGGCGACGAGCCCGGCGACGCCGACGACACCGACCTGTTCGTCCACGGCATCTTCGGGATCCTCCTGTTCGAGGGCTCGGTCGGGCTCTGACCAGGCACGGCGACGCGGCGGGGGATTGTTGACAATCCCGATGCGAGAAATCATACCTCCCCTGCCGTGAAGCTCTCGAACAAGGGCCGCTACGGGGTCCGGGCCGTCTTCGACATCGCCTTCCACAACCACGGCAAGGCGACCCAGATCAAGGACATCGCCGAGCGGCAGAGCATCCCGCCCCGCTTTCTCGAGCAGATCTTCCAGGATCTGAAGAAGGCGGGGCTGGTGCGCTCGAAGCGCGGGCCCAAGGGGGGCTATCAGCTCGCCCTGCCCGCCCGGGACATCCGGCTCGGCGACGTCGTGCGCGCCCTCGAGGGGCCCATCGTGCTCGGCGGCCCGAGGGACGACGCGCGCAAGGAGGGCGACGCCACGAGCCGGCAGGTCACCGAGGCGGTCTTCCGGGAGCTGAGCGAGCGGATCGAGGGCTGCTTCGACGAGGTCACCATCGAGGATCTGTGCGAGCGGGGCGAGGCCCTGGGCGTCCGCCGCAGGCCGCCCCATCGTTACGTCTACGTGATCTGATGGCTGCCCCCGTCGTCGACAGCGTGCTCGAGCTCGTCGGACGGACGCCGGTCGTGCGGATCGGCCGCGTGGCGCCGAAGGGCGGCGCGACGATCTGGGCCAAGTGCGAGCACCTGAACCCCGGCGGCTCGGTCAAGGACCGGATCTGCCTCGCGATGATCGAGCGGGCGGAGCGGGAGGGACGGCTCGCCGAGGGGGCGGCCGTGGTCGAGCCCACGAGCGGGAACACGGGGATCGGCCTCGCGCTCACCTGCGCGGTCAAGGGCTACCCGCTCGTCCTGACGATGCCCGAGAGCATGTCGCTCGAGCGCCGCCAGCTCCTGTCGGCCTACGGCGCCGAGATCGTGCTGACCGAGGCCGAGCGCGTCATGGAGGGGGCCATCGAGGCCGCCGAGCGCATCGAGAAGGAGCGGGGCGCGTTCATGCCCCACCAGTTCGACAACCCCGCGAACCCGCTCGCGCACGAGCAGACGACGGCCGAGGAGCTGCTCGAGGCCTTCGGCGACGAGCCCATCGACGCGTTCGTCGCGGCCGTGGGCACCGGCGGCACGGTGAGCGGCGTCGGCCGCGTGCTCCGGCGGGACAACCCGGCCGTACGCATCGTCGCGGTCGAGCCGGAGTCGAGCCCCGTGCTCGCGGGCGGCCCGCCGGGACCGTCGAAGATCCAGGGGCTGAACGCCGGCTTCGTACCGAGGAACTACGACCCGAGCGTCGTCGACGAGCTCGTCCACGTCTCGGACCGCGACGCCTGGGAGACCAAGCAGCGGCTCGCCCGCGAGGAGGGCCTGCTCGTCGGGATCAGCGCGGGAGCGAACGTGTTCGCCGCGGGGCTCCTCGCGCGACGGCTCGGCCCGGGCAAGAACGTGGTCACCGTGCTCTGCGACACAGGCGAGCGGTACTTCAGCCTGGACGAGTACTTCCGATGAGTGTCGCGTCGAAGAGGGTGCTCGTCGTCGGGGCGGGCGGGCTCGGCTCGCCGGCCGCGCTCGCGCTCGCGCGCGCCGGCGTCGGGGCGCTCACGCTCGTCGACGACGACGCGGTGGACGCGAGCAACCTGCACCGCCAGACGCTCTATCGCGAAGACGACGTCGGCGCGCCCAAGGTCGAGGCGGCCGCGCGCCGGCTCGGCGCGGAGGCGGACGCCGCCGGGCAGCCGAGCGAGGTGGAGGTCGTGCGCGGGCGGCTGCTCCCGGACTCGGCGATCGACCTCGTGCGCCGGCACGACCTGGTGATCGAGGGCGCCGACAACTTCGCGACCAAGTTCCTCACCGCCGACGCGGCCGCCCTCGCCGGCGTCCCGGTGGTGCAGGCGGGCGCGGTGCGCTGGAGCGGCTGGGCGCTCGCCTCGACCCCCGGCGAGACGGCCTGCCTCCGGTGCGTGTTCGAGGACATCCCGCGCGATCGCGTGGAGACCTGCGCCGAGGCCGGAGTCGTCGGCCCGGTCGTCGGGGTGCTCGGCGCCGTTCAGGCGGCCCTCGCGCTCAGGCTGCTACGCGGGGACCGCGAGGCGGCCGGCGTCCTGTTCCACTACCGCGGCCTCGAGGGCGCGCTCCGCCGGAGCCGCGTCCGCCGGCGGCCCGGCTGTCCGCTTTGCGCGGGCGACATCGACGACGTACGCATCGAGCGCTACGTGACCGAGTGCGTGGCGTAGACGCTGGACAAGGAGACAGGGACCATGGCCGTGACCGTTCGCATTCCGACGCCGCTTCGGACCCTCACCGCGGGCAAGGACGAGGTGCAGGCCGAGGGCAGCACCGTCGCCCAGGTGATCGACCACCTCGAGACGACCTACCCCGGCATCAAGGAGCGCCTCTGCGACGACAAGGGCGTCCGCCGCTTCGTGAACATCTACGCCAACGAAGAGGACATCCGCTTCCTCGACAACCTCGACACCCCCCTGTCCGACGGCGACACCATCAGCATCGTCCCCGCCATCGCCGGCGGCTAGTCGCACCGGGCACACGCCCCAATGCCCCCCCCCGAGTTGCATTGGGGACAGGACCCAATGCAAGTGACCATGAGCCTGAGTGACCGCGAACAGCTCCTGTACGCTCGTCAGATCCTCCTCCCGGAGATCGGGAAGGAGGGGCAGGCGCGGCTCTGCACGGCTCGGGTCTGCGCCGGCTCGGGAGCCGATCCGCGCGTGGTGGCGGTCGCGCGGGACTACCTCGAGCGCGCGGGGGTCGCGTGGGGCGAGGACGGCGAGCCCGTCGCGCTACCCGATGCGGCGGCGGTCGCGCGGCTGGCCGGCGATCCGGCGCTCGCCGACGCGGCGGCTGCCGTGCTCGGGGCCTTCGCCGCGGTCGAGACGATCAAGCGCATCACGGGCGCGGGCGCGCCGGCGGACTTCCCCCGGGGGCTCGTGCTGTGACTCGTCCGGCCAAGGCGCGGCTACGCGGGCGGCGCATCGACAACATCGTCGAGGCGGTCGGGAACACCCCGCTCGTGAGGCTCCGGCACGTCGGTCGCGAGGCGCCGGGCGTGAAGATCTACCTGAAGCTCGAGTACGCGAACCCCGGCGGCTCGGTGAAGGACCGCCCTGCCCTGCAGATGATGCTCGACGCGATCGAGGACGGGCGGTTGTCGCCCGACAAGACCCTCGTCGACGCGACCAGCGGCAACACGGGCGTCGCCTACTCGATCTTCGGCGCCGCGCTCGGGCGCAAGGTCGCGCTCGTGATGCCCGCGAACGTGTCGGAGGCCCGCAAGAACATCACCCGCGCCTACGGCACCGAGCTCATCTTCAGCGATCCCATGGAAGGCACCGACGGCGCCATTCGGCACTGCCGGCGTCTGGTCGAGTCGGAGCCCGAGCGCTGGTTCTACCCGGACCAGTACTCGAACCCCTCGAACCCCAAGGCGCACTACCTCGGCACCGGGCGCGAGATCCTCGAGCAGGTGGGCGACGATCTCACGCACTTCGTGGCGGGGCTCGGGACGAGCGGAACGATGATGGGCACGACGCGCCGGCTGCGCGAGCACGACGCCGGCATCCAGTGCATCGCGGTCGAGCCGGCCGAGGCGCTGCACGGCCTCGAAGGGCTCAAGCACATGGAGAGCTCGCTCGTCCCCGCGATCTACGACCCGGGGCTGCCCGACGAGATCCTGAAGGTGGGCACCGAGGAGGGCTGGGACATGGCCGACCGCGTCGCCGCCGAGGAGGGCCTGCACATCGGGCACTCGGCGGGCGCGAACGTGTACGCCGCGCTCGAGGTCGCCAAGCGCATCGGCGAGGGCTGCGTCGTCACGATCGCGCCGGACCGCGGCGACCGGTACTTCGCGCCCATGCGTTGGGAGAAGCACTATGAGTGGTGACGACAAGCCGTGGATCGCGGGGGGCCTCACGATCGACCGCGCCGTCCTCGACGCCATCGAGGCGCACGCCATCGAGTGCTACCCGAGCGAGAGCTGCGGGTTCGTGCGGGGGCCGGCCGACGACTGGCGCCTGCTCGACGAGGTCGTCCGCGAGGCGAACGAGGCCGACAAGTACCACGCGCTCGATCCCGAGACGTTCCCGCGCACCTCGCGCACGTACTTCAAGATCAACGAGCTGCGCGCGGCCAAGGCTTTCGACGAGGGCGAGCGCACGGGGCGTCCCATCAAGGTCATCTACCACTCGCACTGCGACGCCGGCGACTACTTCAGCGCCGAGGACGCAGCGACGTTCGCGAGCGAAGGGCTGCTCATGTGGCCCTGCGCGTTCCTCGTCGTGAGCGTCGTCGATGGCGAGGTGGCAGGCAGCCGCCTGTGGGCGCACGTCGCCGGCACCGACGAGTTCCGCGAGGCCCCGCTCACCGTCCGCTGACGACGGCTCGCCGGGTCACGCTGGCAGCGCTCCGGCCTTCGGACTACAAACAGCGTCGGATGCACCCCAAGCACGAGCGCCTCCGCGCCCAGCTCCGCGAGATGGAGTCGGTCCTCGTGGCCTTCAGCGGCGGGATCGACAGCGCGCTCGTGCTCCGCGTGGCGCACGACGTCCTCGGGGACCGGGCGGTCGGGATGACGGCCGTGGGGCCGGCGCTCGCCGAGCGCGAGCGGGCCGAGGCCGCGCGGATCGCCGCCGAGGTCGGCGCGCGCCACCTGTTCGTCGACTCGCACGAGATCGACGACGAGGGCTACCGCCGGAACACCGGCGACCGGTGCTACTTCTGCAAGAGCGAGCTCTACCGGATCACTGCGCGGATGCGTGAAGATCTCTCGCTCGCCTGGGTCGCCAACGGGACCAACGCCGACGACCTCGGCGACTACCGCCCCGGCTTGACCGCGGCGGAAGAGGCGCACGTGCGGAGCCCCCTCGTCGAGGCCGGCATCGGCAAGGAGGACGTCCGCGCCATCGCCCTCGAGCTCGGGATGAGTGTGTGGGACAAGCCGGCGAGCGCGTGCCTCGCCTCTCGCATCCCCTACGGGACCGAGGTCACGCCCGAGCGGCTCGCGCAGATCGGCGAGCTCGAAGCGGCGCTCCGGGACCTGGGCCTTCGCCAGGTGCGCGTGCGCTGGCACCAGGCGCTCGCGCGCCTCGAGGTCGCGCGGGAGGAGCTCGGCCGCGCCTTCGATCTGCGAGACGCGATCGTGCGGGCGGGCAAGGAGGCGGGCTTCGCGTTCGTGGCGCTCGACCTCGAGGGTTATCGCAGCGGGTCGCTCAACGCGCTGCTTCCCGTGATCGACTGAAGTTGCGCCGCGGCGCCGGGAGCGAGACAATCGGCGCGTGATCCGCCACGCGGTGCTGTGCCTCGCGCTCGTCTCGGCCACGGCCGGTGTGCGCTTGGCGGCCCGTGCGGACACGCCGCGCATCGCGCTGAAGGCCGACAAACCGCGGCCCGAGCCGCCGCCCGACACGAGCCGAAAAGCCGCCGCCCGAGCCTCGGACGGCGAGCCCCGGACCGAGCGCTTCGCCGTCACCCTCTTCAACCTGCACACGCGCGAGGTCCTGCCCGTGCTCGACGCGGTCGACGCGCGCCGTCTCTCCCGGTTCCTCCGATGCCGTGCCACCGGCCTGACCACGGAGGTGGCCGCCGAGCCGGTCGAGGTCGCCCTGCGCATGGCCGAGCGCTTCGAGTCCCCCCGGGTCGAGGTCGTGAGCGGCTACCGGTCCGACAAGCTCAACGAGTCCCTGCGCAAGAAGGGCCACCAGGTCGCGTCGCGCAGCCGCCACGTGCGCGGCCAGGCGCTCGACTTCCGGATCCCCGAAGTGGGCGCCGAGGAGCTGGCGCGGGCGGTCGCCGAGGTGCACCAGGGAGGCATCGGCACCTACCGGGAGAGCGGGTTCGTGCACGTGGACGTGGGCCCCGACCGGCGCTGGCGGGGGCGATGAGCGACTACCTCGGCCCCGACGAACGCCGAGCGCTCCTCCGGGTCGCGCGGGACGGGCTCGAGGCCGCGGTCCTCGGCCGTCCGCCCGAGCCGGTCCCGGGCGAGCTCGCGGGGCACCTCGGGGCGCCCGGCGCGTGCTTCGTGACGCTGGTCGAGGGCGGCGAGCTGCGGGGCTGTATCGGTGGCCTCGAGGCGAGCGAGCCGCTGTCGCAGGCGGCTCGCGCGATGGCCGCCGCCGCCGCCCTCCGGGACCCGCGGTTCCGGCCTGTGCAGCCTGCCGAGCTGCCTCGGGTCGAGCTCAGCCTGAGCGTGCTCACGCCGCTCCGCCGGCTCGTGGACCCGGCCGAGCTCGAGGTCGGCCGGCACGGGCTGGTCGTGACCCGGGGCGGGCACCGTGGGGTGCTCTTGCCGCAGGTCGCCGTCGAGCACGGGTGGGACCGCGCGGCCTTCCTCGCGCGAACCTGCCAAAAGGCCGGGCTACCGCTTGACGCCTGGCGCGATCCGGAGACCGTCCTCGAGGTGTTCTCGGCCGAGGTCGTCCGCGAGGAACACTAGGGCTACCGGCTCTTTGCGGCGTCGGTCGCCTCGGTGCGGCGCTGGCTCTCGCGGATGCGGGCCTTCTTCCCGCGCAGGGCGCGCAGGTAGTAGAGCTTCGACCGGCGCACGTGGCCGCGGCTCCCCACATCGAGCTTCTCGATGCGGGGCGAGTGGACGGGGAAGATGCGCTCGACGCCCACGCCGAAGCTCACCTTGCGGACGGTGAAGGTCGCCCCGGCGCCCCCGCGGGTCTTGCGGATCACCACCCCCTCGAACACCTGCACGCGCTCCTTGTCGCCCTCGCGGATGAGGTAGTGGACGCGGACGGTGTCCCCGACCCGGAAGTGGGGGAGCTCCCGGAGGAAGCCGTTCTCGATGGCCTGGATCTGCGGTACGGGGCTCGCCATGGTGATATCCCTCGGTACGGAAGGGCGCGTTAGCTAGCACGGGCCGGTTGCGGCGTCAACGGAGCGCCCCTAGGAGCTGCCCATGCTGCGCGTCGGTGAGCGGGCCCCGGGCTTCCGGGGCCAGGACCAGGACGGCCACGAGATCGTGCTCGAAGAGCTCCTCGCGGAGGGGCCCGTGGTCCTCTACTTCTACCCCAGCGATTTCACTCCGGTCTGCACCAAAGAGGCGTGCTTCTTCAGGGACGCCCACGCCGACCTCGCCGACCGTGGCGCCCGGGTCGTCGGTGTCAGCTCCGATACGGAGGCCAGCCACCGGGACTTCGCCCGCAAGCACGGCCTCAACTTCCCGCTTCTCAGCGATCCCGACCGCCGCCTCGCCCGGGACTACGACGCCGCCCACCCCCTCGGCCTCGGCACCGCGCGCGTCACCTACGTCATCGGCCCCGACGGCACCATCCGAGGCGCCTTCCACCACGAGCTCCGCGCCAAGAAACACGTCGACCAAGTCCTCGACCTCCTAGCCCGCCCCTAACCCCAAAGCCCAGCAATTCTGGGTTAGGGGACGGACCTTAGTATCTTAGTTTCTCTGCCGAAAAAGCCTGGAGGGGTTAGGGGACGGACCTTAGTATCTTAGTTTCTCTGCCGAAAAAGCCTGTGGTTACGTGAGGCAGAAACTAAGATACTAAGGTCCGTCCCCTATTCGGTCCCAGAAACCGAGGTCCGTCCCCTATTCGCGCTCGCCGATTAGGCGGTCGAGGCAGATGGCCACGGCGGCGCGGACGGAGAGGTGGTTGTAGTCGGCGCCGGCGCGGATGGGCTCGAGGAGGGCGTGGGCCGATCGGAGGGTGTCGTCGACGAGGCCGTGGCCGGTGCCGAAGAGGAGCAGCGTGGGCTCGTCGCCCGACCGGAGCCGCGCAGCCTCGTCCGCGAAGGAGCGCACCTCGACGCCCGGCGCCTCGCGCGCCGCCGTGGCGACCACCCGCGGCGCCCTTCCCTCGCGTCGCGCCACCTCCGCGCGCGCCTCCTCGACCGACTCCACGATCCGAACGAGCGAAAGGGCCACGGTGCGCTCGGGCACGCGGCGCGCCCCGGCGCCCGTGCGCCAGTGCTCGAGGATCCGCTCGACCAGCGCGCGCTGCGCCTCGATGGGCGTCACCACGAAGTACCCGCGCAGCCCGTAGGTGCGCGCGCTCCGGGCGATGTCGTGCACGTCGAGGTTGGTGACGGCCGTGGTCACGGGGTGACCGTCCCGGTCGCGCACCGGGTGGTGCACCAGCGCGCAGTAGAGCGGGCTCATCCCTCCTCGTCGATCTCGCCGAGCAGCGCCCGGTCCGCGTCGCTCAGCTCGAGCTGCGCGAACAGATCGGGGCGCCGCTCGCGCGTGCGGCGAAGCGCTTCCCTGCGGCGCCAGCGCGCGACCGCGCCGTGGTCGCCCGAGCGCAGCACGTCGGGCACCTCCATCCCGCGCAGCTCGGCCGGTCGCGTGTACTGCGGGTACTCGAGGAGCCCGGCCACGTGCGACTCATCGCCAGCCGACGCCACGTTGCCGAGCACGCCGGGGACCAGACGGGCCGTCGCCTCGATCACCGCCATGGCCGCGACCTCGCCGCCGAGGAGGACGAAGTCCCCGAGCGAGATCTCCTCGTCCACGAACGCCCGCACTCGCTCGTCCACGCCCTCGTAGCGCCCGCACACGAGCGCAATCGCGCCGAGCGCGCTCAGCCGCTCGGCGTCGGCCTGGCGGAAGGGCTCGCCCTGCGGCGTCAGGAGCACGCGGTGCGGGCGGTCCGCGAGCGACTCGATCGCCTCGATGAGCGGCCCCGGCATCATGACCATCCCGCTCCCGCCGCCGTAGGGCGTGTCGTCCACCGTGCGGTGCCGGTCCGTCGCGAAGTCACGCGGGTTCGTGAAGCGGACCTCGACGAGACCCGCGGCGATCGCCTTGCCGAGCAGGCCGGCCCCGAGGAAGGAGCCGAACATCTCGGGAAACAGCGTGACCACGTCGAACCGCACTCAGCCCCTCCTCCCCTTCGGCTCGAGCGGCAGCTCCTCGAGCCCGTCCACCACCACGGCGCCGCCCGCGACGTCCACCGAGACGAGCCACTGTTCGACCATGGGCACCTCGCGCTCGCCGTCGTCGCCCCGCACCCGGAGCGCGTCCACCGTCGGGTATGGCACGACGGCCACCACCTCGCCCCTCGGGCGCCCCTCGCGGTCGCGCACCTCGAGCCCGACGAGATCGACGTGATACCACTCGTCCTCGCCGGGCGCGGGCAGCTCGGAGCGCGGGATGCACAGCTCGGCGCCGCGGAGCGCCTCGGCCGCCTCGCGCCCCCGGACGCCCTCGAGCCACAGGAGCACCGCGCCCTTCGGGCCCCTTCGGATCGCGTCGATCCCGACCTCGCGCTCACCGTCCCCGGTGCGCACGAGCACCCGCTCGCGCTCGAACAGGAGCTCCGAGTCCGGGTTGTGCAGGTGGACGCGCAGCTCGCCGCGGACGCCGTGCGGCCGTGTGACCACGCCGAGCACGACCCGATCGCGATCGTCGGCGGCCACGGCGGCTCCCCCCCCGCGCTACTCGAGGATGTCGAGGACGGCGCGCTTGCGGAGCTTCGCCGACGTCGCGGCGAGCAGGGTGCGCATGGCGCGCGCGGTGCGGCCGTCCTTGCCGATCACCTTGCCGAGATCGCCGTCGGCGACCTGCAGCTCGAAGACGACGGCGCGGTCGTTCTCGATGGGCGTGACCTGCACGCCCTCCGGATCGTCGACGAGCTGCCTGGCGATGTAGCTGACGAGGTCGCTCATCTGCTCGACCGCCTCGGCGTCGTCCACGAGCCGCTCTTCGTCCTCTTCCATCGCGTTCGTCAGACGCCGGCGGCCTCGTGGGCCGCGTCGAGAGCCTTCTTGTGCTCGCGGAGCACCTTGGCCGCCGTCTCCGTCGCCTGCGCGCCCACGCCGAGCCAGTAGCCCACCCGCTCGTGGTCGATCCGGGCCTCGGCCATCGGCTTGGACGGGTCGTAGGTGCCGAGCTGCTCGATGAACCGCCCGTCGCGCGGGCGCTCCGAGTCGGCCACCACGAGGTGGTAGTAGGGACGCTTCTTCGATCCGTGACGTGCGAGTCGGACCTTGATCATCGAGGATCCTCTCAAAAAGCCTGCGAAAACCTGCCCCCGGAGAATCGGGGCAGCGGAAGCTACCTGCCGGTCCGGGCCTCGTCAAGGCGAGCCGGGCGGCTCCCTCGGCCCCCCGGTCGCCCGGCACGCCCGTAGCTGTTCGCCGCAGGCCACGTCGACGCACCGGAAGACGTTGGGGGCGAGGTCCGCGTACGGCCCACCCGGCGCGCAGGCGGCCTCGCAGTCGTCCTCGCCGGGGCCCCGCGGCTCGCCCGTCCGCTCGGCGCACCACGCCGCCTTGTTGCACAGGCCCTCGCACGACCGCGGGAAGACCGCGACCTCGCTCTCCCGCATGTGCTCCATCATCCCGCGCATGCTGCAAGCCGCGAACGCGCGGCCGCAGGGCTCGTCGGCGCAGGCCCAGACCGCCGGGGGCGCGGCGTGGTGGGTCCCGCCCGGGCGGCAGCTCGCCTCGCAGTCGCCGGCGCCGGGCGGGATCGGGCGGCCCTCGCGCTCGGCGCACTCGAGCGACTTCTCGCAGAAGGCGACGCACCCCGCCCCGTCCCCCCGGCTCGAGGGGAGGCGCGTTTCGGGCGGGGGGACGCTCGGATCGCCCGCGGTCACGACCTCCGAGACCGGCTCCTCCGGCTCGTCGCACGAGTCGCAGGCCGCGCAGCACAGAGCCAGGGCGAGGGCGTACCGAGCGTGACGCATGGGAGCCCTGTTGCTACAACGCCTGCGATGCGCGTCAAGCCGGGGCGTTCCTTCCTCTCCCGCTGGCTCGCGCCGATGCTGGTCGTGGCGCTGGCGGCGGGGACGAGCGGCGCCTCCTGTGGCGACGACGAGCGGCCGACCACGCCGGCTCGCGTGGAGCGCCCGCCCCCGACCTTGCGGCTGGTCGTGCTGACCGACATCAAGGGCTACCTCGAGCCGTGCGGCTGCACGAGCCGGCCGCTCGGCGGCATCGATCGCACGGCCGCCAAGGTGAAGGCGCTCCGGGACGAGGGACGGCCGATGCTGGTCGTCGTCGCGGGCGATCTGTTCTTCGACGGCGTCGATCACGGCGTCGCGGGCGCCGAGACGCAGGATCTCTGGAAGGCCGAGACGCTCGTGGACGTGCTCGGGCGCGTGGGCGTCGACGCCGCCACGCCGGGCTCCCTCGATTTCTCGCACGGTGTCCCCACGTTCCGCGCGCTCGCCGGCCGCGCCGAGTTCCCGCTCCTCGCCGCGGGGCTCGACCTGGCCGCGCCCGAGGGCGCCGAGCCCACCGAGCCCGCCCTCGGGAGCGGCGTCGTGCGCGAGGTCGGCGGCGTGAAGGTGGGCATCTTCGGCGTGAGCGAGGTCGAGGGCCCGGACGGATCGCTCCCCGAGGGCGTGACCCGCACCCAGGCGGTGCGCGAGGCGGCGCAGAGCGCGGCGAGCGAGCTGCGCGCGCAGGGAGCCGAGGTCGTCGTCGGGCTCGTGCGCGGGACGCGCCGCACGGCGCGGCAGGTCGCGGGCGCTGCCGAGGGCGTGGATTTCGTCGTGCAGGCGGGGCTCGACCTCGCCGAGGCCGTCCCGCCGTTCGAGGCCGGCGGCGCGTGGATCCTCCACGCGGGCCGGCAGGGCCAGGGGCTCGTCGTGGTCGACGTGTTCCGGCGCGGCGACGGCGACTTCAGCGACTTCGGCGACTGGACGCGCGCCGAGCAGCGCGCGCACGTCGAGGAGCGCATCGGGGATCTGCGCGCACGGATCGCGGAGTGGGAAGAGGACGACAGCGTCGCCGAGGCCGACGTCGAGCGGCAGAAGCGGCGGCTCGCCGAGATGGAGCGCGAGCTCACCGAGCTCGCGACGCCCCGCACGGTCGAGGGCAACGCGTTCGCCGCCGAGTACGTCGAGCTCTCCCCGCAGGCCCCGCAGGCACCCGAGGTGACCCAGGTGATGGAGCGACACTTCCGGCGGGTGAACGAGCACAACCGCGAGGTGTTCGCGAGCCTCGCGCCTCCGCCGCTCCCCGAAGACCAGGCGGGCTTCACGGGCTCCGACGCCTGCCGGTCGTGCCACGAGGAGGAGCACACCTGGTGGACCGGCACCAAGCACGGCCAGGCCTACCCGACGCTCGAGGAGCGGCACAAGCAGTTCAACCTGAGCTGCGTCGGCTGCCACGTCACCGGGTACATGGACCCGGGCGGCTCGACCGTGACCCACCTCGGCGAGGGCGGCGTGCTCCGGAACGTGGGTTGTGAGAGCTGCCACGGCCCGGGTAGCCTGCACGTCCGGGACCCCGAGGTGGACGTGCTCCTGAACCCACCCGCGGGCGTGTGCATCGAGTGTCACAACCCCGAGCACAGCGACACGTTCAACTACACGGCGTACCGGGCCATGATGCTCGCGCCCGGGCACGGCATGCCCTCGCCCGAGGAGCGGGAGCAGCGCTGATCGCGCTCGCCGCGGCCGCGTGCAGCGGGCCCGAGCCGCCACCGCCCCGCGTCGCGAGCGCCACCCCCACCACGGCCCCCGCGGCCGACGGCGCCCGCGTGCTCGAAGGCCGGGCCAGCTACTACGCCGACTCCCTCGCCGGCAATTCCACCGCGAGCGGTGAGCCCTACGACCCGAGCGCCCACACCGCCGCGAGCCGCGACCTGCCCTTCGGCACCCGCGTGCGCGTCACCCGCGTCGACAACGGCCGGACGACCGAAGTCCGCGTCAACGACCGCGGCCCCTTCGGCGACCGCCGCCGCATCCTCGATCTCTCCCGCGCGGCCGCCGAGGACCTCGACATGATCCGCGCCGGCGTCGTCGAGATCCGCGCCGAGATACTGGACTGATCCGTGCCCGTGCCCCCTCGCCGACCCCACCGGCGATCGCCGGCGCCCCGCCGGCGTTCCGCCAGCGCCTGCTCGACGCGCCGGCCGAGATCACCGGGAGGCCGCACCCTGGCCCTCCGGCCCGCTCCTTGCTCCGCCCCCGCGCCATGACCCCCGACCGCGACACCATCCTCGACCGCGTGCGCAAGCTCCTGCGCCTCGGCGAGTCGAGCAACCCGAACGAGGCCGCCGCGGCGCTGGCGGCGGCGCAGAAGCTCATCGACCGCCACCGGCTGAGCGAGCTCGAGCTCGGCGCCGACGAGGTGGACGAGACGGTCGTGCGCGACGACGACGCGCTCTGGACCGGCGGCCAGCGCGTGGGCTGGCGCGGCAGCCTCGCGGCGGCGCTCTGCCGCGCCAACGGCGTCGCGGTGTGCTGGTCGACGCGCGCCGAACGGGGGCTCTTGATGCGCAGGCTCATCCTGGCCGGCCGCCCCGAGGACATCGCCGTCGTCCGCCACCTGTTCGGCCACTGCAGCCGGGAGATCGACCGGCTCGCCTCGGCCCACTGCGCCGGGCGCGGCCGCGCGTTCCACAACGCCTTCCGGTTCGGCTGCGTTCAGGCCATCGCCGAACAGCTCGGCGAGACGCGGCGGCAGACCCAGTCCGAGAGCGCTGCGCTGGTGGTCCGGCTCGACGAGCGCATCGCACGCGCGAGAGCTCTGTTCGGCCGCACGTCCCGCGGCCGCGCGAGCTTCGTGTCGTCCTCGGAAGGAATCGAAGCGGGCCGCCGCGCCGGCCGCTCCATCCACCTGCACGCCGGCGCCCTGTCCGGCGGCTCCGTCAAACGCCTCGGCCCGGGGCGCTGACGAGCGCTCTGGGCCGCCCCGGCAGTTGCATTGGGACCTGTCCCCAGTGCAACCGGCAGTTGCATTGGGACCTGTCCCCAGTGCAACCGGCAGTTGCATTGGGACCTGTCCCCAGTGCAACTCACCCGAGCGCGTGGCGCGAGATGACCATGCGCTGCACTTCGCTCGTGCCCTCGCCGATCTCGCAGAGCTTCGCGTCGCGCAGGTGCCGCTCGACGGGGAACTCGCGGGTGTAGCCGTAGCCGCCGTGGATCTGCAGGGCGCGGTTGCAGGCGCGGCTCGCGGCCTCCGAGGCGAACAGCTTGCCCATGGAGGCCTCTTGCGAGTAGCGCTCACCGCTGTCGGCCATCACCGCCGCGCGCCACACCAGGAGCCGCGCCGCGTCGAGCTCCGTCCGCGAGTCGGCGATCATCCACTGCACGGCCTGGAAGTCGGCGATGGGCTTTCCGAACTGCTTGCGGTCCTTCGCGTACTGCACCGCCGCCGCGAGCGCGCCTTCGCCGAGCCCGAGCGCCATCGCGCCGATGCTGACCCGGCCGCGGTCGAGGATCTTCAGCGTGTCGATGAACCCGTGGTCGACCTCGCCGATGCGCTGCGAGTCCGGCACGCGCACGTTGTCGAACGTGAGCTCGACCGTGTCGCTCGACCGGCAGCCGAGCTTCTCGAGGTGCTTGGACGCCGTGAAGCCGGGCGTACCCATGTCGACGGCGAAGGCGGTCACGCCCTTCTGCTTCTTCTCGGGCGAGGTCAGGGCGAGCACGACGCACACGCCGCCCACCGAGCCCTGGGTGATGAACATCTTCGTCCCGTTGATCACCCAGTCGTCGCCGTCGCGAACCGCGCGCGTCTCCATGCCCGCGGCGTCCGAGCCCGAACCCGGCTCGGTGAGCGCCCAGGCGCCGAGGATCTCGCCGGTGGCGAGGCGCGGCAGGTACTTCCGCTTCTGCTCCTCGTTGCCGAAGCTCATGATGTGCGAGGAGCCGAGCCCGTTGTGCGAGGCCACGGTGAGCGCGAGCGAGCCGTCCGCGCGCGCGATCTCCTCGACGATGATCGCGTAGGCCAGCGTGTCGAGCCCGGCGCCGCCGTACTCCTCCGGGACGCGCACGCCGAGGAACCCGAGCTCGCCGAGCTTCGGCACGATCTCGTGCGGAAACCGCTCCTCCTCGTCCCAGGCGCGCGCGTGCGGCGCCACCTCGCGCTGCGCGAACCCGCGCGCGGTGTCCCGTACCGACCTGTGCAACTCGCTGAGCTCGAAGTCCATCACCGTCCCTCTGCCATCGCGCGGAACCGCTGCTCGGGTCCCGACGGCGCGTACACCTGGATCGCCCGGAGCGGGCGTGTCCCCGCGCCGCGGAAGTCGTGGAGCGCGTTCGGCGGCACGTACACCACCGCGCCCGGCCGGACCCGGACCTGCCGGTCGCCGAGCCGCATCGTCCCCTCCCCGTCCTCGATGAAGAGCACCTCGGCGCTCGCGTCGTGCCGGTGCTCGGGCACGGTGGCGTCCGGGTCGCCGTCGAGGATCGCCAGGCCGCCGTGCCGCGCGCCCGCGCCGTCCGCGTCGAGCAGGATCCGCACGCGCATCTTCCCGCCGGCGATCACGAGCGGCTCGGTCGTCCGCTCGGACGCCATGCGCTGCGGCTCGACCCGCGGGTCCCGCGCCGGCTCGGCCGCCCGGCAGGACTCGCTCGCCGGCGGGCTCCCGACCCGCGCCGCGAAGTCCATCCCGCTCGGCTGGGCCGAGCCGCTGCCGGCGGCGCGGACGAACGCGACCACCGTCCGCGCGGGCTCGGCGCCTACGTTCGTCACCTTGCCGTCGCCCTCCGGTCCGAACCGCACCGCGTCGCCCGGGTACAGCGTCGCGGGCGCGCCCTCGCCCGCGATGCCCGTGCCGACCGCCGAGAGCGTCCCCTCGCGCACGTAGACGAGCACGTCCTGGCAGGGGCTCACGGGCGGGCGAAACTCGGCGCGCGGCTCGAGCCGCATCTGCCCGAAGTGCACGCGGACCTCGTCGGCCGGCGCCACGAGCGGCTCGACGGGCTCGACCGGGAACGCCTCGGCGCTCTGCGCCATCGGCCCCTGGACGACGCCCCGCGGCTCGACGAGCCCCGCGCTCGCCGCCTCCCCCTCGCTGCTCCGGACGCCGTCGGCCGACTCGGCCGCGCCGCCGGTCGACGAGTAGCTGTCGACCGGCTCCTGCGCCCCACCGCACGCGGCGGCGACGAGCAGGACCATGGCGCAGAGCGCGCGCATCACGCCGCCCGCGGCGTCACGTTCTCCCGCACCCACTCGATGATCTCGCCGAGCGGCGTGCCGGGCGTGAACAGCCCCTTCACTCCGGCGGCCTCGAGCTTCGCGAAGTCCTCGTCCGGGATGATGCCGCCGCCGAACACGAGGATGTCGTCCGCGCCGCGCGCCCGGAGCGCCTCGACGACCGCGGGGAAGAGCGTGTTGTGGGCGCCTGACATGATCGAGAGGCCCACCGCGTCCACGTCCTCCTGAACGGCGGCCGCCGCGATCATCTCGGGCGTCTGGTGCAGCCCGGTGTAGATCACCTCGAACCCGGCGTCGCGCAGCGCCCGCGCCACCACCTTCGCCCCGCGGTCGTGCCCGTCGAGACCAGGCTTCGCCACGAGGATCCGCACCCTGCGCTCCGACATGCACGCGGATTTAGTGTGGAATTCTGGCAGTGTCAACGCCCGCCCGTGCGCGCGCTCGCAGCTTTCCTGACGCACCGGGAGCGGCTCGGTACCGTGGACGGGGCCATGGGAGACCCCGCGCGGCGCATCGAGGGCCAGAGCCGGCAGAACCTCCGCCGCTGCCGCACCTGCGGCGAGCGCTTCCCGCCCGACTACCTGGTCTGCCCCCGCGACGCGACGCCCCTCGGGGTCTCGCCCGACGCCACCGACCCGCTCCTCGGGGTCGTCCTCGCCGGCAGCTACCGGATCACCCGTCTCCTCGCCAAGGGCGGCATGGGCCGGCTCTACGAGGCCGAGCACGCGCGCCTGCCGCGCCGGCTGGTCGCCAAGGTCATCCACGACCACTACGCCGGCCACCCGGACGCGGTCGCGCGCTTCGAGCGGGAGGCCCGCGCCGCCGCGAGCATCGACTCCGATCACGTCCTCGACGTGGTCGACGTCGTGCGCACGCCCGACGACCGCCCCTGCATCGTCGCCGAACGCCTCGAGGGGACCGACCTCCAGACCCGGCTCGAACACCGCGGCCGGCTGCCCCTGCACGAGGCCGTGCGCATCGCGCGCCAGCTCTGCCGCGGGCTCGCCGCCGCCCACGCCGCCGGCGTCGTGCACCGCGACCTCAAGCCGTCCAACATCTTCCTCGCCGCGAACGCACACGGCCACGAAACCGTAAAGATCCTCGACTTCGGCGTGGCAAAGCTCGTGGGCGTCCCAGACATCACGCGGGACGGCGCGGTCGTCGGGACCCCGGCGTACATGGCGCCCGAGCAGGCACGGGGCGCCGCGCGGGTCGACGGGCGCGCGGACCTCTACGCCGTCGGCGCCGTCCTCTACCGGATGCTCACCGGCCACGCCCCGTTCGAGGCGAAGGACGCGACCGCGAGCCTCACGCGCCTGCTGAGCGAGTCCCCCGTCCCGGCGCGCACCTTCGTCCCCGGCCTCCCCGAGGCCGTCGAGGAGATCCTCGCCGGCACCCTCGCCCGCGACCCGAACGACCGCCCCGCCGACGCCCTCGAGCTCGAGCGCGCGCTCCGCCGCCTCGACGCCGAGTCCGACGCCCCACCGGACGCCGACCTGGCCGGCGTGGCCCCCGAGCCCGCCGAGACCACCCTGGTCCTGCCCCGCGGCAGCGTCGCGGGCGCCGCCCTCGCCGCTCGCCGCCTGCGGCGCGCCCGCCCCCTCGCCGCCCTGGCGGGCGCGGGTCTCACCCTCGCTACCGCCCTCGCGGTCGCGTCGCTCCTTCACGCCTTCGACGCCGTCCCGGGCGTGCTCGTCCCCGTCGGCGCCCTCGGCGCCGCCCTGTGCGCCGCGACGGCCTACGGCCGCGCCCTGCGCGCCGCCTGGCCCACCGGCGCCGCCGTCCAGGCCCTCCTCGCGCGCGCGACCCGCGCCCTCCTCGTGGCCATGGCCGCCACGGGCGCCGCCGCCCTCGCCGTCGGCGGCCTCGCGCTCGATACCCTCGCCTTCACCCCGCCCGCCGCCGCCCTCCTCTCCGCCGCGGCAGTGATCGTTGGGGACAGGACCGAGTGATCGCCGGTCCGACTTGCATCGGGGACAGGACCGAATGCAAGTCGTCACCGGTCCGACTTGCATTGGGGACAGGACCGAATGCAAGTCGTGACTCGTCGAATCCGACCGCTCAGGCCATCACGACGTTCGGCGGCCGGGGGCGGAGGGCGCCGGTCACGTTGCGCGTGTCGATCAGCAGCCGCGCCGCCGGGACGATGGTTTCCCACTCGTAGCTCGAGTGGTCGGTGACCACGATCACCGCGTCGTAGCGCGCCACGTCCTCGGGCGCGACCGACACGCTCCGCATCCCGAGGTCGTGCCGCCGCACCCTCGGCGCCTCGGGGATCAGCGGGTCGTTGTACTCGACCCGCGCGCCGAGCTCCCGGAGCATCTCGATGATCTCGAAGCTCGGGCTCTCCCGGCAGTCGTCCACGTCGCGCTTGTAGGCGAGCCCCAGCACCAGCACCCGCGCGCCGCGGACCGCCTTGCCGTGCTCGTTCAGGGCCCACGCCGTCCGGTTCACCACGTAGCGCGGCATCGCGTGGTTGATCTGCCCCGCGAGCTCGATGAACCGCGTGTCCTGCCCGAACTCGCGCGCGCGCCAGGTGAGGTAGAACGGGTCGATCGGGATGCAGTGCCCGCCGAGGCCCGGCCCCGGATAGAACGGCTGAAAGCCGAAGGGCTTGGTGCTCGCCGCCCCGATCACCTCCCACACGTCGACGCCCATCTCGGTGAGCACCGTCTTCATCTCGTTCACGAGCGCGATGTTCACCGCGCGGTACACGTTCTCGAGGAGCTTGGCCGCCTCGGCGACCTCCGCCGACGAGACGCGCACGACCTCTTCGAAGGCGAGCGCGTAGAGGGCCTCGGCCAGATCCCCGGCCGCGTCGTCGAGCCCGCCGACGAGCTTCGGCACCGACCGCGTCGAGACGGCCCGCCCCGGATCCTCGCGCTCGGGCGAGTAGGCGACGAACACCTCGACGCCGCGGGCCGCGAGCCGCGGCAGCACCACCTCGCGCGTGGTGCCCGGCCACGTCGTGCTCTCGAGCACCACGAGCTGCCCCGGCCGGAGCGCCGCCGCGACGGCCTCGCTCGACCGCTCGACGAACGACAGATCGGGCTGCAGGTGCGGATCGAGCGGCGTCGGCACGCACAGGAGCACCGCGTCCACCTCGCCGAGCCGCGCGAAGTCCGAGGCCGCCTCGAAGCGCCCCGTCTCGCGCATGGAGCGGACGAGCGACTCGCCGAGGTGTCGGAGGTAGGTCTCGCCGCGGTTCAGCGCCTCGACCTTGGCAGGGTCGGTGTCGAACCCCACGACGCGCACCCCCGCCTCGACGAAGGCGTGCGCGAGCGGCAGCCCCACGTAGCCCATGCCGAGCACGCCCACCACGACCTCGCGGTCTCCGATCCGCTTCGCCAGCCGGTCCTTCACGAGATCCTCATCACGCGCCGGTCGGCCCCCTCGCGCATCGCCGCCGCGCAGGGCACGAGCAGGAGCGAGCCGTCCGCGTCCACCAGCCGCCCGGCCACCCAGGCCGGGTCCTCGTCCCTCGCGAGGTCGGCGAGCGTCGCGGCGAAGGCCGGCTCGTCGGCCCGCGACACGGGCAAGGGATCGTCGAACCCGTCGAGCAGCACGAGCTCGGGCTCGCGCGCGCACGACGCAGGCGAGACCACGACGAAGGGCTCGGCGAGCCCGGGGTAGGCGCGCATCGCCTCGCGGTAGTCGCTCGCCAGCGCGTCGAAGCGCCGCTGCGCCACGTCCTCGACGCGCACCCAGTCGTCCGGCCCGAGGGTGCTCGTGACCGCGTATTGGAGCAGCCGGATGCGCCGCGGCGCCGCGCCCTCCTCGATCTCGCCGAGCCCCACGGCCACGATGCGCGGGCACGGCCCGACCGAGGTCGTCATCGCGCCGCGCGGCCTCTCCTCGCGGAGGATCTCGCCCGTGTCGAGGCACATCAGGTAGCGCCGCTCGATCGCGGCACGCTCGACCCCGTTCACGTACTCGCGCGCCACCTCGACGAGCGTCCGGTCGCTCACCCGCAGGACGTCGCCGGGCGTGTCGGCCGTGGCGCCGAGCCAGGCGACGATCCGCCGGCGCGCCTCGTCGCCGCGCCCCGGGTCGCGCAGGCCGGCGGCCACCTGCGAGGCACCCTCGAGGATCCGCCCCACCGTGTCCACGTCGACCACCGTCATGGCCGCCCGCAGCATGCCGATCCACCGGCTGATCCCGAGCGGCAGCGGGCTCGGCGCCGCCGCCACGATCCGCCCGACGGCCTCGTCGACCGTGGCCGAGCTGCGCGCCTCCCGGACGCCGACCCGCACCACCGCGACCACCAGGTCGTCGAGCGCCTCGGCCAGGGCGTTGCGGTCGGCCGTGACGGGCAGCGCGTCGTCCACCGTGCGGATCGTCCCCGGGCTGCTCGCCCGCCCGTCGACCGGCAAGAGGCTCACCCTGCCGGCCGCCGCCTCGCCCCCCGCGATGAGCTCGAGCGCCGCCGCCACGTGCGCCCGGTCGTCCGCGCCCCCGGTGGAGCTCACCACGAGCTGACCGTCCCGGAGCGACACCGTCACGATCTCGGTCCGACCGGCCGCAGTCACGTCGAGGACCACGCGCGATACCTCGCCGCCCGCGGTCCCCGCCCCCTCCATCTCGAGCAGGCCGCGCCGCGCCGCCTCCTTGAGCGCGTCCGAGCTCATCGGTCGCCCCTGCCGAGCGCGCGCGCACGCATGGCCTCGTGACGCCGGCTCACCTCGAACCGGAGCGCGCTCGGCGCTCTTCGGAGGTCGAGCGCGAGCGCCTCCTCGAGCAGCCCGCGCGCGATCTCGTGGCGCCCGTCGCGCTCCATCTCCTCGGCGCGCCGCAGGAAGCAGCGCGCCACCGAGCGGATGACGACCGGCTGGCGCTCGACGCGCGCGCGGTCGACCTCGATGGCGCGGCGGAAGGCCGCGAGCGCGGGCGCCCAGCGGCTCTTGCGCGCGTAGGCGAGCGCGATGGCGATGAGCGGCGTCGCCCAGCCGGGCCGCCGCTCGGCCGCGCCCTCGAACCGCCCGACCGCGCGCCCGAGCGCGCCCACCATCAGCCACAGGTGCCCGATGGCGAAGTCCTTGAGGCTCCCGAGCCGCGCCATCGCCGGCGCCTTGCGCTCGGCGAGCTTCGCCCCGCCGCCGGGCTTGATCGCGGCCTCCGCCTCGATCTCCTCGCCCCGGAGCTCGGTGCGCGCGCGGATGGCGGCCTCGGCGTCCTCGAGCTCGGCCCAGAGCGCCGACACGCTCGTCCGGTCGCGCATCTCCCGGAGCGCCGCGAGCGCCCGCCCGTCGGCGAGGCGCGCGAGCGTGCGCACCGCCTGGATCGCCAGCACCGGATCGGCCTTCTCCATCTTGCGGACGACGGCCTCGGTGTCCTCGGTGCCGCCGACCGCCTCGAGCGCCTCGAGCGCGTTGCGCACGACGTTTGGATCGTCGCTCGCCAATGCGGTCCGCACGTAGTCGGCGCCGCGCGCGTCGCCCGCGCGCCCGAGGGCGCCGGCGAGCACCGCGCGGTTCTTGTCGACCACGTTGCGCTCGTACGCGGCGAGCAGCGCCGGGTGCACGCGCGGGTCGTCGATGGCGCCGAGCGCCCGGGCCGCCTCGAGGGCGAGCTCCGCGTCGGCGGTATCGAGCACGATACGAAGCGACGAGACGAGCCTCCGGTCGCCCGAGTACCGCAGCGACGAGAGCAGCGCGAGCCGGTCCTCGCGGCTCGACACGCCGTCGGTGCCCTCGATGACCGCGCCGAGGTGATGGACGAGCGCGCCCGGCAGGTCGCGCACGCGCATCAGGAGGTTCGCCCGCTGATCGCCCGGCAGGAGCGTCAGCGGCTCGTGCGCGATCTCGCCGTCCCAGAACGCCGAGACGCGGCGCGCGACGCGCTCGGCGAGCTGCTCGACCTCCTCGCGCTCGGCGCGCACCTGCCGACCGAGCCCGCCGGGCAGCCCCGCCCGCGCCTCGGACAGCTCGTACGCGATCTCCACGTCCCGGATCCGCGTCAGGAGCTCGGTCGCCGCCCGCCGCTGGTCGCTCGGGATGGCGCGCCGCTCCTCGGAGAGCAGCGCGCCGAGCCGGCGCACCGCCGCGCGCCGCTGCTTGAGGCTGCCGGCCCGCACGACCGCCACGAGCGTCCGGACGTCGCCGAGGTCGTCCACGTCGAGCCCCTCGCTCGACCGCTCGGTCCGAAGGCGCCCGAGGAACGACGTGTCGGCGCCCGGGATGAGGCTCGGCCGGATCGTCGGCCGCGGGTCGGCGCGCCGTCCCTGCCCGATCGCCACCCGGTCCACCTCGCCCTCGCCCACCGCCATCACCAGCGCGCGCGCGAGCTCGGCGTCCTCGGCGTCCTCCGGGAGCCCGAGCTCGGCCCGCGCGTCCCCCGAGGCCGCGAGCCCTTCGCGCAGGCACTGCCGGAGCCGCTCGACCTTCGGGTCGACCGGCGGCCCGAGCCCGGGCTCCGTCGCGACCGCCGCCGGATCGCGCCGGGGCCGCGTCGTCTCGCTCATCTCGGTCATGGCAAGCGGAAGCTCACGATCGATAGCGTCGCGGCATCCGGGCGCAACGTCCAGGATCTAGACGGCCGGTCATTCGTGGCTCACGTCGACTCGGAACAGGCCCGCCCCCGTCGCGACGTCGAGGTGCGTCCGGCCGCCGCCGGCGCTCGCCTCGAGGGCGAGCACGCGGTTGTCGCCCTCGGGATCGCCCCGGCCCTCGATGCGCCGGGCGTCGCGCTCGGCGCGCACGTCGAGCAAGAGCGCGGCCTCGCCCGGCGCGTCGACCGGCTCGCGGACGACCACGCCCCGGTCCGCCCCGTCGAAGAACAGGGCCGCGTAGAGGACCGTCCGGCCGCCCTCCCGCGCGAGCGCCACCGGCCCCGCCGCCGGCAGCCGCCCGAGCCGCTCCCACCGGACGCCCCCGTCGCGCGACAGGAACGGCCCCTCGGCCTCGCCCTCCCGCACCACGACGATCGCCTCGCCGAGCGCCGCCACGTGGTGGTCGGCGTCGGGGATGTGGGGCGCGCCCTCGAGCCCCTCGACCTCGCGCATCGTCCAGCGGTGGCCGCCGTCGGGCGAGACGGCGATCCGCGCGGCGCCCGCCCGCGGCACGCACAGGGCGACCGTGCCCTCCCCGGGCGCCACCGCGAGCCCGAGCACCGGCGCCGGCAAGAGCGGGCTCGACCAGGAGTCGCCGAGGTCGTCGCTCCGGTAGAGCGCGCCGGCGCGGGTCCGCCCCCACAGGCGCACGCCGGTGTCGTGCGGCTCGGCCCGGACGAAGAACGCCACCGACAGGCGGCTCGCGTCCTGGTGGTGCAGCCAGGCGTTCACCTCGTGGAAGCTCGCCCCGCCGTCGGTCGACCGGAAGGCGCCGCCGAGCCGAGTCCCCACGACGAGCCGCCGCGGATCGCGCGGGTCGAGCGCGAGGCTGGTGAGGTCCTGCCCCTCGAGGCCCTCGGCGACCGCCGGCTCGAGCCGCGCGCCCACCTGCAGGTACAGCGCCTCGCCGCCGGCGTAGAGCGCCGGCCCGGCGCAGGCCACGGCGGCGAGCGCGTCGTCGTCGGGCCCGAGGTACGAGACGTCGAGCCGAGCGGGCTCGAGCGGGCCGGGGAGCGTGGCGCCGCTCATGCGGGCCTCCTCCTCGTAGGAGAGCTCGACGCCCTCGATCTCCGCCTCCTCCTGGAGGTCGATGTCGTCGGCCGGCGCGTCGCCCTCCTCGCCCTCGTCGAGCGGTGGCAGCTCGAAGTCGTCCTCGCCGCCGCGCACCGCGAACACCTCGTCGACGCCCTCCTCGCCCGCGTCGTCGCCGAGGATCGAGCCCTCGTCGAGCCGGTCGACGACGTCCTCGTCCCAGCCCTCGATCCCGGCGGCCTCGCTGTCGGCGGTCCAGCCGTGCTCGACCTCCTCGCCCGGGTCGGCCAGGCCGTCGTCCTCCACGAGCTCGCCGGCCGCCTCGGTCTCCGCCGTCCAGCGCTCGTCTTCGTCACCGGTCGCCGCGCCGAGCAGCTCGAGGACGTCGAACACCTCGGCGCCGGCGGCGGCGTCGTCGAGCCCCACGTCCTCGGCGCCGGTCAGGTCCACGTCCTCGTCGGCCCCGAGCGTCGCGTCGTCGACGCCGAGCTCCTCCTCGTCGTCGAGCGACCCCATGGGTGGCAGCTCGTCGATCGCGTCGTCGTCGCGCCGGTCGGGCACGCTCACGATCGCCTCCCAGGGGGCGCCTTGCCGAGCCTCGCCAGCACCTCCTGGAGGTCCTCCCAGACGGGGCGCTTCATGTTCGGGTTCCGGAGCAGGAACGCCGGGTGGTACGTCGACATGACGGGTATGCCGCGCCACTCGCAAAAGCTCCCGCGCCAGCCGCGGGTCGTCTCGTCGATGAGACCGAGCCCCTGCGCGGCCGTCCGGCCGAGCGCCACGATCGCCCTGGGCGCGATCAGCCCGAGCTGCTCCTCGAGGTACGGCAGGCACGCCGCCGACTCGTTCGGGAGCGGCGTGCGGTTGTCCGGCGGGCGGCACTTCACGACGTTGCAGATGTAGACGTCGTCGGGCCCGTAGCCCATCGCGGCGATCATCTTGTCGAGGAGCTGCCCCGCCTTGCCCACGAAGGGCAGCCCCTCTTGGTCCTCGTGGTAGCCCGGCCCCTCGCCGATGAAGACGATCTCCGCCTCGGGGTTGCCGCGGGCGAAGACGCTCTTCGTCCGGCCCCGGTGCAGATCGCAGCGGGTGCAGCCGGCCGCCTCCTCGGCGATCTGCGCGAGCCGCGGCCGGCGATCGCCCCGGTCGCTCCCGGACACCTGCACATCCGGCACGTCCGGGCGGGGGCGGAGCGCCTCGCCCGTGGGGACGGCGACCTCGGGGAACCCGGTCCCCCCGAGCTGCTCCTCCCACTCGACCAGCTCGCGGGCCATCCGGCTCAGCTCCCGGAGATCGTCACGCAGCGCGTCGTCGGTCACGAAGGAGCCGATAGCGCGCGAGGCGGCGTCCGCGCAACCCGGGTGCGCATCACGGCAGAAGGCGAAGCCCGAACTGCACGAAGTGCCGGTCGAACCCGAAGGCCTCCTCCACTCCGAGCGAGCCCATCAGCGCGAACGACGTGCAGTCGATGAGGTCGTACCCCTTGTCGAGCTGGGTCGAGAACAGGCTCCAGGCTCGCTCCCGCACCTCCGGCGCGACCTCGTCGATCCGGAGCCGCGCGCTCCCGCGGATTCCGGCGCCGAACCGGACGGCGATCTCCTTGCCGATGCGCTTCGTCAGCAGCGACATGGTCTCGGCAAAGACGAAATCCGTCGTGAGCAGGGGTCTGTCGCACGTCGCGTAGAACCGTCTGGCGCGATCGTGGGCCGGATCCCGCCGGTCGGCGAGCGCGTAGAAGGCGCCGGTGTCGACGAAGAGCAGGCTCACTCGTCGGCGCCGTACAGATAGTCCTCGACGTGTTCGGCCACCGCCGAGCCGTCCCCTTCGGCGATGCCGATGACGCCATCGAAGGGATCCTCGTCGACCGGGCCGCCGGCCAGGCCAAAGTGGCGGTCCAGGATCTCGCGGAGCACGCCCGCCATCGTCTTGCCCTCCCGCCGCGCTCGCGCCCGGAGAGCCTGATAGTGCGCCTCCTCCAGGTAGATCTGCGTGCGGTGCATGTACGAACGATGGTAGCGCGCCGCCCCGATGTCAATACATCACGACATCGGTCGGCGCCGCCCTCGAAGGTGGACCCGCGCAACCGCAGGGAAATCGTGACAGGGACGAGGCCCCCGTGCTATGTGGAGGGGCGCTAACGGTTTGACACCGCTCGCGCGGCGCCAGTACTTTCCCTTCACACTGTGATTCCGGAGGCATAGCACTCGTGGCCGCTCGCGTGATCGTCGCCGGCGAAACCAACGTCGGCATGAAGCGATCGCACAACGAGGACAACTTCGCCGTCATCGACGAAGACCACCTCTATGTGGTGGCGGATGGCATGGGCGGACACGCCTCGGGCGAGGTGGCCAGCAAGATGGCCATCGACACCTTGCGTGACTTCTTCAAGGCCACGAGCGCCGACCCCGAGGCCACCTGGCCTTACAAGATGGACAAGAGCCGGGGCTACGAAGAGAACCGGCTCATCACCAGCGTGAAGCTCGCCAACCTGCGCATCTTCGAGGCCGCCCAGCGCGACCCGAAGCTGCGCGGCATGGGCACCACCCTGGTCGGCATCCTCGTGGTCGACGACGGCGTCCTCATCGCCCACGTCGGCGACAGCCGGGCCTACCGCGTCCGCGACGGCCAGATCGCCCAGCTCACCGAGGACCACTCCCTCCTCAACGACTACATCAAGATGAAGAAGCTCACCGAGGAGGAGATCAAGAACTTCCCGCACAAGAACGTCATCGTGCGGGCCCTCGGCATGAAGGAGTCGGTCAAGGTCGACACCATGCTCGACCACCCCCAGCCGGGCGACCTCTACATCCTGTGCTCGGACGGCCTGAGCGGCCCGGTCACCGACGACGAGATCTGCGAGATCTCGAGCGCGACCAACGATCTCAAGGAGTCGTGCAACAAGATGATCGAGCGCGCCAACTCGAACGGCGGCCCCGACAACATCACCGTCGTCGTCGCCCGAGTCGTCGGCGTCGGCTGATCCGCCTCGCTAGACGCGGAGCTTCGCGAGCCAGGGATGCGCCCCGCCGCCGGGCGCCGTCACGTCGGCCGTCCGGATCCGGTAGGCGAGCTCGATCGACGGCCGCGCGTCCTCGATCCCGAACCCGCCCCCCGCGAGCACGTCCTCGTACACGCGCGTGTGCAGATCGGTGAACCCGGTCGAGAACTCGATCTCCTCGCCGTCCCGCGTGAGCGACCGGAACGCCGTCTTGCCCGCGGCCCGCGTCGCCTCCGGCAGGTCCTCGGCGTTCGTCGACAGGAACCACCGCACGTTCGCGTGCGCGAGCTCGACGCGGCCCGCGACCCGGTCCTTCTCATAGAGGTGCACCTCGGTCCGCTCCGCCGGCCCGAACAGCCACAGGATCAGGTCGAACAGGTGCACCCCGATGTTCATCGCGAGCCCGCCCGACTTCGCCTCGTCCCCCTTCCAGCTCACCTCGTACCAGCGCCCGCGCCGGGTCACGTAGCTCAGCACCACGTCGGCCTTGTCCGCGGGCGGCTTCGCCGCGAGCTCCCGCTTCAGGGCCGCGAGCGCCGGCAGGAGCCGGAGCTGCAGCACCGTGTACACCCGCGCGTCGTACTCCCCCTCGAGCGCCGCGAGCTGGTCCAGGTTCCAGGGGCTGATCACCAGCGGCTTCTCGCAGATCGCGTGGGCCCCCACCCGGAGGGCCAGCCGCACGTGCGCGTCGTGCAGGTAGTTCGGCGAGCAGACGCTGAGGTAGTGCACCCGCTCGCTCTCCGACTTCCGCCGCTGCTTCTCGAGGAACCGGTCGAACCGCTCCACCTCCGTGAAGAACGCCGCCTCGGGGAACCAGCCGTCGATGATCCCCACCGAGTCGTATGGATCGCACGCCGCCACCAGCCGATTGCCCGTGTCGGCGATCGCCTTGAGGTGCCGCGGCGCCACGAATCCCGCCACGCCCAGCAGACCGAAATTCGAACCCATCGCCCGCGTTCTACCACGCCCCTCAGGCGCTCTTCTTCTCGGCACGGGCGCTGATCGCCTTGCCGACCTCACGCCTGGACACCCCGAGCTTCAGCAGGGTCTTGATCATCAGATCGAGAGAGACGCTCGGATCGCCAGCCTCGATCTTCGCCACCCGCGACTGGCTCGAGCCAACCACGGCAGCGACTCGGGCCTGCGTGTACCGAAGCGCCTCACGACGCTTGCGAAAGAGATCGGCAAGCGACAGACGCATCTCGACGTAGGCTACCTCGTCGTCCGACGATCCGAGGAAATCCTGTACGGAACCGACCGACCACCCCTTGCTCTCGAGCCTGCGCTTCTTCCTCGGGTCCATCACTGCCACCTACGCCTCATCGTAGAGCTTCAGCCGGCGCACGGCGTTGTCCAGCACTGACTTGGGCGTCTTCTGCGTCTTCTTCGGGAACACTTCGGCGATCACGACTGCGTCCGGATCGACTCGGTAGATGATTCGCCAGGTCTTGTCCCGCTACGCCGTCCACCACGCGAAGCTCGTGACATCGGCGCCCGACGGCCGGCATGGCCCGCGAGTCGGGCATCGTCAGGACTTCGCCGCGTTGGAGGCGGCGCAGCAGCCACCCCGCACGCTTCCGAGCTGAGCGTGCTCGCGTGAGCTGAGGACGCATTTCTCACGAAAAGCGAGGGATGGGGAGGCAGAGCTGTCGGGGGTCGGGGGGCGGTGCGCTGAGGAGCGCCGAGCGGAGGAGCGGGACGGCGGGCAGG
>JBDIVX010000055.1:0-45499 GCA_039794305.1 Candidatus Neutrinellum sp.
CGTGCCGCCCGGCTCGCCGTCGACGAGAGGCGGCCGCCCGAGCGGCTGGCTCGGGACGCGGAGCTCGGCGGGAGCAGGCGCGGGCGGCGCCTCGGGCGCGACGGGCTCGGGCGACGGCGGCTCGATCGGCGGAAGCGTGTCGCCGCGCCCGAACGCCAGGAAGCCGGCCACGCCGAGGACGGCTGCGCCGAGCGCGCTCGCGGCGAAGAACACGCCGCGCTTCGGCCTCCGGCTCGCGGGACGCGCGGAAGCGTCCGGCCTGGGCGGCGGCCCGAGGTCGATGGGCTGCGTCGGCTCGTCGCGCCCGGGTGAGCGCACGGCCCCGACGTGGCGGACCGGACCGAGCGGATCGAGCGCGGTCGCGTCCTCGCCGCTCACCGCGACGGTCGCGGGCACCGTCCCGGCAGCGCGCGGTGCGCGCCGATCCTCTTCCAGCACGTCGGGAAAGAGCGCGCGCACGTAGCGACCGATCTCCACCGGGTCCGACGGCTCGGGTGAGCTGCGCACGAAGGCCTCGAGATCGGCGCGCAGCGCGAGCGCGTCGGCGTACCGATCGCCCGCCGCAGGCGCCATCGCCCGCCTCGCGATCTCTGCGAGCGGAGCGGGCAGGCCGTCGATCCGCTCCGGCTCGGGGATGCGGCCGGCGGCGCTCAGGAGCTTGGCGGCGCGGTAGTCGCCGTGCGGAAAGACCGTGTCGCCGGTGACCGTCTCGAACAGGAGCACGCCCACGTTGAACAGATCGCTCCGCGCGTCGAGGCGCTCGCCGCGCGCCTGCTCGGGCGACATGTACGCGTACTTTCCCTTGACCACGCCGACGCGGGTGTCGTCGCGCTTCGTGTTGGTCGCCGTCTTGACGATCCCGAAGTCGGCGATCTTGATCGCCCCCTCGAAGGAGAGCAGGACGTTCGACGGCGAGATGTCCCGGTGGACGAGCCCGACACGCTCTCCGTTCACCGTGAGGTCGTGCGCGTGGCCCAGCCCTTCGCACGCGAGCGACAGGATCTTGGCCGCGTGGTGGGCGGGGATCGCGCCCGGGCGCCGCTCGATGTAGGCCTGCCGCGCGGCACGCTCGATCAGCGCCCGCAGATCGACGCCGCGCACGAGCTCCATCGCGAGGTAATAGCTGCCGTCGGCCTCGCCGAAGTCGTACACCTGCACGATGTTCGCGTGCGTGAGCCGCGCCGCGATCCGCGCCTCCTCGAGGAACATCTCCGTGAAGGCGGGATCCTCGGAGAGGTGCGGGAGGATGCGCTTGACGACGAGGTCGCGCGCGAACCCCTCCGGCCCCTCCCGCCGCGCGAGGAAGATCTCGGCCATGCCGCCGGCGGCGAGGCGGCGGACGAGCACGTACGGGCCGAGGGGGATGCCTCCGGGCACCTCGGGCAGGGTAGCAGGCCGTGATATAGACGGGGCGTGCGGCTTCGCTTGGTGGCGCTCTCGGCTTCGCTCGCGCTCGCGGGCTGCGGCGACGAGCGCGCCGTGGTCGTCGACGTCCTCGTGCGAGAGCCGGGCGACCGGCTCTGCCTCTCGGTCGTCGACGGCGAGGACGTCGTCTTCGCGCGCGGCTACGAGGGCGACGCGGGCGCGCCCGCCTCGGGCAGCCTCACGCTCGTCGCCGGCGACCGCGTGGACGAGCGCGTTCGGGTCAGCGCCTTCGTGAGCCGCGGCGGCCGCATCGTGGCGCGCGGGCGGGGTGAGTCGGGCTTCGGAACGCTCGACACCGTGCACCTGCCGGTCGAGGTCGCGCGGTGCACCGCCGAGCCCGGCGACGCGCCCGCCCGGCTCCGGACGGTCGCCACGCTCGAGGTCCGCTCGGGAGCGCGCCTCGCCGCGGTGGACCTCGACGCCGACGGACGCGACGAGCTCGTCGCCCTGGACGGCGAGAGGCTCGTGGCGGTGAACGTGGGGCCGTCGGGCGGTGAGCCGCGGACGCTCGAGCTGCCGTGGCCCGAAGGCGCCGAGCCCGCCTCGGCGGCGAGCCTCGACGCCGACTGCCTCCCCGACCTCGTCGCGATCTCGCCCGCCGGCGCGGTCGTCTTGCGCTCGCCGGGAGCCCGGGGCGAGACGCTGCCGCCGCTCGGGCCGCCGGCCCGGTCCGTCGCGGCGGGCCGCTTCTCTGCGGAGGGCTCGTGGCTCGCGGTCGCGGGCGACGGCGGCCTCGCGCTCGTCCCCCTGCCGGACGGGTCGGCGCGGTCGCTCGCCGACGGCGCCTTCGGGTCCGTGGTCGCGGCCGACCTCACGGGCGACGGCTTCGACGACCTCATCGCGAGCGGTCCGGACGGAGCGCGGGCCTGGCTCGGCTCGGGCGGCGGCGCCGCCGAGAACGCGGGCGTCCTGCCCGCGTCCTTCGCCGCGGTCACCGGGCCGCTCGCCGCGGGCGACGTCGACGCCGACGGCGCGATCGACGTGGTCGGCGCGGCCGGCGGCGCCGTGCGGGTCGCGCGCAACCGCCGCGACGGTCTGCTCGAGGACCGGAGCGGCCCGAGCGCGCCGGCGGCGACCTCGGAGATCGTGCGCCTCTTGTTGGCGGATCTCGACGGCGACTGCCGCGACGACCTCGCGACGATGGACGCGGACGGCGCGGTCGCGGTGTGGCGGGCGGAAGAGGGGCCGAGCTTCGCGCCCGAGGCGATCACCGTCGGCGCCGCGAGCGACATCACCGCCGCGGACACGGACGGGGACGGCCGCTGGGAGATCGCGGTCCTCACGCGGAGCGGCTCGCTCGAGGTGTGGGGACGATGAGCGCACGCGCCCTCGCGCCGCTCGTGGCCACGCTCGCGCTCGACGCGGGCGCGCGCGCGCAGGAAGCGGCCCCGACGGGCGCCGACGCACGGGACGCGGCCCCGGCCGGCGCCGCCGCCGAAGCGGAGCGCCACGTCGCCGACGGCCGCCGCTCGTACGGCGAGCTCGACTTCGCGGCCTCCATCGAGGCGATGCGGCGCGCGCTCGCCGTCCCGGGTGTCCCGCCGGTGCTCCGGCTCGAGGCGCTCGAGTACATCGGCTCCTCCTACGTGGTCCTCGAGCAGCCGCGCGAGGCGCGGGAGGCTTTCGTCGCCATGCTCGATCTCGACCCGTACCACGTGGTCCGCGAGCCGAGCGGCTCGCCGAAGATCGCGCGGTTCGTCGAGGAGGTGCGCGCGTCGGTGGTCGAGGACGCGGCGCTCGACCCAGAGGTACGGCTGCGCCCCGACCTCCCGCGCGCCGGACGCTCCGGACGCCCCACTGCCGTGCGCTTCGAGGCGGAGGGCCCAGCGCGGATCGATCGCGTCTCGGTCTTCGTCCGCGGGATCGACGAGCCGGACTGGCGACGGGTCGCGGCCGAGCGGCGCGACCAGCGGTTCGTCGCGGAGATCCCGGCGCGCGAGGGCCCCGACGACCTCGAGCTCTACGCCGAGGGGCGGGACGCGCGGGGGCGGGTCGTGACGCGCTCGGGCGAGCCGCTCGCGCCCCTCACGCTGCCCATCCGCGCAGCGGGCGCCGAGCCCCGACCGAGCCTCCTGTCCGAGTGGTGGCTGTGGGCGGGGATCGGCGCGGTGATCGCCGCCGGCCTCGTCGTCGGTCTCGCGGTGTCCTCGGGCGAGAGCGCGCCGGCCGGGACGCTGCCTCCCGGCCGCGTCGAGCTGCCGTGAATCGCGCTCGAGCTCCGTTCAGTGGCGCGTGACCGGGCGGCCCGCGAGGTCTCGGATGACGTCGACCAGCACGTCGGGCGTGGCCGGCTTCGAGACGTGTCTCTGGAATCCCGCGCTCTCGGCGCGCCGCCGATCGTCCTCCGACGCGAAGGCCGTGAACGCCGCCGCCGGGATCGCGCCGCCGCGTTCGGGCGGGCGCGCGCGGACCGCGCGCACGAACGCGTAGCCGTCGACCCCGGGCATCGCGATGTCGCTCAGGATGACGTCCGGGACCCAGCAGTCCAGGGTCGCCAGCCCCTCGCTCGCGGACTCGGCCAGCCGCACCTCGGCGCCGCGCTTGGTGAGGACCCGAGCCACCAACGTCCGGGCGTCCTCGTGGTCCTCGACGACGAGCACCCGAAGCCCGTCGAGCCGCTCGGCCGGAGGCATCCGCGCCGGGCACTCCGCCTTCGCCGCCTCGACCGGGCGATCCACCAGGGCGCGGACCGGCAGGCGCAGGACGAAGACGGAGCCGTGCTCGGGTCCGGCGCTCCGGGCGTGTACCGTGCCGCCGTGCGCCTCGACGACGCGGCGCACGAGCGAGAGCCCGAGCCCGAGGCCCCCGTGCGCGCGCGTCGACGCCGCCTCCGCCTGCCAGAACGGCTCGAACAGGTGCTCCATCTGCTCGTCCGACAGCCCGACGCCCTCGTCGTGCACGCTGATCTCGACGGCCGAAGCCTGCTTCTGCACGCGCACGGTGACCGAGCGGCCGGCCGGCGTGAACTTCACGGCGTTGTCGAGGACATGGAAGAGCGCCTGCTGCAGGCGCATGGGGTCGCCGGTGACGATCGCGCCCGCACCGAGGTCCTCGATCCGCAAGTCCACGGGCTTCGCCTGCGCGGCGAGCGACACGGTGGCGACGGACGCGTGGACCACGTCCGACAAGTCCACCTCCTCGACGCGCAGACGCAGCCGTCCCGACGCTATGCGGGACACGTCGAGGAGCTCCTCGACCATCTGGAGCTGGCTCCGGGCGTTCCTCTCGACGACCTCGAGCCCGTAGGCGGTCTCGTCGGCGCCCACGCCTTCCTCCCGGAGGAAGCGAGTCCAGCCCAGGATGGCGTGGAGCGGTGTGCGCAGCTCGTGCGAGAGGGTCGCGAGCAGCTCGTCCTTCGTGCGGTTGGCGGCCTCGGCGCGCTCCCTCGCCCGCCGCTCGCGCTCGAGCAGCTCCCGGCGGGACACCTCGTTGAACCGGCGCATCGTCTCGTCCTGGAACACGAGCACGACACCGAGCGTCCGGCCGCGTGCGTCGAGGATGGGTGCCGCGCTGTCGGCGATGGGGAGCTCGCTCCGGTCGCGGCGCACGAGCAGCGTGTGGGTGTTCATGCCGACCACGACGCCCTCGTGCAGCGCGCGCTCGACGGGCGACTCCGCCGGCTCGCGCGTCTCCTCGTCCACGAGCACGAACAGGTCCGACAGCGGCCGGCCGAGCGCCTCCGAGCTCTCCCAGCCCGTGTAGTGCTCGGCGGCGGCGTTGAGGAAGGTGACGCGGCCGGCCCGGTCGGTCGCGACGACGCCGTCGCCGATGCTCGAGAGCGTCACCCGCAGCCACTCACCCTGCGCCGCGAGCTCGGCCTCGGCGTCGCGCCGCCGCGCGATCTCCGAGGTCAGGTCCGAGATCCGTCGCTCGAGCGCGGCCACCGGCGAGGCCGCGTCCTCCCTCGGGCTCATGCGGAGAAAGACGAGCGGCCGCTCGGCGTCGGCCTCGAAGCACACGGCCCCCCCCTCGCACCTCGCTTCGTGCACGCGGTCGCCGAGGCGGAGGCGAAGGGATCCCGGCACGAGCTCGGCGCTCGATGCCCAGCGGCGCATCTGCTCGGCCAGGCCCTCCCGATCCTCGACGAGGTCGGCGAGCGCGTGGCCCTCCACGTCCTCGCGCGACGCGTTGATCCAGCGCAAGAACGCGAGGTTCGCCCGGACGACGCGCGCCTCTTCCGTCACCAGGAGCGACGGTTCGGGCAGGACGCGCAGCACTTCGGTTGGATGGTGCATTCGATCGGGCCGAACGGGGTTCGCGCGGCTCTGTCGAGCGGCCGAGCAGGCCTTATTGCGCGATGGGGGAAAATCAAGGGCGGAAGATCACCCACCCGCCCAGGCACCGACGCAGGCCGTCACCCGCCCAGGTGCTAACGCAGGCCGTGCTTCTTCGCGAGCCGGGAGAGGTAGTTGCGGTCGAGGTCCGCCTCTTGCGCCGCGCGGGACAGGTTGCCGCCGTGTCGCTCGAGCAGGCGCGCCACGTACTCGCGCTCGAAGGCGTCGACGAGGCGCTCCTTCGCTTCCTTGAAGGGCGCGCGCACCAGCTCGTCGGTCACCGCCGGCCCGGCGGCGCCGGGCGGCGGCGGCGGCGCGCTCGGCCGGCTCGAGACGAGCGTCTGCTCGATCGTACGCGCCAGCTCCCGCACGTTGCCCGGGAAGTCGTGGGCGCGGAGCGGCGCGAGCTCTGCCGCCGTGAGCGTCACGCCCTCGTACCCGAGCTGCGCGGTGAGGTCGCGCACGAGCCGCGGCAAGTCGTCGAGCCGCTCGCGGAGCGGAGGGATGGCGACGCGCACCGACGCGATGTGGAAGTAGAGGTCCCGCGGCGCGGCGCCGGCCTCGACCCGCGCGCGCAGGTCGGTCCGGCTCGTCGCGAGCACCCGCACGTCGAGCTCGCCGCGCTCGACGCGCTCGAGGACGGCCACCAGCTCGCTCGCCACCGGAGCGGGCGCGGTGTCGACGCGGTCGAGCACGACCGTGCCTCCGCGGCTCATCTCGAACGTCTTCGCGGCCGCGCCTGCGGGCAGCGCCGCCGAGGCGTCGAGCACGGCGAAGGGGCCGTCGGCGCGATGTGACGCGTCGTGGATCGCGCGCGCAGCCTCGCTCTTTCCGACGCCCGGCTCGCCCTCGAGCAACACCGGGACGTCGGTCGGGGAGACGCGCTCGAGCACTCCGAACACGCGCCGCATCGCGGGGGTCGCGCCGCTAAGCCCGCCGAAGCGCGTCGCCTCCGACGGCGCCTCGGGCGCCGGCACGTCGGCCGGCAAGAGCTCGATCCGCGTCTTGCCTACCCTGATCTCGGCAGCCGGCGTGAGGACGATCGCTTCGACGCGCGACGACCCGACGAACGTCCCGTTCGTGCTCTGGAGGTCCCGGACCCGGACGCCGTCGGAGAGGAGGGCGAGCTCGGCGTGGTACCGCGACACGGTCTTGTCCTCGACGGTGAGGTCCACGTCGGGGTGGCTGCCGATGACGAGCGTCCCACCCTCGAGCAGCGCCTCGGCCCCGCGCGAGTCGCCGCTGACGACCCGCACCCGCACCCGCCGGAGCACGAGCCGGCCCCCGGCGTCGGTCGCGAGCACGCCGGTGCCTTGGCCGGTGTGGGCGGAGCGGGGGTCGTGGCTCACCGGCGCTTGAGTAACAGGAGCAGGAGCGCCGCGGCAACCGGGACGGGAAGCGGAGCACCGGGTCGGCCCCCGGCCGAGCACCCGGAACCCACGCCGGCAAGGCGGCCACCGTCCGGCCCGGGCGCCGCGTCGGGCGCGCCCGCGTCGGCCGCGCCGATCGGCCACGGGCCGGCGTCGACCCCCCAGTCCGGCGCGTCGCACGGCTCCTCTCCCTCGCCCTCGCCGAGGAAGAGGCTGCACCACAGCTCGCCGCCGCCGGAGACCGGGCAGTACTTGCACCCGGTGCGGTAGCCGGCATGCGAGGCCTTCACGAAGTACTCGCGCGCCGGGACGGTGTGCTCGAAGTAGGCGCCCGACGTCATCGTGCCGCTCTCGACGACGAGGCGGCCGTCGGTGGTCTCGATCCGCACACGGGCGTCGGGCAGCATGTCCATGGGGTCGAGCGCCTGCTTGACCACACCCCGGATCCGCGCCTCGATCCCGCTCGCCCGATCGACCACCGCGAGGAAAGCCGACGTGGCGCGGGGCGAGCCGTCGCTCGAGGGGACCGCGAGCGCCCCGCCGCGGGTCCACATCAGGCTCGTCGCGCCGTCGCCGGTCCTGAGGGCGTCGTCGGCGCCCGCCGCGCGCGCGAGCTCCCCGAGCTCCGGGTCCGTCACGCCCGCGCTGCCGGCCGTCCACCCCTCCACCGCGACGATCACGAGCGTGCGCCCGCCGTCGCCGAGGCCGAGGGCGGTGCGGGGCCCCGCCTCGCACCCGTCTCCGACGCACGGCGAGAGCACCGTCCCGTCGCGCAGGACGGGGACGCCCGAGACGGCGTCGCGCATCCAGCCCTCGGGCGGCACGACCTGTTCGGCGGCCGCCACGACGGCTGCGCCGCGCTCGTCGAACGCGAGCACGCCGAGCCGCGCGTCGTCCTCGGCGTCGCTCCACGGCTCGCCTTCGCCCACGGTCAGGCCGAACGGAGAGTAGCTCGGGAAGGCGAACGGACCGCCTTGCACGGAGACGACGGCGCCGGGCACCGACTCGGACCACGTGACGACCGTCTGACCGCGCTCACCGGGCCGGCTGACCCGGACGCCCACGTCGGCCGCAACCAGATCGGCGCGCACCTCGACGAAGTGGAGGCCGTCCTCGGTGCAGTCCCTCTGGACGACGCCGATCGAGAGCGTCGTCTCGACGCACTCGGCGCGGACCCCCGCCGGCGATGCCAGCGCGGCCACGGCCGCGAGGGCGAAGGCGAAGCGCAGCATTGGCTCAGGATAGCAGGCAGGACCGGACGCGGCGGTCGGTCAGGTCCTCGAAGGCCTCGTCGGCGCCGAGGGCGCGGAGCTCCTCGGGGCTGTGCCCTCCGGTCCCGACGGCGACGCATCGGGCGCCGAGCCCCCTGGCCGCGGCGACGTCACGTGGCGTGTCGCCGACGACGACGATGCGGCACTCCCCGAGGGGCACGCCGAGGGTGCTCGCGCCCCGCTGCGCTCCGGCGCGCAGGAGCTCGACGCGGTCCTCGTGATCGCAGCCGAAGCCGCCGAAGGCGAAGAAGCGTTCGAGCCCGCCGCGGGCGAGCTTCGTCATGGCGCCGAGCCGGACGTTGCCCGTCCCGAGCCCGAGGGCCACGCCGGCGGTGGCGTGGAGCGAAGGGAGGAGGTCCAGGACACCCGGCAGGATCCGGTAGCGGGGCGCGCGGGCGACCTCGTCCGGCAGCCGCTCGAGGTGCTCGTCGATCACCGCCTGGACGGTGTCGGCGTCGTCGGGCCGGCCGAGCCCCCGGAGCGCGGTCCGCACGATGAGCTGGTCGGTCATCCCGCCGAAGGCGAACCCGGCGAGGACGTCGCTCGCGCCGCACACGGCCTCGAGCGCCGCCTCCATGGCGCGCCGGCCCGCGCCGCCGGTGAGCAGCAGGGTGCCGTCGAGATCGAACAGGAGGATCGTGGGCATCGGGCCGGGGCTCCGCCCGGGTACGTAGCACGATCTCCGGGAGCGATGCCCACGCAGGCCGGCCCGTGGTACGTTCGATCGCCGTGACGGTACGCACCGGAGTCATCGCCGCGCTCCTGACGGGGGCCCTGTTCGTGCTCACGGCCCCGGCGCGGGCCGACGAGGCGGAGGTCCACTACCGCTCCGCGCTCGCCCACAAGCGGGCCGGGCGCCTCGACGAGGCGCTCCGGGAGGCGCGCGCGGCCATCCGCCTGCGCCCGAGCCACGCGGCGGCCCACTACACCGCGGGCACCATCCTCCGGCAGCAGGGCAACTACCCGCACGCGCTCGCCTGCCTGCGGCAGGTGACGCGGCTCGAGCCCGAGCACGCGCCCGGGTGGGCCGCGGTGGGGTCCACCCTCGTGCGGATGCAACGCTTCGAGGACGCCATCGAGCCGCTCAGCCGCGCGGTCGAGCTCGATCCGGCGGACGCCGCGAGCTGGGGGAACCTGGGGATCGCCTACCGGCGGCTCGATCGGCTCGAGGAGGCGGCGCAGGCCTACCGGGAGGGGCTTCGGCGCACGCCCGACGATCCGGGGCTCCTCAACAACCTGGCCGTCATCTACAACCGGCAGCGCCGCTACGAGGAGTCCATCGAGCTGCTCGTCAACGCGGTCAACCAGAACGAGGACGACCACGAGATGCACCTGAACCTCGCGATCGCGCTTCGCAGCGCCGAGCGCTTCGACGAGGCCATCCCCTACTACCGGCAGGCGCTCTCGCTCCGGCCGGGCCAGCCCGGCGCGCTCTTCGACCTAGCCGTGTGCCTCGAGCAGCTCAGCCGCCCCGACGAGGCCGTGCAGGCCTACCAGGAGTACATCGAGGCGGTGCGCGAGCGCGACCCGGCGGCCGCGCAACGCACCGAGGAGCGGGTCCGCGAGCTGCGCGGGCGCTGAAGCTCAGCCGACGTCCGGCGCCGCCGCGCCCCGCTCGGTGGCGCCAGGGATCTGGTACTTGCCACCGAACGCACGCTGCACGGCGGTGGCGCTGCGCCAGCCGAGGTAGCCGCTGTTGAAGGAGAGCGCGTTCTTCGGGTGGAAGAGCGGGTTCTTGAGCCCGCCCATCCGCACGAGCATCAGGACCTGCTCCACGACGCTCACCGGGCAGCCGCCGAAGCGGATCCAGTCGTCGTTGCGCGCGGCCAGGAGCTTCTGCGTGACCGTCCCGAGCTTGACGTACACGTCGTCGTGCGTGGCCGCGTGCGGGTCCTTGCCGGCGCGATCGCGGTAGATGCTCTCGAGCTCGACACGCCGGCCGCCGAGCTCCCCCTTCCAGGAGGCGCAGTCACCGATGAAGACGACCTTCTCGCCGGGCCGGGCTTCGATTGGTCCCTGGTAGTTGCCGAACACGATGTGCATCCGCGGGATCTTCGCGTCGCACCGCTCGTCGAAGCGGCGCATGATCTCGATGGCCTCTTCCATCGCGCCGGGGCAGCCGCCCCAGCAGTAGTCCATCCGCGCCCCCGTCCGATCGTCCGGGGGCGGCCCCGCGTAAGCGCTGATGCTCGTCCCCTGGAAGTACTTCTCCACGCGGACGAGGCCCACGCGGAAGCCCTTGCCGCGATCGCGCGCCTCGTCCAGCGAGACGTCGCCGCTCAGGGTGATGTCGTCGAGGTCCACGGGCCCGAACCCGCGCTCGTGCGCCAGCCGGATGTGGGGCACGTCCATCGGGTCGATCCCGATGATCCGGCAGCACACCGCGTCGAAGGCGACCTGGTTGTTGCCGAGGATCACCATGTTCAGCGGGAAGGGGATCGGCGTGAGCATCCGCCCCTCGCCCGCCACGATGGCGTCGATCGCGATGAGCTGCGGCTGCACGACGTACTGCAGGTCCGCGATCTTCTCGTCCAGGCGGTGATCGTGGTCGATGAGCCGGTGCCGGTCGTCCTGGATGCCGATGTAGTTCTTCATCGAGAACGTCACCGTCGTCCAGGGGTGCGCCTTGAACTTCGGGCAGTTCACGAAGAAGTCCGCCTTGGCGACGGGCTCCGGCGTGAAGACGTAGTCGCGCAGGCGGCGGTCGTGCCGGTACTGGATCTCGACCTGCGGGACCTCCTCGAAGCAGTACCGCTTCGCGCCCGCGCGCTTCAGCATCGGGTTGTAGCCCGCCTGGGAGAAGGACGTGCGCGTCGGCACGGTGATCCCGCACCGCTCCCCCACCGCGAGCTCCCTCATCCGCCCGTCGTTCCGGTCGCTCAACGCCCCGAGGACGCCTTCGACGAACTCGGGGCGCGTGTAGGCGTCGTTGAAGAGGGGCCCGCTCGCGACGACGTTCGGCTTCACCAGGGTTCGCCCGAAGGGCCGGAGCTTCAGGGTCTCGAGCCCCTCGCGGACGATCGTCCGGATGCGCTCGACGTCGTAGGTGTCGCAGTGGCGGAGGATGACGTGGGCGTCGCGCGTCGGATGCATGGAAACGAAGCCTACCACCGCCCGTGGCGGGCCCACCAGACGGTCAGTACACGGCGGCGGCGAGCTCCGGCGCGTCCTCGTCGCGCTCGCACAGCTCCGTGCGGAGCTTGCGCAGCGCGCGCTGCGAGAGCTGGCGGACACGCTCGCGCGAGATCCCCAGCCGCTTGCCCAGCGAGGCGAGGGTCTCGGGGTGCTCGCGGAGGAAGCGCCGCTCCACGATCTCCCGGTCTCGGGCGTCGAGCACCGCGAGCGCCTGCCGCAAGAGGTCGGAGCAGCGCTCCCGGGCGTACCGGTCGGCCACCTCCTCCTCCGGCGTCCGGAGCGAGGCCCGGAGCGCGACTCCGGAGCTCGACGGCTCGCTCAACGTCACATCCCGCTGGCTGAGCGCATGTTGCACACGCGCGACGGCGTCCTCGTCCACCGACAGCGCGCGGGCGATGGAGTCGCGGTCGCCGTCGGCACCGAGGCGGCCCTCGACCTTCCGGATGTTCATCACGACGCGCCGGTGCGTCCGGTTCGACGACAACGGGACGATGCGGCGGTTCTGCCAGACGTAGTTGCGGATGTAGGCTCGCACCCACCATCGGGCATATGTCCAGAATCGAACCCCACGCTCGGGATCGAACACGCGCACCGCGTGCAGCAGCCCGAGCTGCCCCTGCTGCATGAGATCCGAAGCGGCGCAGCCGTGACGAGAGCTGCTCCGTGCGATGTACCCGACCAGCGACTGGTGGGCCTCGATCAGGGTGTCCAGCGCGGCCTCGTCACCGGCCTTCGCGCGCCGCACCAGATCCTGCTCCTCGGTGTTCGTAAGACCGCTCGCCCCCACGTGCTCCTGAGTCATGGCGGCGCTCGGTTTGCAGCCGTCGTGCCACGCCTCGCACCCCGACATCCGCGGGATTTGTCGCGAGCAACCGGTCCCGCCGCGAGGCGGTCTGCCACACGTGTGTCGGCCGTGTCGGGCGGGTCCGTCTCACCGGGAATCGCCCCTCGGGTTCTTGCACACGAGCAATGTGACCCTAAGAACCGTGGCCGCCCGAGGGAGGCGCGCACGGAACGAGAAGGGGGAATCGAACGTGAGACGATCATCGGTGCTCGTGATCGACGACGAGCGACTCATCCGCTGGTCCATCGCCGCGGAGCTCGAGGAGCGCGGATATGACACGCGCGAAGCGGAGACCAGCGATCAGGCCCGCGTGGAGGTCGAGCGAGGAGTCGACGCCATCGTTCTGGACCAGGAGCTCCCCGGGGTGGACCCGATGGAGCTCCTCCGTGAGCTGCGGGCCCGCGCTCCCGACGTGCCGGTCATCATGCTGGCGGGAGAGGGGAACGGCAGCACGAAGCTCGTGGACGGGGCCTCGCAGCTCCTGCACAAGCCGTTCGAGCCGAGCCAGGTCGGGGCGGCCGTCGAGAGCGCGTGCCGGCTCGCCCGGACCGACGGCGGCGAGTCCGACCCGCTCTCGGAGAGTCGGGGCGCGGCGCTCTCTCGCCTCCGAGGCCAGTCGCAGGCCCTCGAGGACCTCAAGGACACGCTCGTCCGCGTGGCCGCGAGCCCGGCACGCGCCATCCTCGTCGTCGGCGAGAACGGCACGGGCCGACACCTCGCGGCGCGGGTCTTCCACGAGCTGAGCGACCGGGCCGAGCGTCCCCTCCGACACCTCGGAGGTGGGCGCAGCTCGCGCGAGATGCTCGAGACGGTGCTCGCCGGCTCCGAGGGAGGGACCCTCCTGATCGACGGCGTGGACGGCCTCTCCCGAGACGTACAGGAGGGTCTTCTGCGCTTCCTCGAGATCCCGTCGGAGACGCGCGTCGTCGTGGTCGCGGGGCCGGACCTCGCCCTCGCGCTCGCGCGGGGAGCGCTGCGCACCGATCTGCACGAGATGCTGGCCGCGGTGCGCGTCCGCGTTCCGTCGCTGCGGGAGCGGCAGGGGGACGTGCGCGTCTTGACGCGGCACTTCGTGCACCGGCTCGGCAGCCTCCTCGATTCGCCCGTGCGGGACGTGGACGAGAGAGCGCTCGAGCTGCTCGATCGCTACGACTGGCCGGGCAACGTACGCGAGCTCCGCGACATGCTCGAGCACGCCATGTTGGTGTGCGACCGGACGACACTCGACGCAGCCGACCTGCACGACCTCGAAAACGGGATCGACCCCGCGGCGGCCTACACGCTCCCGCCGAAAGGGCTCGACCTGAAGGAGCTCGAGCGCAACCTCGTCATCCAGGCGCTCGAGCGGACCAGCGGCAACCGGACCCGCGCGGCCGAGCTCCTGCGCATGACGCGCGACCAGATGCGGTACCGCGTCGCGAAGTTCGGCCTCGACAACGCCTGAGCAACGGCGAACGAACGCACCGGCGGTGCCCGACCGCCGGTGCGTTTCCGTCCTTCAGGCAGTGACCAGCTCCGCCGCAGTGGCGTCGCGCTCGGTGACGGCGTCGCGGAGGCGCTTCAGGGCTCGCTCGCTGAGCTGGCGCACTCGCTCGCGCGAGATGCCGAGCCGCTTGCCGACGCAGGCGAGTGTCTCGGGCTCGTCGGTGAGGAACCGCCGCTCGACGATCTCGCGGTCGCGCGGGTCGAGCTCCTCGAGCGCCTCGTACACGAGCCGCGCGCGTCGCGCGTCGGCGCGACGCCGGTCGACCTCGTCCTCGGGCGACGGGGTGTTCGCCGCGATGCCCCGCCCGCTCGTGGGCTCGTCGAGGGAGATGTCGCCTCCGTCGAGGGCCGCCTGCACGGAGGCCACGACCTCCTCGTCCACCGACAGCTCCTCGGCGATGCGCTCCGAGCTACCGTCCACGCCGAGCCGTGACTCCACCTTCCGCAGGTTCAACGCGACGCGGCGGTTCGCCCTGCTCGACGAGAGGGGCACGATGCGTCGGTTCTGCCACGCGTACTTCTTGATGTACGCCCGCACCCACCAGCGCGCGTAGGTCCAGAACCGCACCCCACGGTCCGGATCGAAGACGCGTACCGCGTGCAAGAGCCCGAGCTGACCCTGCTGCTGCAGATCTTGGAGCGAGCAGCCCTTCACCGGGCTTCGTCGCACCATGTACTTGACCATCGGGAGGTGCGCGTCCAGTAGCTTCTTGAGAGCCGCTCTGTCGCCTCGACGCGCGCGGCGAACGAGTTGCCCTTCCTCTTCCGTGGTGAGACCGCTCGCCCCGGTCGTCTGCGGTGAGCTCTGCTGCGTCGTCATCGGCCCGGCGTCGGTGCACCGTGCGTGCCACGGCCGATCGCCCGTGCACGCGTTCGGGCCGCGTGCGGTCGGACGGTCGCGAAGCGGCGGAATCGTCGAGCATTCGCACCTCGCACGGCCGCCCGATGCGAAGTTGCCCAGTTGAGGCGATGTAGCCTCACGACACAGGCTCGCCCCGCCACCGTTGCGCACACTGCGGCATCGAAGGACCGCGATGTGGCGCTTACGGCCCCACTGCCCGACGTGATGGCCCGGTGACGCGACGGCGTCGCGCCGCGGTCAGCCGCAGAGCCGCGTGGACGTGTCGTCAGGGCGCGCGGCGCGCACGCCCGGACCGACGGGCCGCCGCACGCGCGCTTTGAAGAGCAGCCCCGCCTGACCGAGTTGCTCGTCGATGAGCTCGGGTGCCTCGCGCGGTGCGAGGCGGAGCAGCTCCGTCGCGGCCCGGGCGGCGCGCTCCGCGGCCTCCACGTCCGTCCAGAAGTCGTATGCGAACCCCCCCGGCCACGACATCACCCAGTTCCCTGCTGGGTCGCGATGCACCGCGGCCTTCACCGGCAGAACGTCCCGTCCCGTCAGCATTCGAGCTCTCCCCCTCAGAGCGTGCCATGGTAGAAGTTGGGCCTGCTCGCGCAAGCAAAAAACGTGGGGATGTTTTCTCGGATAGTGGGCACGGATCTTGGACCTTGGTGTGGCGTTCCATCACAACCGAGGCCGACGTGACGAGCGAGTGGTTCTTCTCGAATTGGTTCATTCACTCCGACAGCACGCTCCCGAGCGAGCCCGACTGGCTGTCGAACGAGGACGAGAGCGCCTCTCGAGCCGAGGACGAGCGCTCGGAGCGCGAGAGGCGGCAGCGTCCCCGGCGCTCGCGCAGCATCCCACGGACGTGATCCGGCCCGCCCCCGGGCATCCCTTCCCGGGTGTGGCGGTCTTGCGGCAGCCGAGGCAGCTCGTCACGCCAACCCGTCTTCGCGGCTGCCCACGCCTGAGCGTCCGGGGTTCGGTGTCTGTGGCGTTTGTCCCCGCTTCCTGCCAGAGTCTCTCGGCGAGGGGGTCTCCCTGTCACTGTCGCGGTCTCGGTGAGACGGGGGGTTTCGCTCGGCATGTCCCAGCACTAGGAGTGCTTCGTGTTCGAGGCGGTCACGCGAGATCCGGTCGAGGTCGCCCGGAGGCTCCTCGATGAGGGGCTCGCGGCGGCGCGCGCCACGGACGGCACGGTGCTCGTCCGAGACGAGGACGCGAGACGGCTTGTCCCGTGCGCCGGCGAGGGCGATGAGGTGCCACTCGATGCGGTCTCGCCCGTCACCGAAGCGCTCCGCACGGGCGAGCTCGTGTTCGTCGAGAGCCCGGCGATCGCGTGCCTGCCGCTCCCGCCCGGACCGGCGGCGGTCGGCGTCCTCGTGCTCGGCTTCGGCGCACCGCGACGCTTCACCGCCGAGGACGAGGCTCGCCTGCGGGAGGTCGCGGACCTCGGCGGCCTGGCGCTCGAGCGAGCCCTCGCGTGCGACGCCGAGCGCCTCGCTTCGCGCCGCGCGCGCCTGCTCGCCGAGGCGAGCCGCCGCCTGTCCGACCTTTCCGACGCCGTCTCGATGCTCGAGACCGTCGCCGCGCTGGTCGTGCCCGAGCTGGCCGACTGGTGCGCGGTCGAGCTGCTCGAGGGCTCGGGCCCGTCGGCCGGACGGCTCGTCGCGGTCCGACACGTCGATCCGGACAGGGCGGCGCTGGCTCGTGCGCTCTGGGAGCGGCCGGAGTCCGGCCGGAGCGCGGCGCTCGGGATCTCGCGCGTGCTCGCCACCGGAAAGGGCGAGCTCCTCGGGCGAGCCCTGGACGACCTCCCCGGCGCCACCGCCGCGGACCGCGATTGCCTTCGAGACCTGGGCCTGCGCTCGGCGATCATCGTGCCGATACGCGCCCGCGGGCGGACGTTCGGCACGATGACCTTCGTCCTGAGCCGCGGCGAGCGCCGCTTCGGCCGCGCCGACCTCGCGCTGGCCGAGGATCTGGGCGGGCGCGTCGGGGCGGCGGTCGACGACCTCCGGCGCGTTCGGGCGCTCGAGGCGGACAAGGCGCGCCTGTGCGCGATCGTCGCCTCGGCGATGGACGCGATCATCACCACCGACGGCCAGCAGAGGATCGTGATTTTCAATGCGGCGGCGGAGAAGATGTTCCGGTGCAAGGCGGCCGACGCCGTGGGGACGCCGTTGTCGCGGTTCATCCCGGAGCGGTACCGTGCGGTCCACGCCGACCAGGTCCGACGGTTCGGCCAGACCGGCGCGACGAGGCGATCCATGGGCGCGCTCGGCACCCTCTGGGGGCTGCGCGCGGACGGAGAGGAGTTCCCCGTCGAGGCGGCCATCTCCAGGATCGCGGAGCGCGGCGGCGTGTTCTACACCGTGATCCTGCGGGACGTGACCGAGCGCTTCGCGCAGCAACGCGCGCTGGACGAGTCCGCGCGCCAGAAGGACAAGTTCCTCGCGGTGCTCGCGCACGAGCTGCGGAACCCGCTCGCCGCGGTCCAGAGCGCACTCGAGATGTCGCTCGGCGACGCGCCGACCACGGACCCGGCGACCGCGCTTTTCCGTGACGTCGTGGGACGGCAGGTGACGCACATGGCGCGTCTCATCGACGACCTCCTCGACGTCTCGCGCATCGCGCACGGCAAGGTGGAGCTCGTGCGCGAGACGCTGGACCTGCGCGACGTGGTCGGTACCGTGATCTCGGACCGCCGGAGCGCTGCACGGTCGCGCCAGGTGTCACTCGACGTGCACGTGCCGGACGCGCCGGTGTGGGTGAACGGCGACCGCGCCCGGCTCGTCCAGGTGCTCGACAACCTCGTGGACAACGCGCTCAAGTTCACGAAGACCGGCGATTCGGTCGTGGTGTCCCTCCGGAGCGCGGCGGACGGGCAGACGCTCGAGGTGTCGGACACCGGCATGGGTATGTCGCCCGACGTCGTCGCGCACGTATTCGAGCCGTTCCGGCAGGCGGATACGTCGCTCGGACGTGCGGCGGGCGGCCTCGGGCTGGGCCTGTCGCTCGTCCACGACCTCGTCGAGCTGCACGGAGGGCGGGTGACCGCCGAGAGCCGCGGCCCCGAGAGCGGCTCCACGTTCGTGGTGAGGCTCCCGCCGGCCGAACCGCCTCGTCCGGTGTCGAGGCCCCCCTCGGGCGAGGCCGACTTGGCCGCCAAGCGCGTGCTGATCGTGGAGGACCACGCGGACACGGCCGCACTGCTCCGGAAGGTCCTCCTGCGCATCGGGCTCCACGTCGAGGTGGCCCACACGGGCGAAGACGCGCTCGCGTGCTACCGGACACAGCACCCGGACGCCGTCGTCTGCGACATCGGGCTGCCCGGTGAGATGACGGGGTACGACGTCGCGCGCGCGATACGCGGCACCGGCGACGACGCGGTCGCCCTCGTCGCCCTCACGGGCTACGGCCGTCCCGAGGACCGCGACCTCGCGCGCTCCGCCGGCTTCGACGCCCACCTCACCAAGCCGGTGGACCTCGCGACGCTGCGCAGTACCCTCGCGACGCTGACCCTGCGCGGCTGAGGGCCGCTCGCGAAGCAGCTCCTCGGCACTCGAGCGCACTCGGCCCGCTTCCTGCGCGCGGGCGAGGCCGATTCCCCGCGGCACGCCCCGGTAGTGGAGCGCCCCCCGGTGCTTGCGCGCTCCGGACGGGCACCTATGGGGCGGAGGTGCGGTCCCGTCCCGTCGCGCTCCTCGTCTCGCGCAACTCGCGCATCCGGCGTCTGCTGAAGGAGCGCCTGACGGGCTCCGGGTTCGAGGTGGTGTCGTCCGAGGAAGGCGAGGAGGCAATCGACATCTCCTTCCTCTGGCCGCCCCAGCTCGCCATCGTCGACCGCGAGCTCGCCGACATGTCGGGACAGCTCCTGGTGAGCCGCCTGCGGCGCTTCCTCGGCGAGCCCGGCCTGAGCGCGTTCTATCCCGCGGTGGCCGCCGACCGGATCGACGCGGCGCCGCTCGTCCTGTTGCGAGCCTATTGAGCAGCAGTCCTCGGTGATCCCTCGCGCCGGGGAGCCGTCCTGCCGGCCCGCCGCGTCGAATTGGACGGAGCCCCGACCACGCGCGCGGCCGCAGACGGCACGGAACGTGGTTGTCGATGAACGACCGCGCGCGCCATGCAGGTCGGGGCTCCGCACGGGTCCCTAGTGCCACGGGCCGGCGACGCAACGGGTCAGGCCGGGCCTCGGCGACCGAAAGGGCGGAGCGGAAGCTCGCGCGGCGGCCCGGCCACGCTCTCGCACGAGGTCCTCCCCGTGCGCAGGTTCACCGGCCCACTCGGTGCGGTCCACGATCGGCGACGGGAAAGGCAGCCTCGATCATCCGGATCTCGCCGGGGCCTACCTCGAGATCGGCGGCCGCGGCGTTCTGCTCCACGTGCGCGATCGTCGTGGCCATCGGGATCACGAAGGCCCCCGAGTGGCGCAGCAGGAACGAGAGGACCACCTGGGCGGGTGTGGCGCCGTGCGCGTGAGCGACGTCGCGGAGGATCACGCCCCCGGGGCTGTCGGCCGGAGGCAGCTCGCCCGCCCGAAGTGGGCTGTAGCCGACCATCGCGATCCCGTGCTCACGGCACGCCGGAAGGACGTCGCGTTCGTGGTCGCGCCGCTCGAGGTTGTAGACGACCTGGTTGCACGACAAGCGCGGCCCCGCCAGGCGGACCACCTCCGCGAAAGCCCCTCCCGCCAGGTTGCTCACGCCCCAGCTCCGGATCTTGCCGGCGCGGCGCAACCCCTCGAACGCCTCGACGGTCTCCTCGAGCGGGTGGGGCCCCGGCCAGTGGAGGAGGTAGCAGTCCAGGCGATCGGTCCGCAGGCGCCGTAGCGATCCCTCGCAGGCCGCGACGGTCCCGTCGCGGCTCGCGTGGCTGCCGCTCACCTTCGACACCAGGAACACCTCGTCTCGCCGGCCGGCGATGGCCTCGGCCACGATCGGCTCGACGCGCCCGTCGCCGTACCGCTCCGCGGTGTCGATGTGACGCATGCCGAGCTCGATCCCACGCCGGAGCGCAGCGACGGCCTGCGCCCGTTCGACACGGTCCAGCCCTGCGGTCCCCTGGCCGATCACCGGGACCGCCCTCCTCGTCGGGCCGAACGGACGGTCGCGCATGATCGTCACGTACGCGCCGGGAAGAGCCCGTCCAGCCGCGGCCTCGCGGGCGCGCTCGCGCGTTGACTGCCGGCCCGGCGGTCCCCATGTGTGCCGCGTGCGCCTGCCCGTGAACCCGCCGGTCTCGCCGATGCTCGCGAAGCTCACCCGGGAGCTGCCGCCGGCCGACGGGTACTTCTGGGAGCCGAAGTGGGACGGGTTCCGGTGCATCGTGTTCCGGGACGGTGACGAGGTGGAGCTCCTGAGCCGCAACGAGCGATCGCTCACGCGCTACTTCCCCGAGCTCGTCGAGGCGATCGTGCGCCAGCTTCCGCCCCGATGCGTCGTCGACGGCGAGATCGTGATCGCGACCGGGGACGGGCTCGACTTCGAGGCGCTCCTCCAGCGCATCCACCCGGCGGAGTCGCGCGTCGAGCGTCTCGCCCGGCAGACGCCCGCGTCGTTCGTGGCGTTCGACTTCCTCGCGCTCGGAGACGAGGACCTGCGCGGTCTCCCGTTCTTGGAGCGACGCAGGAGGCTCGAGCAGGCGCTCGCAGGCGTCGAACCCCCCGTGCACGTCACGCCGATCACGGCCGATCGGAGCGTCGCGGCCGACTGGTTCCGGAGGTTCGAGGGCGCGGGGCTCGACGGCGTCGTCGCGAAGTCGCCCGGGCTGCGGTACGTCGAGGGCAAGCGCGAGATGATCAAGGTGAAGCACCAGCGCACCGCCGACTGCGTGGTCGGCGGCTTCCGCTGGCACAAGGACGGCCACGGCGTCGGCTCGCTCTTGCTCGGGCTCTACGACGTGTCCGGCACGCTCCACCACGTGGGCGTGGCGACCGGCCTGTCGTCGGCGGCGCGATCCAAGCTGGCGAAGGAGCTCGGGCCGCTGCAAGAGGGCGCGCTCGAGGGCCACCCGTGGGCTGCGTGGCGAAGCGCGGGCGCGCACGAGAGCCAGCGCATGCCCGGTGGACCGAGCCGGTGGACCGGCAAGCGCGATCTGTCGTGGGAGCCCGTGCGCCCTGAGCGCGTGGTCGAAGTGGCCTACGACCACCTTCAGGGCGACCGCTTCCGGCACGCGACCAAGCTCGTCCGCTGGCGCCCCGACCGCACCCCCGAGAGCTGCACTTACGCCCAGCTCGATCGCGCCCCTCCGACCGAGCTCCGCGAGGTCTTCGACGCGCCCCGCGGTCCGTCCATCACGGGCGGCGAGGGCCGGATCCGGAAGTGAAGTAGCGCCGACGCCCTTGCCGGGGCCGAGGCCGGCTCCTATGCGGGAAAGAGGAGAGATCTCCGGTATGGGCACGCTCGTCGTCTACGGCACGATACTCCTCGCGATGGTGGCGGTGCTGCTGATCTTCTGGTCGTACGCGCGCCAGCGCGGCAACGGCGGCCCCGATCGCGAGCAGGCCCGGGGCGAGGCGCACGAGGTGGAGTGACGCCACGCTTGCATCCGGTGCCGATGGCTGGGTAGCGTCCCGGAATGGCACGGATGATCGCGTACAGGGGCGTGCCGGAGGCTCGCCAAGAGGGACCACTCGTGGCGTTCAGCGGCGAGGTCGATCTCGGCGAGCTCCTCAAGGAGAGCCGCAGCACCATGTGGTCGAAACGCTCCGACGGCTGGTACGTCACCGAGGGCCGCCTGCTGAGCCACGATCCGGACGGCGACACCGTCATCGAGATCACCTCGGACACCGACTTCGGGTGAATCCGCGCGTCCTCGCCTGGGTTCTGGAGCTCCTTTCCGAGCGGCACGATCCCTGCCTCGCCGCTCTTCATGGGTCACACGATCGGAGTCGCGGCCGCACCGGCCGACGCAGCCAGCCACGCCGGCGCCCACACGCGCCCCGACGACGTGATGACGACGTCCACGGACGACGGATTCACGCCCCCGACGAACCAGGACCCGGCGCAGCCCGGCCGCCCCGATCCCAACCCGGCGCCGGTGGGGTCCTTCACCGCGTTCCTGCTCGCCGTGATCGCGCTGTCGGCGTTCGTCGTCATCGGCAGCGAGGCGGGCTGGCTCGGTTGAGGCACCCTTGAGCTGCGCCCGCCGGTGTCATACTTGGACCTCGCTCGCGGTCGACGCACCGCGAAGCTCCCCGGAGGGAACTTGACCTCGATCGTCACGCTGACCCTGAACCCGGCGGTCGACGCCTCGACGCGCGTCGACCGCGTCGTCCCAGAGGAGAAGCTCCGCTGCTCCGAGCCGGTCCGGGACCCGGGCGGCGGCGGGATCAACGTCGCGCGCGTGGTCCACTCGCTCGGGGGAGACGCGCTCGCGCTGTGGACGTGCGGGGGTCCGATCGGGGATCTGCTCGCGAGCGCCCTCGACGCACGGTCCGTGCCGCACCGTCCGATCCCCATCGAGGGGCTGACGCGGCAGAACGTGGCCGTGTTCGAGGAATCGTCCGGGCTCCAGTACCGCTTCGGGTTCCCCGGCCCCCGCCTCCGCGAAGAGGAGACGGAGCGGTGCATCGAGGCGGTCCGGGCGCTCGACCCGGCCCCCACGATCCTGGTGCTGAGCGGCAGCCTGCCGCCGGGCGCCGATCCGGCTCTCTACGCGCGCATCGCGCGTGCGGTGCCGGAGAGCACCCGCGTCGCCCTCGACACGAGCGGCGAGGCCCTGTCGCGGAGCCTCGAGGCGAGACCCTGGCTGCTCAAGCCCAACCTCCGCGAGCTCGCCCAGCTCGTCGGGCGTGACCTCGAGGACGACGCCGCCATCGAGAAGGCCGCCACCGAGCTCGTCCGCGAGACGCACGCCGGGCTCGTGATCGTGTCGCTCGGCGCAGGCGGCGCGCTCGTCTCGACCCCGGACGGCTGCCGCCACCTGCGCTCGCCGACGGTCCCGATCCGGAGCAAGGTCGGCGCGGGCGACAGCATGGTCGCCGGGATCGTGCTCGGCCTCGCGCGCGGCTGGTCTTCCTGGGATGCGGCCCGCCTCGGCATCGCCGCCGGCGCCGCCGCCGTGATGACCGACGGCACCCAGCTCGCGCGCCCCGAGGACGTCGAGCGCCTGTTTCCCGCGGTGGGCTGAGCACGAGCGCGGATCAGAGCGTCGTGAAGGTCCAGTCGAGCTCCACCGGGCCGTCGGCGTTGGACCCGACGATGCGCACGCGGTACGTCGCGCCCGACGCGAGCGGGTCGTTCGCGTACATCACGTGCTCGTTGCGCAAGAGCCCCATCGACAGCGAGCTCCCGCGGCCGATCCACAGGTGGTCGATCGGCGTGTCCGAGCCGTCGACGGTGAGCACGTGCTCGGTGACGTCGCCGCGCAGGTAGACCGTGATCGGATAGCCGCTCGGCCAGCCCGTGTCGGGCGTCGGCGGCATCGGACCCTCGCGGCGCCCGTCGAAGGACGTGGGGACGCCGGTCTGACCGGGATAGGGGTACACCGCGACCGTCGTGGCCGGCGTGGGATCACCGCTTCCGAAGTCCATCGTGTCGCAGCCGGAGGTGGCTCCGTAGCCGACGTGCCGAATCCACGGGCTCAGGACGGGCGTGCGGTGCCAGACCGAGTCGATCCATCCCTGCACGGCGCCCGCGCCGTCCCCGATGAAGTGCATGTCCTCCATCGCCGGCGCGCCCGTGTAGCCGGCGGCGCGCATCCGGTCCGCGAAGCTCGCGCCCGTGAAGCCGGTGCAGCCGGCGACCTCCGCGTGCGGGTTGCCCACGCAGGACGCGTTGCCGCGGTTGGCCTCGTAGTAGTCGCAGTGGTTCTGAGCGGCGGCGTTGATCTCCACGATCATGGTGGCGCAAGGCACCCCCATCGCCAGCCTCACCTCGTTCTCCCGCCCAATCGCCGCGCGTGCGTCGTCGCTCACGCCGCCGGGCGGCGCCGGACAGGTGCCGGGCCCGGCGTCGATGCGCCCCCCGCCGCCGTCCGTCCCGGTCGGTCCTCCGTCGGATCCCGTCGCCCCGTCCCGCTCCGATCCGCCGTCGCGAACGCCGCCACCGTCGGGGTCGGCCACCGATCCGTCCCCGCCACCTGGCCGGTCGTCGCGGACCGAGCCGGTACAGCCCACGGACAGCGCCACGACCGCGCACCACCACCGCATGGGAGGATCGTACCGGAGCGGAGGTCGGGCTGTCACCCGGGCCGGCTCGTCGGAGCTGCGGCTCTCTCGATGCGTCCGAGCACGAACGGCACGAGCAGATGAAGCCCGTAGCGCTCGGGGATCACGTAGCCCGGGACACCGACCTCCGTGATCGCCTCCGCCGGCAGCCGATACGTCCCGAAGAGGCGGTCCCAAAGGACGGTGGTGTTGCCGAAGTTGCTGTTGCCGAGCGCCATGTCCGTCGAATGGTGGACGCGATGCACCTCCGAGGTCGCGAGCACGCGGCTGAGAGAGCCCGTCCGAAGGTCGACGTTCGAGTGCTGCAAGAGCCCGTTGACCGACATGAACACGACCCACAGGGAGTAGGCCTCGACGCCGATGCCGAGGATCAGGAGCGGGGCGCTCTCGAGCGCGATCTTGACCGCGACGTTGAACGGGTGAGACCTGGCGGACGCCCAGAAGTGGAGCCGGACCGGCGAGTGATGGACGGCGTGGATGCGCCACCCGAGCCCGGTCACGTGCATCAGGCGATGGCCGAGGTAGATGCCGAGGTCGGCGACGGGGATCGCCAGGAGGACCTGCAGGCCGAGAGGCCACGCGGACGGCCAGACCTCGAGGCCGACGCGAGGTCTGAGGACGGCGGCCGCGAGCAGCACGATGGCTGCCTTGATCAGTGGAGAGAGGGCGGTCGAGACGGTCGTGTGCACCACGTCGACGAGCAGCGTGCGCCCCGGCGGACGCCAGGCGGCGAGGTGCGGCCGCGCGAGCTCGAGGCCCCAGATGCAGGCGGCGGAGGCGACGATCAGGACCGCCGCCGCAGCCTCGGGGGCGACGCCGCCAACCATGAGGCGCCACGCGCCACCCGCCGCCGAGAGCAGCAACGCCGGATAGAGCACGCGGCGGAGCACCGCCCACGCACGCCCTCGGCGCCGATCCGTCGTCTCCATGGGCCCCTCAGTTATTGTCATGCGCGACAATAGGACCCTGGGTACTGTTGTCAAGGCTGCCAACGCAGGCCTCGACGGGGCTCCCGGCGTCAAGGCCCGGTGATGTCGAGGACGTAGGAGCCGGAGCTGGTCGGTCCGTACCCGTCCACGCCGATGACCAGCCGCTGGCCCGCGGTCACGGTCACCGAGACCGAGGAGCGGGTGCCGCAGGAGTCGTCGTTGCACGCGAGGTTCCGGCCGGAGCAGGTCCCGTCGCTCTCGTTGACCCACAGCGTGGTGTCGTACCCCGAGTCGCAGGTGTCGAACGTGTAGGTGCCGTCCGCGGGCGCCGTCCACAGGTACAGGACCTCCGGCCCGGAGCCACCGGCCGAGCAGGGATCGTAGTGCGAGTCGCCGCTGGTGGTGCCGGTCGCCACGGCCGCACCGACGGCCGAGCCCAGATCGAAGTCGGTGCAGCAGGCCACGTCAGCGGCACAGTCGGCGTCCATGCAGTCGGTGTCGCCATCGCCCTCGTCGTCCACGCCGTCGCTGCACAACGTCTCGATGCACGCGCTGTCGCTGTCGCAGTCGCTGTCCATGCAGTCGACGCGGCCGTCCGAGTCGTCGTCGACCCCGTCGTCGCAGCTCGCCTCCACCGCCTCGACGTTCAGCACGTAGCTGCCGGCGCCCCGGTGCCACGCGTCGACCACCACCACGACCTCTTGGCCCGCCTCGAGGTCCACCGTCAGCGACGAGGCCAGCGTTCCTCCGCCGATGTCGTCGTTGCAGGCGAGCTCCGTGCCGCCGCAGTCGGTGCCGTCGAGCACGTAGAGCACGGTGTCGAGGGCGCTCCCGCGCGTGTCGAACCGGTAGCGCGCGGCGGAGGGCGCCGTGAAGAGGTGGCCGACGTCGGGCGCGCTGCTCGAGCTGACGCAGCTCGGGCTGGTGCTGTCGGTCGCGCCCCGGGTCGTGCCGGAGGCCACCATGTCGGCCACCGTCGAGCCGACGTCCACCTCCGGACACGCCATCGCCACGGGCTCGGCGTCGGCGCCCGCGTCGGCGGTGCTGCTGCCGCCGTCGACCTCACCCCCGGCGTCGGAGCTGCCCCCGGCGTCGGTCCCGCCGGCGTCCGCCGGAGCCTCGCCGGCGTCTTCGACCGCGGCGTCCGCCGCGCCGCCGTCCTCGGCTCCGGAGTCCGGAACCGCGGAGGCGTCCATCCCCCCGGCGTCCGTCGGGACCTCGCCGGCGTCGGAGCCGCCGGCGTCCCCTCCGGGCACGTGGGCGTCCGAGGTCGAGGCGTCCACCGGCCCCGCGTCGCCGCCGGCCCGACGGTCGTCGTGGCCGCAGGCCGCGAGCAGGAGAAACGACGTGGCGAGGGAGAGGACGACGTGAGGTCGATCGATCATGGGATGGCCGTCGGCTAAGAGGGGTTCGTACGGGTCTTCACTCACAGGGCGGGTCGGGGCAGACGGGCACGACCCTCGGCGGAACCAGGAAGAACACCCGGCGCCGGTCGAGCGGTGAGCCGTCGCCGAAGACGGTCAGGTTGGCGACGAACACCTGAGGTCGATCGGTCGGCGGGACCCGGGTGTTGGGCCGCACGACCACGTCCCAGCACACCGGAGTGCGGGTCTGCAGCTCGGGAAACGCGTCGTCGAAGCCGTCGCCGTTGACGTCTGCGAGCGGCGTGACGTCGCTGCACCCGAGCGTCGTGGTGTTCACCTCGAGCCGCTGGATGAACTGCAGGGAGTCGCCGTCGTCGCCGTCCTCGTCGGTCGCCTCGATGTCGACGAAGAGCTTGAGCCGGCTCGCGATCTCCCCGATCGCGGTGCTCACCGCGGAGCTCACCGCCGACTCGCTCCCTTCGTAGTAGAACGGCTCCCCGGTGCCGTCCACGGTGCCGGCGGCGATACCGAGGGAGCGCAGGTGCTCCCGCGGGCTGTTGCTGCTGTCGGCGTCGATCCCGACGAAGTTGATCCGCCGCAGGCGCAGCCGCCCACCGGCGGCGCCCGGGCTGTTGACGGCGGTACAGTCGACGCTGTCGCACTGGTTCGTCTCGTCGGTGATGGTCACCAGGATGCGGACCACGTCGCGCCTGTAGGCCGGACACCCGATCCCGCCGGCTTCGCAGAGCGCGCCGAAGCAGACCGAGGGATCGGCCACGCAGGCCACGCTCTCGAAGAGCGACTCGTCGGCGCCCGGACCGTCCGCCCGATCGGGGATCGCGTCCCTGGTCACGAGCGGGTCGGGCTGGAGCGAGAGGAGGTTCCGGTAGGTGTTCTCGTACCCGGCGTAGGTCCCGACGCCGGTCCAGAGATCGGAGATGCAGCCGGTGAGCTCCGGATCCTCCTCGCAGAAACCGTCGAGCCCGCAGCTCTCACCGTCGCCGCAGCCGAGGTCACCGGAACACGCCACGTCGGTCCTGCGGCAGGTGATCTCCTCGATGACCTCCACGACCCGGCCCTTCATGGTCGTGATCTCGCCGATCATCGAGCCGGTCGTGTCGAACTGGAAGTAGACGTCGGCGCGCCGGATGTTGGTCCGGAACTCGAGCGTGTCGCGCGGGGGCACGGCCGCCTCGCGGTAGGGCACGACGAAGACGAAATGCCCGCGGTTGTGAGGCGTGTCCGCGGCGTCGTTGGGGTCTGACCCGGCGCCCACCTCGATGAGGTCCGAAACCTCGTCCCCGTCGCTGTCGTCCGTCAGCGGCGAGGTGCCCGCCTCGCGCTCGAAGGCGTCCGTCAAGCCGTCGTTGTCCGAGTCGAGGTCACGGTAGTCCGGGAGCAGGTCGCCGTCCGTGTCGACCGGAGGGGTCTCGAGGTCGGCGTCCCCGGCCTCGACGGAGTCGCTGAGCCCGTCGTCGTCCGAGTCGAGGTCCAGGTAGTCCGGCACCCCGTCACCGTCGGTGTCCACGTCCGACTCGGTGCGGTCGGTGATGGTGTCGGCGTCCGAGTCGACGTCCCGGAAGTCCGGAGTGCCGTCGGCGTCGGTGTCTCGCGGGAAGGCCCCGCCGCCGATCTCGTCGACGTCGAGCAGACGATCCTCGTCGTCGTCGAGGTCGGCGAAATCGAGGGTGCCGTCGCCGTCGCTGTCCTCCGCGCCCTCGATCCGATCGAGCAGGCCGTTCCCGTCCGAGTCGTCGTCCCCCCGAAGTCGGGGGTTCCGTCCCCGTCGGTGTCCGCGGGGGGAGTGGTCACGTCGGCGTCACCCGCCTCCAGGTAGTCTGGGATGCCATCGCCGTCGGCGTCGGTGTCCTCCCAGTCGGGCTGGCCGTCGCCGTCCGTGTCGATCCCGTCGGCGCGCCCCTCGTGGACGTCGGAGATGGTGTCTTCGTCGGTGTCGTCCGCGAAGGGCGTGAAGCCGTCGGACGTCGCGCCGGCGTCGCCCGGCCCGTCGTCCGGGCCCTTCCCGCCGTTGCCACAGGCTCCGCACACGAGCCCGATGCACAGAAGGAGCGATGGATGGAATCGAGAGCTCATGTTCTTCCTCGCCTCAAGCGGCCGGTGTGATGACGGTGCCCACGGAGAGCGTCCCCGCGTCGGTGGGGACGGCGACGCCGATGTAGTAGGTGCCGGGCCCGAGCCCATCGAGCGTGAGGGTGCCGCTGCCCGACGTGTCGCTCGCGCGGCACACCATCTCCGTCGTGGCGTCGTCGCAGTCGGTGGAAGCCGACAGGAGATGGAAGGTCGGGGCGCTCGTGGTCACGACCACGTTGCTCGTCTCCGTGAGGGTGAACGAGAAGAAGGCGTCCCGGTAGGCCGCGCTGTCGCCGCCACACCCGAGGCCGCCGTCGTTGCGCAGGCTCCCGATGTCCACCATGACGGCGCGATCCGCGACGTCGACGGCGCTCGGGCAGACGTCCGAGTCGATGCGCGGCGGCGGGACGACGAGCTCGGCCGTGAGCTCGTAGCTGACCGTGGTGCTCTCGTCGGCCTCGATGATGACGAAGTACTCGCCGGCCGGCAGTGGGATGAGCTCGATCTCGGCGTCCGCGACGTCAGCGTCGACGCACGCGAGCGCGGTGGTGTCCGCCGTCGCGCAGTCGCGGACCAGGGCCATGCCGATGTCGCGCTGGTACCCCGTCGACGACAGCCCGTTGCCGAGGAGGCGCACGTTCGTCGCCTCGCTGAGCGAGAGGCGGTAGGCGGCCTCGGCCGCCGCGGCGGTGGTGTCGCGGCAGGAGAGGCTCGGGTAGTCGTCGGCGAGGGTGGTGAAGTCGCCGCTGAACGAGCCGCTGGCGCTGATGACCGGCGTCATGGCGTTGCAGAGGTCGTGGCGGGGCGGCGGCATCGGGCTCGTGATCTCCACCACCAGCGAGGCGAAGCCCTCGGTGGCCATGGCGACGATGACCGCGTAGTCGCCGGGCGCGAGGTTCCGGACGCTGAGCGAGGCGTCGTCGCTCGAGCTCGAGGTGTCTGCGTCGCAGGCGACGGGCGAGGTGCCGGCTCCCACGCAGTCCGCCAGGGGACGCAGCTCGATGGCCGAACGGTACTCGGATCCCGGAATGCTCAGCGTCACGTCGCGCACGGCGCTCAGCGAGAGCTGGAAGACGGCGTCGGGGTGCGTGCCGGTGGTGCTCTCGCACTCCAGCGTGTAGTCGTCCACCAGGCCGAAGCTGGCGATCTCGTAGGTCCCCGGCCCCCCGATCACGCGCGGCGTCGCGCAGGTGTCGTTCTCGGGAGCGCAGCTCGCCGAGTCGAAGAGGTCGGCGACCCCGTCACAGTTGTCGTCCACGCCGTTGTCGCACACCTCCGCGGCGCCCGGGTGGACGGACACGCCGTCGCGCGGGTCGTCGTTACAGTCGGTGCCTCCCTCGCAGCGCGCGTCGGCGTAGCCGTCGCCGTCGAGGTCACGGAGGATGTTCATGCAACCCTCGGTCGGATCGCACATGTCGATCGTGCAGGAGTCGCCGTCGCTGCAGTTCATCGGCAACCCGACCAGACAGCCCACCTCGGCGTCGCAGACCTCGACGCCGGTGCAGGGGTTTCCGTCGTCGCACGACGCGTCGTCGGCGGACGACTCGCAGCTCAGCGTGGCCTCGTCGCACACGTCGGCCGTGCACTCCACGCCGTCGTCGCAGGGCGCCTCACCACGTACGCAGACGCCGCCTTGGCACCGCTCGGAGCCGTTGCAGAAGCACAGGTCGTTGCACTGCGCGTCGGATCGGCAGAGCTCGCCCAGCGTGGAGTCCTCATGGCACGCCTCCACGGGGCGCGCGGCGTCGGCCTCACCGGCGTCGCCCTCACCGGCGTCGGGCATGTCGACGCCTCCGTCGGCGGTGTCACCGGCGTCGGTCGTCGGTGTCGGGGATCCGCCGTCGTCGCCGCAGGCGCCGAGCGCGAGAACGGCGGCGAGCGCGACGGTGATGGCGCGAAGCCGATCGAGGAAGCTCATGTGGTTGTTGCCATGCATCGTTCACTCCACCCGCACGATTCGCCCCACGGGGTCGGTCTCGGTCTCGAAGAGGTAGATGGCGCCGTCCGTCGCGTCGTAGGTCATCGCGTAGTCCCCGGTGGTCCCGAGCGCGACGATCGGTCCCACGTACAGGGGCGCGGCGGCCGCCGGGTCCACCACGGCGTGGACCAGGTTCCTGCCGGCGGTCTGCCGCACGTAGAGGAAGCCGGCCGCCGTCGTGTCGTCGACCTCGACCGCCGTCCCGCTGGTGGTGGGCATGGAGGCCTCGAAGAGCAGCTCCGGCGCCGCGGTGGGATCGGAGAGCTGGTCCCGGCGCAGCCGGAACACCCCGTCCACGTCGCCCGAGGCGGTCCGGAGCTCGCCGGCCAGGTACAGCCACGTCGCGTCGGCGGCGACACCGCTGACCTCCTCCATCTGGTCGTTCGTCCCGAGCAGCACTGCCGACGAGGGCGCGCTCGGGTCGATCGAGTAGAAGTGGGTGGTCTCCGTCGCCGAGTCGGTGTTCGTGACCACGATGAAGGAGGCGCCGTCGTGGGTCACCGCGTAGGCGTCTTCGCCGACATACGACGAGCCGGCGTCCCAGGCCGACGGCGACCACGGGTAGGAGGTGCCGTCCCAGAGCTGGTAGAGCCGCGTCGAAGACGTCGACGTCGTCTCGTCGAACGAGAAGAGGTCGGAGCCGACGGTGATCCCGACGTACCCGATGTTGCTGGAGGAGACGCCGCTCGCGAGCACGGCGCGCGCCCCCCCCGACTTCGGAGCGAAGAAGACGTCGGCCGACTGCGCCAGGTAGATGGTGCTGGCGTCGGTCGCGAGCCAGCGGTCGGCCGTCCACGACTTCTCGCTCCCGTCGGCTGCCAGGGCCCGCGTGATCCCGAGGTCGGTCACCAAGCCCCGGACGCCGTCGTAGCTCCGGTCGGAGACGTTCAGCGTCGCGACGCCGGAGTCGTTGGGCACGCCGATGCACAGCGTGCGCCCGCTCCGGACCAGGGCGGCGGCGGGCCGAGTCGCGTCCCCCAGGCACGACAGCGGAGCACCCGTCTCCTGGTCGGCGAGGATCACCGGCCCCGCCGCATCGGCCGAGAAGAGGGCGATGTCCTCGGTGGGCGTGTACGCGAACCAGGTGATGTTCGAGCCGGAGGCGAGGCACGTGCCTCCGCCCAGGTTCCGGGTGGAGTCCAGGGTGACGCTCGCGGCCGGCCCGGTCACTGGATGCGCCGTGCCGCAGGACTCGCCCGGGCCCACCGTGATCTCGCGGATGGAGACGGTCGCCCCCGGGAACGGGTCGTCCGTCTGGTCGGCGCTCAGCCACACGTAGACCGGCCCCGCGGGGGCCGACACCAGCGCCTCACGGATCCGATCGAAGTTGGACTCGCACGAGAGGCTCGTGTAGCTGGCGCCCAGCGGATCGCAGCCCACGCTGATCTCCATGTTGAGATCGGCCGCGCTCGAGCGGATGTCGACCGGCGTGGCGCGGATCTCCAGCAGGCTCCCGGCCATCTTGTCGAACCGGATCACCGCGTCGTGCCCGTGGTCCGTGGAGCAGCTGATGTCGCTCGGGCTGTTGGTGACCCGGCCGCGGTCGTAGGTCGAGACGAGCTCCGGCCGGATCTGGAAGATGTGCTCGCCGCCGGCGCTGCTCGGGGCGATGTACACGGTCGACGGGCTCGAGGTGGTGAAGGGGGCGTGACACGACTCGCCCTGTGGCCAGCCGCCGACCTCCTCCACCGTCACCGTGGCGCCGGGGAAGCTCCCGGAGGTCTCCTTGGCGACCCAGACGTAGTAGGTGCCGGGGCCGACATCGAGCGTGGCGCCGCCGGCCAGCATGTCGTCGTGACAGGCGAGCTGAGGGTCGGCGCCGTCCACGGGATCACACGATCCCGCGCGGACCTCGAAGTTCACCTGGGAGGTGCTCCCCGACGCCACGCGGATCGACAGGAGGCTCCCGCCCTCCGAGAGCGAGGCGGAGGTCTTGACGTACTCGATGACCACGTCGTCGTCGGCGCCGGTCGAGTCGTCGTCGCAGTTGTCGGTCGCGCCGTCGTCGGCGAAGTCGGCCGACGCGATGACCCACTCGAGGACGCCCGGCCTCGGCCGGACGGCCTGATCCACCGTGAGCGCCTCGGCGCAGGTGTCGCCGCTCGGGTCCACCGTGCGGAAGTCGAGCCTACCGTCGGCCAGGTATGCGTCCGTGGCGTCGACCGGGTTGCCGGTCGCGTCCTCGAACCCCCGCACGTCGAGGGAGTAGTCGACGCCGGCCGTCATCAAGCCGCGCACGTCGAAGTCGATGATGGTGTTCGACGCGGTCCAGGTGCCCGTGAGGTCCACGGTGCCGCCGTCGCCCGAGAGCGGCGCCGTGACCACGGACGGATCCATCGGCTCGTCGAAGCGGACGCTCACCGTCTCGAGCGCGAAGTCCACGTCGATCTCGCCCTCGAGTGGGTCGCTCTCGACCACGCGAGGACCGAACGTGTCGAGCCCCACGGAGAAGTCGAGCAGACCGTCCCCGAGGTAGACCGTTCCGTCGAGCGCGTTGCCCACCGGGTCGGCGAAGCCTGCTGCACCGAGATCGAGCGTGTAGTCGGTGCTGAAGTCGAAGAGCCCCGCGACGGCGAAGGTGAGCTCCGTGCCGCTCGGAGACCACGTGCCAGTCAGGGTGGTCGTGGTGGTGCCGTCGCTCAGGTCGGCCGTGGTGACCGACGTGTCCATCGGCTCGCTGAACGTCACGCGGACGGTGGCGAGGGCGGGGTTCACGCCGCGCATGCCCTCGGTGGGGACCGAGACGGCCACCACCGGAGCGTCGGTGTCGGGGCCGGTGGTGAAGTCGAGCGCGCCGTCCCCGAGGTACGGCGCCGGGTCCCACTCGTTGCCGGCGCGGTCGAGGAAGTCCAGGAGCTCGAGCCGGTAGGTGCTCTCGTACTCGATGCCCACGACCGGCCAGGTGATGGTCGAGCCGCTCCACGTCGGGTCGCCGAGCCGCCCGGGCCCACCGCTGAGCAGCGCGGTGCCGAGCGCGGTGTTCATCTCCTCGGAGAAGGTCACCGAGATCTCGGTGAGGGTCGCCGAGACCGCGGTGTCCCCCTCGGCGGGCGAGGAGGAGACGGCCTGTGGCCGCTGCTCGTCGAACGTGACGAACTGGAAGACGTGCTCCTCGTCGAGAGCCACGCCCTCGGCGTCCTCGAAGTCCGTCCGAACCGTCACCGTGTACTCGACCCCTCCGGTCAGCGCGGCGGCCGGCCGGAGCAGCACCGCGACGTTCTCGTGGGGATCGTCGGTGTCGGCGCCGAGATCGGCGTCGCTCAACCACTCTCCGGAGGTGGCCTCGAAGACGACCCCGCCGGGCTCGAGCCCGACCGTCCCCGCCGTGGGGTCCATCGGCTCGCTGAAGAGCACCAGGATGCTCGTGCCGGGATCGACGTCCTCGTCGCCGTCGTCGGGCAGCGTCTGCGCCACGTAGGGCGCTCCGATGGTGGAGCCGGAGTCGGTGCCGCCGTCCGTCTCGTCTTCCGCGCGCGCATCGGCGCCGCCGCCGTCACCCATCGGCCGGGTCCGGCCGTCGTCGCCGCAGCCGCCGGCGACCAACGCCAAGAGGAGTATCGTGAGCGAGTAGAGGAAACGTTGGTTCATCGAACAACCTCGGCAGAGAGCCACGGGGCCGGGGCCCTCGGAGACGGTTTGGTCCAGGTGCGTCACTCGACGGAGATCAGATCCTTGGTGCCGTCGTCGTACATCCAGAGCACGTCGTGCGCCGCGTCGTACCCCAGGCCGTAGTTCCCCGTGCCGGAGCCGAAGGCGTAGAGCGGGCTCACGAAGGGCGCTGCGCCGTCGGGATCGCAGACGAAGTAGATCTCCTCGTTCCATCCGTGCACGTACAGGAGGTCCGCCGCGCCGTCGGTGTCGGTGTCCAGGGCATAGACGCTGTTGCTGGTGGTCGACAGGTCGAGGGTGTCCGTGATCAGCGTCACGGCTCCGGTCGTACGGTCCACCCGCACCAGGCGGTCGCCGGTCCCGCACGCGACGTAGTAGAAGCTCGAGTCCATCGCGAGCCCGGTGCAGTCCCTCTCGACGAACGACGTCTCGAGCGTCGCCGCCGCGGGCAGGGTGGTCGCCGCCGCGTCGACCGACCAGATCTCGGTCGGGACGCCCGTGCTCGCCTCGGCCGTGACGAGGTAGATCCGACCGGCGTGCACCGTCGCCGCGCGGAAGTCATCGGCGGGCGTGGTGGCGAAGCTCGCGTAGCTCACCACCGACCAGGTGGCGCCGCCGTCGTCGGTGATGCGGAAGAGGCGTCCCGTCGAGGCGGTGGTGTCATCGATGGTGTAGACGTTGTCGCCGTCCACCAACATCGCGTAGCCGAGGTTCGAGCTCGTGAGCCCCGCCAGCGCCTCCACGTCCTCGACCGCCGAGCCATCCTTGCGCATCCGGTAGAGGGCGGTCGTGCCGCCGAAGTACACCCACCCGTCGGTCTTGGCGTCGGCCGCGACGAAGTACTCGGAGAAGGTCGAGCTGAGTCCCGTGGCGAACCGCGTGTCGGTGCCGGCCACGGCGGGCGTGCAGGGCGCGGTCGGAACGGTCACGCTCCACGGGACCGAGGCGATCGCCCGGCCGCACCGCGGCTCGACCAGGCCGGTCCAGGACACCGACAGGGTCTCGCCCCCGGGGAAGATGAACGAGGGGGCGATGGACATGACGGTATCGGACGTCGAGAAGGAGACCTCCGAGGGGGAGGTCGCGAGGTCGTAGCTCCGGCTGGTCCCCGCGGTTCCAGAGATGGAGATCACGCCCTCGCCGGTTGCCACCGCCGACTCGAAGGTCGCGCTGAAGGTGGGGAGCAGGGACGAGGCGGTCGTCCCGTTCGCGGGGTCGAGCGTCGTGACGGCGGGCGCCGGCACGGCCGAGCAGTCGAGCTCGGTGACCTGGACCTCGAGGGGGAACGGCAAGGTGGCCGTGCCGCTCGAGGTGTCCACGAAGTACACGTAGTACGTGCTGCCCGCCGTGGCCCGGAGCTCGAGGGTCATGGTCGTCCCGCTGAACTGGGAGTCGCAGTCGAGCTCGGTGACCGTGCCGCACGCCGCGCTCGAGGCCACCATGGCGAAGCGGTTGTTCGACGGCTTCGTCAACGTGATGGTGACGTAGGCGTCCATCGAGGGCCGGTAGGTCGCGACGACGTCCGGACCCTCCACGTCGCCGCTCGTCACGCAGCTCGGATCGGTGGTGAGGTAGTCGGCGTTGGTCGCGCGCCAGTAGAGGACGTTCGCGCCCGGGCGAAGCTCGAGCGGATCGGAGCAGTCCTCGCCGGACGGCCCGGCCGGGATGCACGCCGAGTCGAGGCAGATCTCGTCGGACGCGCAGGGCGACCCGCAGCCTCCACAGTTCGCCGCGTCCGCCGAGACGTCGTGCTCGCAGCCGTTGGCGTAGTCGCGGTCGCAGTCGCCCCAGCCGAGATCGCACTCGGCGACGACGCACTCGCTCGCCGCGCAGCCCCCCGTGCCGTTGACGACGCTGCACTCGTTGCCGCAGGCGCCGCAGTCGGTGACGGCCGTCGCGGTGTTGGTCTCGCAGCCGTTGCCCGCGCTGCTCGCGAGGTCCGCGTCACAGTCGCCGAAGCCGGGGTCGCAGGCGCGGCCGCACCCCCCGGAGAGGCAGATGCCGGTGGCGTTCGTCGCGCCGGAGCAGCTCGCGTCGCACCCGCCGCAGTGCCCGGGGTCCCAGTCGGTGTCGACGCAGGCGCCGGTGCACTCGGTCAGCCCCGCGCCGCACGTGGCCACGCAGTCGCCGTGGCTGCAGACGGAGCCGACCGCGCAGGGGTCGTCGCAGCCGCCACAGTGCTCCGGGTTGGTGTCGGTGTTCACACAGCTGTCGCCGCACAGGGTCGGCGTGCCTCCGCCGCAGCTCGGGACGCAGGCTCCGCCGTCGCAGATCTCGCCGGCGGCGCAGGGGACGCCGCACCCGCCGCAGTGGGCGCGGTCGGTCGAGAGGTCGCGGCACGTTCCGTCGCACTCCGTCAGCCCGGCGCCGCAGGAGGTGGCGCAGGTGCCGGCGCTGCAAAGCTCACCTTCGGAGCAGGCGACGTCGCAGTCGCCGCAGTGCCGGGGCGAGGTGTCGAGGTCGTAGCAGAAGTCGTCGCAGACGGTCTGCCCGTCCGGGCAGCTCGTCACGCAGGCGCCGCCGGCGCACAGCTCGCCGACAGCGCAGGCCTCGCCGCAGGCCCCGCAGTTGTCGGGGTCGATGTCGAGCTCCGTGCACACGTCCCCGCACACCGTCTCGCCGGGGTCGCAGTGGAGGGCGGCGTCGGCGGTGCCCCCGTCGCCAGAGCGGGTTCGGCCGCCGTCGTCACCGCAGGCCGACACGAGGAACGGGATCACGAACAGACCGAGCCGCCGAGCCAGCACCATGGCGAGAGCCTCCGAGAAGCAGATGGAAGGGCGCCTGACCGCGCCCATGGCCCCCCAGTGGCGGATGGCTCCTCGGACGGCTCAAGTTTTCCTGCGGGGGGCTGCTTTCGTCGCGGCGACCGGCGCGGCGGAGCCGGCCCTCAGGTCCCGTCGACGAGCACGTGGCGCACCACGAGCCCACCCGCGCCGACGATGTACGCGTCGCGGTCGGTGCGGAATACGTTGCGCAGGTTGACGCGGCCGACGTCGAGGTCCGGGGGCTGCCACTCGCCCGCTTCGGTGCGCTCGAGGGCGACGCCCTGGTTGCCGACGGCGAGCGGCCGGCCGTGCGGGCCGATGCCCACGCCGTTCAGGAGCTCGCCGCCGTCCCGGGGAGGCCGCTCGACGACGCATCCACCCGGCTCGACACGCACGATCGCCCCCTGCTCGCCGACCGCCCACGTCCCGGACGGCGCGCGCACCACGCCCCGGAGGCTGACGTCCACCGGGCACGCGATCCGCGAGGTGCCGCGTGCCCCGAGCTGTACGACGAGGCCCCCGTCGCCGACCGCCACCGCGTCGTCGGGCGTGCCCGCGACCGCCCACAGCGTGCCCGCGTCGCGCACCACGGTGACCTCGAAGGCGCCCGGTCGCCCCCGGAGCACGCCCCCGTCGGTGCCCACGCCGAGCACGACCTGCCCGTCGCTCACCAGATCGCGCCACGAGTGATCGGGCGGTGACGGGACCAGCTCCGCGCCGTCCCACCTCACCGACACGACCGCGCCGTAGTCTCCGGCCGCGAGCAGCGTGTCCTCGCCGAGGGGCGCGACGGCCGCGAGGGCTGCCTTGGTCGGGCTCTGCGCCTCCCGAAAGCCGTCCTGGTGCTCGCGCAGGATGCGGCCCCACTCGCCCACCGCCACGAGCGCGCCGCCGAGGGTGCCCACGTCCTGGATCGATCCGGTCGGCCCCGCGGTGAGGGTCCGGACGTGGTCCTCCATCACGCGCATCAGCCGGCCTCCGTCGCCGACGATCCACGTCTCGGCGCCGCGCGCAGAGCTCACGCCGTGGAGCGATCGGTCGGTGCCGGTGTCGAGCCGAACCGTGCGCTTGCCGGCGAGGAGCAGAACCCCGCCGCGGAGCCCGACGGCGACGGCCCGCTCGCGGTCGCAGGCGATGGCGGCCCAAGGCTCGCGCCCCTCGTGCGTCACCGGCTCCCAGGTGCCGTCGCTTCTCCGACGCAACAGCCGCCCCTCGTCGCCGCCCGCGTAGAGGTCGCCGCGCGCGCAGCCTCCGATCGCGCGGAGCGTGACCTCGGTCCCGCTCGTCTCCTCGCTCACGCGGCCGTCCACGACGCGCAGGAGCGCGCCCGCCTCGCCGACCACGAACAGCTCGCTGCCGCGCAGGTGAGCCGCGAGCAGGTCGCGGTCGGTCCCCGTGTCGACGACCTCCGCCTGGTAGGCCGACAGCCGGAGCAAGGCACCGTCGTCGCCCGTCACCCACGCCTCGGTCGGCGAGGTCGCGACCACGTCGCGGAGCGCGCGATCGGTGCCGCTGTCGGCGCGCTGCGGCTCGCCCTCGCGCCGCAGCACCAGGATGGTCCCCTCGTCGCCCACCGCGATCGCCTCGCGCGGACTGCTCCAGGCGACGCCGTGGAGAGAGGCGTCGGTGCCGGTGCGCCAGCGCAGCATCGTCCCGCCCTCGAACCGCGCCGCCTCGCCCGCGAAACCGACCATGGCCACCAGGTCGCGGCCGGCCACGTCGACGTCGTACCAGGGGGGCATCGCGCGCGGGAGCGGGTTCACCCACGTCCACCCGATACCGCCGTGGCCGGGCGCGACGAGCGCCTTGGTCCGCGGCGGCGCGGGATCGGGCAGCGCCGCGTCCCGCTCGACGGGCTCGTCGCGCTCCATCGTGAACGCCGCCACGCCGAGCGAGACGACCGTGAGCGCCGCGGCGGCGAGCAGGACCCAGCGCATGGCGGTCGGCACGCCAGAGGCGGACACGACCGGCGCGAGCGGGTCGTCCTCGGGGTCGTCGTCGGGCGCTGCCGGGAACCCGGGGCCGCTCTGCCACGAGCCCGGACCGCTCGCGAGCGCGGTGTCGGCGCGGGCGAGCGGCGAGTCGACCCGCTGGCCCCGTTCGAGGGCCGCCGCGCGCAGCGTCCGCGTCCCCGGCGCGTCGAGCAGGGCAGGAGCGTCGTCGAGGCCCCGGAAGGGCTCGAGCGCCTCGCGCACCGCGCGCGTGTCCGGGAAACGGTCGTCCGGATCCTTGGCGAGCATCCGCAGGACGACCGCCTCGAGCTCGGGCGTGACGTCGCGCCGGTAGCGGCGGACCGGCGGCGGAGCCTCGGTGCAGATCTTCAGGACCAGCATCGGGTAGGACTCGTCGTCGAAGGGGTGCTGGCCCGTGAGCCCGCGGAACAGGATCACGCCGAGGGCGTAGACGTCGACGCGGTGGTCGATGTCCTTCCTCGCCTGGGCCTGCTCGGGCGCCATGTAGTAGGGCGTGCCGACGGTGGTCCCCGTCCGCGTCATCGCGGTGACGTGCCCCTCGCCGACGTCCCGGAACTTGGAGACGCCGAAGTCCAGCACCTTCACGAAGTCCGGATCGCTGCCTCGCTCGACGAGGTAGATGTTCTCCGGCTTGAGATCGCGGTGGATGATGCCCTTGTCGTGCGCGACCGCGAGGGCGTCGCAGATCTGCGAGACGACGCGCACGAGGCGCCCGACGGGGAGCGGGCCCTCCCGATGGATGGCCGCCGCGAGATCACGGCCGGCCAGCAGCTCGAGGACCATGTAGAGCCCGCCGTCGTCGAGCTCGCCCACCTCGAGCACCTCGATGATGTGCTCGTGCCCGATGGACGTCGCCGCCAGGGCCTCGCGCCGGAAGCGGGCGACCACCTCCCCGTGCCCGGCCAGGTGCGCGTGCAGGCACTTGATCGCGACCCGTCCTCCGCCTCCGACGAGCTCCGCCTCGTAGACGGCTCCCATCCCGCCTTCGCCGATGCGGCGCAGGATCCGGTAGCGTCCGCCCGCCACCAGCCCGATGCGCGGATCGTCGTCTCCTTGCGCGACCGTCACGGTTCGCACTCCCGAGGGCTCACGATCGGCACAACGTGGCGCATGCTCCTGTCGAGAAAACCACGCGATCCGCGCACCGGCACAATGGCACGTCGTTCGCAGAGTAGCCGATCGGATGTGGTTCCGTCTCGCCGGCGTGGTCCTCGCAACCGTGGGGCTCACCGCCACGGGCTGCGCACCCTCCCTCGCGACCATGGAGCCGGCCCGCACGACGCCCGCCGGCCACTTCCAGGTCACGACCTCGATCGACGTGACCGACACGGGCGGCCCGATCCGTGACGCGATCGAGGAGCTGCGCGGCCTCGGCGGCGGCAGGCGCATGACGGCGGGCGAGCTGCGCACCGCGGCCGAGGCGGCGTCCGCCGCGCTCGTCCAGCCGCCTTCGATCGGCTATCAGGTGTCCCTCTCCTACGGCATCACGAAGCGCTTCGAGGTCGGCGTCCGCAGCTCGCTCAGCGCCGTGCGCGGATGGACGCGCTTCCAATTCCTTCGCGCTGCGCCGGGGTTCTACGGCGCGGTCGGCGTCGGCGTCTCGGGCTACCTCTACGGCTTCCCGCTGCAACAGTTCTCGGACGACGCCACCCTCCGCGACTACGACCGTTGGGACGTGGACATCCCCTTGTCCTTCGGCTTCTCGAGCCGCGCGTTCCACGTCTGGGCCGGCCCGAAGCTCCTGGTGTCCTCGATGGCCGCCCGGGCCGAGGTGTGCGTCGACCAGGACGAGGGTCGCTGCTCGAGCGAGGCGGACGTCGGCCTCGAGGGCGTGGCGCGCTACGTCGCGGGGCAAGTGGGCCTCGGCGTCGGCTGGCGGAGGTTCTTCGTCGCCGCCGAGCTGACCGTCGCCCGCGTCGAGTCCGCCGCCACCCTCACCGTCGAGCACGCCGGCCGCTCCGAGTCCGACGCGTTCGACCTCGACGGAACGGTGCTCTCGCCGGCGATCGGGCTGTTCGTGTGGTTCTGAGCGAGGACGGTGCCGCGCCGCTGCGTCGGGGATTGCGTGGTGACGACCCGCTCGTTCGGAATGGCGTACTCTCCCGGGATGCGACCCGTCATCGCCACCGTGATCCTCTCGCTTGCCGTGGCCGTCCCGGGGTGCGGGCGCCGCGAAGCCGACCCGCCGCCTCCGCCTGCGCCGGCCGTCCCCGCTCCCGGGCAGCCGCCGGCCGCGCCCCAGCCGGCGGTGCCGGCCGACGCGCCGTGCATCGCAGGCGACTGGGTGGCGAACGACCTGGTCGAGGCGGTCCGCGCCGCCATCCGCGCCGACCTGCGCGACGCGACGCTCACGCGGGCGAGCGGCACGCTGGCGATGACCGTCGGCGTCCCCGACGCCCAGCGCCACGGCGAGATCGTGATCCACGCCAACGACCTCGTGCACTCGGTGACGGCGAGGCGCCGGGTCCGCGTCACCGCCTCGCACGCCCTGTCCGGCGAGGCGACGATCCCGTTCGACCTCGAGGGAGACGACGTGATCGTCCTCGGCGAGACGTCGGACGGCCAGATCACCACGCGGGTGTCGGTGACGGCCGGCGGCGTCGACTGGGGCCGCTCGCAGAACGAGCCGACCGATCTTCGCGGCTCCTACGTCTACGAATGCCGGGACGACACGCTGCGGGTCTGGAAGCGCCGGCCCAACGGACAGCGAGGCGGCGCCGCCGTCGTGTTCGACCGCGCCCCCCCGACGGCTGGGTGAAGACGACCTGTCGAGTCTCGCGCGCGCTCAGGCTCCGGTGCGGGTGCAGTAGTCGGCGAGGGCCTCGGTCGAGTAGGGACCGCGCTCGGAGGTGCCGGTGACGCGGATGAGCATGACCGGCGGTGGCTCGTAGGCGGGACCGGGCTCGCCGGTGTCGGGCGGCGGGCAGAGGTCGGTGCCGAAGATGTCCTCGTCCTTCGACAGCAGGAGCTGCGTGTAGGTGCCGGGTAGCGGCGCGCTGCCCTCGTGCACCGAGCCGTCCATGCCGGTCACGTCGAAGGGATCGGGGACGACGACGCTGCTCCACGAATCGGCGTGCGGGATGACGCGGATGGTCCCGTCGACCGAGGTGAGCGCGCCCCCCGAGCCGTGCGGGACCGTGACGTCCACGGTGCTGTAGGTGAATGCGCCGTAGGAGTCGACCGACGTGTAGGCGCCGAAGGGCGGCTCGTCGACGTTCTCGTGGCAGGTGATGACGAGCGCCGGCGGCCAGCGGCTGCCGCCCTCGGCGTCGGCGCAGCGCGCCTCGAACGTGCCGCCGTCCATGCGGCCGCGGATGATCAGACCGAAGCCCCCGAAGCGGTCGGCGTCGCCGTCGCAGCGGCTGATCATCTCCGGCAAGGCGGTGTCCTGCGCGATGACCGCGTACTGATCGTGGGTCGTGAAAGGTCCGCCCCCGTCGAGCGTGCCGATGGTCGTGTCGCCCTCTCGCACCTCGACCTCGTCGACCACGGCACAGGAACCGTCGGGGACACCGTCGGGACCGACCCGGCCGGTGAGGCGCGCTCGGACGGCGCCCGCGCCGTCGTCGATGACGGCGAGCTCGAAGAGATCGCAGTAGGCGCCCACGCTCTCGGAGCCCGGCTCGGGATCGCAGTCGGGGCCGGCGTCCGTCGCGCCGCCCCCACCGTCGCTCCCGCCGCCTCCGTCGAGGGAGCCTCCGCCGTCGAGGCCCGGTCCGGCGTCGATCGGCGCGGCGCCGTCGCTCCCGGCGGCGCCGCCGTCGACGTGCTCTCCCATCCGCCGCTCGCCGCCACACGCCCCTGCCGAGAGCAGCGCTGCGGCGAGGGCGATCCCGGTCACCCTCCACATGCCTCGCATCGTTGCGGGCCGGTGGGGACGCATTCACCTGGACGCGCCCGGCCGCGGGACTACGGCGTCCGTATGTCGAGCGAGCGATCACGCGGCCCCTACGCCCCCTGGGTGGGGGCGTTCGCGCTGACCGTCGGCGCGGTCCTGTGGCGGCGATGGCGGCGTGGCGCGCACGTCTATCGAGGCGCCGCGGGAGAGGCCGCGCTGCTCGTCGGCCTGGGGTTCGTGGCCGGCTACCTCGCGGCGCCACGACCGAGGCGCGCCGCCGCTCGCCCGGCGCGCCGCTGGCGGCCGCCGATGAGAGCCGCCGAGGACCTGGGCGAGATCGCCACGGACGGCGGGGGCGTCTGCGAGGGCTGGGTTCCCCACCAGGAGGTGAACCCGGACGACGTCGAGCCCGAGGAGATCGACTGATCGTCTCCCGAGCCGTCGCGCGCTCACCCGATCAGGACCGGTCCCCGGTGACCGACCAGCTCCGGTTCGCGCAGTCGAAGCAGGCCCCTCCGCCTCCGGCGAAGGACGCGCTGAACGTCGCCGACCACGTGTCGTCGCCCGTGAACGCGCCTGTCAACCGGTAGGTCTCGGCGCACGTGCCGGGCTCGGTGCAGGTGAGGTCGAACGACCGAGCGCCCGGATCGTAGATGCCCGTGGGTGAGCATGGGATGCCGCTCATGGTCAGCGTCATGGTGGTCCCCGCCAACGAGAAGCTCATCGTGCTCCCCGAGAAGCTCACCAGACCGTACGCGCAGCTGTAGGTCGGGGCGGGAGTCACCGAGTAGGTGCCCGTCGGATCGAACATCGTGCACATGGCGGTGTCGTACGTGCAGCTCGGAGCGCACTCGAGCGTCCCGCCGGTGAACCCGCCAGGGATGCTCGTGCAGTCCGCGCCGCCGAGGTCGGCGCCGTCGCACTCTTCGCCTGCGTCGACCGAGCCGTTGCCGCACAGGCTGCAACCCGTGGTGTCGTAGCGGCAGCCGGCGCCGCACGCGAGCGTGCCGCTCCCGAAGCCCATGCCGATGGTCGTGCAGCTCGCACCACCGAGGTCGGTGCCGTCGCACTCCTCGCCTGCGTCGACCGACCCGTCGCCGCAGTTGGTGCAGCCGGAGGTGTCGTACCCCCCACACCCCGCCTGGCAGACCGCGGTCCCGGTGAAGAAGCCGAGCGCCGTGCAGTCGCGCGTCGAGCCCTCGCAGCACGCGAAGCCGTCGTCGCACGCCCCGTCGCAGTCGTCGTCGACGCCGTTGCAGACCTCGGCGGGCGGCACGCACGAGTCGAAGGTGCAGTCGCCCAGGCACTCCCGGGTACCCGTGGAGCCACAGCCCGTCGAGCAGCTACCCGTCGTGCCCGGCACGCACGCGAAACCGTCGTCGACCGTCCCGTCGCAGTCGTCGTCGGCGCCGTTGCAGCTCTCGGCGGGCGGCGTGCAGCTCGACATCCCTTCGTCGCAGGACGTGGTCCCGCTGCTCCCGCACGAGGCCGTGCAGGAGAGCCCCTCCGTGCAGCAGCCGTCGTCGACCTCCCCGTCGCAGTCCTCGTCGCCGCCGCCGCACACCTCGGAGGCGCTCGGGTTGATCGCGGCGTCGGTGTCGTCGCAGTCGTCGCCGCCGCAGTCCGTTGCCACGTGGCCGTCTCCGTCCCCGTCCACCAGCACGTGCGTGCAGGCGTCCGCCTCCTCGTCGCAGGCGTCGACCGTGCACGGGTCCCCGTCGTCGCAGCTCCGCAGCGAGACGAACTGACATCCGAACTCGGGCTCGCAGCTCCACTCGCCCACGCAGAAGGACGCGCCCTCGCAGTCGGACGCGCTCGTACAGGTCGTCGGCGGCTCCGGGATGCACCCGACGGCGGGCAGGCAGATCTCCCCGTCGCCGCACAGGTCCGGTTGCGGATCGTGGGCGCACGTCATGTCGTCACGGCAGAAGTCGAGTGTGCAGCGCACCTCGTCCCGGCAGTCCTCGTCGTCTGTGCAACTGCGCGGCGGCGTGCGGCAGCCGAACCCCGGCAGGCAGGTCAGCTCCTCCGGACAGCAGTCGGTGCACGGCCGGTTCTCACAGGTCCCGTCGCCGCAGCGGTCGATCGTGCACGCGACCCGGTCGTCGCACTCGTAGTCGGCGAGGCACTCGGGTCCGCCGCCCTCGGAGGCGACCGGCGCGTCGAAGCCGACGCCGGAGTCCACTGGACGCGAGCCCGCCGTACACGAGAGGGCCACGAGCGCTGCGGCGGCCGCCCACCGATGGGACCACCTCTCCATCCCCCTACGGTGCCACCTTCGGGGCGCGCTGCACAACGGAGGCGATCACGTGGCCGGCTACGCCCGGCCCACGACGAACAGGTGCTCCTTGTTGCGCAGGTGGCTCACCTTGCCGACCTTCACCCCCGACGGGTTGAAGATGCCGATCTGGGCGCCGACGTAGCGCTTGTAGTCGTGCGCCGTGACGCGGACCTCGCCGACCTCGCGCAGGATGGAGAGCAGCTCGTCCCGGCCGAGGTAGCCCTCGTTGCTGAAGGAGACGATGAGCCAGCGGGCGCGCACCGTCCGCACGATCCGTCGCACGGCGTCGGCGATGCGGTGGCGCGAGTTGAAGGCGCTGTCGTAGTCGCGGCAGTCCACGCGCTTCTGGGCCGTCCCGTACACCTCCGGCTCGTCCCAGCGGACCAGCGTCTCCCACACGTGGTAGTTGTTCCGGTACTTGTGCTGGTTGTAGGGCGGGTCGAGGTACGCCACGTCCCACTCGCCCTGTCGGACCGCGTCGAGCGCGTCGAGCGCGAGCGCCCTGCCCTCCCCGTTCAGCACGTCGGGCACGCGCAGCTCGAGGTCGTTGAAGCTCCGGGGCGCCCAGCCCTTGAGGTACGCCATCTGCACGCCGCAGGTCGAGTCCACACGGTCGGCCGCCTCCATCAGCGAGACGAGCACGATCGCCTCGACGTCCGGGTCGAGGTCCATCGCCGCGACCCGCTCGCGCATCGCCTCGATCCGCGCCCCGTTCTTGGGCTGGAAGAACCGCGAGCGCCGACAGTAGATCTCCGTGAACCATCCGTCGCGCGGAGGCAGGCTCCGGAGCTCGCCGAGCACCCCCTCGACCTCGCGGATGACGCGCTCGCGGTCGGCCTGGACGTAGCAGCGGG
>JBDIVX010000056.1:0-44368 GCA_039794305.1 Candidatus Neutrinellum sp.
AGGCGGCCGCGGCGTCGGAGGCGCGGCCGGCCTCGTCGAGAATGCGGCCCCGCGCGGCCTCGCCGACGGCCCCCCGGAGCGGCTCGAGGGCCGCCAGCGCGCCCTCGACGTCCCCCGCGCCGAGCCGCGCCGCCGCCAGCGCCTCACGCAGCGCCGCCTCGTCGTCCACCGGACCGCGCAGCGCGGCCGCGATCACTTCGGCGGCGAGCGCGTCGAGGCCGCGCGCGCGGAGCGCGGCCGAGAGCCCCATGCGTGCTTCCGCGAAGCCTCGCGTGCCGGCAGGGACGCGCGCGAGCCGCTCCGCCGCCTCCGCCCAGCGGCCGAGCGCGAGCTCGGCGAGGCCGGACGCCAGCCATGCCCGTGGCTCGGGCTCGGTCAGCAGCGCCATCTCCGCGAGCTCGCCGGCGCGCTCGGGCATGCCGGCGCGCAGGTAGAGGAGCGCCTCGCCCGAGCGGCCGCCGAGGGCGCTCGGCGGCGTCGAAGAGAGGATCGCCTCGGCGCGATCGAACCGCCCCGAGCCGGTGAGCGCCTCGACGTGGAGCGCCGGGTCCGAGAGACCGCGCGGCATGGCGTCGAGCAGCGCGGCCGCGAGGACGGGCCGCCCCTGCCCGAGCGCTGCGCGCGCCACCTCCTGCACCTCATCGGCGCGCGCCGGCGCGACGCGCAGGAGCGCTCGTACGGTTCGTGTCGCCGTGGGGATGTCGTCGCGGAGCAGCGCGAGCCGCAGGCGGGCGCGAAGCGCCTCGGGGCTTCCGTCCGGTGCGCGCCGGAGGAAGCGCGCGAGCACGGCGTCCGCCCGACCGGTCGCCTCCCGCGAGCTCAGCAACGTCGCGAGCGCGAGCGGAGCGAGCTCCGACCGCGGCGCGGCGGCCTCGGCGCGCTCGTAGGCCGCGATCGCCTGGGAGGCGTCGCCCCGTCGCTCGGCGATCCGGCCCTTCGCGAGCCAGAGCGACTCGGACTCGGGGAACGTCTCGAGGGCGCCGGCGAGCACCTCGTCGGCCTCTTCGCGGCGATCGAGCCGATCGAGGACGTCGACGAGGCGCGAGAGCACGAGAGGGTCCTCCTCGGGGCCCGCGCGCGCGAGCTCGAACGCCTCGGCCGCTCCGTCGAGATCGCCGTGCGCGAGAGCCAGCTCGCCCCGGATGAACCACTCGTAGGAGTGGGGCGACACGAACTGCCCCTGCCTTCGCTCTCCCCCGAGCCGACGAACGACACGGTACGGCTCGGCCGCTCCGCAGGCGGCGAGGACGGACAGCGCCAGCGCCGCGACGACGCGGCTCGTCACCCTCCGTCCGCGCCGGTCCCCGCGTCCGGCTCCGCTCCCGCGTCGGGCTCCGCTCCCGCGTCGGGCTCGACACCCGCGTCGCTCGGCGGGATCGCGTCGTTGTTCGTGCACTGCGCCGAGAACTCCGGACGGATGCATTGCACCGTCACGACCGCCTCGCCACCCGACGCGAGCGGCCAGGGCAACAGGCGCTGGGACCGAGCAATGCGCTCGGTCCCGCGGACGAACGTCACGGTCGCGGTGGGATCCGACACACCAGGATCGTCTCCCCCGCTCGACGGCTCGAGCGGCACGTCCACGATGAACGCCGCGCTCGCGGTTCCCGTCTCGGCGCGGTCGACGATCCACTCGCGCTCGATGCGGATGACGTACTCGCCCGCGGACGAGACGCTCGTGGTGATCTGACCGTTTGCGAGGCTCCGGTCCGCCATCATCGCGAAGCGGCGGTCGAGGTCCCGCGGCTCGATGACGATCTCGACCCGGTGGACCGCGTTCAGGACCACGTCCTGCGAGTTGATCTGCAGCGTGAAGGGGGCGGGCCCGTCGTCCCCGCCGCCGCACGACGCGACCAGGAGCCCCAGGCACGACACAATCGCTGTTCGGATGAACACCGTCGCTCTCCTCACTCGATGGGCGGAACGGGAATGGCGCTCTGTCCGCCGTCTCCTCCCCCTCCGGAGGCTGCGACGGCGACGATGCCCACGATCAGCGCCGCGAGCACGACCCCACCGCCCGCGACGACGTACCACCGCGTGTACCAGGGCCCCTCGGGCCCGCTGCTCGGTGCCCCGTCGAGCGGGGCGGCGTCGGCCGCGAGGAGCTCCGCGTTCTCCGGGTCGACCTCGAGCATCACGTCGAGGCGGGCGTCCTCGCCGCGGCCCACGTCGACCGACCGCCTCGCGCTCACGAAGCCTGCCCGTTCCACGTCCACGGTGTGACGCCCGGGCGGAACCTCCACCGGTCCGACGGGCGACGGTCCGACCGCGCTCCCGTCGACGGTCACCGTCGCCTCGTCCACGTTGACCGCGACGAGCAGTGAGGAGCGCGGCGGCGCGGCCGGCATGGCGGGGGCGAGCTGTCCCGCCGCAGCGCGCACCGCCTCGCCGGGCGCCTCGAGCGAGTCCGCGGGGATCTCGATCGCGACCGGATCCATGCGAGGCGAGCCGCTCACCGGGTCCACGACCTCCAGCGTCACCGTCACGGGCCCGCGCCCGCGCGGCCGCGCCATGCGCACCAGGACGCCTGCCATCGCGCGCGCCTCCGCGAGCTGCGCGCCGACGCACGCGGGCTCCGCGCACCCGAGGATCGCGATGAGCCGCTGCTCGTCTTCGAGCGGGACCGTCGCCCGACCCGGGCAGAGCGGCGCCACCGAGGACACGACCGCGTCCAGGATCGCCGTCACCTGCTCGGGCGTGAGGTCCTGCGTCGGGAGCGGGACGATCACGACCGGGGGCTCGGCCGGCGTCCCGGCCTCCGGGCTCGCCTCGGGCGTGGGTTGGGCCTCGGGCGCGGGCTGGGCCTCGGGCGCGGGCTGGGCCTCGGGCTGGGCCTCTCGCGTCGGCTGCTCCTGAGCGGCGGCTACACGGGGAACCGCCGCGGCGAGCACCAGGAAAGTCACGGAGCGAAGCATCGCCGGCGGAGGATAGCCCCGGCCGCCGCACGGGGATACCCCCCTGCCCGCCGCGGGCGATCCCGAAGCGATCTCACGTCATTGCGTGGCTCTTGCAGGAACGCGGCCGTGCTTCTAGGATGGCGCGACCTTCGCGGCGGAGCCGCGTCCGGGAGGAGCGATGAGCGAGACCCAGTCCAAGTACCTCGACACCTTCCCCACCTGGCTGCGCAACCTCGGGAACGACGCCGAGGCAGTGGGTGCGTTGCTCGAGATGGAGGCCGTCCCTCGGGAAGCGAAGGAGGCGATCGCGGGCGGGCTCAACTACCTGTTCAAGTCGCTGGACCTGATCCCGGACGGCATCGACGACATCGGGTACCTCGATGACGCGTTCGTGTTGCGTGTCGCGGCCGAGCTCGCCTCGCGAGAGGATCTCTCCGCCGTCGAGGCCGACAGGATGAAGGCCGTGGCCGGCCTCGCCAACGACGTGGAGCTCATCCGGGAGTTCCTCGAGGACGACTACGAGCGCCTCGAGTCGTACGTGGCGGGTCTCCGCAAGGGCGCAGCGCGGGGCCGCTCCGTCGGCGACATCCTCGGCGACGACAACATCCAGCGGGACTTCCTGAACGACGTGCAAGGCTTCTCGAAGAGCTACGAGTCCCCGAGCTTCGCCCGCGAGGAGAAGAACCTGATCAAGCTGCGGGCTTTCTTCGACGCCAAGCTGCCGAAGTAGCCCGCCCGAGCCGTTTGACGCGGTGCGTTGACGAATCGCCGCCGTCGCTCTAAGAAGCCCACTGAACCGCGGTTCACCCGCGGGGACCGGTGGAGGTCACATTGCAGCCCTACCTGATGACAGCGGTGCTGGTCCTGACGATCAGCTTCTTCTGCTGGACGGCCTTCCGCCGGTGGCGCCAGCTCCGGGTGGGGGCGGCGAACCCATATTTCACGCTGCAAGGCGGCGAGCTCGGAGCACGCATCCGGGACACGCTCAAATACGCTTTCGGGCAGCGGAGGATGCCGTACTACAGGTGGGCCGGCATCGCCCACATGATGATCTTCGGCGGCTTCCTCGTGTTGCTGCTGAACAGCGTCAAGCTGTGGATCCGCGGCTACGTGCCCGACTTCGACTTCTGGGGGGTCCTCGCCGACGACGCGCCGCTCGGGTTCCTCTACGGCCTGCTCAAGGACACGTTCGTCCTGCTCGTGCTCGCCGGTGTGACCGTCTTCGTCTACTACCGGACGGCCAACAAGCAGCGGCGGATGACGCTCGGCTTCGAGGGGCTGCTCATCCTCGGGATCATCGCCGTCATGATGGTCGCCGACGTCCTCTACTACGGCGCCTGGTTCAACCTCGAGTGGCGCACCGCGGGCGTCGAGCCGCACTTCCACTCCGAGTGGCTCGGCTCGATCGTGGCCTTCGGGCTCAGCGGGATCGAGAGCGACCGGACGCTCTGGTGGATCGCGCTGGTGGGCTGGTTCCTCCACTCCGCGCTGGTCCTCGTCTTCCTGAACATCCTGCCGTTCTCGAAGCACTTCCACATCATCACGGCCATCCCGAACGTCTTCCTCCGCGACAGCCGCGCGCGCGGCACTCTGCCCAAGGTCGAGGACCTCGAAGGCAAGATCGAGCGCGAGGAGGCCGTGGGCATCAACCGCCTGGGCGACCTCACCTGGAAGCACATCCTGGATCTCTACACGTGCACCGAGTGCGGCCGCTGCAGCGACAACTGCCCCGCCTACACGACGGACAAGAAGCTCTCGCCGAAGCACCTCACCCTGGCGCTCCGCGACCACCTGTACGAGACCGAGGAGGCCATGTTCGGCGCCTCGGACCCGATCGTGAAGCACACGTCCACGAGCGTCGAGGCGGCCCAGTTCGAGGGCCGCAACCCGGACGGCAAGGAGGAGCTGCACACGTTCCCGCCCGCGCCCGCCGGCGGCTACTTCGTGGCCCGCGAGCCGGTGGACCTCGTGCCCGACGTCGTGCACCCGGACGTGCTCTGGGCGTGCACCACCTGCCGCGCCTGCGAGGAGCAGTGCCCGGTCCTCATCAGCTACGTCGACAAGATCGTCGGCATGCGCCGCGAGCTGGTGATGGTCAAGGGCGAGATGCCGCCCGAGCTCCAGCGCCCGTTCATGGGCATGGAGACCAACGGCAACCCGTGGAACCAGTCGGCCATGGACCGCGCGAAGTGGTCGGACGGGCTCGACATCCCGCTCTTGTCGGACCACCCGGAGGCCGAGGTGGTCTACTGGGTCGGCTGCGCCGCGAGCTACGACAATCGCGCGCAGAAGACGGCGCGGGCCGTGGCGCGGCTGCTCCGTCACGCCGGCGTGGACTTCGCCATCCTCGGCACCGAGGAGACGTGCACGGGTGACCCGGCCCGGCGCGCCGGCAACGAGTACCTGTTCCAGATGCTCTGCGAGCAGAACGTCGAGACGCTGAACGGCTACGGGGCGGACAAGAAGACCATCATCACCGCCTGCCCGCACTGCTTCAACACGCTCGCCAACGAGTACCCCGACTTCGGCGGCAAGTACGACGTGGTGCACCACAGCGAGTTCCTGATGGGGCTCGTGGCGCGCGGGAAGCTCGTCCCGGAGAAGCCGGTCGAGGGCAAGGTCGCGTTCCACGATAGCTGCTACCTCGGCCGCTACAACGACGTGTACGACTCGCCACGCGAGATCCTCGAGTCGATCCCGGGCGTGCAGCTCGTCGAGGTGCCCTACTGGAACAAGAGCCGCGGCCTGTGCTGCGGCGCGGGCGGGGCGCAGATGTGGATGGAGGAGCAGAACCAGAACCGCGTGAACGTCAAGCGGACGCTCCAGCTCATCGACACCGGCGCGAGCACCATCGCCAGCGGCTGCCCCTTCTGCATGACCATGCTGACCGACGGTCTCAAGGCCCAGGAGAAGGAAGAGGAGATCGAACAGCTCGACATCGCCGAGATGCTCGAGCGTTCGGTGGTCTTCGCGAAGGACCGGGCGGCCGAGGCCGCCGAGTAGGCCCGGCTTCGCACCCGGCCTTGGCACGCGGTCGGCCGGGGGTTACCTGCCTCGCGAGGTGACCGACCGAGGCAGCACCGCAGAGGAGCTCGCGTCCCGCCAGCGGGAGATCGCGGTCAGCGAGTTCTTCCTGAAGAACCGCCACCTGCTCGGCTTCGACTCGCCGAACAAGGCGCTCCTGACGGCGGTCAAGGAGGCCGTCGACAACGCGCTCGACGCGGCCGAAGAGGCCGGGTACCTGCCGGAGGTGCGAGTCGAGGTGCTCCCGGTCCACGGCGACGTGCTCCTCGTGGCGGTCGAGGACAACGGGCCGGGGATCGTCGAGGCGCAGATCGCGAAGATCTTCGGCAAGCTCCTCTACGGGTCCAAGTTCCACAAGCTGAGCCAGTCGCGCGGCCAGCAGGGCATCGGGATCTCGGCGGCCGGTATGTACGCCCAGCTCACGACCGGCCGCCCGATGCGCATCATCAGCCGGACTTCGCCCAAGACGAAGGCGTGGCGGTTCGTCCTCTCGATCGACACGACCCGCAACCGCCCCGACCTGCACCGCAAAGAGCGCGTCGAGTGGGATCGGCCGCACGGGACGCGCGTCGAGATGGAGATCGAGGCGCACTACCAGCGCGGAATGCACTCCGTCGAGATGTACCTGAAGCAGACGGCCATCGCGAACCCCCACGTGACGCTGCACCTGAGCGATCCCTCCGGCCGCACGATCACGTTCGAGCGCACGGTCCGCCGCCGTCCGGCGCTGCCGGTGGAGATCAAGCCCCACCCGCACGGTGTCGAGCTCGGGCGCCTGATCGCGATGCTGCGCGCGACCGACGCCAAGCACCTGAGCCGTTTCCTGGTGCGCGAGTTCTCGCAGGTCGGCAGCAAGACGGCCGCGCGCATCATCGAGACGGCGGACGGCAACCTGACGGGCAGGTCGTACCCGCGGCGCATCGCCCACGCACAGGCCAAGCGCTTGCACCAGGCGATCCAGAAGACGCGCATCGCCGCGCCGAGGACCGACTGCGTGGTGCCCATCGGCGAGGACCTCATCGTCGAGGGGCTGCGCAAGGAGATCACCGCCGACCTGTACGTCGCGACGACGCGTCCGCCGGCGGTCTACCGGGGCAACCCCTTTCAGGTCGAGGTCGGGATCGCCTACGGCAAGCCGGGTGGGGTGGGGCTCGAGGTGGCCGACGGCGGGCGCATCCGGCGGATCGAGGCGAAGCACGCGTCCGAGGAGCTCGTCGCGAGCGCCGACGAGCCGGCGCGCGTGCTGCGCTTCGCCAACCGCGTGCCGCTCCTCTACCAGCAGTCGGGGTGCGCCATCACGAAGGCGATCCAGCACGTCAACTGGCGCGCCTACGGTCTGGCGCAGCCGAAGGGTGGCCTGCCGGTCGCGCCCATGGCGGTGCTCGTGCACGTCGCGTCGGTCTGGGTGCCCTTCACCAGCGAGTCGAAGGAGGCCGTCGCTTCGTACCCCGAGATCCTCCGCGAGATCCGGCTCGCGCTCCAGGACTGCGGCCGGAGGCTCCGCGCGCACGTCCGGAAGAACCGGTCGCTGAAGAAGGAGTTCGAGCGACGGGTCGAGATCGAACGGTACCTGCCTCACGTGGGCGAGGCCCTGCAGCGGATCCTCGACCTCGACGACCGCGACCGGGACCGCATGATCGCGACGCTGGACGACTCGTTGCACCACAGCCGGAGCACGCGATGAAGAGCACCGACCGCGCCACCGTCGATCTCCTCGCGCGCACCGCCGCTCGGGTCCGGGCGGCCATCGAAGAGGGCCGGCTCCCCGATCTCACGCTCCCCGTGCGGAGCCTGTCGAACGTCCGTTACAGCCCCGAGCGCGGGTGGTTCGAGCTCGGTCCCGCGCGCAAGGTGCGCCGGATGACCGTGCGGACCGTGCGCTCCTTCGCGCAGACGCTCCGGCTCATGGCGGTCAGCAAGGACCTCGTCGAGAACGACGACTTCGCCACCAAGCGCGAGGCGTACTACGTGAGCAAGAGCTGGGGCGACGCGCGCTTCCACGAGCAGGCCGAGTCGGACGCGGTCATGGACGACCTCGAGGCGCTCGCCTCGCTCGACGGGCTCTCCCGCGAGCACCTGCGGTTCTACCCGGAGGAGCACGGCGGATCGGTGGCGGGGAACCTGGTCGTGGTGGACCGCGACCCGGAGACCGGGCGCGACATCGAGATCGACTGCACCGGCCTCGGGAGCGGGAGCTACACGATCCCGCGATCCGTCGAGCACCTGCGTTTCCAGACGGATGCCCGGTTCGTGCTCGCCATCGAGACGGGAGGCATGTTCCAGCGCCTCAACAACCACCGCTTCTGGCGGACCGCCCGGTGCATCCTGGTGGAGATGGGCGGCGTGCCCACGCGGGCGACGCGGCGCTTCGTCCGCAGGCTCGCCGACGAACGCGGGCTCCCCGTCTACTGCTTCGTCGACTGCGACCCGTACGGCATCGCCAACATCTACCGCACCCTGAAGGTCGGCTCCGGCAACGCGGCGCACGTGAACCGGCTCCTGTGCGTCCCGACCGCGCGCTTCCTCGGCGTCACGCCCCAGGACATCGTCGACTTCGGCCTCGAGGACGCGACGCACCCGCTCGAGAAGGTCGACGTCAAGCGCGCCACGGATGCGCTCGCGCGCGATCCGTTCTTCCGCGCCCATCCGCGCTGGATCGCGGCCCTCGAGCAGCTCCTCGACATGGGGGTCCGGGCCGAGCAGCAGGCGCTGGCCAAGTGGGGGCTGAACTACGTCATCGAGGAGTACCTGCCCCGGAAGCTCGAGGACCCGTCGGCGTTCCTGGACTAGCGATGGGGGCAAGGCCGGACGAGCCCGTGAGTTGGCGCACGGGGCTCTTGATCGCTTCGTGTCCTCGTCCTACACAGGCACCGGCGATGTACTCGAGCGTCCCCTTCGCCCTCCTCGCCGCGTTGCTTCTCCTCTCCACCGCCGGCTGCGGCGAGCGCAGCCGCCCGGTCGGGTCGGTCCGGGACGGGGGGCCGGGCGCCGACTCGGGGCCGTGCACCGCCGGCGAGATGTCGTGCGCGGGGCGAGACGTCACCATGTGCGTGGACGGCGTCTTCGAGCCGACCGAGACGTGCCCGGCCGACCGCGTGTGCGTGCCCGGGCTCGGCTGCCGGACCTGCTCGCCGGGCGGCCGCTTCTGCGTGGGCAACGAGGTCCACATCTGCAACGACACGGGGGACGGCTCCACGGCGACGGAGGTCTGCGCCCCGGATGAAGCCTGCCGGTCCGGGGTCTGCCAGAACGCGTGTGACGCCGCCCGCGAGGACCGGAGCACCGTGGGGTGCGAGTACTACGCCGTCGATCTCGACAACGAGTACGGAGAGGGGTTCTTCGGCGGGTTCGATCTGAGCGACGCCGCCTCGCAGCAGTTCGCGGTCGTGCTCGCCAACCCGAGCGACGTGACCGTGTCGGTGGAGGTCGAACAGAACGACGCACCCTACGGCTCGGCGCCGTCGCCGACCACCGTCGGGACGTACAGCATCGCGCCGCAGTCGCTCGTGCGCATCGATCTCCCGCAGCGCGAGGTGGACGGGAGCTTCGAGGGGCACAACGAGGGGCCGGGCACGTTCCTGAGCTCGCAGGCCTATCACATCACGACCAACTTCCCGGTCGTCGCCTACCAGTTCAACCCCATCGTCCAGGACTTCTCGAACGACGCATCGCTGATGATCCCGGTCACGGGCCTCGACACGCACTACCGCGTGCTCGGCTGGCCCACCGCGAATCCGATCCCGCCGCCGCCCCCGCTGCCCGCGATCCCGGGCATCCCCGACCACTCGAGCGTGACGATCATCGGGACCCAGGAGAGCACCGAGGTGCGAGTGACGCTCGGGGGCAAGATCGTGGGAGACGGCATGGACATCCCCGCAGGCGAGCCGGGCGACGTCGTCACGGTCACCCTCGGTCCCTACGACGTCCTGAACCTCGAGAGCCGCGACATCCCGGGCGACCTCACCGGCACCGTGGTCGAGTCGTCGGCGCCGGTCGCGGTGTTCAGCGGCGGCGAGCGCGGGATCGCGCCGGTCGACACCGATCGCATCCCCACGCCGCCCGGCGGAAGGCCCGACGACTGGTGTTGCACCGAGCACCTCGAGGAGCAGGTGTTCCCGACGACCGCCTGGGGCAAGGACTTCGTCATCACGCGCAGCCCGGTGCGTGGCGCGACCTGGCGCGAGCCCGACATCTACCGGATCATGGCGGACAAGGACGGCACCACCGTCACGACCGGTCTGGCGTCGCCCGACGACAGCTTCACCCTGAACGCGGGCGAGTGGCGCGAGCTCTACGCGCAGGACGGGTTCATCCTGCGCGCGGACAAGCCGATCAGCATCGAGCAGATCCTGGTCAGCCAGGGCTGGGTCGACGACTGGAAGCCGGGGCATGGGGGCGACCCGTCGATGATCCTGTTCCCGCCGTACGAGCAGTACCGCGACAACTACGTGTTCCTCGTGCCGGACACGTTCAGCGCGAACTACGTCGTGGTGGCGATGCCGCAGGGGACGAACGTGGAGCTGGACGGCCGTGACGTGAACGGCGACGAGTTCATGGCGCTCTGTACCTACGAAGAGGTCGGCGCGATCGACGGCACCACCTATATCGCGGCCACCTGCCCGGTCGACGGCGGCACGCACCGGCTGGAGTCGACCCTGCCCGTGGGCATCATGGTGTACGGCTACTACAACGTGGGCTCCTACGGCTACGCGGGCGGCTCGAACCTCACGCGCATCAACTTCATCTGACCTTCTCGTCGGGGATCCTGATGCGGGCGCGCTCGCGTCGCTCGAGCAGGCGAACGTGCCGCTCGTGCTCGGCGTCGAGGATTCGCCTCGCGGCCGCCACGTCGTCCGTGATCACCGCGTCGACCGCCAGCTTCCCGAGCTCGGCCAGGACCTTGTCGCCGTTCGCGGTCCACACGAGCACGCCGTCGAGCTCTCCCTGCTCCCGTGCATGCACGACCTGGACGAGGTCGTCGCGCGTCGAGGCCCAGGCCCGGCGAGGGTTGATGCCGAGGCTGACGTAGCGGACGGGCCGCCGCGCCACGAAGTCCATGACGCCGGGCAGCTCGAAGTCCGGGACGACGACCAGGGAGCGAAGGTTCGAGCGGCCGTTCACGGCGGCGGTCATGGTCTCGTACACCTCGCGATGGACCGTGAGCAGGAAGATGCGGCGGTCGGCGAGCACGGGCCGCGCCGCCAGCGCGGCCGCGATCGTGTCGACCATCGACGGCAGGCGCGCCCGCTCGCTCGGCTTCAGCTTCACGTCGAACGCGAGCACGCGCGCTCTCCGCTCGGTGGCTGCCCAGTCGAGGAGGTCGTCGAGGAGCGCCGGCCGGCAGTCGACCTCCGGATCGAAGTCGACCAGGTCGGGTGGCACCTCGTCGACGGCCTCGTAGCCGTGGCTGGCGAGGAGCTCGGAGAGGAGGAGCTGCGAGACGGGCTTCCGGAGCTCGGAGCCGAACTCGGGGACACGAGGGACGAACAGCCGGCCCTCCGCACCCGCCTGGCGCACGACCGCGACGAGCGCGTCCGGATGGCAGTCGTGCCAGAGCACGATCTTCCCGTCCCGCGTCATGCAGAGGTCCACCTCGAATCCGTCGGCGCCGCCTTCGACGGCCAGGCGGCAGCCCTTGACGGTGTTCTCCGGGACCCGCCCGTCGGTGCCCCGGTGGGCGAGGACGAGGGCGCGCCGGGGCGTCACCCTCGGCCGTGGCCTTGGAAACAGGACGGTGCGCACTGCATCGAAGACGCGCCCGAGCACCGAGGTATTGCGTCCCAGGAGGGTCACAGGGTGCCGACTCTCATCGGCTACCTACGCGCGAGGCGCTGCATGCCAACTCCCCGGGCCGTGGGGGACCGGACCTTGACAGGCCACACGTCGGACCGGATTCTCCCCGCCCAGGTGTTGGCACTCCTGCAGACTGCGCAGGACGCGGACCTCCCGGGGGGCTATGGAGTCGCGCTGCTCCAGACCTTGCTCGCCCTCCTGGCGGTGTGCGTCCTGGCCTGGGTCGTCCTGCGCTGGGGCGTCCGGCGCGGCGTCGGGCTCGGCCTCGGGCGCGGGCGGGTGCGCGTGCTCGAGCGTGTGGCCCTCGATCCCCGCCGCGCGCTCTACCTGGTGCGCGTCGCGGACAAGGTGCTGCTCATCGGCGCGGGCGACGGCGCGGCGCCGGCGGTCCTCGCCGAGGTCGATCCGGCCGAGCTGCCGCCGGAGCCCGAGACGCCACGTCCTCGGTTCGCGCACGTGCTCCGCCGGCTCGGCGGGCGGAGGCCGGAGTGACGTCCCAACCCCTCGTCACGCTCCTGGCGCTCGGAGCGCTCACGCTGCTCCCGTTCCTCTTCATGGTGACGACGAGCTTCGTGAAGCTCTCGGTCGTCTTCTCGATCCTGCGCAACGCGCTCGGGACGGGCCAGGTCCCGTCCGGGACGATCATCACGGCGCTCGCCGCCATCCTGACCCTCTACGTGATGGCCCCGGTCTTCCAGGAGGTCACCGCGGTCACGGCGCCGGCGGTCGAGCGCATCGATCGCGAGGATCCGCTGCGGGGCGACAGCGGCGACGCGGTCTTCGACGCGATCGATCTCGGAAAGGAGCCGCTGCGCGAGTTCTTGAAGCGCAACGCCGGCGCGCGCGAACGCAGGCTCTTCCTCGACCTCGCCCGCCAGGCCCGCGAGCCCGACCGCCGCGCCGAGGTCCAGCCCGATGACCTCCTCGTCGTGCTGCCCGCCTTCCTGATCACGGAGCTCGCCGAGGCGTTCCAGATCGGCTTCCTCGTGTTCATCCCGTTCCTCGTGATCGACATGGTCGTGAGCAACGTGCTGCTCGCGCTCGGTATGCACATGCTCTCGCCGACCACCGTGTCGCTCCCTTTCAAGCTCCTGCTCTTCGTGCTGGTCGACGGCTGGTACCTCCTCGCGAGGGCCCTCGTCCTCGGCTACACCTGAATCACCTGCTGAGCGCGAGGCGATGAGCGACATCGCACGCGGGATCGACACACGCCGCGCCCGAAGAAGCCGAACCTTTTCGCGTTGGCAGGCCAGTTGCTCCGACGCCGAGCATGTGGAGCCGGACCGCGTGCGCAGTTCTCCTCGTCCTCGCCGTCCCGAGCGCGCCGAGCCCCGCGAGCGCCGATGACGATCCCCAGACGTGGCAGTGGCCGCGCTTCCGAGCCTGGGAGTACGCCGCGACGGCCGCGCTCGGTGCCGAGGCGCTGACGGTCCGCTTCGTGCTCGACTGGGACGAGGATCCCACCTGGGAGGGCGGGATTCTGTTCGACGACTGGGCGCTCGACCACCTGACGGTGGAGAGCGAAGGCGCCTTCGACGCGTGGCAGATCGCCGGAGACGTGGGCTTCTACGGGAGCCTGGTGTGGGCGGTCGCCGATCCGCTGACGGCGGGCCTGGTCGCCGACTGGGACGTCGCGACCCAGATGCTCCTGCTCAACGCCGGGGCCTACGCCTTCTACGGCGCCGTCCTGTGGACGACCCAGTTCTTCGTCCGGAGGGCACGGCCCATGACGGAGCTCTGCGAGACCGACCCGCAGGAAGCCCGGCGCCGGCAGCTCATCTGCGAGCCCGAGGAGCGCATCCGATCGTTCGGTGGCGGCCACGTGGGAGCTGCGACCACGACCGCGTCGCTCACCTGCCTGCACCACGGCAACCTCGACCTCTACGGTGACGCCGGTGACGCGATCGCCTGCGGCGCCACGGTGGCCGCGGCCGGGGTCACGTTCGTGGCCCGCACCGTCCAGGCGAAGCACTTCCTGACCGACAACATCCTCGGTGTCCTGCTGGGCCTGGTCTCGGGCGGGCTCCTCCCCTACGCCCTGCACTACGCGCACGACGAGCTGGTGCTCGACGAGGCGGACGCGCAGACCGACGGGCCACGCCTGCTCGGGGTCTCGGTGAGCCCGGAGCTCGACTCGCGCGGCGTCACCGTCGAGCTCTCGGGCACGCTCTGACGGATGGGCCCCGACGGGCTCGTGGTGTCGGCGAGCGGTGCGTCTATGGGACGGGGGCCGGCTCCGCCCCGGGCGGGGGCGCGGCGGTCCTCGTCCGGGAGATCCGCTTGATGGCGACCCCCGCCATCGTCAGGGCGATGCCGTCGAAGATCATGTCGATCCCGACGAACAGGCCGATGACCCACAGGCCCGAGAGCGGCCACTGCTGCCAGATCGCGATCCCGAGGAGCAGCGACACGACGCCGTGGAGCAGGACCCAGCCCCAGCTCGGGTAGCGCATCGCGAGCGCGACGACGGTGCGGAAGGTCCCGCCCACGATGAGGAAGATCGCGATGACGAGCGTGAGCGCGAGCGCGGACGCGGCCGGGTTGGCCGCCAGCATGAAGCCGGCGACGAAGTAGAGGACGCCCGTCGCCAGGTCCGCGAAGAAGTTGCTCCACTTCTTGCGCGTGAACGCGTGGAGGACGCGGATCACCCCGGCGGCCAGGAGCACGACCCCGAAGACGACGACGGACGCCACCGTGACCGCCACCGACCAGCCGATGGCGGCGGCTCCGAGGACCATCAAGGTGATGCCGATCGCCACATACCAGCCCCAGCGCCGGCGCACCGTCTCGAGGTCGAGCTGCGGGAACAATCGCCCCAGCGTCTGCGCTTCAGTTGCCATCTTCCGTCTCCTTTCATGGACACGTACGGACGGAGACGGCTGGATCAACGGCCGAGGGGCCGCGGGTTACTCGTCCACGCGCACGAGACCGACCTGTTCCACGCGGTCGCCCGGGGTGATGTCGACCGTGAGGTAGAAGCGCTCGATGCCGTCGAGGTGGATGTCCTCGTCGGTGCCGCCGGCCGCGATGTAGGCCGGGACGCCGCCGGTCTGGTAGGCGGCGTAGGTGTGGAGGTGGGCGTAGAACGCCACGTCCACGCGTCCCTCCGCGAGCAGGTTCAGGAGCTTGGCCGCCTCGACGCGGCTTCGGAACGCGAAGGACCGAACGCCGACCGGGTCGAACGGCGGCGTGGTCGTCGCGAAGACGTGCACGTCGTCGCGTCCGCGCGCGAGCCACGGCTCGAGACGATCGTAGACGTCGGGGTCGATCGTCGCCGCGCTCGAGTCGACGTTGCTGAAGAACACCCCCTTGAACACGAAGAAGCTCGTGAACGGCCCGAACAGCTCGTGCCACAGCTCGGGGTCCCGGAAGACGTCGTGGTTGCCGGGGCTCGCGTAGTACGGGAGGCGGAACGACGTCATGCGCTGCTGGAACGAGAGCATCTCCTCGCGTGTCCCGTCCTGGACGATGTCGCCGAGGCCCAGGATGAAGCGGATCGTCGGATCGGCGTCGATGCGACGAAGGACGTCGTCGCTGTCCGAATCGTCCTGGAAGTCGCTCACGACGGCGATCCGGAAAGGCGTGGGCTCGTCCGCGTCCGGGGGCGCCACGAGCATCTCGGCCTCGCCGCCGGGGACGAGGGTGAGCCGCCAGCGCCTGGTGTTGGCCTGCGCCGTATCGAGCGGGGTCACCGAGCACGCGGCCTCGGGATCGCAGTCGAGCGTGAGCACCGCGTCGGGCATCGCGTTCGCGACCTCGAGGGTCCACTCGGCCGGCGCGTCCGGTGCCAGGCTCGCTTCGATCGGCAACACGGGCGACGCGCTCCACAGCGATACTTCGCCGGAGCTCAGGGACCGGACGGCGGCGAGGCCGTCGACCGCGCGCCACGTGGTTCCGTCGACCGTCTCTACTCCGACGCGACGATCGAGGTCGGCGTGATCCTCCGCCGGCCGCAGGCAGCCCATGAGCGAGAGAGCGGTGACCAGTACGAGCCTCGTCGGAGTCGCACGCATCAGTCCTCCCACCGGTACATGGCGCTCGCGCCGCCGAGGAACGCCGAGCCCAGCCGTGCGTCCGCCCGCACTCCCCAGTGCTCGTCGAGCCAGAACGAGGCGTCGACGCCGAAGTGCCCGAGCACGCTTCCCCAGTAGACCGGACGGCCGAGCCCTCCGACGAAGCTCTCGCGACGGTGGTCGTAGTAGAGGGCCACTTCCCCGCGCTGCACGCGGTCGTGTCCGAGGTACAGCCCGACGGCGGTGCGAAACAGGAGCATGCCGACCACGTCGGTGCCGAGGTCCTGGTCGGGCGCGTCGTAGTCGAAGGCCTGGACGGCGTACCCGAGCTCGCCCTCGACGAACATCCCTCGCAGGGTGGGGGAGAGCATGCTCAGGTCGTACCGGCCGTGCGACGAGATCTCGGCGAGGAGGTACGCGAAGCCGACGTCGTGCCAGTCGTGCCACGTCCCGGCGAGCTCGATCTCGAGGAAGCTGTCCGGATCGTCCTGCTCCGTCGGCCCGACGCGCGCGCCGATCGCGCGCACCGCCGCCTCGAGCCGCCACCGTTCGTTGCGGTCGTCGAGGCCGATCCAGGCCGACGGCGTGATGCGGAATCGGTCGGGGTTGAAGCTCGCCTCGGCAACCGCGAGGTGCTCGAGGTCGAACTGCGGGTCGTACATGTACCGGTAGCCGAGCTCGACCTCGACGTCTCGCGGCGGCGGAGACGGCGTACCGAGCCCCTCGCCGCCGGTCGCCGCTCCGTAGATGTCCGCGAGCCACGACAGCGCGAAGATCCCGCCGCCGATCCAGGCCAGGGACCAGAACGAGTAGAGAGGCCCGAAGGCCAGGTCGCCGCCGCCCGAGGCCGCGACGCCGAGCACCCCGAAGCCTGCGAGCCCGATGCCGACGCCTTCGGCGAGCATCAGCTCGTAGGCCGTCTCCCCGTCACCGGCGACGAGGTGCCCCGTGCCGTGGAGCACGGCTCCGGGGAAGATGGCTGCGAGGGCCGGGAGCACGCCGAAGGACGGCTCCTCGGTGACCGCGGACGCGTCCCCGCGCTTCGCCGGATCGTCCTGGGCGCGGGCAATGCCCGCCACGCTCGCGGCGAGCGAGACAGCGAGCGCGATCGCGGTGTGAAGCCTCCCCCTCATGGCACACGAAGGCCAATAGGGGGCGTCCGAGAGCTGTCAATGCCGGGCGGGCAGCCCGTTCCACGTAACGCTGGACGTTAGTAACGCCATGCGTTATCATTGCGTCGATGATCAAGAGCTTCCGGGACAAGGAAGCCGAGCGTGTGTGGAACGGTCAGGTCTCGAGGAAGCTGCCCCGGAGCATTCAAGAAGTCGTGCGGCGGAAGCTCAGGATGTTGAACAACGCAGCGGCGCTCGAGGACTTGCGGATCCCTCCGGCGAACAGGTTGGAGGCGCTGAAGGGTACGCGGCGAGGCCAGCATAGCATCCGTGTGAACCAGCAATGGCGGGTGTGCTTTCGGTGGAGCGGTGGCAACGCCCTGGACGTGGAGATCGTGGACTACCACCGATAGGAGAGCAGTATGGCTCGGCGGCTGAGAAACATTCACCCTGGAGAGATCCTCGTCGAGGAGTTCCTGAAGCCTTTCGACGTGACACCCTACCGACTGGCGAAGGACATCGGTGTTCCGGCGACACGGATCTCCGAGATCTGCCATGCTCGTCGATCCGTGACCGCGGATACGGCGCTCCGGCTCGCTCGCTACTTCGGTACGTCTGCCAAGTTCTGGCTGGGCCTCCAGGAGGACTATGACATCGAGGAGCTTCGGCGCGCCAAGGCCGAGGAGCTGGATGCCATCGAGCCCCTGACGAAGACCGGCTGAGAGCACCTGCTTTTTCGCCCGACGTTCCCCTGCCCCTGCCACCCGTCACCCGACGAGCCGGAAGCCTGCCTGGGCGAAGTGATGATCGAAGGCGAACGCTACGTGGACGCGATGGCGCTTCATGAGCACGAAGCTCGTGGCATCCACGGCGGACAGCTTGTGGAAGTCGTTGCGCTCGACATAGGCCCACGCCTCTTGCAGGTCCCGCCGGGTACACTCGATGAGTCGGAACCGGCGCAAGGACTCGATGGAGCTCCTCCAGTCGAGGGCGACATCGCGGTTCGCGTTGCGCTCGAGGAACGTGAACGTCTCGAGGATGATGGGGACGGACGCGGTCAGCTTCGCTCCCGCCTCCACCAGATCGGTCCACGTTGCGCGAGCGCGTCCGTGGAGAGGATCGCGTGTCAGTGCGAGCGCGATCCAGGCACCCGTGTCGACGAAGACGGTCGTCCCGGCGCGCAATCGGTCCTCCGCGCGTCTTTCAAGGCTCGTCGTAGACGGAATCGTGGTCCACGGAGGTGCGGCGCGGCTCTCCGTCCCAGAGCCCTACCGGACCTTCCTTCGCCGCGCCGCGCAGCCACTTGTCACGGATGGCCTCCCGAATGAGTGCGGCGATGCTGCGACCCGTCCGGTCCGCCACGCGCTGGAGCGCGGCGAGGTCTTCCTCGGGAAGGTACACCTGCGTCTTCTTCATGTGTGTCACAATGGCGGCGGCGGTGACACACGTCAAGGGCGCGGGGTGCGGCGCCCCCCGAGTGCGACGGCCGGGCCGACCCGCCTCCAGATCCGGTCACAACCCCATGATCTTGGCGATCGCGTAGCGCATGACCTCGGTCGCGCCGCCGCCGATGCGGATGAGCCGCTGGTCGCGCCAGGCGCGGCCGACCCACAGCTCCTCGAGGTAGCCCATGCCGCCGTGGAACTGCAGGCACTGGTCCATGATCTCGCCGCTCACGTCGCCCACGTAGGCCTTCGCCATGGAGGTGAGCTTCGTCGTCTCCATGGAGAGCATGCCCTGGTCCACGTACTTCTCCTGGTTGTACGCCTCGCAGGCCTTGTAGGTGAGCGCGCGGGCGGCCTCCCACTTCGTGTACAGGTCGACGAACTTCTGCTGCCAGTACTCGCGCTTGATGAGCGGCTTGCCGAAGGCCTGCCGCTCGCGGCCCCAGGCGACCGATCGGTCGAGCGCGCCCCTCGATCCGGCGAGCGCGCTCGTGCAGCCGACGAGGCGCTCCGACTGGAAGTTCTGCATCAGGTAGTAGAAGCCCTTGCCCTCCTCGCCGAGCAGGTACCGCTGCGGGATCCGGCAGTCCTCGAAGAAGAGCTCGGCGGTGTCGCTCGACCAGTTGCCCACCTTGGCGAGCTTCTTCGAGACGCCGAAGCCCTTCGTGTCCGTGGGGAACAGGATGATCGAGATGCCGCCGTAGCCCGCGTCCGGGTCCGTCTTGACGAGCAAGGTCACGAAGTCGCAGCGCGTGCCGTTCGTGATGAAGGTCTTCGAGCCGTTGATGACGTAGTCGCCGCCGTCCTTCTTGGCGGTCGTGCGGATCCCCGCCACGTCGGAGCCGGCGCCGGGCTCGCTCACGCCGATGGCGGCGATGCGCTCACCTGCGAGCGCGGGCCGGAGGAACTCCTCCTTCTGCTCGCGGGTGCCGAGGTCGTTGATGCACGGCGTGGCCATGTCGGACTGGACGAGCAGCCCCATGGTGACGCCGGCGGCGCCGCAGCGCGGCAGCTCCTCGGTCTTGGCGACGCTGAACCAGAAGTCCCCGCCGCCGCCGCCCACGTCCTCCGGGTAGTGGGCGCCGAGGATCCCGAGCTCGCCGGCCTTCTTGAACACCCAGTTGGGGAAGCACTCGTCGCGCTCCCACTCGTCGATGTGCGGGCCGAGCTCCTTCTCGGCGAAGGCCGCGACCTGCTTGCGGAATAGCTCGTGTTCCTCGGTGTACGGGTTGCCCATTCCGAAGCCTCCTCGTGGCTGAATGAGCGTTCATTTAGCGGATGCCGCCTTCGAATTCAAGGGCGGCGTGCCTGGCCGAGCGAGCGGCGGCCGCCGGCGAGCTGCCGGCGACTTCGCCAACTTAGCGCTGCAAGCCCTCGGAATCACGACGCCAGGCATCCGGCACGCCGCTCGCAACGCGGCGCCGCGTGGGATGGTACGCCACGTTCGGCAAGGACGTGCTCGGGGCGCTGCTCGGGGGGCTTGGCTGGCAGGTGAGGACCGAAGAGGAGGTGCGGACCGAGCCGCAGCTCGTCGACCTGTGGATCGTGCCTGGGCCCGGGGCGGCGCCGCGCGAGGCCCCGGGCGTGCTACGGTCGATGGTGCAGGGGCCGTGCGCGATCGAGCTCGACAGCGGCGCGCCGGATGTCGACACGCTGCTGTCGCACACGCGCAAGCTGCTCGACTGGGCCCATGTCCGCTCGCTCGGGCATGAGCCGGCGTCTGTTTCATCTTGCCTGGCCCCGATGTGGGTCATCGCCGCGGGCCGGCCGCACAAGGCGCTCGGGGCGTTCGAGGCGCGGCCGATGCAGGGCTTCGCGAGGGGCTTCTACGAGGTCGCCGGGCCCGTGCCCCTGCACGTGGTCGTGGTGCCGGACCTCGCGGCGGTGCCCGAGACCTTGCCGCTGCGGCTGCTCGGCCGCGGCCGGACCCTGAAGCGTGCGCTTGCCGAGCTCGGAGACACGCAACATGATCGCTACGAGAAGCGAGTCCTGTTGCCCGTGCTCGTGCGCCATCGGGTCGAGCTGCTCGGCCGAGGCGAGCGGCTCGACCCCCACGAGGAGGCATTCGTCATGAACACGCAGGAATGGTTCGAGCAGTACGAGCGCAAGCTGCGCGAGCAGGCACGCGAAGAGGGACGGGACGAGGGGCGTGAGGAGGGGCGCGAGGAGGGGCGCGAGGAGGGCCAGGCGATGGCTCTCTTGCGCCTGCTCCGCCTCAAGCTCGGCGACGTTCCCGCGGCGGTCGAGGCGCGCGTGCGCGGCGCGTCCCTCGGGGAGCTGGATCTGTGGCTCGAGCGGATCCTCACGGCCGACTCGCTAGACGACGTGTTCGCCGACTCGGGCCGGGGGTACTGAGAACCCTGTATGCCGTACGCGACGGCACCCGGCGGGAACCTCGTTCACTACCGCACGTTCGGCAACTCCGGCCCGCCTGTGGTGCTGGTCCAGGGCCTGGCCTTGTCGGGCCGCTTCTGGTTCACCATCCCGGAGGAGCTCGGCCGCGCCGGCTACCGCGTCCTGGTGCCCGACAACCGCGGCACCGGGCGGAGCGAGCTGCCGGCGCCGCCCTGGCCGATCGGCGCGATGGCGGACGACGTCGCGGCGGTCCTCGACGCCGAGCGGGTGGATCGCGCCGTCGTGGTCGGCATCTCCATGGGCGGCATGATCGCGCAGCACGTCGCGCTCCGGCACCCGTACCGGACCGAGGGCCTCGTCCTGTTGGCGACCACCTGTGGGCTGCCGCACGGGCGGCTGCCGGCGCCGCGCACACTGCAGATGCTGCTGTCCCTGCCGTTCGCCCGCGGGAAGCGCGCGTCCCGGATGATGGCGCGCCTGCTGTTGCCCGAGTGCGAGCTCGGCCGCGCCCGCGAGCACCTGTCGGACTGGCCGGCGGCGATGGCCGCGGAGGGGCCGCGCCCGCGCACGTTCTTCTCGCAGCTCGGCGCAGTCGCGCTGCACTCGACCGGCGCCCGGCTCCGCGACATCCGGTGCCCGACGCTCGTCGTCACCGGCGACGAGGATCTGCTCGTCCCGCCCCGGAACAGCCGCATCCTCGCCCAGGGCATCCCGGGCGCGACGCTCGAGGTCCTGCCCGGCGTCGGCCACGCGATCCCCGCGCTCGACCGCGACGTCGTCCGCCGCGCCGTCGCGCGCGTGCGTCAGTCGTCGGACCCCTCGTAGGCGCCGATCCCGTACTTCTTCATCAGCTTGCGGAAGTACTTGCGATCGATGTCCGCCTCTTTGGCAGCGTGAGAGATGTTGTTCTCGTTCTTCTCGAGCAGCTTGGCGATGTACTCGCTCTCGAACTGGTTGATCCACTGCTCCTTCGCGTCCTTGAACGTCTCGTCGCAGCCGGGTTGGACCCGCTCGGCGTGGGTGGGGCTCGGGCCGGGCGGCCGTTCGCTCATGCGTCCCGCACCGTTCGTGCGCCCGGAGACGTGGTCGGGAAGGTCGCGGACCTCGACCGTGTTCGTGTCGGCGAAGCTCACGGCCCGTTCGATCACGTTGTGCAGCTCGCGCACGTTGCCGGGCCAGTCGTACTCCACGAGTCGGTCCATCGCCTCGCGCGAGATCTGCGTCACCTTCCGGCCACCCTCACGAGACCGGTTGAAGTTGCCCTGCCGCAGGAAGTGCTTGATCAGCAGCGCGAGATCCTCGCGCCGATCCCTGAGCGGCGGCAGGACCAGCCGGACCACGCTGAGCCTGTAGAACAGGTCCTCCCGGAACCGGCCGGCGCCGACCTCCTCTTCGAGATCGCGGTTGGTCGCGGCGACCACGCGCACGTCGACCTTGATGGGCTTGAGCCCACCCACCCGCTTGACCTCCCGCTGCTCGAGGACGCGGAGGAGCTTCGGCTGGAGGTCGAGCGCGAGCTCGCCCAGCTCGTCGAGGAAGACGGTGCCGCCGTTGGCCAGCTCGAAGATCCCTTGCCGCGTGCTGATGGCCCCCGTGAAGCTGCCCTTCTCGTGCCCGAACAGCTCGCTCTCGATGAGGTTCTCCGGCACCGCGCCGCAGTCGAAGACCATGAACGGCCCCTCGCGCCGGCGCGACTGCTGGTGGATGGTGCGCGCGACCACCTCCTTGCCCGTCCCCGTCTCGCCCTCGATCACGACGGTCGCGTCGGTGGGCGCGATCTTCTCCAGGATGGCGTAGATCTCGCGCATCTTCGCGTCCCGCCCGATGATCTCGCCGAAGCGCTGCCGGTCGCTCGGGACGATCCGCACGCGCTCGTCCACGGGCATGAAGCGGAGCTCGCTCTTGCCGAGGAGGATGTTGCAGTCCGGCTTGAGATAGGCCTCGCGCACCCGCACCCGGTTGACGAACGTGCCGTTCGTCGACTCCAGGTCGCGGATCATGAAGTGCTCCCCCTCGAGGAAGATCCGGCAGTGCTGGCGGCTGACGGTCTCGTCGTCGATCTGGAGGTCGTTGTCCTCCGTGGCACCGACCGTGATCTCGTCGCGGTCGAACGTGTGCTCCTGCGTCTCCCCGTCCTTGACGACGACGAGCTTGATCCGGCGCAGGGTGATCGTCGTCGGCCGGCCGTCGATGTACGTGAGCTTCGTCGGCGATGCGTCCGGGAACGTTCCCATGCGCCGGCGAGGGTACCCAGGTCGGGCGCATGGGGTCAATAGTCCCCACGCCCCCCGCGGGCCTCCGAATGCACGCGGAACGTGCGCGAGGCGCCGTGCCGGCGAGCGGCTACTCGGCGGGCTCGTCGGTCTCCGGCTCGCCGTGCGGGTCGCCCCCCGCGCGGGCCTGCTCGGGCGCCGGGTCGAGGCGGATCGGACGCATCCGGTCCTCGTGGATCTCGGGGCGGTACCGCTCGCGCAGCTCCGTCACGAAGCGCTCGATCCCGTCCTGCCGCCGCTGTCGCCACAGCCGGAGCCGGATCCCCTGGTCGGCCTCCTCGATCGTGCGGTGCTCGGCGGGGCGTCGCCCGGTCAGCTTGACGATACTCCAGCGCTCGCCCACGCGGACCGGCTCGGCGACCGTGTCACCGACCTCCCGCAGGCCGAAGGCCGCCTCCACGATCGCCGAGTCGACCGCGGCGTCGCGCGCGTTCGGTCCCTGGCCTTGGCGGGTGAAGTAGCGCAGGTCGCCACCGCGCAGCTTGGTCTCGGTGTCGACGCTGTGCTCGCGCGCAGCCTGCCGGAAGGCTCGGGCGTCGGCCTCGGCGAGCTCCGACAGGAGTCGGTCCGCCGCGGCGCGGTCGGCGACCAGGATGTGGCTCGCGCGCACCATCTCGTCGCGGTGGAACTCCGCCTGATGGCTCTCGTAGTACTCTCGGACCTCGGCGTCGGGGATCGACTCGGGCGTGATGCGCTCGTCGAACTCCCGGCGGATGAGCGTCTGGACGGAGTTCTGCTTCACCGAGCGGACGACCGACTCGTTCGTCCCGTAGCCCTGCTTCTGCGCCTCGCGTGCGAGGAGCTCGAAGCGGACCATGTTCTGGACGAGCTCGCGGAGCTTCTCGGGCTCGCGGTAGCGCGCCCGCAGGAACGGCGACTGCTGGCCGATCTGGTCCTCGACGTCGCCGATCGTGATCTCGACCTCGCCGACCTTGGCGACCACCTTGGCCCGCCGCGCCTGGTCCTCGGGCGACAGCTCCTCGGCGGGCTGTTCCTGCGCCTGCTGCGGGGGCTCGGTGGCGGGCTGCGCCAGGGCCACGGCGACCCCGCCGAGCAGGGCGGCGGCACAAACCATCGCGAGAAGCCGACGCTTCATGGGGCGCAAGTTTTCACGCCGAGCGTCGCGGGTCAAGCCGCCGGAATTCGGCCAACTAGCGCCGAGGGTCTCCCTCGGGGAGGACTCGGGCGGGGGTGGGTGGGTGGATGAAACTAGAACCCGTAGTTCACGGCGCCGCCGAGGAAGAACCCGAGGCCGAAGCCGCCCTCGATGCGGATCATGAGCTGGCGGATGGGCTTGATGCGCAGGGCGATCTGCGGGACCGCGAACCAGGGGACGACGTTCGGGACGTCGCCGCCGTCGCTCCACTTGCCCTCCTCGCAGTAGTGGCCGCCGTCGCCGTCGCAGTAGCCCTCGATCTCCGGGCCGTCGCAGTACTCGACGTTCGGGGTGTTCACGTCGTCGCAGGCCGAATAGCCGTTGACCGAGCCCTGGTCGCTCGACGGATAGGCCTCGGTGCGGTGCAGGCTGCCGAGGACCACCCCGAGCCCGAGCCCGACGCCGTACTCGAGCGCGAAGATGTCGTTGAAGGGCGTCGACCAGAGGAAGCTCGCCGACAGGAACAGCACCGACAGGTCGCTCTCGATGAACTCGGTGTCATGCACGTGGTCGCCGCTGCCCCGGAACGGGCCCTCGACCGCGTAGCGCGCCCACCAGAGGCTGCCCACGATGTCGAAGCCGTCCTTGCGGTAGGTGAGCTCGGCGCCGAAGGCCGGGTTGCTCGCCGCGGTCGACTGGTCCGTGAAGAGGTTCAGGAGGAACTCGGGGACGAAGATGTGCCGGTAGAAGAGGCCCGCGAAGAAGTACCCCTCGGTCGGGTCCTCGAACGGATCGGTCGTGTCGCGGAACTCTTCGGCGCCCATCTGCTCGGAGGCGATGGCCTGCTCGTCGCCGAGCCGCCCGGTCCCCGCCTCGCTCCCCATCGTCGTGTCGGCCGGGTCCGCCGCGCTCGACTCGCCGCCCACCGGCGGCGACCCGAGATCGTCCTGCGCACGCGCCGTCGTCGCCACGCCCGCCACCGCGAGCGTCAACCCAAAGACAAGCCAGCTCCGAACCATCGATCCCTCCCGGGCGATCACACCGGGCGCAATCGTAGAAGCCGCCCATCCCCCTGTAAAGCCCGGTTGCATTGGGGACAGGTCCCAATGCAACTGCGCCGACGTGATCGCTTGTAAAGCCCGGTTGCATTGGGGACAGGTCCCAATGCAACTGCGCCGACGTGATCGCTGGGGACAGGGCCGAGTGATCGGCTCACGCCACGGCGGCGGTGTCTTCGGGCCAGCGCGCGAACGCGCGGAGCTCGTCGAGGGGGGCGGCCCAGAACCGCACCTGCTCGAGGATCTCGGCGCCCGCCCGATCGACGGCGAGGTAGGCGTCCACGTCGTCGGGCGTGCTCAGCGGAAGGAACCGGAAGGGGAGGCCGCGCACCGCCAAGAGCTCGTTGGTGGCCTCCACCAGCCCGTCGACGGTGACCGTGCGCTGGACGTACCGGGTCTGACCGACCTCGAGGCGCTCGACCTCGATCTCCTCGGTCGGCACCGGGGCGCACACGCCGACCGCCCGCAGCACGAGTCGGGTCCGGCTCCCGGCGCTCTCGTCGGCGAGCGTCAGCATGCCGAGCTCGGGGACCGCGGCCCGCAGGCGCGCCACGATGCGGCGCGCGCTCTCCCGTACGCCGTCGCGGTGCGAGAGGTACCGTCCCTCCGACGTCCGACCGAGCCCCTCGCCGAGCAGGTAGCCGTCCACCAGCTCGAGCATGGCCTCGGGCGTCGGGCACAGGCGCGCGTGGGGCCCGAGCCGGGCGTGGAACGAGCGGCTGACCAGGCCGGGCACGACTCCCGCGCCTCGGAGGGCGGCCCGCACTCGCTGCCAGCCCACGTGCAGCGGGCCCTCCCTCCGGGGGGCGAGCTCGTGGATGGCGGAGATGCGGCTCTTGCGCGGGCTGTAGGACGTCATGCGCCAGGGTGAGTGCAAGCTCCGTGCTACCCACGCGGGCGCACGAGATCACGACGGAAACGCGCCCGATCGACGGAACCGACGCCGCTCCGGCGCGTCTCGGGTTCCACGCCGCTGGGGTCAGCCATGCTCGGCGAGGAACCCGACCAGCGCCGCGGCGAGCGCGTCGGGGGCGAACCAGTGGACCATGTGCCCGACCCCCTCGACCTCCACCGTCCGACCGTCGCGGAGCAGCGCCACCCGCTCGGCCTCGTCCGGGACCCGGAACCCGCGGCTCGCGCCGACCACCAGCACCGGCACGTCGATCCGGCGGAGGAACGCTCCGTACGCCTCGACCGAGAAGGGCATGGGCGAGCGCGTCCGGTGCAGGGGATCGAAGCCGAAGACGAGGCCGTGGCCGCCGGGCGCCGGCCGGGTGCTCCGCGCCGCGAGGAACCGGCCCAGCTCGTCGCCGAGCTCCGGGTTCTGCACACGCATCCGGGCGACCGCCTCGTCCAGGTCCCGGAGCACGCGCGCCGGCTCGTCGCGCACCCCGCGGACCGTCCGGAGGAACGCGCCGAACCGATCCGGCACGAGCTCCGGCCCGTGACCGACGGGCCCGATGCCCTCGATCAACGTGAGCGTCCGGAGCCGCTCCGTCGTCGTGCCCGCGTACATCGAACAGGCGGTCCCGCCCATGGAGTGTCCGACGAGGTGCACCCGGCCGGTCGCGAGCCGGGGCAGCAGCTCGTCGAGGTCGAGCACGTAGTCCGGGAAGTGGTAGTAGCCGCCGGCGCCGACCCAGCCCGACTCGCCGTGGCCGCGCCAGTCGAACGCCACCGCCCGAAACCCCGCCGCCGCGAGCCGTCGCGCGACGGCGTCCCAGCTCCACGCGATGTCGAGGAAGCCGTGGCACAAGACGATCGTGCCTCGATCGCCGCCCTCCCACGCGATCACGTGGTGCTCGATCCCGTTGGCGACGACGCGTGACTCGACCGGCTCGGTCATCGAGGGCGGAGACTACCCGACGATGTCGCGGAAGGTGACCAGCACCAGGATGCCGAGCAGGAACAGGATGCCGACGGTGTGCACCACCGCCTCGAACCGCTCGTTCGGCCGCCGCCGCGTGACGAGCTCGTAGCCGAGGAAGACGAGCCGCCCACCGTCGAGCGCCGGGAGCGGCAGCAGGTTGAAGAAACCGAGGGCGACCGAGAGGATGACCAGGATCCATACGAAGGTCGCCGCGCCGTTCGCCGCCGACTCCGCGACGATCTTGCCGATGCCCACCGGGCCCGTCAGGCCTTCGCTGTCGCCCTTCTCGATCATCTGCCAGATGCCGACGACCTGCGCCGCCGTCGCGCGGAAGGGCAGGACGACCGCTGCCTCGGCGGCTTGCCCGAGGGTCACGGGGACGAAGATCTCCTCGTCCTCGGCGACCACGCCGATGACGCCGCGCCCGCCCTGCTCGACCGGGGTGATCGTGATCGGCTCGAGCCGCTCGCCGTCCCGCTCGACGACGTACGTGGTCGGTTGCCCGGCGCGCGGCTTGGTGATCTCGATGAGGTCCTCGACGTTCCGGACCGGCCGCCCGTCCGCCTCCACGATGACGTCGCCGACCAGGAGCCCAGCCTCCGCCGCCGGCGTCTCCGCATAGACCTGGCCGACCGTCATGGGCTCGACCGTCCGCCTCTGCGGCAGCCCGGCGCTGACCGCGAGCCCGAACACGAGGAGCATCGCGGCGAGGTAGTTCGCGAAGGGTCCGGCGGCGATGGTCGCGATGCGGGCGAACAGGCCCTTGTTCGGGTAGATCGCCGGGTCGTTCGGATCGACCTCCTCGTGCGGGTTCATCCCGGCGATCTGCACGTAGGCGAGGAACGGGATCGCGCAGATCTGGAAGGTGGTCGGGCTGTCCTTGGGCTTGTAGCGGAAGAGCGCCGGCCCGAAGCCGATGCTGTACCGCGTCACCCGCATCTTGAACGCCCGCGCGACGAGGTAGTGGCCCGTCTCGTGTACGACGACCAGGACGGAGATGCCCAGGATCGCCCAGAGGATGTCGAGGGGGTTCATGCGGCGCCGGCCGCGTAACTGTAGCCCCGACCGCGGAGCGGGTCGAGTCGGGGGGCGAAGGGTCGAGGAACTTCGCTCGGCCGGGTCTGTCATACTCGGGGCGTGAGGTCACGCTGGACAGCCCTCGTCCTGGCCCTCGCGAGCGGCGCGGTCGCGCGCGCGCAGGGTCCCGTGCTGCACGAGTACGTGCCGGACGTGCGCGAGGACGAGGCGATGCTCCTCACGGCCGGCTCGGCCGAGCCGGCGGGCATCGTCTACGACGGCGAGGTGATCCCGGCGCCGCGCGACGGCGCCCTGCGCCGCGACGAGCGGCCGATGACCGCAGTACCCGGGGACGGCGCCTCGTCCGAGGAGCCGGGCCGGCGGTCGCCCACCTTCCGGCCGGACCGCATCACGGCTCTCGAGGGGACGCTCGGCTACTACACGGTCTTCACGCCGACCATCGCACCCTTCAAGCGTGTGACCGCGCTCGACGCCGTGGTCCTGGCCGAGGAGGACGGCCGGACGCCCGTGCTCGCCGTGAGCGATCTCGAGACGGTCCCCGTGCCGGTCGTCGGCGCGACGGCGCCTGCGCCCGACGACCGGGAGCGCGACCGCTTCTGGGGCACCGTCGTGCTCGATTTCTCCGAGGGGAGCCGCGTCCCCTTGCCCTCGGTCTCGCCGGAGTCGAGGATCCTCACGCTGCGCTCGGAGCCCGAGGCCGCCATCCGGATCGAGAAGGACGGCGCCGACAACTTCTTCGCGGTCGCGCCGGGGAGGCCTCCCGCGACGCAGGTCCGGCTCACCTTCCTCACCGATGCACCGCGTGGTTACTTCAACGCGCCGCTCCCGGAGGTCGCCGCCGACGTGCTGGCCGCCGACGTGCCCGAGCTCCCCGAGTCGGTCCGCCAACGCGCCGAGAGCTTCGCGGCGGAGCTGGGCCTGAGCCGCGAGATGCCGCTCCCCCGCGTGCTGGGCGAGCTGGTCCGGCACTTCCGCGCCTTCGAAGAGTCGGACGAGCCGCCGGCCGACACCGGAGACATCTACCTCGATCTCTGCCGCGGCGGAAAGGGCGTCTGCCGGCACCGCGCCTACGGGTTCGTGATCACGGCGATGGCGCTCGGCATCCCCGCACGCTTCGTGATGAACGAGGCGCACGCGTGGGTCGAGGTGCGGATGGCCTCGGTCGGCTGGATGCGCATCGACCTCGGCGGCGCCGCGCACGGGCTCGAGGCGCACAACGCGGAAGAGCGCCCCGTCTACCGTCCGGTGAACCCGGATCCGCTGCCGCGCCCGGCCGCGTACGAGCGGAGCTACGCGCAGGCGCGCGAGCGGATGCAGGGGCTGCGATCCGCTCCCGGCGGTGGCCGCACCCGCGAGCAGGCGGGCGGAGGTGCGTCGGTCGAGGTGGAGACGGTCCCGCCCGAGAGCGGGGAGCCGCCGCGCCGGTCCGAAGCCACGTCGGCCGACGAGGCGCCGCGCGAGGCGCTCCGGCTCTCGGTCGACCGCGCGCGCTACGAGGTGTTCCGCGGCCGCACGATCGAGGTGACCGGCCGGGCCACCTCCGTCGCGGACGGGGCAGGCGTCTCGGGGCTCCGGCTCGAGGTGCTGCTCGAGGGCGATCGCGAGCTGCTCCTCGGCGTGACGGTCAGCCGCGAGCACGGGTACTACCGCGGCACCTTCGGGGTCCCTCCCGACGTCGACGTGGGCGAGTACCGCCTCGAGGTCCGGACTCCCGGTGACGATCGGCACCTCCCCGCGTCCGTGCGGTGAGCTTACGAAACGAGTATGCTCCCGCCCCCCATGCGCGTGGCGCTCTGCCAGATCGATCCCACCGTCGGTGACATCGACGGCAACGTCGGGCGCATCCTCGACGCGGTGCGGCGGGCGAGCGCCCAGGGCGCGCGGATCGCCGTCGTGCCCGAGCTCGCCATCACCGGCTACCCGCCGCGCGATCTCCTCGACCGGCCGAGGTTCGTGGACGACAACCTGCGCGCGCTCGACCGTGTGGCCGCCGGCACCCCCGCCGACCTCGTCCTGATGGTGGGCTTCGTCGCGCGCGACGACCAGGGCTACGGCCGCGGGCTGCACAACGCCGTCGCCGTCGTCAGCGGCGGGAGCGTCGTCCAGGTGGTCCACAAGCGGCTCCTGCCGACCTACGACGTCTTCGACGAGGACCGGTACTTCGAGCCCGGCGAGGGCAGCGCGCCCGTCGACATCGACGGCGTGAAGGTGGGTGTGACGGTCTGCGAGGACATCTGGAACGACGTGGACGTGCCGATCCGGGCTCGGCGCTACGCCGACAACCCCATCGCCGACCTCGTGGCCGCCGGCGCCCAGATGGTCGTGAACCTCTCGGCCTCTCCGTTCACGCTCGGCAAGCGCGTGTTCCGGTCGGAGATGCTCGCCGGCGTCGCGAAGAAGCACGCCGTGCCGCTCGTCTTCGTGAACCAGGTCGGCGGGAACGACGACCTCTTGTTCGACGGCGGCTCGGCGGTGTACGGGCCCGACGGCACCGTCTGGGCGCGCGCCGCGGTGTTCCGCGAGGACCTCCTCGTCGCCGAGGTCGCTCCCGGCGGAGAGGTCCGCGAGCACCCGGAGAGCGACGAGGCCGCGGCGCTCGAGGCGCTCGCGATGGGGGTCGCGGGGTACGCGCGCAAGTGCGGCTTCCGCGAGGTCGTGCTCGGGCTCTCGGGCGGGATCGACAGCGCGCTCGTCGCCGCCGTCGCGGCGCGCGCGCTCGGCCCGGACAACGTGCTGGCCGTCGCCATGCCCACCCGCTACTCGTCGCGGGCGAGCCTCACGGACGCCGAGGCCCTGTCGGGCGCCCTCGGCATCCGGCGCCGCATCATCGGCATCGACGACATCTTCCAGAGCTACCTCGACGAGCTCGGGCCGCACCTCGAGGCGCTCCGCCCGGCGCCGCCCGACGACGTGACCTTCGAGAACGTCCAGGCGCGCATCCGGTGCGCGGTCCTCATGGCCATCTCGAACCGCACGGGCGCGCTCCTGTTGACGACGGGGAACAAGAGCGAGATCGCGGTCGGCTACTGCACGCTGTACGGGGACATGGCCGGCGGGCTCGCGGTCATCAGCGACCTGCCGAAGACGTTCGTCTACCGCGTGGCGCGCGAGGTGAACCGGCAGGCGGGTCGCCACCGGATCCCCGAGAGCATCCTCACCAAGGTGCCGAGCGCAGAGCTGCGCGAGAACCAGACGGACCAGGACTCGCTGCCGCCCTACGAGGTGCTCGATCCCATCCTCGAGCGCTACGTCGAGGACCACCGGTCGATCGACGAGATCGTGGCCGACGGGTTCGACGAGGCCACGGTGCGCCGCGTGGTCCGGATGGTGCGCGTGAACGAGTACAAGCGGCGCCAGATGCCGCCGGGGCTCATCGTCACGAAGAAGGCCTTCGGGCCCGGCCGGCGGTATCCCATCGCGCACGGCTACGACCGCTGAGCACGCTCACTCCGCGATCCACCAACGGCGGACGCCGACCTGTCGCACCGGCACCGCGACCTCGACGGGCAACCGGTCGGGCTCCGACAGCACGAGTCGCACGATCGCCGCGTCGCCTCTGGGCGTCGTGGTGGACAGGTGCTCGACCCGCAGCCCCCGCCGCGCTGCGCCGAGGAGCGTGCGGGACACGCGGTCGCGGATCGACCACGGCCCGTACGCGCGGCTGAGCCAGACGGCGTGGTCCACGGCCGCGTTCCGATCGCCGGACTCGATCGCCTCGACGAAGCGATCGGGGCGGGTCTCGAGCTCCGCGCCGACCGAGAGCAGGCCGAGGCCGCCGCCGCGCTCGCGCACCTCGAACGCGTCGGTCCCGAGGTGTCCGGCCGCGACGTCCGGGGTCAGCTCGGTCGCGTCGTAGGGGCCGGCGATCACCGCGGGTGCCGGCGCGCGCGCGACGACGAACGCGACGAGGCGATCGCTGTCGGTGAGCTCTCCGGTCGGCGAGAACAGCGGCCAGAGCACGACCAGCGACCGGTCCGGCGCGTCGAGCTCGAGGAGCGGGACGGGCATGAAGCCGCGGATCGACGGATGCTGCGACACCACCGCGAGGAGGCGCGGATCGACCGGCGGCGCCGGGCCCGGCCCCGGCTGCTCCGAGGGGAGCTGGTACGCCTGTGGCGGCATGCCCTCGGCCTTCGGGATCTCGGGCTCGGCGGGCTCGGCCTCGCCGGGCGCGGGTCGCTCGGTCTGCGCCGCGCCGCCGCACGCCCCGAGCGCGACGAGCGCGGCCGTCCCCACCACGAGCGTCGGTCTCACGCCCACGGACGGTGCAGCCGCCGTGCCAGGGGCACCGACGGGCAGCCGGTCACTTCTTCTTCAGGCGCGCGCGCAGGCGGGAGGCGTAGCCCTCCTTGTTGACCTGCTTCACTCGGGAGATCGCCAGCGCGTCGGCCGGGACGTCGCGCGTGACGGTGGTGCCCGTCCCCACGTAGGCCCCCTTGCCGATGGTCACCGGAGCCACGATCTGCGAGTCGCTCCCGACGAACGCGCCGTCCTCGAGCACCGTCGTGTGCTTCTGGTACCCGTCGTAGTTGCAGAAGATGGTGCCGGCGCCGACGTTCACGTCCTCGCCGATCTGTCCGTCGCCGAGGTAGGCGAGGTGGTTCGCCTTCGAGCCCCGGCCCATGCGCGTCTTCTTCGTCTCGACGAAGTTCCCGACGCGCGTATCGGGGCCGAGGTCGGTGGCCGGCCGCAGGTGCGAGAACGGCCCCGTCTGCGCCCGCTCGCCCACGGCGCTGTCGGTCGCGACGGTGTACGGCTTGAGCCAGGCACCCGCCGCGACCGTGACGTTGTCGAGCACGCAGCCGACGTCGACGCGCGCGCCGGCGCCGATGACGGACCGGCCGCGGAGGACGACCCCGGGCTCGATCACCGCGTCGGGCTCGATGCGAACGTCCGCGTCGATGAAGGTCGCCCAGGGTGCACGGAGGGTCACGCCCTCGCGCGCGTGCGCGCGGAGGATCCGCTCCCGCATCCCGCGGTCGGCCTCGGCGAGCTCCCACCGGTCGTTGACGCCGCGCAGGACGGCCATGTCCCACGGGACGCTCGCGACGGCTCCCTCCTCGGCCGCCATGGCGACCACGTCGGTGAGGTAGAGCTCGCCCTGGGCGTTGTCGGAGCCGAGGCGGTCGAGCGCACCGCGGAGGAACGCCGCGTCGACGGCGTAGATGCCCGGGTTGACCTCTCGGATCCTCCGCTCCTCGCCCGTGCAGTCACGGTGCTCGCGGATCGCGACCACGCGCCCTCCGCCGTCGCGCAGGATGCGGCCGTAGCCGGTCGGATCGTCGAGCTCGGCGGTCAGCATCGCGAGCGGCCCGCCGCTCAGTCGCGACGCCGCGTGCAGCGCCTCGATCGCCTGCGCCGGGACGAGCGGGCAGTCGCCGTACAGGATCACGACCCGGCCGTCCCAGCCTTCGAGCGCGGGCATGGCGCACCGGACCGCGTGCCCGGTGCCGCGCTGCTCGGCCTGCACCGCGATCCGCACGCCCGACGAGAACCGCTCGCCGAGCGCGGCCTCCACGTCTTCGCGGCCGTGGCCGACGACGACCACGACCTCCTTCGCGCCGGCTCGTATGGCCGCCTCGACGGCAAAGGCCACCATCGGGCGTCCGGCCACCTCGTGCAGCACCTTGGGCCGGTCGCTCTTCATGCGGGTGCCCTGACCGGCCGCCAGGACGATCGCCACGAGCTCGTCTCTCACCGTCATCCGATCCCCCGCTCACGCCGCCGGGCGCGCCTCTTCGTCGCCGACGAGGTAGCTCGCGACGCGGGCGAGCGCCGCCAGATCGTGCACGTCCTCCTCGAAGGCGGGTACCTCCACGAACTGCGTCTCGCTCTGGACCATGGTCCTCAGGCGCTCGGCCTCGATCCGGTCGGCCACGCCCTGCAGGCGCTCGTCGTCGAGGGCCCTACGCATCCGCTCGACCGCACGCCGCACGTCCATGCCCTCCGGCAGAACCTCGGCGGCCGCCCGCTCGAGCTCGGGGCGCTTGGCGCTCGGCTCCGGGAGCAGCTCGTGCATGGCGTTCACGACGAAGGCGTCCGCCTGCATGCGCCCCTCGCCGAGGCGGCGGTGGAAGAACACCGCCTCCTCGATGGCGAGCGGGCTCGGGCTCGTCACGATCACGAAGGCCACCTCGGGGCTCCGCAGGGCGGCCTCGACCTCGGCTGCGCGCTGCCGGAACCCGCCGAACAGCTCGTTCAGGTCCACGACGAACTCGGCGACGTAGTCGAGGAACTCGGCGCCCGTGAACTTGGCGAGGCCGCGCAAGAGGAAGGCCGCGCCCTTGCCGACGAGGTTGAGGGAGATCTTGCCGCTGCTCTGGAAGGCCTGGACGAACCACCGGATGGCGGGCGAGTCGATGAGCCCGACCAGGCGCTCGGGCGCGTCGAGGAAGTCGAGCGCGTTCGACGTCGGCGGGGTGTCGAGGACGATCAGGTCCCACTCGCTGCGCTGCCGCACGTCGTGCAGCTTCTCCATCGCCATGTACTCCTGCGTCCCGGCGAGCGAGGTGGAGACGTACTGGTAGAGCTTGTTCTGCAGGATGCGCTCGCGCGCCTCGGGCGACGAGGCGTAGCGCGCGACCAGGTCGTCGAAGGTGCGCTTGGTGTCCAGCATCATCGCCGACAGCGAGCCGCGCAGCTCGAGCCCGTTCTCCTCGAACAGGTCCCGCGAGATCTCCTGCTCCTCGGTGTGCATGTGCGAAAGGCCGAGGCTGTTGGCGAGGCGGCGGGCCGGGTCGATGGTCAGGCAGAGGACCTTCTTACCCTCCATGGCCGCCCGGACCGCCAGGGCGGCGGCGGTCGTGGTCTTGCCGACGCCGCCGCTGCCGACGCAGACGACCACTCGGTGTGTGTTCAGTACCTCCCCGAGCGCCATGGGTCGCGCACTCTAGCAGGCTTTTTTTTGACCCGTAGCGGCCTGCCCGCCTACGCTGATTATCCCACATCCAACGACATCGGAGCACACGCATGACCTGGCTCTTCGAAGACCGCCGCCAGCGGCGGAGCACCGACCGGTTCGTCGCCCTGCGCTACCAGCTCGAGCACACCCGGGACCAGGGGAAGCTCGAGGCCCTCGTGCTCGCGGACGAGCAGGGCCTGGTGGTGGCCTCCTCCGGCGACGCGTCCATCTGCGCCGAGCTCGGTGCCGTCGCGCCGCTCGTCTCGGGCTCGCCCATGGGCATGCCGATGCCGCCGCTGCTCCGCGGCGCCGAGGTCGCGATCCGGCCCTTCCACATCTACGGCCAGCGCCTGTTCCTCGCGTGCGTCGGCGGCGGCGTGGCGCGCGACGCCCACCTGTCGACCAGCCGCTGCGGCGTGCAGCGCATCCTCGCGAGCAACTGAGTCCGCGAAGACGGCCACGACTTTGCGACGGCCTCGGCGCGGCCGCCGTCGAAGCCGTGTCGGTGCCCGGGCGCCGGGAATTACGAATCGGTAAAGACGGGCTTGACGGGGCGCACTCCTCGCAGGAAATTACGAATCGGTAAACGAATCCTCTGCACCGGCGCCGACATGCCCGAAATTACGAATCGGTCAAGAACCGAACGCCTCTACGGCCGAGTCCGCACGCCTGACGAGGTGGGGCGCCTGCTTCGCGAGGAGCGCAGACGGCAGGGCCTCACGCTGCAGGACGTCTACGAGGGCACGTCCCTCAGCACGCGCTTCCTCTCCGAGCTCGAGCGTGGGAAGGACAACGCCTCGCTCGGGCGGACGCTGCGGGCGCTCGAGAGCCTGGGCCTCGACGTGCTCGTGCTTCCGCGGGCGGAAGCCGAGGCCACGCTGCGTCGTCTCGGCCGCCGCCCGGAACCGGACGCCGAGGGCGGATGACCGAGCGCCGAGGCGGCGTCTGGTACGGGGACAGGCGCGTCGGCGAAGCTCGGGCGGGCGACGGCGGGCGGCTCCGATTCCGCTACGCCGCCGAGTGGCTCGACGACGGCTTCCCCATCTCCCTCACGCTGCCCCTGTCCAGCGGCACCGACGAGCTCGACGCGCATCCGTTCTTCGAAGGGCTGCTTCCCGAGGGCGGGGCGCGGCGCCGGCTCTGTCGGCAATACCGGTTGAGCGAGGACGACGACGCAGGGCTGCTCTTCGCGATCGGTGAGGACTGTGCGGGCGCGTTGTCGATCCTCCCCGACGTGCTCGAGCCGGAGACGCTCGGCGGCGAGCCCACCCCGATCTCGCAGGAGGACCTGGCCCGCATCGTGGAGTCGCAGGGGCAGTCGCTGCCGACTTCACGGGGACGGCGCCGCTTCTCCCTCGCCGGGGCTCAGGACAAGGTGCCCGTGATCATCTCCGGTACGACCATGTCGCTGCCCGATCGCGCCAATCCGTCGACCCACATCCTGAAGCTCGAGACCATCCGCAAGGTCTGTTTCGCAGAGATCGCGGGCTCCGACCTCGCCGCGCGCATGGGACTGTCGGTCGTGGACGCGGAGTATCGCGAGCTGTCCGGCGGAACAGGAGGGCCGTTCCTCCTCGTCGAGCGCTACGACCGCTACCGCGACGCAGAGGGATGCGTTCGTCGGTTGCACCAGGAGGACGTGGCACAAGCGCTCGGACACACGAGCGACGCGAAGTACCAGGAGGACGGGGGCCCGAGACTCGGGGACATCGCCGCTCTCCTCAGGCGCTGCACGGCGGATCCGATCGAGAGCATCCGCCGCCTGAGGGACTGGCAGATCTTCAACTACCTGCTCGGAAACTCGGACGGGCACGCGAAGAACCTCTCGCTGCTGTACGAGCTCGGCACCCCAGTTCCGACCCTCGCGCCCTTCTACGACCTCGTGTGCATCAAGATGCTCGACCGCATCGGCGCCGGCAACTACGACCGCCGCATGGCGTTGTTCATCGGAGAGCAGGCCGAGCCCGAGCGGGTCACCCGTGACGACTGGACCGCCCTCGCACGCTCCATCAGCGTGCCTCCCCGCACGCTTCTGGCGCGCTTGAGAGAGATGGCGGAACGCGCGCCGGAGGAGGCGCGCGCGACACGCGAGGCGTTCGCGGAGAGCTTCGGGGACAACCAGGTCTACGACCGCTTCGAGGAGGCCGTGCGCGACCGGTGCGGCTGGACGCTTCGCAGCGTGTTCGGCCGTGGCTGACGGGGCCTGGGCGGACGGGCTCTAGAAGAGGTCGCAGCCGCAGCCGGAGCGGTCCGGGTAGAACTCCGGCGGCTCGACGACCACCTCCGGCCGATCTTCCTCCTCCGGGCCGAGGCAGCGGACGCGGCGGAACACCGTCGGGTAGTTCACCATGGGGCCGCCGTCGTTGTTGACCGACTGGAACTCCTCGATCTCGGGATCGATCACGCCGGAGAAGACGTCGGGGTAGTATCCGGTCGTCGGCGGGCCGCAGAAGGTCTGGTCGTTCTGCCAGCTCGTCCCTCCGAACTGGATGCGCATCCCGTCGACCGATCCCTCGGCGGGCATGATCACGGTCTGGTGGAACCCGCCGGGCCCGCACGGCGGCGGCTCCACGTCGTCCGGCCCCCCGTTCCAGTAGTGCGAGTGGACGCGCCCGGTGAGCCGGCGCGGGTCGCTCGGGTCGCGCCGGATGGTGAGCGTGAAGATGTACCACTGGCCGTGGCCGGGGTAGTACGCGTGGCTCTTCCAGATGCCCTCGACCGGCTCGTCGGCGCAGTCGGCCGGAGGCGGGAGCCGCGCGCGCTGCTCCTCGATCGTGGCCGACACGACCGTGGGGACGAGCAGGGTGACGGCGGCCGCGACGAGGGCCAGCCGGCGAGTCCGGCGACGCACGCCCTGACGGTGTCGACAATTCGGCGACGGGTCAACGATCGCGTCGCGCGCCCGGCGGCGACGGCCCGGGCCGCCCGCCCGTGGCCCGGCCCTTGCGTCCGACGTGGCCATGACGAGCAAACGCGATCTGGTGCGGGCGCTGCTCGATCGACACGGGCGGACCTTCTGTGAGGAGCTGGGGATCCGGATCGAGCGGAACACCCCTTCGGTGCTGTTCGAGCTGCTCTACGCGTCGCTGCTCTTCAGCGCGCGGATCCCTGCGAGGAACGCGGCCCAGGCCGCGCGGGCGCTCATCGACGCCGGCCTGACGACTCCGAAGAAGATGGCCGCTGCCACGTGGCAGGAGCGTGTCGATGTGATCACCTGGCACGGCTACAAGCGATACGACGAGAAGACGTCCACCATGCTGGGCCAGACGGCGGAGCTCCTGTTGGACCGGTACGGCGGGGACCTGCGCAACCTGCGCGAGGAGGCAGACCGCCGCCCGAGCGAGGAGCATCGGCTCGTGCAGCAGTTCAAGGGCATCGGCCAGACCGGCGCGGACATCTTCCTCCGGGAGGTTCAGGTGGCCTGGGAGGAGTGCCACCCCTTCGCCGACGCGAGGGTCCTGTCGGCCGCCGAGCGTCTGGGCCTCGGCTCCGACGCCAAAGCCCTCGCGAGGCTGGTCTCGCGCCACGACTTCGCCCGCCTCGCCGCCGCCCTGGTGCGCACCGACCTGGCCGGCGACTACGACGACATTCGCCAGGAGGCCGCCTGAGCCGAGACTGAGAGAACATCGTGATTTCCACGGGCCGCACGGCCCTGTACGCGTGCCGTACGAGGGACGCGAACACCGGTGGCCGGTGACCCTCACTCCGGGGTCATCGTGGTGCCGACACGCACGCCGGCGACGAAGTACACGCCCGAGCTGGACGCCGGCAGGATGTCGTAGGTGGCCTCGCCGTCGTAGGGGACCGGGCGAGCATCCACCACCTCGACGCCGTCGAGAGAGTCGCCGGCGACGAGTCGGCCCATGGTGCGACCGTCGCCGGTCGGGTGCTCGGCGCTCATCTCGATCACACCGCCCGTCCGGAGCCGGACCCGGATCAGGCGGTGGTCGCGGACGGGTACCCGCTGCGTGCGGAGGATTGGCACGGCCACGCGACGCCTGCCGTCGACGCTGTAGACGAGATCGCCCGGGCGCAGGTCCGCGATCGGGCGGGGCCCGGCCGGCGTCTCGACGAGCGTGTCCTCCGAGGCGCAGCGGCACGGGTGCGAGCACATGCCGTCGGGACCACAGGCGCAGCAGCCATTGCCGAGCTGCCCCGTCGGCCGCTCGCAAGGCCCGTTCGCCCTCCGACGACAGGTCCCAGCCGGACAGCGCCGCCCGCCCCGCGTCACGGCCTCGCTGTCGGCCTCGGTGACGGTCTCGGCCTCGGTCTCGGTGACGGCCTCGGCGACGGCCTCGGCCTCGGTGACGGTCTCGGTCGCGGCCTCGGTGACGGTCTCGACCTCGACCTCGGCCTCGGTCTCGGTCTCGGCCTCGGCCTCGGTCTCGGTCTCGGCCTCGGCCTCGGTCTCGGCCTCGGTTACGGCCACGGGCCGCTCCGCCGGCTGCTGCCCGCACCCGAGCAGCGCCACCAGCCAGAGCGCCCTCACGTCAGCTCCACTTCCCGTACGCGCCGCCGCCGCCGTTGCCCTGCTTCAGGGCGCGCTCGGCCTCGGCCACGGCGTCGCGGATGAGCGCGCGAGCGCCCTTGTCGAGCAGGCCCTCGGCGACCTCGATGCCCAGCGTCCGGGCGCCGCCGATCCTGGACTCGCGCGTGCGCTCACCCCGAAGGTAGCAGTCGGACGCCCCGTGCAGGATGCGGCTGCCGTCGAGCGATCCGACCATCCCATCGACCCGGAGCCGTGCCCCGCCGTCCTCCAGCGTGGCGTACGCCGCGACCGGCACCTTGCAGCTCCCCTCGAGCGTGTGCAGGAAGGCCCGCTCGGCCTCGACGGCGACGCGCGACGGCTCGTGCTCGAGGGGGGCGAGGAGATCGAGGAGCGCCTGGTCGTCGAGGCGCGCCTCGATGCCGAGGGCGCCCTGCCCGACGGCGGGGATGCAGACGTCGGTCGGCACGACCCAGCAGCGACGCTCCGCGGTGTATCCGAGGCGCTTCAACCCCGACAGGGCAAGCACGATCGCGCGGTACTGACCCTCGTCGAGCTTGCGCAGGCGGGTCTCGACGTTGCCCCGCAGCGTGCGGAAGTCGCAGTCGGGCCGGCGCGCCTTGAGCTGGCTCGTCCGGCGCAGCGAGCTCGTGCCGACGCGCGAGCCCGCCTCGAGCGAGTCGATGTCGAGCCCCTCGGCCGTGACGAGCACGTCCCGCGGGTCTTCCCGCTCCGGGATGCACACGATCCCGAGGCCCCGGGCGAGCTCGTGCGGCACGTCCTTCATCGAGTGCACGGCGATGTCGGCGCGCCCGTCGAGCAGCGTCGCCTCGACCTCGGTGACGAACAACCCCTTGCCGCCGATGGTCGCGAGAGGCTTGTCGAGCACCTGGTCGCCCTTGGTGGTGACGCCGACCTCCTCGATCTCCACGTCCGGCGCGTGCTTGCGGATCTGCTCGGCGACCCAGCGGGTCTGGACCAGGGCGAGGTTGCTCTTGCGTGTGGCGATCCGGACCTTCAACGTCCCTCTCCTCCGCGGCCTCCGGCGGCCGCGAGCGATCGGACCACGTCCCGATCCGCCGCCGGCTTCGTCTCCCCGTCGTCGGGCAGGGCGAAGAGGCGTCGCGCCGCGTCGATGAGCATCGCGCCTTCGGGCGTCTCGCTCCCGCGCTTCAGCTCGGTCAGGGGTTGGTGCAGCACCTTGTTCACCATCGCGTCGATCATCTTTTCGAGGCTCTTCAGCTCGGCCTCACCGAGGCTGTTCAGGCGGGGCAGGGTCCGCTCGAGCTCTCCCCGAAGGGCGTCGCGCACGCGCTCTCGTAGGGCGACGACGGTCGGGGTCAACCCCAGCGAGCCCCGCCACCGCTCGAACTGCTCGATCTCGGCGGCGACGATCTGCTCGGCGGCGTGCGCCTCGCGGCGCCGGGTGGCCAGGTTCTCGTTGGCGACCTGTTGCAGGTCGTCGAGGTCGTAGAGGAAGACGCTCCCGAGGTCGCCGACCCTGGGATCGACGTCCCGCGGGACGGCGATGTCGATCAGGAACAGCGGCCGGTGCCGGCGCGCCCGCGTGACGTCGTGCATCAGGTCGGCCGTGATGACGAACCGTGGGCTCGCGGTCGACGTGATCACCACGTCCGACGCGACGAGCTCCGACGCCAGTTGCTCGTAGCCGCGGGCCTCGCCGCCGCAGGCCCTGGCGAGCTCCTCCGCCCGCTCCGGGCTCCGGTTCACGACGAACAGGCGCACGCCCTGCTTGGCGAGCGTCCTCGCCGCCGCTTCGCTCATCTTGCCGGCACCGACGAGGAGCGCGCGGCGGCCCCTCAGGTTGCCGAAGATCTTGCACGCGAGCTCGATGGCGATGGAGCTCACGCTGACGGTGCCGGAGGCGATCCCGGTCTCGGTGCGCACGCGCTTGGCGACCGCGAACGCGCGGTGGAAGCACCGCCCGAGCAGCATCCCCACGCCGCCGGCGGCCTCCGACATCGCGAAGGCGCACTTCATCTGACCGAGGATCTGCGGCTCTCCCACGACCATCGAGTCCAGGCTCGAGGCGACGCGGAACGTGTGGCGCACCGCCTCGGTTCCCAACCGCTCGTACAGGTACCCGGCGACGTCGTCGTCCGTGCGCTGCTGCAGGTAGTCGCGCAAGAGCTTGGCCGCGGCGACCGGGTCCCTGGCGGCCGCGTAGGCCTCGACCCGGTTGCACGTCGACAGGACGACGCTCTCGGTCAGCGCGCCCGTCGCGAGGAGCCGCTGGATCTCCTCGCCGGTCCGCTCCGTCGCCACCGAGAGCCGCTCGCGCACGGCGAGCGGTGCCGTGTGGTGGGAGAGGCCGATGACGAGGAGCTCGCCGACGGTCACTGGGTCCCCCCCGCCTGGATCACGTACCCCACGAGCACGGCCGCGGCGCACGCGAACCCGATCATCGTCCCGATGGCAGCGCGCCGCCCGCGCCAGCCCGCCGCCACGCGCAAGAGGAGCACACCCGCGAAGACCAGCCAGGCCAGGAGCGCGAAGCCCTCGGTCGCCGTGACCGAGGGCGCGTCCCGGTCGATGCGAACCGCCCAGAGCGTGCCCGTGATGATGCCGACCGTGAGGAGCGGGAAGCCGATGGTCACCAGCCGGAAGCCGAGCGAGTCCAGGACGTCGAGCGCGGGCAGGCGTTGGAACACGCCGCCGAGCTGCTTGCGTCGAAGCAGGCGCTCCTGGATCACGTAGGCGAGCGCAGCCGCGAAGGCGAGCGCGAACGCCACGATGCCGAGCACGTTGACGCCGATGTGCAACGGCAGGAGCGCCGAGCGCACGTCGTGCGGCACGTGCGCCACGCTGCGCCCGAGCCCGGCGCCCATGAAGAACAGCAGCGTCACCGGCGTGATGAACCCGCCGAGCACGGTGATGCGGTACTTCAGCATCGCGGCCAGGTACGCGAGCACGATCAGCAGCGACGCGATCGAGAGCGTCTGATGGATGTCGCCGTACGGGACGTTGCCGTGCACGGCGTAGTCGGCGCCCAGGAAGGCCAGGTGCGACACGACCGACGCGCCGAGGACCCGGTTCGCCCAGTGGCCGGCGCCCTCGTGGCCTCGCAGCAGGAAGGCCAGGTAGAGGGAACAGCTCACGGCGTACAGGACGCCGGTCGCTACGAACAGAGCGGTTACCATCACGCGGTCTCCCTACCGGGAGGACAGGAAGAAACGAGCCAGCAGGTCGATCTCGTCCGAGGCGCTCGTGTGCTCACCCAGGGCCGCCTGGGCCGCCGACGCGAGGGAGGAGCCGGTCGCGGCCGCCTGCTCCTCGAACAAGGGCTCGCCGACGAAGCCCTCGACGACCTGGTAGGCGTTGTCGCCCAGGATGACGGAGTCGGCGCAGTGCTCGCCCCCGAGGCCGGCGAGCTGCTCGAGGTCCTTGACCTTGCCGACGAGCGCGGCCTCGTCGCCCCCGCCCGCCAGCTCCTCGAGGAACCGGAGCGCGGTCTTGAGCCGGAACCGCTGCCCCTCGGGCTTGAGGGTCATGACGTCGCCGTCGACCTCGACCCGGTCCTCCGACAGCCACACGTCGAGCATCTCCTGCGGCAGGAAGACTCGGTTGACGCCCATCATCGCACCTCGACCTGAGAGGCGTGAATCGTAACACGCGGCAATCACAGGCGGTAGGACGGGGCCGGTTGACACGGGAGGCCCGACTACCTACGTAGTCTCGAACCCGAGGTGAACCCGATGGCCGGAAAGAACGTGCACGAGGTCAACGATCTGAACTTCGACGAGCAGGTCCTGCGGTCCGACGTCCCCGTCCTGGTGGACTTCACGGCCACGTGGTGCGGCCCATGCCGGCAGATCGCCCCCCTCGTGGACCAGGTGGCCGACGAGTACGAGGGCCGGCTGAAGGTCACCAAGCTCGACATCGACAACAGCCCCGCCACGGCTCAGAAGTTCGGGATCCGCGGCGTCCCGACCCTCTACGTGTTCAAGGGTGGCGAGGTCGTGGCCCAGCAGGTCGGCGCGGTGGGTAAGAACGTAATCAAGCAGCTCGTCGAGCGAGCGCTCTAGCCGCTCGGTCACGCCATCCGCCGGCTTACCAGCCCCTAGTCGCTGCGTTCTTGCTCTTGGAGCTGCTGGAACCGCTCCTGCAGCCGCTGCTCGCGCTCGGTGTCGCGGCGCTGGTAGGCGACGAACGCGCCCGCGGCGATGATGAGCACGCCGAGCACGACGGCGAGGGCGAGGATCCACACGCCCCAGCGCGTCGGGCGGGGCGGCGGAGCGGGCTCGACCATCCACGTGGCCCGCTCCTCGCGCCGCGGCGGCGGATAGTTCCTGGGCGGGGGCGCGGAGTCCGCGTGGGCCACGCTCGGCTCCGCGCTGTCGTCGAAGAGCACCGACGACTTTCGGGCGCGCGGTGCGGGTGGGGTGGAGTCCAGCCGCGGCCGCGGGATCGGCTTGATGTCGGACGGCAGCTCGACCGGGCTCGGGTCACGCACCGGCCGCGATCGCTTCGCCCGTGGCGCCTCAGCACGCGGCGCGGGCTTCGCGCGCAAGGGCTCGCGCAGCGACGGGAGCTTCTTGGCTGCCTGCTCGACGAGCTCGAGGTCGTCCGGGCCGAGCTCGAGCGTGGGATCGCGGGGCCGAGGAGCCCTTGGAGGCGTCGCGTCTTGCGCGGCCTCCACCTCCACGCCGAGCGCCGCGCGCACCAGGCGCGGGTCGAGGTCCACCTCGCTGTCGTCCTTCTTCGCTTCGCGTAGCGGCTGCTCCTCGAGGATCGACGACGCGTCGATCTCCTGAGTGCCCTCGGGCGCCGCTCCGGCGATCCGCCGCGCCTCGATCACCTGGTCCATCGCGAGCTCTTGCGTCCCGTCGGGCGCGGCTCCAGGGGGGCGCCTCGGCACCCGCTGCGCGGCCTGCGCGGCGACCACCCGGCGCGTGTCCTCGGGCGAGCCCGCGCCCTCGGAGACCGGCGCGGCCGGGGAGGTGATCGCGAGGCTCGCCATCTCGATGGTCCGCCGCGTCGACGTGC
>JBDIVX010000057.1:0-44186 GCA_039794305.1 Candidatus Neutrinellum sp.
GGATCGCCACGGTGCTGGAGCCTGCCAGATGGCTCAGACGCAGGCCCGCGCCGAGCCCCACCCCGCCGAACACGGCGCCGAGCCGGAGGTGGGCGCCGGCCCACGCGAACCCGCTGTTCCCGCGCAGGTCGACGAGGTACCCGGGCGCGTAGGCCGCGCTCGCCACGAGCCCGCTCTCGCCGAGCCGCAGCCGGAGGCCCAGGCTGACGCCGAAGATCATGTGCGTCCGGCCCGAGATGCCGGCGAAGACGGTGAACATCCCCACGACGGGGCTCAGGTGCACGCCCGCGTCGCCGCGGCGGAGGAGCACGACGTCCGTGTCGAGCGAGAACGCGAGGTCGTCCCCGCTGAGCTCGAATCTCGGCGCCCCGATCCCGAAGTACCACCGGAGCAGGCTCGCCCGATCCTCCTCGTCCCCGCCGAGCGGCCGCACCGGCCCGCCCGCCGGCGGCGGCTGGGCGTAGGGCGACCCGGGGCCGGCGGCGCTCGACGCGACGAAGAGGCGGTCGGGGACCTCCTCGGAGGGTGGCTCGCTGCCGAAGTACCGGACGACGTAGCCCACGAAGGGTGACCGCTCGACGATCGAGGGATCGACGCGCTGCGCGTGCTGGCAGCGCATCACGGCGGCGCGCATGAGCCGCCACGACAGCTCGCGCTCCCGGCCCTCGGGCAGATCCGGAGGCGAGGCCGCGCCCGCGCGCTCGAGGACGACCTGCGACCAGTCCCAGAAGTACCCGGCGGCGATGGCGAGCAGGTCGGCCGGCGCGTCGGGGTCGGCGACGCTGCTGAGGCGCCGGACGAGCTCGCCGCCGTTCGGGTCGTCCAGGAGGCGCAGGATCTCGTCGAAGAGGCCCGCTGCGCCGACACGCACCAGCTCTCCGACGAGGTCCGCGACGGCGCGATCGTCCGCCGACGCCGGGGCCGGGCGGTAGGCGCCCCGCATGGTGTCCCACGCGGGCCGAATGCGCGCGATCGGGACCGCCACGCCGATGCCGACGACGCCCTGCGTCGGATCGCCGCGGGCGACCACGATGCCGAGCAGGCGCTCCCCTTCGTCGACGAGCGGGCCGCCCGAGTTGCCCGGGTTCACGGAGATGTCGAGCTGCATCGTGCCGTCCGGCATCTCGCCCGAGACGATCCCGCGGCTCGACTGGGGGGTCGTCCTGCTCGGATCGATCGGGTAGCCGATCGCGTGCACCGTCTGCCGGATGGCGAGCGGCACCGTCTCGGTCGGGATGGGAACGAAGTCGTCGAACGTGCCGGACGCCGACAGGAGCGCGAAGTCGGCGGCCTCGTCCGCGTAGATGACGCGCGCGGCGACGGCCTGCTGGCTGCCCGGGCGCTGCACCGCCAGAAGGCGGGCGTCCTTCACCACGTGATGCGCGGTGAGGATCACACCCTCGCGGGCGATCACGACGCCGCTCCCGTGCCCGGCCTCCGGGACCGCGATCGGACGTGGGTAGCCGCCCCGGCTCGGGAGCGAGATCGTGCCGACGCCGCGGATCGCGAACACGCGCACGGTGGCGCGGTCGATCCGCGAGTACGAGAGGCCCGACTGCGCGTGCGCCGGCGCCGCTGCGAGCAGCGCCGCGAGCACGACGAGCGAATGACGAGCCACCGTGATCATCCCCGGGGCGAGGATACCCGAGCGCGCCGACATCGGCCTCACCCCGGGGGGTGCACGCGGCCCGGTCAGCGCCGGCCGCGGGTGAGCTTCCAGAGGAGCGCCTTGATCCGGTCGAGCAGCGCCGCCGGCCGCCGGGCCTGTTCCCGGCCGATGTACCCCCACGCCTCGGCGACCTCGAGCGCCGCGAGCGTCTCGTTGGCGCTGCCCGCCGCGTTGAACAGCCGCGCCCGCCCAGTGCCCGGATCCGAGTACTCCGCCTCGGCGATGTTGAGCAGAACGCTGCTGGCAGCCCGCTTCATTTGATCGGCGAGCGACCGGTCGTGCCGCCGGATCGGCCCGACGAGCGGCCGCAGCTCCACGATGAGCTGCCGGGCGAGTGAGTGAACGACGAGTGCCATGGCGACCTCCGGTTTGGGTTGGGGCTCACGCCCACCGTGAGCCCCAACCCAAACCGGAAGAGCTCTCCCAGCTCACACACCAGGCTCCCGGCCCCGGCGAGACGAGAGCGCGCCGTCCAGGCGCAGCTCGCGTGACAGCCGCAGGCTGGCGCGCGAGCTGCGCCAGGCGCGCGGCCGACCTCCCAATCCCTCGCGGTAGCAGTCGCGGCCACGGCCACGGTCGCGGTCGCGGTCACGGCCACGGTCGCGGTCGCGGTCACGGCCGCGGTCGCGGCCGCAGTCACGGTCGCGGCCACGGCCACGGTCGCGGTTCACGGCCACGGCCACGGTCGCGGTTCACGGCCACGGTCGCGGCCCACGGCTCACTCCATCCCCCCGCCCCAGTACACGTTGAGAAGACTCTGCTCGGCCGGCACCCCGAGTCGCAGCGGAAACCCGTAATGCCCGCTCCCCCGGTGCACGTAGAGCCGGTCCGGCCCGCGCGCCCACAGGCCGTGGTCCGGCATGGACGTGAGCCCGCTCAGGAACGTCCACTTCAGCCCGAGGCTCACGAGCCCGACCTGGCCGCCGTGCGTGTGCCCGCTGAAGACGATGTCGCCGTGCCCCTCGGGCAGGTGCTGGAACGCGCCCGGGTCGTGCAGGAGCACCACGCGCAGGTGCCCCTCCCGTCGCGGGAACCGCTCGCAGAGCGACAGCATCCGCTCCTCGCGGCCGCGCCACGCGAAGTCCATCCCGAGGATCTGGACCGGCCCGCTCGCCGTCTCGACGATCGCCTCCTCGTCCGCCAGCAGGCGCACGCCCGCCGACGCGAGGGCCCGCCGCACGAGCTCGGGCGCCTCGTGGTCGTGGTTGCCGAAGCAGGCGAAGGTCCGGCCCCGTGCCGCCCGGAGCGGGGCGAGCGCGCGCTCGAGCAGCGCCGGGTCGGCCTGGGACTCCATCGTGAGGAAGTCGCCGGTGAGCACGATGAGGTCGGGCTCGCGCTCGACCGCGCGGCGGCACAGCCGGGCGAGCCGCTCGGGGCTCATGAAGGGCCCGATGTGCGTGTCGGTGAGCTGCACGATGCGAAGGGGCCTCCCACCGTTCGGCTTGCCCAGCGGGTGGCGGCGCACCCCGTCGACCTCGACGACGCGCCCGTCGAGCAGCACGTCGACCTCCTCCTCGCGCGCCCACAGCGACTGCAGGACGCCCACGCCGGCGAGGGCGAACGGCACGAACGCGCCCCACGGCGGGACACCGAAGGCGGCGACGAGGGCCCACGGCACCGCGAGGATCGATCCGGCCGTGAAGAAGCTCGCCGGGATGCTCACGAGCGCCCGGAAGGCGAGCGGCCTCGCGCGCGGGCGGACGAGCGACAGGAAGTGCACGAAGACCACGACCTGGAGGTAGGCGTAGAGCGGCCAGCCCCGCTCGAAGACGGGGAAGAGCGCCACGGTCGACGCGCTGTGGACGAAGAGGACGACGCCCGTGAAGATCGAGTAGAAGCGGCTCCGGAACAGGCGGGCCGCCCCGACCACCACGACCCACCCGAGGAGCGACCCCAGAGCGAACCAGGACACGGCCTCCCAGTTGTTGAGCCGATCGCGCGGGCGCGCAAGTCGCGGCGGTACCCTCGCGGTACTACGACGCCTCTCCCCTCCGGAACGGCCCGTGGTGGGCGAGCTCGGTCATCTCCCGCTGCACGGCGAACGCCTCGCGCGGGAGGAGCTCCGAGACCGCGCGGCCGAGCAACGGGTCGCGGACCCAGTGCACGCTGTGGATCGGCGACGGCATGAGCCCACGGCGGAGCTTGTGGATGCCCTGCGCGCCCGCCTCGAACCGCGCCATCCCCCCGTCGATCGCGCGTTCGATGAGCCGGTAGTAGCAGAGCTCGAAGTGGAGGAACTCGTGCTCCTCGTCGCAGCCCCAGTAGCGGCCGTAGAGCGTGCTCCCCTTCTCGAAGTTGAGCGACCCCGCGACGGGCTCGCCGCCGCGGTACGCCATCACCGCCACGGCGCGGTGCGCGAAGCCGTCGCGGATCGCGTCGAAGAACCGCCGGGAGAGGTACGGCGGGCTGCCACGCTTGCCGCAGGTGAGGCGGTAGAACCGGTAGAGCGCACGGAAGTCGCGCTCCTCGATCTCCGGGCCCGTGAGCACGCGGATCTCGAGCCCCGCCTCCTCGATCCGGCGGCGCTCCTTGCGGACCTGCTTGCGCATGGGAGACCGGAAGCGCGCGAGGAAGTCGTCGAAGCTCCCGTAGCCCTCGTTGTGCCAGTGGAACTGGTGCGAGAGGCGCGGCCGCAGCTCTTCGAAGGGGGCGAGGTCGCGACGCTCGCCGTCGGTGAGGAAGAGCAGGTGCACCGACGACGCGCCCCGCGCCTCGGCGGCCTGGAACGCGCCGTCGACCAGGGCGCCGAGGACGGCCGGGCGGTGCGCGCTTGGCGCGACGAGCAGGCGCCTGCCGGTCGCCGGCGTCATCGGGACCATCGACACGAGCTTCGGGTAGTACCGGATCCCGAGGCGCGCCGCCGCGTCCGCCCACGCCCAGTCGAAGACGAACTCGCCGTAGCTGTGGTCCTTCTCGTAGAGCGGCAGGGCTCCGACGAGCCGGTCGTCCTGCCACACCGTGACGTGGTGCGGCACCCACCCGGCGCCGTCGCCAACCGAGCCGCTGGTCTCGAGGGCGTGCAGGAAGGCGTGCTCGACGAACGGATCGTCGGAGCCCGCGAGCGCGTCCCACAGGGCGGGGTCGATCGACCCGATCCGATCGACGAAGCGGATGCGCAGCATGCTCTCTCGACTGTCTATAGCACCCATTTCGGATACCATTGGTCCGAGGCCGGCCAAGGGTAGATGGCGGACGGGCTCGAGATCGAGGGCACAGCCAGGTACGAGATCCGCCGGCGCCTCGGGGCCGGCGGGATGGGGATCGTCTACGAGGCGCTCGACCGCGAGCGCGGCTCGCTCGTCGCGCTCAAGACGCTGCCGACCGTGGACGCCGCCGGCATCTACCGGCTGAAGAGGGAGTTCCGCTCGCTCGCCGACGTGAGCCACCCGAACCTCGTCGTGCTCCACGAGCTGGTCTCGGCGGCAGGCCAGTGGTTCTTCACGATGGACCTGGTCGAGGGCGTCGACTTCCTGCGCTGGGTACGCCGCGGGGTGGACCCGAAGAGCGCCGCGACGGTCGAGGTGACGCCCACCGACCCGAGCGGAGGGCGACAGGGCACGCGCGCGAGCCCGGTCGGCACCGAGGTGGACGAGCGGCGGCTGCGGGACGCGCTCGGCCAGCTCGCCCGGGCGCTCGGCGCGCTGCACGGCGCGGGCAAGCTCCACCGTGACGTGAAGCCCTCGAACATCCTCGTCAACCGCGAGGGCCACGTGACGGTGCTCGACTTCGGCCTGGCCTCGGAGGTCGGTCCCGCGGCCGACCCGTACCGGTCGCTCGACGAGCGGGTGATGGGCACGCCCGCCTACATGGCCCCTGAGCAGGCCGCCGGCAGGGCGGCGACGGCCGCGTCGGACTGGTACGCGGTCGGCGCCATGCTCTACGAGGCGCTGACCGGCGTCCTGCCCTTCGCCGGCAGCGTCGTGCACGTGCTGGCCATGAAGCAGCTCCGCGACCCGGCCCCCGTGGATCACGTCGCGCGCGGAGCGCCCCGAGACCTCGCGGAGCTCGCCATGGACCTGCTGCGTCGAGACCCGGACGAGCGCCCGACGGGCGACGAGGTGCTCGCGCGTCTCGCCGGCAGCCCGGCCGCGCCGCGCCGGCCGCGATCGCCCACGCCGGCCGACGCGCCGCCGCTCCGGGGACGCGACGCGCAGCTCGCCGTCCTCGCCGACGCCTTCGGCGCGGCCCGCGGCGGGACGCCGGTGATCGTGCGTGTCGAGGGCCCGTCGGGCTACGGCAAGACCGCGCTCGTCCAGTGCTTCCTCGATCACCTGCGCGCCGAGGGCAGCGCGGTGGTGCTGGCCGGGCGCTGCTACGAGCGCGAGACCGTCCCGTTCAAGGCGCTCGACGCCGCCGTCGACGCGCTCAGCCGATACCTCCGGCGGCTTCCGGCCGAGGACGCGGCGGCGCTCCTCCCGCGGGACGTTCACGCGCTCGCGCGGGTCTTCCCCGTGCTCTGCCGCGTGCGCGCGATCGAGGCGGCGCCCGAGCGGCTCACGGCGGCGGGCGACGCGCAGGAGCTCCGGCGCCGCGCCTTCCACGCGCTCAAGGAGCTGCTCGGGCGCATCGCCGACCGGCGCCCGCTCGTCGTCTTCGTCGACGACCTGCAGTGGGGCGACGCGGACAGCGCGACCCTCGTGGCGGAGCTACTGCGCCCGCCGGACGCCCCCTCGCTCCTGTGCATCGCGGCGTGGCGGAGCGGGGACGCCGACCAGAGCCCCCTCGTCCGGAGCCTCCGCGCCGAGGGGCTCCCGGTGGAGCTCCGCGAGATCGCGCTCGGCCCGCTCTCGGTCGACGACGCGCGGACCGTCGCGCGAGACCTCCTGTCGCGTGGCGGCGCCGGCGACGTGGACGCGCTCGCCGAGCAGGTGGCGCGCGAGGCCGAGGGGAGCCCGTTCTTCGTCGGCGAGCTCGTGCGGCACGCGCTCGCGCGGCCGGCGGCCGAGGAGCTGCACCTCGCCGGCGTCCTTCGGCTCCGGCTCGAGCAGCTCTCGGACGGGGCGCGCCGGCTCCTCGAGATCGTGGCCGTCGCGGGCGGGCCCATCGAGACGACGGTCGCCGTGAACGCCGCGAAGCTCGGCCGCGACGCGCCGGGTGCGCTGGTCGCGCTCCGCGTGGGCTCGCTCGTGCGCAGCCACGCCGCGCGCCGCGAGGAGGTCCTCGAGACGTACCACGACCGCGTCCGCGAGGCCGTCGTGGGCGGCCTCGACCCGCAGGCGCTCCGGCGCGCGCACCGGCGCCTCGCCCGCGCGATGATGGTGCGCGGCGATCCGGATCCGGAGGCCCTCGCCGAGCACCTCGAGGGGGCCGGCGAGCGCGAGGAGGCCGGCAGCTTCGCGCGGGAGGCGGCGGCGCGCGCGACGCACGCCCTCGCCTTCGACCGCGCGGTCCGGCTGTACCGGCGCGCCCTGTCGCTGCGGCCGGACGACGCGCCGGAGCGGTGGGAGATCGAGGAGGCCCTGGGCGACGCGCTGGCGCACGACGGCCGGAGCGCCGAGGCGGCGGAGGCGTACCTGCGCGCCGCGGCCGGCGCGGGCGGCGGGGCGCTCGATCTTCGTCGCCGCGCCGCCGAGCACCTGCTCCGGAGCGGTCACGTCGACCGCGGCCTCGAGGTCTTGGGGGACGTGCTCGCCGGCGTCGGCATGCGCCTCGCGCCGACCCCCAACCGGGCGCTCCTGTCGCTGCTCGCGCGCCGCGCGAGGCTGCGCCTGCGCGGCCTGTCGTTCGAGGAGCGGGCGGAGGACCAGGTCGAGGCCGCCGACCTCCGGCGCGTCGACGCGTGCTGGGCGGTGGCGATCGGGCTCAGCATGGTGGACCCGATCCGGGGCGCGGAGTTCCAGGCGCGGCACCTCGAGCGCGCGCTCGAGGCGGGGGAGCCGTACCGCGTGGCGCGGGCGCTCGCCGTCGACGCCGCGCACACGGCGAGCCTCGGACGGCGGGGCGCCGCGCGCGCCGGTCCCGTGATCGACCGCGCCGAGGCGATCGCGCGCCGCATCGATCACCCTCACGCCGTCGGCCTCGTCGAGGGCATGCGCGCGACGTGCGCGTTCTTCGCCGGTCGGTGGAAGGAGGCCTTCGAGAGGAGCGAGCGCGCGGACGCCGTCTTGCGCGAGCGGTGCACGAACGTGGCGTGGGAGCTCGCGACGAACACGCGCTTCAACTTCGTCGCCCTGTACTACATGGGCCGCCTCCGGGAGCTCGCGCGGCGCGTCCCGGAGCGGTTCGAGACGGCGCGCGAGCGCGACGACCTCTACGCGCGCGCGTGCGCGGGCTCGGGCTGCGCCGTCACCGCGTGGCTCGCGGTGGACGACGTCCGAGCGGCGGAGTCCAACCTGGAGATGCTCGGGGAGCAGTGGTCGGAGCGCGGGTTCCAGCTCCAGCACTACCTCCTGTTGCAGGGCTGGACGCACACCGACCTGTACGTCGGGCGGGGTGAGCGCGCGTGGGCGCGGATCGAGGAGGAGTGGCCGGCGCTCGAGCGCTCCCTGCTCCTGCGCGTGCAGATGCTGCGCGTCATCATGCACGCCGAGCGCGCCTCGTGCGCCCTCGCGGCGGGCGGCGAGAGCCGGCTGCGCGCCGCCGCCGCCGACGCACGGGCGCTCTCGAAGGAGGGTCTGCCGTGGAGCGACGCGATGGCTTCGCTGATCCGCGCCGGCGTCGCCAAGGGGCGCGGCGACACCGAGCGGGCCGCGGCGCTGCTCGCGGAGGCCGCCGAGTCGCTCGAGGCCCTCGACGCGGCCCTGTTCGCCGCCGCCGCGCGCCGCCACCGCGGCGTCCTCGTCGGCGGAGAGGAAGGCCGCGCGCTCGTCGAGCGCGCCGACGCGCGCTTCGGCGCCGAGGGCGTCCGGGAGCCCGAGGCGGCGGCCCACATGCTCTCGCCCGGCTTCCGCTGAAATACGCGCCGCCTCCGCTCGTAGGGAACGGGCGACACAGGAGGTGACGCGATGAGGAAGATTGGCAGTCTGTCCGCCGCGGCGCTCGGCGCCGTGCTGCTCGTACCGGCGCTCGGGCTCGCGCAGCCCCGGGACCGGGTGACCTTCGGCGGCGACGCGGTCGTCCAGAAGGGCGAGGTGGTGGACGAGCTGGTGACGATGGGCGGAGACGCCGTCGTCCACGGCGAGGTGCTCGGGGACGTGGTGACGATGGGCGGTGACCTGCGCGTCGGGCCCACGGGCGAGGTGCACGGCGACCTCGTGACGATGGGAGGGGAGGTGCACATGGCCGAGGGCGCCGCGACCCACGGCGAGCGGGTCTCGGGCGGCCCTCCGAGCGTGTCCTTCGGCCGCGCGGCGCACCACCACGGCGGGTTCGGGCGCTGGGTCGCCGACGCGCTCTCCGGGCTCGTGCGCTACGCGCTCCTGTTCGTGCTCGGGCTCCTGCTCATGGGGGTGGCGCGGGAGCGGCTCGACGCGCTGCAGCTCGTGCTCGTGCGCAAGCCCGCGCGCGCCTTCGGCATGGGCCTGCTCGGCTTCGCCGGCGCGATCGCGGCCATCGTCGTCCTGGCGATCACGATCATCGGCATCCCGGCCGCCGTGGTGCTCGCGGTCGCGCTGCCGTTCGCGGTGTACGTCGGCCTCGCGGCCGCTGCCTCGGTCCTCGGCGCGGCGCTGCCGATCGCCGCGCTGAAGGAGCGCCCCGTGCTGCAGCTCGCGGCGGGCTCGGGCGCGCTCTGGCTCGCGTCGCTGGTGCCGTTCGCGGGCGACGTCGCGGTCGCGGTGGCGGCGGTCCTCGGCCTCGGCGCGCTGATCGTCACCCGGTTCGCGAAGGCGGGCTCGCTCGACCTCGGCCCGGACTCGACGCCGAACGGCCCCTACCGGACCTCGGCTGCGTGATCATCCGCCGCACTGCGGCGGATCGAGACAGGTTCGCCCCGGGATCGGCGGCACGAGGCGCTGGCACGCCGAGTGCTCGGACGGATCCCGGGGCGAACCGCATGAACTCCGACACCCTCCGCGGCCGATGGTCCAAGCTCAAGGGCAAGGCGAGGCTCGAGTGGGCCAGGCTCACGCACAGCGACGTGGACTACGTCGCCGGCCGCCGCGACCTGCTCATCGGCAAGGTCCAGGAGCGCTACGGCAAGGACCGCGAGCGGGCCAGACGCGAGGTCGAGCGCTGGCTCGAGCAGGTGTGAGGGGGCTCGGCGAAGCTCGGGACGTGGAGCCCCGCACCGCCGTCGCCCTCACCGCCGCAGGATCCCGCGGCCCGCGACCCACACGTCGCCCGACGGCGATCCGGTGATGGCGCGCCAGAGCGCTTGCGGCGCGGCCTCGCGGGTCCACGCGGTGCCGTCCCAGTGGGCGATCGTCCCCGCCGCCGCAGCCCGCTAGGGCCGCGACGCCGAGGAGCGTCGCGCCCGACCACCACGTGCTCTGCCTCACGGACGCCGATCATACCGGAAGGCGGCGTCTGCGCGGGAACGGCGACCCGGCTCGGGTGAGATCGGCCGGCCGAGACGGTACGATGTGCCGGATGCACGCCCTCGCCGCGGTCATGCTGTTTCTCCTCGCGCCCGGCGCGGCAGCGCTTCGCGGCGATCCGCTTCGGCTTCGCGGCGCAGGGAGGTGGCGGATGGGAAAGCTCGCGCTCGCCCTGTCTGGGGCTCTCGCGGCGTGGCTCGCCGGTTGTGGCGGCGACGACCGCGCCCGCACGGACGCGGGGACCACAGACGGTGGGGTCGCCGACGGTGCCGTGATCGCCCGCGACGGTGGTGACGGCGGCGGCGGCACGGATGCGGGGCCCCCGTGCATGGACCGCGAGGAGATCCCCGATCCGGTGACGCCGACGCTCACCGTGGCGCGGTCGTGCCCGGACGTCACGCCCTGCGACGGGGCGCTCGAGGGGACCTTCGCGTACGCGGACGTGTGCGGGCTCGACACCACGCTGTTCGAGCAGGTGTTCGGAGTCTGCAGCGCGACGATCCTCACCGTCACCGACACCACCGTTTCTGGAACGCTCGACCTCGAGGCCGGAACGTACGAGCAGCGGCTGTTCCTTCAGGCGGACGCCATGCTGGCGCTGCCGAACGCCTGCCACGGATGCCGATGCGGCGACATGGAGACGAGCCTGCGCAGCGCGGGCTTCGCGGACGCGTCGTGCAATCCCACCTGCGCGGGCGGGGTGTGCTACTGCACGGTGGGCGCGAGCAGCTCCATCAGCGCGTCCGGGAGCTTCACCGTCAGCGCCGGGGTGCTCGAGACGGACGACGGCCGACGCTACGAGGTCTGCCCCTCCGACACGGGCCTCGAGCTCGAGGAGCTCGACACCGACGAGGCCGGCTTCGGTTCGGCGACCCTCGTCGCGGCGAGCGCCGTGTCGACGCCCGAGATCTGCGATGGCGTCGACAACGACGGCGATGGGACCGCCGATGCGCCGCTCGTGGAGTGCCCGCCCCCGTGCACGGGCGAAGGCGTGTGCGCCGAGGGCGGCACGGCGGGCTGCGCGGCGGGAGAATGGACCTGTGCGTGGACCTCCCGCTTCTTCGAGCCCGACGAGCGCACCTGTGACTCGCTCGACAACGACTGCGACGGTCTCACCGACGAGGACATCGATCCCGCGCTCTGCGTCGAGGTGTGCGACGGGCGCGACAACGACGGCGACGGAGACATCGACGAGGAGCTGACCGACACGCCGCCGTCCTGCGACGCGGCCGGCGGGATCTGCGGCACCGGCGATGGGACGGCCTCCTGCGCCGGCGTCGACGGCTGGGCGTGCGACTACGGAGACGGCTACGAGCGCGCGGAGACGACCTGCAACGGCGTGGACGACGACTGCGACGAGATGGTCGACGAGGGCTGCGACTGCGCGGGCGAGCCCGACGAGCTGTTCCTGCTCCACCGCCCGGGCGGCAGTGACGCGCGAGTGGTGCGTGTCCGGATCGACGGCACCGACGTGCGGGAGATCCTCCCGACGCGGAGCGGTGGTTACCGGGCGCAGCTCCTCGTCGATCCGCTGGCGCGCCGGCTGTACACCTGGGACGCGTTGAACGACGTGGTCGAGCGCGCCGATTTCGACGGCAGTGGGCTCACGACCATCAGCATGGCCGATTCTCACTTCGGCATCGATCCGGGCCGCGGCCTGCTCTACATCGGACCGACCAGTCAGCCGATCGACGGGAGCGGCGATCCCGAAGTCACCGAGTCGTGGCTCGGCGGGTTCGGCCTGCTCTACGAGCCGGTGAGCGACCGTTTCTTCTTCAGCCGCTACGAGGGCATCGGCGCGCACCGCGTGGTGACGGCGAGGCGGGGCGGAAGCGAGACCGTGCTCGCGTCGCTCGACTTCTCCCCGGAGAGCTACGCCTACGATCCGACGCGCGGGCACCTGTACTACGGAAACGCCTACGGCCTCCACCGCCTGCGCATCACCGGCGGAGAGCCGGAGCAGCTCGTCGAGGTGAACACACACCGCGTGGCCATCTCCCTCGAGCACGACTCCGTGTTCTACGCCTCGGCCGGAGACCTCTATCGCTGGCCCATGTCGGGCGGCTCGCCGGTGCTGGTCCTGAGCCTGCCCGGTGGAATCGACTCCATCGCGGTCGCGAGCTGCCCGCCCTGACCGCCGGGGCTGCTCGCCGCCACGATCGTCGAGGCTGGCAGGACCACCTGCCGCTCCGCCCGGGCGAATGCGGCTGGGGGTAACGAGGACGTGCCCGCGAGGGTAGCTTCCGCGGATGGTCGCGCGCACGCTCCTCTTGTCGGCGGTCGCGCCGCCGCACGCGGTCGGCCCGGCCGCGCCCGCGCCCACCAGCGGAGCAGGGCTTCACGGTGCGCACGGCGTGCGAGTGACTTCGTCGGCTCACCTGTGCCTCCCGACGGTCGGGTACGAGGCCATCTGCCGGCACCCGCCTCGGCATCGCCGACGATGGGGGTACGATTCTTGGCGTCTGGACGCTGCCTGGCTCTGCGTCCTCGCGATCCTCGTGGGCTGTGGTGGAGGGCAATCGTCCAGCGGCAGCCAGGAGAGCGCACCGTGCTGCTCGGTCCTTCAGCTCGCGGTACGCGACCTCGACTGCCCTGTTCACGACCTGGAGACATTGGCGAACGGCGAGGCGCACCTGATGGATGGCCGGGCCGTGGAGATTTGGATAGCCAGCGGCTGTGGCCGCTCCGCCGAGTACTACTGCCGCGGTGCACGCGACTGCGGCAGCTTCCGAAGGGCGGGAGAAGGCCGTGGTCGCGCGGCTGACCTTGGCGGGGTGACCGAGCTGCCGTGACGCCACCGAGGACATGAAGAGGCGGGCTCGATCACGGCCACGCGAGCACCCGGGCTGCGCTGTCAGCGGTACGGCCCCTGCGCCGTCGTGATCGCGCGGATGCGCGCGAGGTCTCGGTCGCGCCGCCGCAGGTCCCGCCGCGCGTCGCGAAACCACCCCCGCGGGTTGGGCGCGAGATGCTCGGTCACCTCGCGGTCGTCGATGTCGAGCAACGTGGTGTACATCGCCAGCGCGTAGCTGACGTCGAGCTGGCTCAGCGCGCCCTGCCTCGCGTACCCCCAGCCGATCATCGGCCCGCTCTGGTGCTGCTGGAACTCGAACGCGCTGTTGGCGACAAATATGCCGAACCCGAGCAGCACGGCCCCCAAGTCCACCGCGTGCTCCCAGCTTTCCTCCGCGAACGGCCGTTCGGGATGACCCGAGAACAGGATGTAGTGGCTCACGCCCCGGGCCATGGTCGCGACGAGCGCGGTCGGATCGGCCACCTGCGCCGGGTCGAACGGAACGACCAGCGGCTCGCCCTCGGCGAGCTCCCCCCCGCGGCGGTCGTTCGCCGGCGCCGGCGCCTCGGTCATGTGGTGCGGCATCCCCACGAGCGCATCCGCGACGCTCGGCGGCTCGACCGGCTCGGCGACGAGCGGCCAGTCGCTCACCCCCGCGTGCTCGACGACGAAGGCGAAGAAGTCACGCGCGAGATCGACCCCCTCGAGCTCCGGATCGACCGGGAAGTCCTCGTCGACCGGCGCCGGCAGCCCCTGCGCCGCCAGCGCCTCGAACCCACCGAAGCTCCCGACCCACCACGCCGTGGTGTCGAACAGCCACCCGATGGTCCCCTCGTCCGGCCGCATCGGGCGATCCTAACGCGACGACGACGGCGATGTGGCGGCGCGGAGAAGAAGCACGCCGCTCCCAGGTCCGTGCGCGGCCCCGCGAGCGGCGCGCACCGGCGCGTGGGCTGCATGCGCCGAGCGCTTGCCGCGAGCAGGCCAAACGCGTGCTCGAGCGTCCGACCCCGCCGGCTCAGCACCGCACGAGGACCGGCCTCTGCTTGCCGTACGCGCGCAGGAGGTGGTCGAGGTCATCGACGTCGCTGGTGAGAAGGACGTCTCCCACCGTCGCGGCGACGATGGCGACGTGTGCGTCGCAGATGTCGCTCGTCCGCGCGTGCCCACACAGGACGCCCACTTCGCGGGCACGCGAGTCGAAGTCCGCGATCACGCAATGGTCCAGGGCCTTGCCGAGCAGCGCCTGTCGCCGCGTACCCCGACCGACCTGTGCGAGCGCCGTGCTGGGCACGACGACGTCGATGCTCCTCGATGCGGCGAGCTCGAGCACGGCCCACGCGCTGCGGTCGTTCCGCTCGAGCGCGACCAGCGCGCCCGCATCGAGCACCGGGACGGTCACTTCTTCGAGCGACCCTTCTTTCGTCGCACGGCCCGCTCGGCCTGCGCGAGCTCCTCCGGCGTGATCTCGCCGTGCCGCTCTTCCCACTCGCGGACCACGCTCGCCAGGCCCTCGGCCCGAAGCCGTCTCCGCGCCGCCTGCGCCAACCAGGCGGAAATGGGCTCGTCTCTGGCAGCCTCGCGAACCGCGCGCGCCAGATCCTCGTCGAAGGAGATCGCGAATCGACGGACGGTCATACTGGGCTATTCCTGCCGCGCCGGCGGACGTCAACCGCGGCCCGGTCCGCGGGAATCGGCGCGCGCTACTTGCCCGGGTCCTTGATGGTGCGGGCCGCGACCCAGTCGATGACTCGGGGGGCGAAGGGCTTGACGAACATGCCGACCTTGGCCTGCGGGGTCATGACGACCTCGCGGCGGCGGTGGGCGATGCCGTCCACGATCTGGGCGACGCAGTCCTCGAGCTTCATGGTCCCGCGCGCTTCGTCCCGCGGGCTCACCTCGAGCGGCTTGCCGTCGCCGCCGAGGGCGTGGCTCCGGATGTCGGTCTCGACGAAGCCGGGCGAGACGACGAGGACGTCCACGCCGGTGTGGCGGAGCTCGATGCGGAGCGAGTCGAACAGGCCCTGCACCGCGTGCTTGCTCGCCGCGTAGCCCGAGCGGGCCGGGACGCCGGTCTTGCCCGTCAGCGACGAGACGGCGACGAGCAGGCCGCGGCTCCGCTTCAGGTGGGGGAGCGCGTGCCACGTGACGTACACCGAGCCGAGGTAGTTCACTCGCATGATCCTCTCGAAGAGCGAGAGATCGGTCACCTCGTCGAAACGCGCCCACATGGACAGGCCCGCGTTGTTCACGACCACGTCGATCCCGCCGAACGCCTCGACGGTCTGCTCCACGAGGCGCCGGCATGCGTCCGGATCGGTGACGTCGGTCGGGACCGCGAGGGCCTCGCCGCCGCGCGCCCGGCACTCGGCCGCCAGCTCCTCGAGGGCCTCGGCGTTTCGCGCCGCGAGCGCGATGCGTCCGTGCTTCGCGGCGATGACCTTGGCGAGCTCGCGCCCGATGCCTGCGGACGCCCCGGTCAAGAGGATCGACTTGTCGCGGAAGGTCATTGGTAGATCCTTCTATCCTTTCCTCGCGTGCGCGAGGGCAAAGAGAGCAAGACCCCCTTTCAAACCGTGCGTGCGGATTTCCCGCACACGGCTTACCGGTGGTCTCTGGGGTCGCAGCATTACGCAGCCCGCCTCGTCTTCTCCGGATGTAGCTCAAGCCCCAAACGCGCCAGGATGACCCGAATGCGCCCCTCGGCCTGCTCGCACTGCTTCCTCGTCCTACGGAGTGAGGCGTACACTACGACCTCGTGATCGAGGGGGCCGACCCTTGCATCCGCGGCAGCTTGGGGGCTGGGGCGGAGCCCCAGATAGGCGAGCGGTAGCGAGCCGTAGCCCAAACGCGCCCGCCACTCGCAGTAACCAGGGTCTCCCGCGCCCACGAGCCCGGCTCGAGCCGAAAGCGTGCTCGCCCCCCTCGCTAGCATATCCTCGGCCGTGGCTTCGGCTCCGAGCGTCGCTGCGTTCAGGACGCTTGCCGCGATCAGCGCTGCGATCTTCACGCCGCTGTGCGCCGGCGCCGGGGAGGTGCTCTGCGGTCGGTCCGCCACACCATCCCTTCTGTTACGATTCCGGCAAGGCGTGGGGAGTCACGACGGCTACTCCCCGGTGAGCTCGCAGCGCACGTCGAGGGCCGCGAGCTCGTGGTCACCGTCGGCACCGAGCGGTAGGCCGAGGACGACCAGGTCGTTGCCCGACGCGGAGGCGTACACCGATGGCACTGCGGCCGCTCCCCGGAAGCGCGCGATGGGGACGGCCTCGGTGGCGGGACAGTCGTCGCTCCTGTCCAGTAGAACGAGGTACACGATGGTGTCGGCGAAATCGTCGGGGGCGCGCACGCTCCACACCGCGAACGCGCCCGTCTGGGCGCTTCCCGCGTGCACGTCCATGGGCGTCGGCAGGAGTGGTGTCGGTACGATGAACCGCTCCCCCGGCCCAGAGTCCGTCACACGGGTTGCCATGAGCACCGAGTCGTCGACGTCACGCGGGTTCTGTTGCCACCGAAGGGCCAGTGCTCCCGCCCCGCTCCGCACCACGTGCGGCGGCGGATCGCTGCTTTCGCCACCGAGCGAACCGCTCCAGGCGCCCTCTCCGTCTCGCACGAGGTGCACGAAGGCCTCGCGCCGCTCGGTGCGCGAGCGCCCACCCCCGGCGACGGCCCACCGAGCGTCGTCGATGGCCACACCGGAAAGGGGCGCCATGGCATCCGTGCCCGTGCCCGGCGACCCCATTGCCAGGTGCTCCATGACAGCTGGCTCTTCGCCAGCGGGCCACGCGAGCCGGAGCCCGTGCAGGGCACCGTCGTGCTCCACGGCCGCCACGAGCCCTCCACCAGGAAGGTCGAACAACGCCCCGTCCGGATCGGTCGGAGCACCGAGCGCCAAGATCGTGCCCACCTCCCCTGCGTACCGCAATGCGCCCTCGAGGGACCAGCCGATGGCCGCCACTCGCACGTCCATCGGCGACACCCCGATGGAAGATCTCACGGTGAACATGACGACCACGTCGATGGCCGAATCGGACACCCGGAGGAGTCCCGCCTCGAGACCGGCCCCCGCGCCCTCCAATTCTCCCGACCCGGCCGTGGGCGGCCAGGTGCGTTCGTCCCCGATCGAGAAGACCCCCGCGCCCGGCGATGCGGTTGCCAGCACCCAGCGTCGGGCGGTGGTCGCACCATCGCCCCTTGGCGAAACGAGCGCATGTAGGGCTCCCCCGGGCGCAACGGCGGCCGCGAGGATCTCGACCCGCGACTCCGACGCCGGGCGGGCGCCGTGCAGATAGCCCGAAGCCAGGGGCGTGATCGAGCACGATGCGGCGCAGGCTACCGCGGTGGGGCCGGCGTCCGCCGCCGGTTCGCCTGCGTCTCCGTCACCGACCGGCGGAGCCGCGTCGCGATCCGGCAGGGTCGCTCCGTCCAGCTCGTCGCTTCGGAGGTGGCTCGAGCCGCAGGAGCATCCACACAACAAGAAGGCGAGCCCAAGCGACGGTATCCACCTCAAGCCCCGCCTCCACAGAGCAAGAACACGTCCATCACCCGGCTCGGGACTGCGACGACGTGAAGGCCGTCGCCAGCCGCCCAGGCCACCGGCGAGCCCAGCTCACCGTAGCGCGTGTGCCCATCGAGCAGGAGCCGGAGTCCCTCCACGCGGTCGCCTCCTGGAAGGGTGCCGTAGAGGACCGCATGGTCGGCACCGTCGGACCGGCGATGGGCGACGAGCCCGCGGGGCCCCTCGCCAATGGTGGTCGCCGCGTGGATGTGGTCGAGCTCGAGTCTCGTGCGCCCCAAATCCTCGAGGCCCGCGCCCAAAAAGATGACGGTCAGTTCGCCCGGGCCGATGGCCGTGACGGCGATGCGTTCGGTTGTCACGTCGATGGTCACGCCCTCGGGATCCCAGTCCAGGATACGCCGGAAGTCCCCGAGACCGTCGGCCCCGACCAGGGCCACCTCCAGCCCGGGCTCGTCCGAGAAGCCGAATGCCGCGAGCAGGCCCACGTCGGCGTCCTCCGAGGCACCGAGATGGTATCGCGAGCTCCCGGCGGGGAGCGTCACGGGGATCAGGTCGATGCCCGCCTCCGAGGCCCGCATGAGCTGCGGGTCACCCTCGAACGTCACGAGGCGCAGGACGCCCCAGGGGCTGGCGACGAACCAGCCCGCTCGGTTCGGCGGGTAGTCGGCGAACGACAGACCGGAGGGAGTCGGCAGCGCTCGGATGTCCGTGCTTCCCGGACGCACGGTCACCCAAAGCACCTCCGGCCCGGCACTGCCCGAGAGGGGGCCCAGCAGGATGGCCGGGTCCGGGACGAGCGTCATCGCCCACGCATTCCAGCCGTCATCGGGAAGCGGGGCGTAGACATCCTCTGACGACACGGGCGACAGGGTGCTCGTCCTCAGGATCAGGCGGTCCCCGTCCACGACCCCAGCCTGGTACAGGTGGTGCCCACGACCTCGATCGACCGAGCCACTTGTCCGGGGGATCTCGACCGTCAGCCGCTCGATGGGAACACCACAGGGCGGGGGCGGACGTGTTGCGTCGCGAAGGTCGTAGGTCGCCGCGTCCGACCCAGCCTCACCGGTCGGCGGATCTCCGCCGTCGCTCGGCAGTGATTCCCCGCCACCGCAACCGCCCGCACAACCGCAGACCGCGCCCGCGGCGGTCGTACAGACCGCCACGAGCGCGATCGCGTGTCGTGCCACGCCTAGTCCCAACTGCAACGGAAGTCGCACTCCAGTTCACCGTCCTCACCGTACTCGGTACAGCTGGTCGCACCCTGCCCAACCGTGTTGGGCGTATAGCCCGCACCTCCACAGGTGAGCGTTTCGAAAGCTGCTCCCTCGTCCCAGACGCATCGATCGGTATTGCTCTCCCCGTTTAGGTAGTCGTCGGACCCATCCTCATCCCGCAGACAGTCGTCGCCATTGTGACCCCACAGCTCATCGAAGTCACCGTCACCACCTCGCATCGTGTCGTGACCGCTCAGCCCATCCAAGATGTCATTGCCGTCGTGCCCGAAGACCCGGTCGTTTCCGCTTCCGCCGCAGATCTTGTCCCGACCGTCACCGCCGAACAACGAATCGTTGTCGCCCTGTCCGTGCATGTGGAGCACGTAGCCGTTGTAGTCACCGGAACCCACGGCAGAGTACCAGGTGGAGGGACACTGGAAGCTGCTCCTGGCAATCGTGATGACGTCGGTACCCGTCGACCAGCAGATCGCGCTGTCCGCCTCGAGCCCGTCGTAGAGGTAGTCACCCTCGTCCTCGTCATAGAGGAAGTGCAGCGTATTGCCGTTCCTGCAGGCCACGAGCAGCCCGTTGCTCGTACCGATGGTGTAGGTGTCGTCGTTGTCCAGGTTCACCAGCGTCCCGAACAGAGTTCGAATGGTGATCTCGTGGTAGCTCCCGCTCGTCTCCGGGCACGTGTTCTCGGTCGATCCTTGACAGTAGATCGCCGATGCCTCCCCGGGAGGTCGCCGGTCAACTGCTCCCTCGCGACGAGCGAGCCCACGACCTGGTTGAGCCGCTCCGCGGTCTCGGGATGGCCGAGGGCCTCGGCGGCTGCGTAGCGGTAGTGTTCGTGGAGCGAGTCATCGGACACGAGGTGTTCGAGCTGCGCGGCGACGTACTCGCGGGTCACCGGGATCTCCTCGTGGCGGCGCAGCGTGAGCATCACCTCCGCCGCCGGTCGCTGCGTGAGGTCGTCGTAAGCCGCAGGCGGCAGCTCCCGCAGAGGGAGACCGTCGGCGTACTCCATCACGGCGAGCGCCGCGCTCCGGACGACGGGATCGCTCGACGTGGCGACGATGTCGGCGAGCAGCCGCTCGGTCACCTCGGCCCCGTGCCTCTCCAGCAGCCAGGACAGAGACAGGTCACCTTGCCGAAACGCGTCGGCAACCACGTTGTGCACCGCCTTGAAGAGAGCGCGCGAGAGCTGGTGGAGGCATCGACGCTCCGCGAGGTCGCAGTCCCTGGAGTACAGGCCGCGCAGCTCCCGTTCCTCGAGGACGTCGCGGATGAGCGCCTCCACGTGAGCGACGACCGCGGCCACGGCCTCCTCCGCACTGGACGTCCACGTGGGCGGGTGCAACTGGCGGGCGGGTCGACGCAGCGCCTCCTCGACCTCCGCGATACGCGGCAGCGGTGCGGGCGCGGTCGCGGGGGCGGCCGGCTCGATCGCGCCCGATCCGTCCTGGCTCCCGGTCAGCGCCCAGACGACGAACAGGATCGCGATGAGGAAGCCGGCGGCGACGAACGTACGCCAACGCGTCTGTTGCCGGTGCCGCTCGCTGGTCGTGGAAAGCGCGCGTCGATCCCCCATCGATCCCCCATGCGGAGTGCGTCCGTCCAGGAGAGGATGGGCCGCGGCGGCACACGAAGTCGCCAGACCTGAGGTGGGGGGACCATTGTCCTCAGCGTGCTGACCGACGATGAGTCAGGTCAAGCCGCTGCTGGGGTCACCTGTCCCCCCCCCTGTGCCTCCCCCCGGTCCAGGCGCTCGACTTCACGATCCACCTTCGCGAGGAAGTGCTCGCGTAGCGCGGCCAGGTTGGCGAACTTGCAGACGAGAATCCTCGTGACGTGCCACTTCACCGTGGCTTCCGTGCACCCGAGCGCGGCGGGGAGGTCCGCGCGCGCGCCGCCCGACATGTAACAGCGGAGGACCTTTGCGGTGGCCCGCTGCAGATCGTGATCCTGGATCCACTGCTCGACCTCACGCCGCATCAGGCGCGGACGGAGAGTCTCGTCTCGGACGAAGCCGACGACGCATTCCACGAAGTCGTTGGCCGGCTCGGTCTTGCGGGCGATGTAGCACCGCAGTTGACAGGCGCGGTTGACGACAGCGACGGAGTCCAGGCCCGTGACGACCAGCACGGGCAGATCCGGGCGGCTCGGTCGAGCCGCCTCGAGCACGTCCAGGCCGTTGCCGTCCGGTAGGCGAACATCGAGGAGCACGGCATCGACCGCATCGTCCGAGAGCAACACGGCCCGCGCCTCCGCGGCGCTCCTCGCATGAACGATCCGCGCGTGTGGCTCACAGACGGACCGCAGCCTCTTCGCGAGTAGCTCGTCATCCTCGACGAGCAGCACTCGGGCATGATTCTCAACGGACACCGACCTCCTCCGAAGTTCCGGAGATTACAGACCGATGACATGGAGATTGTCAAACGTGCGGGGAATGGGGGTATCTCGGAGTTCTCCCTTCGCATCGAGGCGAGAAGTTCCCACGTTCCGACAAGAGCCTGCGCTGGGCAAACGCCGCCTTCATGCCGGCCACCGCTCGAGCAATCGACAGGCACCCCTCGAGCTTCATCCCGGAGCAACGACTGGAGCCCGGTTTCGATGGCGTCCCTACGCTTTCGACACGTCATCAACGGTTCACTTTCGTTCGTCTTCCCAGCGCTTACCTGACGGGTTCATCCCGCCTTTTCCGTCTCGCTCACCACCTCGGCCATTGGGCCGACGCAGCATCCGGTGGTTTGGACCCTGATCCTGCAATCCGAGTCCGAGGGGCCGACCCTCATCTCTTGTGCAGCAAGGCCGCTTCGATTCGGTCTTACATCGCGACCTCCTCTTCGCGCGGTCGGTGTCTCAGCTACGTTGGCACGGAGGGTCGGCGACTACCGTGTGATCTACCGAATCGAGTCAAAGACCGTCGTCGTCGTCAAGATCGGTCACGGTCGCGAAGTCTATGAGTGACGGCCCTCCGTGCGCGGTTGCGCGAGCGGTGGCGACCCGGCGCGTGAGGCCGGCGGGGCGTCGCTCGCGACCTACGACTCGGCGATCTCGAGGAGCGTGTCCACCCGGCCGGGCCACCGCGGGCGACCGGCGGGTGTTGCCGCGGAAACGCCTCCGGCGCCCGACGCGGAGTCGCCGGCGGGCGTTGCCGCTTCATGGTCCGCGCCATCTCGGCTCGGGGTGGCGGCCGCCAGGCGCTGTCCGCCGATCTCGCCACATCGCGTGCGCAAGTGCGCGGGATCAGGTGTGGGGAGTGCGGCACGCCGGCTGCAACGGCCTCGCGCCGTACCCGAGCGCGTTTCCCTGTGACCCAAGGGACGAGAGCTCTTGGCACGGTCGGAGGGGGCGCTCCCGCCCTTCGGACGGTGCCCGGGAGTAAGGGCTTGCGTCGGTCCTCGCAGGGGACGCGCGGAGGTGCACGACGCGGGGAGGCTCGAACGGACGAGAGGCCGCAGGGTGGTGAGACGGAGAAGAGGCTCAGGAGGAAGACCCCCGGGCTCCGGCCCGAAATGGGCTCCGGCTCCCTTCGGGGAGCGGCTCGCGCTCGAGGCGTGGGCGAACGACGAGGGAAGGACGCAAGCGAGGACGCGAGAAACGAGGAGGCGAGAGACGCAGACGTGAGGACGCGAGGCCGAGCGACTGAGCGGACGCGAGGTCGCGAGTCGTCGGCGGCGGCGCACCGGTCCGTCTCGTGCACCGGGCGCGCCGTCCCGTTCGCGCTCGGGGCACCGGCAGCGAGTCCGGCACGAGGCGCTCGCCGATGGGTCTCGTGTGCCAGGCTGGAAGCGGCTGCTCCGGGTGACACGAAGCATGGGCCCGGCGGCACGGGCTCGACGCGCCGTCTCGCACCCGGTGCCCCCGTCTCGTCGGGCGAGGGCCTTCAGGGATCGAGCTGGACTATGGTGGTCGACGTGGCGTCGCGGACGACCAGGCGGCGATCGCGCTCGCTGAGGATCACGATCGGCGAGCCGTCGTCGAGGGCGTGGTCCCAGTACTCGACGGACTCGGACTCGAAGTACTCGCCGCAACCCCCGCGCCCGGCGTAGAGCGTGCGGCCTTCGCAGGTGACGCGGGCGTGGCACGCGTCCACGCCTTGCTCGGCCTCGGCCTCGCCCTCGTCCGACGTCTCCACCACCAGGTCGCAGCGCGCGCCCTCGAGGTGCTCTCGGTCGGACGACGCCACGACCCCGGCGACCTCGAGGTCGACGCCGCCGAACAGCCACTCGCCCGCCACGGCGAGGACCACGCAGCCTCCCCCGAAGAACAGGCAGCCGCCGATGGTCCCCGCGAGCACCCCGACCACGCCGGCTCCGAGGCGCTTGGCCCGCTCCTTCGCCGGGAGCGCCGCCAGCGCGCGCCGGGCCACTTGGATGCGCTCCTCGGTCTCCGCCAGCGCGACGTCGAGTCCCTGGAGCCGGCCCTCGAGCCGCGCCTGCTCGGCCCCGAGCTCACCCAGCCGCTCACGGAGCATGAGCGTCTCGTCGCGGTAGGTCACAGCTCCCCCTCCGAGTCCCAGCGGTGGAGGATGACTTGGAGCGCCGCGTCGTCGGCGTGGCGCACGGTGAGCGTGCCGTCGCCCTCCTTCAGCGCGACGTCGGACGGGCCGGCGAGGCTCCGCGTCACCTCGAGGAGCTCGGTCGTCGTCGTGTCGCCGTCGCTGTCGGTCTCGACGTGCTCGTAGATCCGGCACGCGACCTCGCCGTCGAACACCGTCTCGTCACAACGGACGACGGCCGTGCAGCGGGCGAGGTCGTCGCCGGGCGGCGGACCCGCCGCCTCGGCGATCTCGACGTCGCACCGCGCCCCGGGCGGCGCGCCGGGGAGCTCGGACTCGAGGGCCGATCCCATGGCGTCGAACCGGTAGGGCCCCTCCTCGCCGCCGGCGACGCACTCGACGAACGCCCCGACGATGACGACGAGCGGCAACAGGACCCACAGAAACGGAGCCACGTCGAAGGCCGAGACCGCCTTGTCCTTGACCAGGTCCAGGAAGCCCGGCGACCGCACGGTGCCCGAGCACAGCTCCTCCTCGAGGGCGTCGGCGCGCAGCCGCGCCTCCTCGAGCGAAGCCTCCCGCTCCTCGACGCCCCGGGCGAGCCTCGCCACGCGCGCCTGCGCCGCATCGACGCTCGCCCGCAGCTCCTCGACCCGGCCGCCGCCGCCCTCGCGCACCATGCCCGGCAGGATACTCCGATCGGCGCCGGACCCCTCGAACGGGGCACGGGGCGAACACCGGGAATAGAAGGGCCCGGCCGGGCGTGGTTGGGTCGAGGCGCGAGGTCCGGGGGTGACCGTGAACGACGAGGGGAGATCGGGCGACACATCGGCGTACGCTTCGGCGGACGGACGCGCGGGAACCCCGAGTGGAGGATTGGCAGTGTCGATCGGTCTCGCAGCTTCTTCGGACGAGAGCCCCACGCTCCGATTGCACCGTGACCGGCGCGAGTCGGACGTCAGCGAGGTCCGGCCCTACCTCCCGACGCGGCAGGGGCGCGACACCCTGCTCGAGGACGACTCGCCGCTCGCGTCGCTGAAGCACCGCGCGCTCATGCGCGTCGGCCGGGTCCTCGGCGGGCGCTACGAGCTCCGGAACCTGCTCGGCTGCGGGTCGGCGGGCGCCGTCTACTCGGCCTTGGACACCGCACACGACGCACGGGTGGCGGTGAAGATGCTGCACGACGGCCTCGCGCGCTCGCCCGAGCACGTCGCGCGGTTCGAGCGCGAGGCGCGCGCCGCCTCGTCCATCGGACACTCGAGCGTCGTCGAGGTGCTCGATGTCGGACGCGACGAGCGCGGGAGCCTGTTCATGGTGCTCGAGCTCCTCGAGGGCGAGGCCCTGTTCTTCGCGATCGAGGCAGGCCGGCTCAGCACGGGGGATATCGTCGAGATCGGACGGCAGCTCCTCGGGGCGCTGGCCGCCGCGCACGCCCGCGGCATCGTCCACCGGGACGTGAAGCCGGAGAACCTCTTCCTCACCCGCGAGCCGAGCGGTGCGCTCCGGCTCAAGCTGCTCGACTTCGGCATCGCCAAGTACCTGCACGGCGACGGCCGCAGCTCCGTCCACACGATCGACGGGATGCTGATCGGCACGCCCCACTACATGAGCCCCCAGGCGTGCATGGGCCACGAGGCGGACGCGGGCGCGGACCTGTGGGCCGCGGGCGCCGTCCTCTACCACGCCTTCGCCGGCGATCCGCCCTTCGACGACGACAACCTCGGCCGGCTGCTGACCCGGATCGTCTCGAGCCGCGCCCCGTCGCTCGCCGAGAAGCGGCCGGACCTCCCCCGCTCGATCGTCGAGACCATCGACCGCGCCCTCGACCCCGACCCGTCGCGCCGCTGGCGGTCCGCCCTCGCCTTCGCGGACGCCCTCTCCGTCGGAGGCGCCCCCGTCGCGGACCTCGACTGGTAGAGCATGATGCAGGATCGAAGAAAGGCCCTCGCTCGTTCCTCGCCCGCGCCGCGGCGTCGGCCGACCTCGAATATGCTCGAGCATGTTCATCGGTCGGCCTCCTTGCGACGCGAGCGAGGTCCGTCGCGATCATCCTTCCCTCGATCCTGCATCATGCTCTAGCGGCTGCCCGCGGGCCGGGCGCTATGCTCCCTCCATGCCCCACGCGGTCCGGATTCACGAGACGGGGGGACCCGAGGTCCTGCGATACGAGGCGGTGGAGGTCGGGCCGCCCGGTCCGGGTGAGGCGCGCGTGCGCCACCGCGCGGTGGGCTTCAACTTCATCGACACCTACCACCGGTCGGGCCTCTACGCGCTCGCCTCGCTCCCCCACGGGATCGGCATGGAGGCCGCGGGCGTCGTCGAGGAGGTCGGCGAGGGTGTGACGGAGGTCGCGGCCGGCGACCGCGTCGCCTACGCCGCCGGTCCGCCGGGCGCCTACGCCGAGGTGCGCAACGTGAAGGCGGCGTTCCTCGTGAAGGTGCCCGACGCGGTGGGCGACGAGCAGGCGGCGGCGGTCCTGCTCAAGGGGATGACGGTCGAGTACCTCGTCCACCGCACGTTCCGCGTCGCGCCGGGGATGACGGTGCTCTGGCACGCGGCCGCGGGCGGCGTGGGCCTCGTGGCGGTCCAGTGGCTGAAGCACCTCGGCGCGACGGTGATCGGGACGGTCGGCTCGGACGCGAAGGCCGAGCTCGCCCGGGAGAACGGGTGCGACCACACGATCGTCTACACCCGGGAAGACGTCGTGGACCGCGTGCGCGCGCTCACCGCGGGCGAGGGCGTCCCCGTCGTCTACGACTCGGTGGGGCGCGCGACGGTCGCGGCCTCCCTCGACTGCCTCCGGCGCCGCGGGATGCTCGTCGCGTTCGGCAACGCGTCCGGCACGCCGGACCCGTTCGACATGATGGTCCTCGCGCGCAAGGGCTCGCTGTACCTCACCCGGCCGACGCTGATGGACTACACCGCCACGCGGGCGGAGCTCTCGACGAGCGCCGCGCGGGTCTTCGACGCGGTCTCTCGCGGCGTCGTCCGGGTGGAGATCGGCCGCCGCTTCGCGCTCGCGGACGCGGCCGAGGCGCACCGGCAGGCGCAGGCGCGACGCACCACCGGCTCGACGGTGCTCCTTCCGTGAGCTCTCTTCGTCCGGTCAGGGCGCGTTGCAGAGGTAGTCGAGGACGTTCAGGAACAGCTCCTGGAGGTCGGGCTGCGTCCCGCTGGTGCCGGCCATCTCGGTGTGGCCGGTTCCGTTCCACCAGACGACGCGGCCGCCGCCGGTCCCGATGCCCTCGGTGATCTGGAGCTTGCTCGATCCGCTCACCTCGATGAGGCGGACGGCGCCCGTGCCCGGCGTGCACTGGTCGTGGTCGCTGCTCGAGGCCGTCAGGGTCGCGCCGGCCGTGAACGTCCTCGCCGGGCCGGTCATGATCGGGTGGGTGTCGTTCACCACGCTCAGGGCGGTGCTGAAGGGACCGTCGCCGGGGCTCGTGCAGTTGACGACGCTCGCCATGTTCGCGTCGGTCGGCGACCCGAGCGTGTCGTAGCCGGTCACCACGAGGCTGCCGCCGTTGTTCAGCCAGGTCTGGAGCGCGTCGCGCTCGGCGATCGTGAGCGCCCGGTTGTAGTTGTTGAAGACGAGGAAGGAGTACCCCGAGAGGAACGTGGAGTCGGCCAGCGTCATGCTGGTGTCCGCGTCGTTGTGGACCTCGTAGGTGTGGCCGTGCGTGAGGAGCGCGTCGTGGATCCCCATCACGTCGAGCTGGGTGTCGTCCGACACGAGCCCCCAGAGGCAGCCCGCGAACGTCCCGCACCGGCCCATCGTGCAGACGTCCGCCTCGCAGTCGCTGGCTTCGGTGCACCGGCGGTAGTCGGCGCAGGCCGGGCAGCTCGTCGACGATCCGCCACAGTCCACGTCGGTCTCACCGCCGTTCAATACGCCGTCGTCGCAGGCGGGGGCCTGACAGACGCCGGCCGTGCACACGCCGCTCTCGCAGTCCGTGGCTGCGGCGCACATGGCGTCGTCGGCGCACCGGTCGCAGGTCGTCCCGCCGCAGTCCACGTCGGTCTCGTCGGCGTTCTGCACCCCGTCGGTGCAGCTCGGCGCGACGCAGGTCCCGTCGGTGCAGACGCCGCTCGTGCAGTCCTCCGCGACCGAGCACGTCGAGCCGTCGGCGCACCCGCTGCAGTCGGGCCCGCCGCAGTCCACGGCGGTCTCCTCGCCGTTCATGACGCCGTCGGCGCAGGAGATGCACACCTCCTCCCAGCACACGTTTCCGTAGCAGTCGGTGTCGACCAGGCAGGAGCGCCCGAGCGGGCAGCCGGAGCACCGCTCGCCGCCGCAGTCGACGTCGGTCTCTTCACCGTTCTCGATCCCGTCGTTGCACATGGAGGGGCTGCACAGCTCGCCGATGCAGACGAGGCTCTCGCAATCCTCGTCCACGGCGCAGTGGTGCATGGCGCGGCAGGGCCGGCAGTCCGGACCGCCGCAGTCGACGTCGGTCTCCATGGAGTTGTGGACGCCGTCCTCGCAGGAGGAGGCCAGGCACGCGCCGCCCTCGCACACGCCGCTCAGGCAGTCGGTGCCGGTGGAGCACGCCGAGCCTCCTCCGCAGGCCAGGCACTCCGCGCCTCCGCAGTCGACGTCGGTCTCGCCGCCGTTCCGGATCCCGTCGTCGCACGCCGGCACGAGGCAGTAGCCGCCGACGCACACGCCGCTCTCGCAGTCGCCGGGGACCGCGCAGCGCATGCCGCTCGCGCACGGCGCGCACGAGCCGCCGCAGTCGAGCGCGCTCTCGTCGCCGTCGCGCGTGCCGTTGGCGCAGTGGTCGGGAACGCCTGCGTCTCCGTCTCCGCCGTCGCCCATCGGCCGGCCCGCGTCGACGGTCGACGCGCTGCGCGAGCTGCACGCGGGAGCGACCGCGGCGAGGAGGAGGACGAGCAAGGGGAGGCGAAGCGAACGGAACGACATGGGCAAGGGGATAGCAGGTGCCATGCCGAGGCCCAATGCCCGCCCGGGTGACACAACCGGCTCCCCTGTCTCCGAGGTGAGCCATCAGTGACCGGAAGGGTGGCTGCTCGCTTCACCGCCGGCGGCCGATCCGCTGGCCACCACGCGCGCGGCGGCGACGGCGAGGAGCGCGGCCGGGAGGACGAGGACGGATCGGGCGAACGACCCGGGCCCCCCGAATGCAACAGCAGTCGACCTATGGGTTGGGTGGGACGGTTTCGTGCTGCTGCATTCGGGCGACGCCCGGTCGGAGGGCCAGTGCAGGGCCGGCACGAGAAGCGATCACTCGCCCTGTGAGGAAGCACACGCCTCGTCCCGCGGGCCGGCCGCGCTGCGGGCGGGCGAACGCACGATCACGTCTTCTCCGGAGCGCGCGCGCCGGTGCTCCCGGGCCCGCTCGGCCTCCCGCTCGGCCCGGGCGGGGCTCTCGGCCGCGAGACGGCGCTCGATGAAGCTGGCCGCGGCGAGATCCCCGGTGACGTTCACGACGGTGACGCTCATGTCGACGATGCGGGAGACGCCGAGGATGAGGCCGATGCCCGCCACCGGCACGCCGGCCGCGGCGAGCACGCTCGCGAGCACGACGACACCGGCGCCCGGAGTCCCCGGCGTCCCGACCGACGCCCCGACGGCGGTGACGACCAGGAGCGCGAGCGCCGGGCCGCCGAGCTCGATGCCGAACACCTGGGCGAGGAAGACGGTCGCGGCGCCCTGATACAGGGCGGTGCCGTTCATGTTGATCGTGACGCCGAGGGGGATGACGACCTGCGCGACGGATGGGCGCACCCCGAGGCGCTCCTCGGCGGTCCGGATCGAGACGGGCATGCACGCGGCCGAGGACGAGGTGGAGAAGGCGAGGAGCTGGACGTCGCGGAGCGCCTTCATCACGGACAGCGGGCTACGGCGCAGCAGGACGCCGATCACGAGCCAGTAGAGGACGAGCAGGATCGCGACGCCCGCGAGGACGACGAGGACGTACGCGCCGACGCCGACGAGCGCGCTCAGACCGACCCGCGCCGTGAGCTGCGTGAGGAGCCCGAACACGGCCAGCGGGATGAGGCGCATCGCCCAGCCGACGATCGTCATGGCGATCTTCTGGACGGATCCGAGCAGCTCGAGGAGCGGCTTCGAGTGGCTGCCGGGGATGCTCACCAGCGCCACGCCGACGATGAGCGAGAACAGCACGATCTGGAGCATCTCGGCGTTCATCATCGAGCCGAGCGGGTTCACGGGGACGAGCTGGACGATCCGCTCGGGCAGCGGGAGCTCCGCCGCCACCGCGGGTGCGACCGGATCGGCGCCGCCGAGCGCCCGGAGCACCGAGGCGCGCGCGACGTGGCTGCCCGGACGGATCAGCGCGGTGAGGCCGACGCCGAGGAGGATCGAGGCCGTGGTCGTGACGAGGAAGAACACGACGGCGACGACCCCGATGCGGCGGAGCTGGGAGAGGTCCTCGCCCGCCGCGAGACCTCGGATGATCGACGCGACGACGAGCGGGATCACGATCATCTGCACGACGGCCAGGAAGAGCCTGCCCGGAAGCGCGAGCCAGTCGGTCACCGTCTCGGCCGTCGTCCCCGACACCCAGCCCAGCTCGGGCCCGAGCGCCACCCCGACGCCGACGCCCAGCACGAGCGCCACGAGCACCTGCAGCCACAGGCGCCCCTCGATCAGCCGCTGGACCGTCCCGCTCAGGTGCGCGAGCGAACGCGGGTGAACGAACGGGAGAAAGTCCATCACCGCAGAAGTGCGCACGGTGGCCGAAACGGCCAACCGTCGATTGCCGGGCAGGAGCTCGGCGCCGACGCCGTATGCTGGAGTATGCGGCGGCCCACGCTCGTACTGTGGATGGTGATCGTGGGTGGATGTGCGTCGCAGTGGGACGGGGTCGATCCGCTCCTCCGCAGCGAGCTCCGCTCGCTCCGCCGGGCGATGGAGTCCGGGCCGAGCGGCGACGTGCTGGCGCTCGAGTACTCGGTCGAGGGACACGACGGGGGCTGGCGCTGGGAGGTGATCGTCGGCGACCGGCTGTTCGCGGAGCGCCGGACGAAGCTGTCGACGCAGACGTCGTACGCGTTCGGAGAGGACCGCCACGGGCCGTGGTTCCGGGTCGGCGACGGGCCGCCGCGCGAGGCGCCGCCCGAGTGGCGGAGGCTCGTCCGCACGCGCGCGGCTCTGTTGCGCCTCGCGTTCCTCCGCCCCGACGACGCGGAGGAGGCGGTCTACATGCCCTACGACGACGAGCGCTGGGAGTACGTCTACCGCCCCTCCGGCGGGCGGACGGTCACGCTCCTCGTCGACGAGGAGTCGCAGCGGCCGATCGAGTGGGACGTGCTCGACGAGCTCGGGCGGCTGACCGCGTGCCGCGACGCCCGCTGGGTCGTGCGACACGGGCGCTACGTCCTCGGGAGCACGGAGTGCCGCGCGATCAACGGCGATGGAGATCGGGCGATGCGCTCGGCCGTCCGGCTCGCCGGCGCCGAGGCCGTCGCGGAGGCTCCGCACTGGGCTCGGTTCGCGGCCGCGCCCGAGCCGCGCGTCTGCCTCGCCGAGGCGACCGAGATCCCCATCGGAGACGAGCTGCGGATCGACCTCCCGGTCGAGGCCGGGGGCGCGACGCTGCCCTTCGCGCTCGACAGCGGGGCCTGGCACACGTACGTGGACGCCGAGGCCGCGCGCGCGATGGGCGTCGTCCCCACGGGCGAGGTCCCGATCTACATCGAGCCACCGTGGCTTCCGCCCGGCTCGAGCTGGATCGGCGTCGTCGATCGGATGACGGTCGCCGGCGTGCCCATCGACGGCGCGCGCGTCCTGGTCATGGAGGATCTCGCGGCGTCGGGGGGAACGGCGGGCCTGCTCGGGGCCGACTTCTTCCGCCGCTTCGTCGTGGACGTCGACACGCCCGCGCGCACGCTGCGCCTCGTCCCGCACGACCGCTTCGAGCCGGACGCCGAGTCCACCGCCATGTTCCTGCACGGCACGCTCGGAGGCTCCATGAGGGTGACCGGCGAGGTGCTCGGGGTCGACCGCGGAGCGCTCGTGCTCGACACGGGCGCGGCGGTGCGCGTCGTCGTGCACAGCCCGCGCATGGCCGCCGTCCACCCGCGCCACCCCGGGAGCGAGGTCGGCCGCTTCTACGGCGACATGGCGCGGTCACCCGACTACGCGGCCGAGATCGCGGGGCTGCACCTCGGGCCGTTCGCGTTCCCGTCGATGCCCGCCTGGGGGCGCGACCGGGATCGGGAGCGCATCGGCGGCGGCATCGGGCTCGTCGGGATGGGCACGATGCGTCACCTCCGGATGAGCTTCGACGCGCGCAACCGGACCGTCTACGTGTCGGCCGGCCCGTCGTACCAGGCGCTCGCGCGCGCCGGCGTCGAGCTCGAGGACGACGTGCAGGGCGGCGCGTTCGTGAGCCACGTCGTCCCGCACGGAGCGGCGTGGTCGGGCGGCATCGCCGTCGGGGACACGATCGTGGCGGTCGACGGCGTACGGGTGCGCGACGCGGCCGAGGGGCGGGCGCTCATCGCCGGTCACCACGGCGCCGCGGCTCGCTTCTCCGTCCTGCGAATGGACCGGCGCCGCCAGACGACCGTGGCGCTGGACCTCCCTTCCGACACGGTGAACGAGCTCGCCGGCCCTCCGACCCGGAGCGGCCTCTCGATCCCGATCTGCCGGGAGCCTGCCCGGCCGCACGCCCTCCGCTGAGCCGGGGCGCCACACCGTGTCACGTCCGCCCCGCGCGCGCCCGAGCCACGGGCCCGGGCCGCGCCCGGCTTTTCGGGTCCGAGCCCTGGCCCGCCGATTGCTGCCGCTCCGAGCCATGGTGTTCGCCTCCGCACGCAAGAAGGTCACGCCCCTCGCGCTCACGATCCTCCGCGTCGTCGTCGGCCTCGTCATGGTCGCCCACGGCTGGCAGAAGGCGATGGGCTTCCAGGACTGGCAGGGCTCGGTCGCGAGCCTCGGGATCCCGTTCCCCGACATCGCCGCGGGCCTCAGCGTCGCGGCCGAGCTCGGCGGCGGCCTCGGGCTCGTGCTCGGCGCGCTCACGCCGCTCGCCGCGCTCGGCATCTTCATCAACATGCTGATCGCCATCGGCTACGTGCACCTCGGCAGGGGCCTCTTCGCTGCCCAGGGCGGCTGGGAGTTTCCTCTCACGATCGCCGTGGTGGCCCTCTACTACGTGTTCCGCGGCGCCGGGCCGCTGAGCGTGGACGCGCTCGTCGAGAGGGCGCGCAAGCGGCCCGAGAGGGAGCGCGTAGAGCCTCCGCCGGTGCGCCGTCCCGCCGAGACCACCGCCTGACCAGGCGGTGGTACGCTCGGCGCGGTGCGAAAGAGGTCCCCGCCGCTCATTGCCCTCGGCTCGCTCGCGCTCCTCTCGTGCTCCATCCAGCGCGCCGGGCTCGGCGAGGTGGACGGGGGCCCGGTCGCCGACGCGACCCCTCCTGACGGGGCTCCCGACGCGCCGGTCCCCGACGCGGGGCCGGGGTGCGAACGGTTCGGCGATCGGCGCGTCGTCGCCGTCGTCGGCGGCGGCGACTTCGGGGCGGGGGTTCTCGCCGATACGGAGGTCGAGGACCCGGGCGTCCTCGCGCTCTCCCTCTCGCCGCACCGGTACGGCGCGCTCCTGTTCACCGGCTACGACGACCCGGTCCTCGATCCGGTCACTCCGAGCCTCGACGACCTCGCCGGCGCCGTGCCGCTCGAGCGCGCGCTGATCGACACGCTCTGGCACGTCGGCGCACCCCGGGGCCTCGGCATCGCCGCTTTGTCGGACTTCACCGTGGAGGCCACCGGCGAGGTCGAGCTCGAGGCGGGCAACACCGAGATCGTGGTCGTGGCCGACGACCGCGCCGTCGTCGAGGTCACGGCCGGCGGGGAGCCGCGGCGGGCGGTCTCCCGGGGCAGCCTCTCGCCGGGGACGGCGTCCTTCTCGGTCGCGCGCGCGGGCTGGTACCCGATCCGCGTCGCCTGGTCCGACGACGGCATCGCGGGCTCGGTCCGCATCGAGGTCGTTCACCGCGACGCCGGCGGCGTGGAGGTGTCGCGCGAGGTGATCGGAGGCGATCGGGTGCGCGTCGACCTGTCGAGCCTGCCCGGGCGCGAGATGATCGGCTGGGACTGGCTCCCGGCGGACGACTCCCCGGACGGCGCGCGGATCGACCGCGGGGACACCGACGAGGACTTCGGGTCTCTCGGATACCCGGAGGGCGTCGGGATCGTCGCCGACAGCCACTACCTCGTGCAGTGGGTGGGCCGTCACTACCTCCCGCGCGGCCGGGGGACGCTCTCCGCGGACGCCGACGACCGATACCGCCTGTGGATCGACGGCGTTTTTTTGGGCGAGGGCTCGAGCGGGGAGTACGAGCTTCCGCTGTCGGCCGGCTGGTACGACGTCGTGTACGTCCTCGAGCAGGCGGGCGGGAACGTCGACGCGCGGCTCGCCCACGACGGCGAGGTGTTCGTGGCCGAGCACATGCGCCCGCGCAGCCGCTTCGGAGGACGGGTCTTCGGGGCGGGTTGGACGGGCCCGACGAACGTCGACACGGGGACCGTCGCGCAGACGGTCGGTCTGGTCGCTCCCGGCGAGACGCCCACGGCCGTCGAGGTGTCGGCCGTGGTCGAGACGACCGAGCCCGAGCACGTGGAGGTGATCGTGGGGACGCCCTGGGGGCCCACGCCGACCTTCGCGCTCGGAGACCTCGGCAGGAGCCGGGACGACCGGTGGCACTTCCGGGCGGTGCTGCGCCCGGCGACCGGCGAGGCCTGGGTCGCGGGCGGGACCTGGCAGCTCGAGGTGAAGAACGACGGATCGAGCCGCGCCGTCTGGCACAGCGGGGGCGTGCTCGCCCACCTCGGCGGGACGCGCGATCCGTACGCCCGGAGCGGCCGCTTCGAGTCGGCGCCGCTCGACCTCGGGGCCGAGCACGAGCTGTCCGCTGCACAGATCCGCGCCGATCGCCCGTTCGGCACGAACGTCCGGGTGCTCCTGCGCGCCGCGGCCACGGCCGGCGCGCTCGCGGGCGCGGACTTCGTCGAGGCCGATTCGTCTGGCGAGCTGCCGCGGGCGGTGCGAGGCCGGTTCGCGCAGGTGCAGCTCGCGCTGAGCGGCCCGGGGTACGACACGCCGCGCGTCGAGGACGTCCGGATCGTGGGGGCGCCCTGCGAGCCGTGCGAGGCGCCGGTGGCCGACTGCCTGGGCCGGTCGCTCGGCGGCGTGGTCGCGCTCTACACCTTCGACGAGGGCGACGGCCGGCGCGTGCTCGACCGCTCGGGGTACGGAGAGCCGCTCGACCTGTGGGTCACCGAGCCGTCCGACGTCGCCTGGCACGACGGGTTCCTCGCGGTCACCGGCGAGACGCTGCTCGACTCCGAGGTCGCGGCGGCGAAGGTCGCCAAGGCGTGCATCGACACCGACGCGCTCACGGTCGAGGCCTGGGTGCGGCCCCGCAACGCGTCGCAGGACGGGCCGGCCCGGATCGTGTCGCTGTCGGTCGACACCAGCAACCGGAGCTTCACCCTGGGTCAGACCGCCGAGGACTTCGAGCTTCGGCTGCGGACGAGCACCGGAGGAGACGGCGGCGACCCCTACCTCGAGGACGTGGGGGCGGTGGCGCTCGACTGGATGCACCTCGTGATGACGTGGTCGGCCGGCGAGGCGCGGCTCCGGTTCTACGTCGACGGCGAGGAGGTGGCGGGGCTCGATCGGGACGGGGCCCTCGACAACTGGGACGACGGCTACCACCTCATGGTGGCGAACGAGGGCACCCTCGACCGCCCGTGGCTCGGCGACGTCGGCTACGTCGCCGTCTACGACCGCGCCCTCGGGCCCGACGAGGTGGCGCGCAACCACCGCGCCGGCCGAGACTGAGTCAGACCGAGACGGGAGCGCCCGTCGCGTCGCGCACCTGTTCGGGGGTGACCCCGGGGGCGCACTCGACGAGACGGAAGCCGTCGGCGGTGACGTCGATGACCGCGAGGTCGGTGATGACCCGGTCGACGACCCCGCGGGCCGTGAGGGGATAGGTGCACTCGTCGACGAGCTTGGGCTCGCCCTCCTTGGTGCGGTGCGTGGTGAGGACGACGATGCGGCGGGCGCCGGCGGCGAGGTCCATGGCGCCTCCGATCCCCATCGTGCGCCCCCCCGGGATCGCCCAGTTCGCGAGGTCGCCGCGCCGGCTCACCTGCATCGCGCCGAGGATCGCGAGGTCCACGTGCCCGCCGCGGATCATCGAGAAGCTCATCGCCGAGTCGAAGCAGGACCCGCCGGTCACCACCGTCACGGTCTGCTTGCCGGCGTTGATGACCTGCGGGTCCTCCTCCCCCTCGTAGGGGAACGGGCCCATGCCGAGGATGCCGTTCTCGGTGTGCAGCCAGATGTCGGCTCCCTCGGGGAGGTAGTTGGCGACCAGGGTCGGCAGCCCGATGCCGAGGTTCACGATGCTCCCGGGCGGGATGTCCTCGGCGGCGCGGCGCGCGATCTGCTCTCGGGTGAACGCCATCACGGAACCTCCGGTCGCGGCCTGACGGTGCGGTACTCGATCGCGTCCTCGTGCTCGCGGACCTCGACGATGCGGTGCACGAAGATTCCGGGCAGGTGCACGTCGTCGGGATCGAGCGCCCCGAGCGGGACGAGCTCGTCGGCCTCCACGATCGTGGTCTCGGCGGCCATGGCCATGGCCTGCGAGAAGTTGCGGGCGGTGCGGTAGAAGCGGATGTTGCCGAACGGGTCGACGCGCCTCGCGCGCACGAGGGCGAAGTCGGCGTCGAGCGCCTCCTCGAGGACGTGCTCGCGCCCGCAGAAGACGCGCGTCTCCTTGCCCTCGGCCACGACCGTGCCCGCGCCGGTGGGCGTGTAGAAGGCGGCGATGCCCGCGCCTGCAGCGCGCATGCGCTCGACGAACGTGCCCTGCGGGACGACCTCGACCTCGACCTCGCCCGAGGCCATCCGTTGGTGCAGGTCCTCGTTGTTGCCGAGGTAGGTGCAGATCACCTTCCGCACGATGCCGGCGCGCAGCCAGGCCGCGAGGCCCTTGCCGAGGTTGCCGGCGTTGTTGCTGATGAGCGTGAGGTCCCGGACGCCGGCCTCGACCACGCCCTCGATGAGGGCCTCGGCGTTGCCGCACAGGCCGAACCCGCCCACCATCACGCGCGCGCCGTCGAAGAGCCCCTCGAGCGCCTCGGCGGCGCTCTGCTTCACCTTGTCCCTGTGTCGACCTTCCCGAGTCACGTCGATGCCTCCGCGAGCGCCTGATCGATGGCCTCGATCCCGTGGTGCAGCTCGTCCTCCGAGATGCACAGGGGGGGAGAGAGGATGAGGGCGCGCGCCCTCGGTTGCACGTGCGCGTGCACGCGCCGCCGCCGGAGCGCCCCGGCGAGCCGGTTCCACCCGGGCTCGTCGAGGTCGAGCTCGACCGCGGCCAACAGGCCGACGCCGCGCGTCCCGGTCACGACGCTCACGTGCTTCTCCTGGAGCTGCCGCAGGGCATGGAGGAGCAGCGGCTCCACCGCGGCGGCGCGGTCGATCAGCCTCTCGTCCTCGTAGACGCGGAGCGCCTCGAGGGCGGCGGCGACGCCGAGCGGATGTCCGTAGTGCGTGAGCCCCGCGACGAGCGGGTGCCGGTCGAAGTGTGCCGCCACGCGCTCGTGGACCAGCACGGCGCCGAGCGTGCCGTAGCCGCCGGTGAGCGCCTTGCCGACCGTGATCATGTCGGGGACGACGCCCTCCTGGTGCTCGAACGCGAACCACTTGCCCGTGCGGCCGAAGCCGCTCAGCACCTCGTCCATCACGAGCAGCGTCCCGTGCGCGTCACAGGCCTGGCGGACGCGCTGGAGGTAGCCCCGCGGCGGCACGAGCACGCCGTTGCCGCCGACGACCGACTCGAGGAACACGGCCGCGACGCCGCCCGGACCTTCGAGGTCGAGGACGCGCGGGATGTGCGTGAGCGGGCCCGGATCGGGCCCGAGGTCGTCCACGTGGACGACGCCCACGAGGCCGGGCTCGACCGGCGGCCTGCGCCAGTCGCCGCTCAGGGTGACGGCGCCCATCGTCGCGCCGTGATAGGAGCGGTAGCGGCTGATCAGCTTGTAGCGGCCGGTGAACAGGCGCGCGATCTTGATCGCGTTCTCGTTCGCGTCCGAGCCTCCGAGCGTGAAGAAGACCTTGCCCCGGCGGAAGCCCTCGGGCGCGAGCGCGAGCAGCCGCTCGGCGAGCTCCACCTTCTCCGGGTAGACCGCGCCGGGCACCGCCACGCACAGCCGCTCGGCCTGCGCGCGCACCGCCTCGATCATCCGGCGGTGCCCGTGCCCGAGGTTCACCTGGTAGATGAGCGCGCCGAGATCGAGCCACCGGCCGCCGTCCGACGTCGTGAACCAGGCGCCCTCGCCCCCGGTGAGGTGCACGGGCTTGGCGCGTTCCTGTGCGGTCCAGGTGAAGAAGAAGGGGTAGCGCTCGGTCATGGCCCTCCGGGCTCGGCTCTCGGCGCCGAGGTTCTACCACGGCCTCGGGGGGCACGCTCCGGCGCGCATTCCTGCGCGAACGTGGCGTTCGTGCGGCCGCCCCGGCAGGGTCGCCACCGTTGCCGGGGTGGGCAGCGGCGCTAGTGGCCGTGCATGGAGAGCAAGGGGTTTCTCTGGGCCGTGGCGTTCGCGTCGGCCCTGGGTTTTGCGTGCTCGGAGGACGACGGCGACGATCCCCCCGACTCGCCCTTCATCCCGAGCGACCGCGACGGGGGCCGGCCGATCGACGACGGCCCGATCGACTGGGACTGCGACCTCGCCGGCGCGGGCGGCATGCTGGTCTCGGGCAGCGGTCCGATGGTGGAGGTGAGCGGCGTGATCCGCGCAGGGGCGCTCCCCGTGCCGTTGCCCGGGGAGCCCGAGCTCGGCGCGATGCGCGGACCGGACTCGCAGATCGCGGGGGCCGAGGTGACCCTCCGCGGCGCCGACGGGACGGTGATCTCGCGCGACACGACCGACTGCGACGGGCAGTACGTGCTGCCCGCGCCGCCGAACACGCAGGTGTTCATCGCGGTCGCGCCGATCGACGGGCCGGGGGGCGGCTATCCGGGCTACGTCGAGTCCCGGCGCGTCGAGAGCGGGGGGCTCGAGCAGTGGGACATGACCCTCCTCAGGACCTTCGAGCTCGACTGGCGACTCGACATGCTCGGCCGCGAGTACGACCGGTCGACCGGGTGGATCGTCCAGAGCTTCGCGAGCACGCGCACCCCGGGCGGCGGGCTCGAGGGCGGCGAGGGGCTCGAGGTGAGCGGCACCGCCACGGGCCCGTCGTTCGCCGTGACCGGCTCGCGCACGATCGAGACGAACGTGCTCCCGCCGGAGTGCGACGACGGCACCGGAGGCGTCGAGCGGGGCGAGCCCGTCCTCGCCGCGGACGGATCGATCGTGTGCTACACGGACCTGCTCGAGATGATCTTCGTCTCGGGTGTCGGCCCGACCAGCGGCGCCCGCCTGCGCCTCGTCGACCCGCCCGGCAAGACGTGCACGCAGCGTGAGGACGTCCCGCGGTGGATCGTGCTGGCGAACACGGTGAGCCGCGTCCGCGCGGACTGCCGCTGAGCTCCCGCGTTCACGTGCCGGTGATCGCGTAGGGCTTGAGGAGACCGCGCGGGGTGATCCACCAGCGGGATACCTCGACGGTGCGGGCGAGCTCGTCCTCGGTGCTCGGGCGGTGGATCCGGCGACCCGAGGGCGTGACGAGCTCGACCTCGTAGCGGGCGACGCGGCGATGGCGCTCCTGCTCGCCGCCGGCGAGCGGCTCGGGCGGGGCCAGCTCCTCGTCGGTGGGCCAGCGGAGGGGATCGTCGCCGGAGCCCGTCGCCTCGACGGTGCGCGCGGGCGTCCAGCGCCAGACGTGCCAGCGGAAGTACTCGGCGTGGCGCGGCTCGCTGCGGTAGACGGGGACCTGGCGCGTGCGCGCCTCCGGGCGGTAACGCGTGACCTGGCGGGTCTTGGTGACCGTGCAGTAGCGCGTGGTGCAGGTCTCGCCGCCGCCGGTGCAGGTCGTCCGGCACGTGGCGAAGCCGTTGTCGTCGGGCGTGCAGTGCTCGCTGCAGTGCTCGGGGAGGGGCGTACAGTCCCGACCGCAGGGCTCCTGGTCGGTGTACGTCTCGGTGTCCTGGTAGGGGACCTGCTCGGTGTAGGTCTCGGTCTCGTGGTGATCGAGCACCTGCTCGTCGTGGTGGTGCCGGTCACCGAGCGACTCGACGTCGAAGGCGTCGTCCGGACGGGTCTCGGCGAAGCCCTCCTCGGTGACGACGCGCAAGCGCTCGATCTCGACCTGGTGCGTCCAGCGGACGGCGCCGACCTCGGCCAGCTCGACCGGCTCCTTGTGCGGAAGCGGAGCGGCTCGGCTCGCGCCGCCCAGAAGAGCGAGACCGGCGACCGATCCGACGAGGCACAGGCCGCCGAGGCCGAGGACGGCGAGGAGCAGGACGAGCGGCCGGCGGGATCGCGGACGCGCCCGCCTCGCCGCGGGACGCGCCCGGGCGCGCCGCGATTCCCGGACGGTCGTGCCCTCGGCCACCGCCGCGCCGCACTGCGCACAGCACGCGTCGAGCCGGCGGTTGTAGCTGCCGCAGTAGTGGCACTGCCAGTCGGCGCCCGCCTTCGCCTGCTCGAGGAGCGCCGGGGCCGAGACGGTCGGCGCGGCCGCCGTGTCGCCGGGCATGACCCACGGCTCGCTCGCCTGCTTCGGATCGCCGCACCGCTGGCACTCCTTGTGGCGCCCCAGGTTCCGCTGGCCGCAGGCCGAGCAGATCCAGTGCATCTCGATCCGTCGCTCGGACCCGTGACGGCTCATGGCGTTGCTCGGAAGAGGTCGGAGAAGATCGTCCGCAGCTCGGCGTGCCGACCGGCGTCGCGCCGGAGACCGCAGACGGCGCAAGCGTGCAGCAGCGGCGGAAGCCGCTCAAGCGGCGGGGCGTGGGGCAGGAGCGGTGGGCCCCGGACCCGGCCCCGGGGAATTGTCTGGCGGCGGGCGCGTAGCAGAGGGCGAGGTGGCCATGCGGTTTCTCGTCCGTCTGATCGTCGGGGTTTCATTGGTTTCGGCTGTTCCCGGGCTCGCCGCGGCGCAGGCCGAGCTGACGGGGACGTACATCCGGTACGCGGGGATGGGCTCGAACGGGACGCTCATCAACAGCTCGAACCACAGCTTCCAGTACACCGACACTGGATCGTCGCCCTATAGCTGCGACGCCTTCTACCCCGGGTCGCCGGTCGAGGAGGTCACGGTCGAGGCGACGTCGTCGTCGGGCACCCTGATCGCCAGCAACACCCAGTCGACCAGCTCCATCACCACCGTGAGCGGCCCGGCCGTGAGCGGGCGCACGATCCGGTGGACGGGCCGGTACACGAGCGGCTCGAGCCAGATCACGGTCGCGCAGGAGCTGGCGTTCGAATCGACCGCCAAGCACGCCACGCTGACCGTGACGCTCACGAACAGCGGCTCGACGTCGCTCTCGAACGTCTACTACATGCGGAACGCCGACCCCGACCACGGGAGCTGCACCATCGGCAGCGACACGTCCACCTACAACGACGTGCGCCGCCAGCCGCCGACCTACGGGAGCGCGCTCGTGACCGCGCGGCAGGGCTCGCCCTCGGTGGTCCTCGGGATCGGCTCGCACGACACGCGCGCGCGCGTCCATGCGGGCGGCTTCAACAACACCGACGCGTCGGGGACCTGGGCGTCGCCCCTCGACCCCGCGGGCGCGCTCGACGACATCGGCATGGCGATCGCGTTCCGCGAGAGCAGCCTGTCCATCGGTGCCTCGACCACGTTCGTGATCCACTACGTCTTCGGCTCGTCCGAGTCCGCCGTCGAGTCTCGCTTCGACACGCTGTCCGGCCCGACCTGCGGGAGCTGCGACGACGGCAACCCCTGCACGCTCGACAGTTGCGTGAGCGGCACCTGCGCGCACGACCCGGCGACGGGCGCGTCCTGCGACGACGGCATGTGGTGCACGACCTCCGACGCGTGCACCTCGGCCGGCACCTGCCGCGGCGTCGCGCGCTCCTGCGACGACGGCGACCTGTGCACGAGCGACCGCTGCGACGAGGCCAGCGACGCGTGCGTCAACACCGTCAGCGACGGCTGCACGATCGCCGGCGCGTGCGTGGCCGAAGGCGCGACGCGCCCCGGCAACCCGTGCGAGGCGTGCGTCCCGTCGGTCTCGACCACCTCGTGGTCGCCGCTGTCGGCGGGCACCGCCTGCGGCGAGGCGCTGTGCGAGGGCGGCGTGTGGAGCGGCGAGCGCACCTGCGACGGGAGCGGCACCTGCAGCGCGGCCGAGTCGATGGCCTGCCCGACGGGCGCGTGCGCGAGCGCCATGGAGTGCGAGCCGGCGGGGCCGGGCGAGGACGCGGGCGTCGAGCCCGGTGAGGACGCCGGGACGACGGCGGGCGGCGACGCGGGCGTCGAGCCCGGCAGCGACGCGGGCGGCGGGTTCGGTGGCGGGAGCACGCGTGGCCGGAGCCGGCGCGCCGGGTGCGCGGTCGCGCCGGGTGAAGACGGGTCGGCCGTGTGGCTCGGGCTGCTGGTCGTGGCGGGCCTGCTCGTCCGGCGGCGGCGTCGCGACTGACGGCAGCCTCGTCCAGCGGCCGCGCGCGCGAGCCGGCTCGCCGGCTTCGTCGGTGACCTGGACCTCGCCCCGGGTGGTGTAAGCTGCCCGGGGCGAGCGCGTTGGCCGAGAGGATGACCGAGATCGCAACCCCGACGGCGGCATGGGTCTCGGCGTCGTGCCTGCTCGCGATCTCGGTGCCCGTGGCCGCCCAGCCGTCCGAGGACGCGGACGAATTCGGCCCCATCGAGGAGCCGAGCGACTACGTCACGGACCATCCGGGGACCTGCGATCCGTACGTGGCGCGCGACGGGCGCGTCTGGCCCGGGTTCCGCCTCGGGCTCTCCATGCTCCTCGGGGCGCAGTGGAGCGAGGAGCCCGTCGACCACGTCGCCGTCGGGGCGGCGTTGTCCGCCGACCACGTCTTCAGCGACGCGCTCCTCGGCGGGGTGCGCCTCGCCTACCTGACCGGGGGAGACGCGGGGACGGACGCCGACGGAGACTTCGAGGACGACGACGACACGCGGAACCTCCACCTGCTGCTGGCGTCGGCCGGCCCGCGGCTGCGGCTCGGCGACAACCACTACCGGCGCGGCCTCACCGCCCTCGAGATCGACGTGGGGGCGGGGGCGGTCATCGACGCGAGCGGCGTCGGCCCCTCGGGCGCGCTCGCCGAGGCGGGTGTCCGGCTCCTCCGAGGGCCCTCGCACCTCGGGCTGCGGTTCGCGCAGGGCGTCGGCGCGACCTCGCGTTTCCGCGCGCTCGTCGCGGAGGCCGGGTTCCGCGTCGGCGGGTTGCCGGAGCCGAGCTGGGTCAGCAACGGCTGCAACGACCCTCCGCCGGAGCGCGAGGGCGGGTTCGCGCACGCGCTGCGGGGCGAGCTCGTCGTCGCGAGCTACGCCATGAGCGAGCGCGGGGGCGTCGGACCTCCGGGCGTCGCGCTCGAGCTCTCGTTGCCCGTCGTCTCGGGCCTGCGGCTCGCGCTGCGGGCCGACGCCATCTACTACCCGGGCCACCCGGGCGACGGCGTGATGCAGTATGGCGCGTCGGGCGGGCTCGCGTTCAGGGCCGTGCCCGCCGGGGAGCGCCGGCTGGTCGTGAGCGCTCTCGGTGGGTACGCGGTGTCGCTCGGCACCGAGCCGCCGCCCTTCGAGAGCGGCCCGTTCGTCGACGCGGGCGTGAGCTACGAGCTCACCGACGGCTCCTTCCCCGAAGGCGTCTACGCCGGCCTGCGCACGCGCTGGGGCCTGACCGAGGACAACGAGCGCCTGCGCACGGTCTACGCGACGCTGGCGCTCGACTACGACGGGACGGGCGATTGATCGCTTGCGGGAGTGCGTGCCGCGGCAACCTCTGCGAGCGACTCCGCGCTCTGCTGCAACTGTCCCGACGCGGGCACCGAGTGAGATCTCGGGATCCGACCGCGGAGCAGACGGGGCGAGATCGGGCTTGCGCCGACCGCGGATTGTCGAGACGAGATCGCTGACTGCGGCGCTCCAGGAGCCGCTCGTTCAAATGGCATTTATTGCAGCTACTCATATTGACAACACGCCTCGATGCGATATGCCGTATTCATGCGAGAGGGGATGGACGAGAAGCGGCGGCGGTTCCGGCGGATCAAGGAGGAGCTGCCGACGCTGAGCACGCACATCGACGCCGCCGAGCACCGCCGGCTCACGCTGATCCGCGAGCTCGACGAGCTCGACCTGAGCCTCGGCGAGGGGCTGACCACCACCCGCTGGCTCGCCTGGCGGATCGGCCTCTCGCCAGGTGTCGCCCGCGAGAAGGTGCGGGTCGCCCGGGCGCTCGGCGAGCTGCCGCGCATCGACGCGGCCTTCGGGCGGGGTGAGCTCAGCTACTCGAAGGTCCGGGCCGTCACCAGGGTGGCGACGCCCGAGACCGAGCAGGCCATCCTCCACCAGGCGCGCATCGCGACGGCGGCCCAGCTCGAGAAGATCTGCCGCGGCGTCCGACGGGTGCAGCGCCAGCGCGAGGCGAAGGGGAAGTCACGCGAGGGCGATCGGTGGGTCCTGTGGCGCGAGACCGATGACGGGATGGTCGTGGTGAAGGCGAAGATGGAGCCGGACGAGGCCGCCGCGCTGGTGAAGGCCATCGAGACGGCCCAGCAGCGCGCTTTCGACCGCGAGCGTGCCGAAGCCCGAAAGCGGGCCGAGGCGGCGCGAGGCGTCTCCGCGGAAACGCCTGCGGGCGACTCCGGATCGGGCGCTGGAGGCGTCTCCGCGGCAACGCCCGCCGGCCGCCCGCGGTGGCCCGGCCGGGTGGACGCGCTCCTCGAGATCGCCGAGGCCTATGTCGCGAGCGACGCCCCGACCGCCTGCCGCAGCGCGGCGGAACGGCGGCAGATCGTCATCGCGCTCACGCCGAGCGCCCTCATCGACAAAGCCCACCAGGTCACGCTCGACGACGGCACGCGCGTCTCCGCGGAGGCGTTCCGGCGCCTGGCCTGCGACGCCGGCCTCGTAGCTGCGGTCGTGAACGCGAACGGCCGCCCGCTCGACGTCGGCCGCA
>JBDIVX010000058.1:0-42688 GCA_039794305.1 Candidatus Neutrinellum sp.
CGACCCCGCGGCGCTCGCCGCGCGGGCCTGGGCAGCGCTCGCCGAGGGCGACGTCGCAGGGGCACGCTCGCGGGTCGAGGCCGCGCCCGACGCGGACGAGGCGAGGCTCTGGCTGGCGCGCTCCCGGCTCGCGCTCCTCGACGGGCGGGGACGGGAGGCGCTCGACGCCCTCGACCGCTGGCCGAGCGCCGCGGCGGTCACCCGCGGCGCCTCGGCGGACCGCCCCGTCGCCGAGGCCCTCCGGCGCGAGGCGCTGCGCGCCCTGTGGCGCGGCCCCGGGGGCGAGGTGGACCTCGCGGCGGCCATCGACGCCGTGGCGAGGTTCGCGTCGGAGCACCGTCTCGGAGACGTCGAGCGCGCCGCGGCGGCCCTGCGCGACGAGCTCGACCGACCCCTCCTGCTCGCCGTCCTGGGCGAGTTCAACGCGGGCAAGAGCACGTTCATCAACGCCTTCGTCGGCGCGGACGTGGCGCCGACCGGCATCCTGCCCACGACCGCGACCCTCAACCTCCTGCGAGGCGGGGCCGAGCGGAAGGTCCGCGTCGTCCGAGCGGACGGGACCACGCGGGAGGGCGAGTACGCGGACCTCAAGAAGCTGCTCGACGAGGCCCGCGGCGAGCAGGGCACGATCGACCGCGTCGAGATCGTCCTGCCCACCGAGACGCTCGAGCGCGTCTGGATCCTCGACACGCCCGGCACCAACGCCATCGATCCCGACCACGAGCGGCTCGCGCGCGAGGCGGCGCGGCGCGCGGACGCAGCCCTGTGGGTGTTCGACGCGGGCCAGGCCGGGAAGGGGACCGAGGGCAAGATGCTCGCGACCCTGGTGGAGTCGCGCCGCGTGGTCATCCCGGTGCTGAACAAGCTCGATCGGCTGTCGGACGACCAGCTCGAGCAGGTTCGGCGCGTCCTCGGCGACGAGCTGCCCCGCGCCGGCCTCTCGGCCGAGGTCACCGCCATCAGCGCCCGCCAGGCGCTCCGCTCGCGGATCGACGCCGACGAAGCGGTCTACCGGCGGAGCGGGTTCGGCACGCTGCTCGAACGCCTCGAGCACGAGATCTTCACGCGCTCGCGCCCGCTCAAGCGCGCGGCGTGCGCCGGGCGGCTGCTCGAGACCCTGGACCGGGCGCTCGCCACCGAGGCTCGGGCCATGCGCGACCACGACGACCGGATCGCCGCCCTCGAGCGCGCCGCCGGGCCGCTCGCCGACGTGATGCCGCGGCTCGCCGACGCCGCCGACGACGCGGTCGCCCGGCTCGAGCACGATGCCCTGTGCGGCTTCGACGAGGCCGCGGCCGAGGTCCTCTCCTTCGTCCGGCCGCGGCGCAGCCGATTCGAGCGCCACGGCGCAGACCGGGAGGATCGGGCCTTCCTCGCGGACGTCCTCGACAAGCGCCTGGGCGCGGCCGTCGAAGCCTGCGGCGTGCGCCTGTCGAGCGAGGCGAGAGGCCTCCTCGCGGCCGCGGTCGCGGACCTTCCGGTCGTCCACGAGACCCTCGAGGCGCGCGTGCGGGCGGCGGTCGCGGTGCCGCTCGCGAGGCACGCCGGCTACCAGCGGGGCCTGCTCGAAGGTGGGGCCCTGCGCCGCTTCTTCGACGACGTCCTTCCCCGGGCCGAGCTCGAGGTCGACGCCCTGAGCGAGGCGTTGCGTCCCGCGGGGGCCGATCCCCGAGCGGACCTCCGGCCGGCCCTGCTCGAGGCGATGGGCGATCTGGTCGCGGGCCTCGACGAGGTGCGCGCCGAGGCGCTCGACGAGGCCCGGCGCGACCGCGACAAGCTGCGCGCCGGCGTCTATGATCCCCTCCGCGCCCTCCGGTCGGTCCTCGCGGAGTTGATCTGAGCTCGTTTCATCCGCCCACCCACCCCCACCCCTGCCCCGACCCAGGTTGCGCCCCTTAGCGAAGTGCTTACAGACGGGTGAGAAAAAGGCCCGTCAATTGCATGTACCGGTTTTCAGGGGCGCTGCGCAGGCTTATACTCAGGCAAAGCGCGAGCCCCACGGCCGACGATTTCTCGGCGGTGCGTAGGGGCGGAGGAATCGGATGGAGATCAAGCAGCAGCTCCGGTTGACGCAGCAGCTGGTCATGACGCCCCAGCTGCAGCAGGCCATCAAGCTGCTTCAGATGTCGCGGATGGAGCTGGTCGACCTCGTCCGCGAGGAGATGCTCGAGAACCCCGTCCTCGAGGACACCGCGGAGGTCGGCGGCGAGGGCTCCCGCGAGCCGGACGCCATGGTCGCCGCCAAGGACGGCAACGGAGAGAAGACGACCATCGACGCCCAGGTCGACGCCGACGACAAGGCGATGACCAAGGGCGAGGACAAGAAGGCCGACGAGTTCGACTGGGAGCGATACCTCGAGAACCACGCCATGCAGGCTCCGATGCCCACCTTCAGGGGCCGCAGCGGCGACGACGAGCTGCCCGGGATCGAGGCCACCTACAGCAAGGGCGAGGACCTGGCCGACCACCTGCTCTGGCAGGTCCAGATGTCGGACTTCATCGAGGACGAGAAGAAGTTCGCCGCCCTGGTGATCGGCAACCTGGACGAGAGCGGCTACCTCAAGATGGAGGACGTGCCTCCCGAGGAGATCGTGCCCCGGCTGGCCGAAGAGGCCGGCCTGCACCCGGAGGACGCCGAGGAGGTCCTCAAGATCATGCAGCGCTTCGACCCGCCAGGGGTCTGCTCGCGGTCGCTCTCGGAGTGCCTCAGGGTCCAGGCCGAGCAGCTCGGCATGGACAAGCTGGTGCTCGACATCATCGACGGGCACCTGTCCAACCTGGAGAAGCGCAACTACCAGGCCGTCGCCCGCGACCTCGAGGTCGACGTGGAGGAGGTCTACGACTGCGCGCAGGTGATCAGCGAGCTCGAGCCCCGGCCGGGCCGCAACTACACGAGCCAGGAGCCGCAGTACATCACCCCCGACGTCTACGTGCACAAGGTCGGGGACAAGTACTTCGTCGTCGCCAACGACGACGGCATGCCCAAGCTCAAGATCAGCGGCTTCTACCGCGCTGCCATGGCCGACAACAAGGAGGCCAAGGAGTACATCCAGAACAAGCTCCGCAGCGCGCAGTGGCTCATCCGCAGCATCGACCAGCGCCGGAAGACCATCGTCAAGGTGACCGAGTGCATCGTCGAGAAGCAGCGCGAGTTCTTCGACAAGGGCATCGAGTACCTGAAGCCGATGATCCTGCGGGACGTGGCCGAGGCGGTGGGGATGCACGAGAGCACCATCTCGCGCGTCACCAGCAACAAGTACGTGCACACGCCGCGCGGCATCTTCGAGCTCAAGTACTTCTTCAACAGCGCGATTCGGCGCGAGAACGCGGACGACATCGCGTCCGAGTCCGTGAAGCAGGCGATCAAGAAGATCATCGGGGAGGAGGATCCCAAGAACCCGCACAGCGACCAGAAGATCGTCGAGATCCTGGCGCAGCAGGACATCAAGATCGCCCGGCGCACCGTCGCCAAATACCGTGAGATGATGGGCATCCTGAGCTCGTCGAAGCGCAAGAAGTACTTCTGATCGGAGGGGCTGCTCAGTCGGATCGATTTCTTGCGAACAACATGGGACAACTGAAGTGGAGGGTGGTGCATGCGAATCGCGTTCACGTTCCGGAACGTCGACTCTTCGGACGCAATCAAGAGCTACGCGACAGAGAAGATCACCAGGCTACAGAAATACCTCCGAGCCCCGTTGGACGCAGAGATCACCGTGAGCCTCGAACGCCACCTCCACAGGGTGGACGTCAACGTGGCCGCCGACGGCCACCGGTTCGCCGGACACGAGGAGTCCGAGGACATGTACGCCTCGATCGACCTCGTGATGGACAAGATCGACCGGCAGGTGCGCGAGCAGAAGGCCGCGCTGACCGCACGCAAGCGCGACGGCGACGGCCACCACCGCTGAGGAGTCGGTAGCCCCCGATTCCCTTGCGCGGCAGCGCTCGCTGCGGTACACGCGCGGGCGCAGCATGCGCCTCGCGGAGATCCTCGATGTCGATCGGGTGACCACCTCGCTGGTGGCAGCGGACAAGAGCGAGGTCCTGCGGGCGCTGGCCGGGATGTTCCGGGGCCAGGATCCGGAGCAGGTCTACCGCGTCTTCCAGGACCGTGAGGCGCTCGCCAGCACGGGCGTCGGCAGCGGCGTCGCCATCCCCCACGGCCGGCTGCCGGCGGTGGAGCGGCTCGCGGCGGCCCTCGCGGTCTCGCGCGCGGGCGTCGACTTCGACGCCGTCGACGGCCGCCCGGCGCACATCTTCGTCGCCGTGCTCGCGCCCGAGCGTCACACGGGCGAGCACCTCAAGGCGCTCGCCCGCATCTCGCGGCTCTTGCGCGACGAGAGCGTGCGGGCACGCCTGCTCGGCAGCGGCGAGCCGGAGCAGGCGCTGGCGGTGGTGCTCGAGGAAGAGCAGCGGCTGGGCTGAACGGTCACGGCGCCCGGCGTGTCGCGGCCCCGGTGGTATGCTGCCGCCGTGGACCGCACCTCCGAGCAGAGCATCCCGGTGCCGCGCACGGTGACGGTGGCCCAGCTCCTCGAGCAGCAGGACCTCGCCGCCATCACGGAGGTGCGCGCCGGCCGAGCGGGGCTCGACCGAGCCGTCACCCATCCGCGGATCCAGAAGTCCGGGCTGGTCCTCGTGGGGCACGTGCGGGGCATCGTCCCGACGCGCGTCCAGATCCTCGGCGAGACCGAGATGACGTTCCTCGAGACCCTCGACGAGGCGACCCGCAAGGAGCGCATCGAGGGGCTCTTCGAGCTGCGGCTCTCCTGCCTGATCCTCACCCGCGGCGTCGAGCCCCCGGCCGACATGGTCCGCGCGGCCGAGCGCACCGAGACCCCCCTCGTCGTCGCCTCCAAGCGCTCGAGCCGGACGATCAACGCCGTCCACCAGGTCCTCGACCGGCTGCTGGCGCCAGCGGTCACCGTCCACGGGGTGCTCGTCGACATCCACGGTGTAGGAATGCTCCTGTTCGGGCCGAGCGGCATCGGCAAGAGCGAGTGCGCGCTGTTCCTCGTCGAGCGCGGGCACCGGCTCGTCGCCGACGACCAGGTCATCCTCACGCTGCTGCCGAGCAACCGCATCTCGGGCCGGCCCGCGCCGCTGCTCCGGCACCACATGGAGGTGCGCGGGATCGGCATCCTGAACATCCGCGACCTGTTCGGCGCGACGGCGGTCCGCGAGGAGCACGTCGTCGATCTCGCGGTGGAGCTGTGCCCCTGGCGACAGGACGAGACCTACGAGCGGCTGGGCATCGACGACGAGACCCACGACATCCTCGGCGTCGCCGTGCCCAAGCTGCGGATCCCCGTCACTCCCGGCCGCGACATGGGCGTCATCCTCGAGGTGGCGGCCCGCAACCAACTCCTCAAGCAGAGCGGGCACCACCCTGCGCAGAAGTTCGCGCAGAACCTCGCGCGGACCCTCGGCCTCGGACGGGGGTCCTCCGGGTCCGAGTGAGCTATGCTCCCGTCCGTGGGCGGCATCCACGTGGTGGTCGTCACCGGCCTGTCGGGTGCAGGGCGCAGCACCGCCGTGCACGTGCTCGAAGACCTCGGGTTCTTCTGCGTCGACAACCTGCCGCCCGCGCTGGCTCCGGCGCTCGTCGGCATGCTCGGCGACGGCAAGGAGATCCACCGCCTGGGGCTCGGGATCGACGTCCGGACCGGCGCGTTCCTCGAGGGCGCCGATCAGATGTTCGACGAGCTCGAGGGGTGCGGCCACGACGTGGAGGTGCTGTTCCTCGACGCGAGCGACGACGCCCTCGTCCGGCGCTTCAGCGAGACCCGTCGCCCGCACCCGCTCGCGCCGGGAGGTGACGTGCTCGAGGGCATACGGAACGAGCGGGAGCGGATGGCCTCGCTCAAGGCGCGGGCCCGCCACGTCATCGACACGACGGGCATGTCGGTCCACGACCTCCGCCGCACGCTCGTCGACTACGTCGCACGCGGCGGCGGCGCGCCGCGTATGGTCACGCGGATCGTCTCGTTCGGCTTCAAGTACGGGCTGCCGGTGGACGCCGACCTGGTGTTCGACCTGCGCTATCTGCCGAACCCCCACTTCGTCCCCGAGCTGAAGCCCCACACGGGCCTCGACCCGCGCGTCGCGGAGTTCGTCCTCGAGGCGCCCGAGACGCGCGAGCTGCTCGCGGACCTCGTCGACATGCTGCAGAAGGTGCTCCCGCGCTACGAACGCGAAGGCAAGTCGTACCTGACGATCGCCGTCGGCTGCACGGGCGGTCGGCACCGATCGGTCGCGCTGGCAGAGGAGCTGGCGCGGCTGTTGCGCGGCGACCGCGAGATCGTCGTGGCCCACCGCGACGCGGAACGGAAGGCCGAGTGAGCGGCGAGGCGAGGGAGACCTTCGAGATCGTCAACGAGCTCGGGCTCCACGCCCGCGCCGCGACCCGGCTCGTGCAGCTCGCGGCCCGCTTCGAGGCGGAGGTCGAGCTCGAGAAGGACGGTCAGACCGCGAACGGCAAGAGCGTGATGGGCGTCCTGCTGCTCTGCGGACAGCAGGGCTCCAGGCTGACGATCACGGCGCGCGGCGCGGACGCGGAGGAGGCGGTGCGCGCGCTCGGCGCGCTCATCGGGGACCGCTTCGGAGAGGAGAAGTGAGCGCCCCACCGAAGCGAACGGTCCTGCGCGGCATCTCCGCTTCGCACGGGATGGCGGTCGGGCCCGTCAAGGTCATCGGTCCGTCGAGCCGCTGGGTGCCGCGCTGGTACGTCCCCGCCGAACGGGTGGACGCCGAGGTCGGGCGCCTGCGCGAGGCGATCGAGGCATCTCGCGCGGAGATCGAGGAGGTCAAGAGCGGTCTCGGAGACGCCATCGAGGCGGACTACCGGCTCATCCTCGATGCACACCTCCTCATGCACCGGGACGAGCTCGTCGTCGACGCGGCCGTCCGCGCCATCAAGAGCGACGGGGTGAACGCGGAGTGGGCGCTCCGCCGCACGGTGGACGAGCTCGTCCGCCAGCTCGAGCAGGCCGGCTCCGGGTACTTCCGCGAGCGCGCCCAGGACGTGGAGCACGTGGGCCAGCACATCATGCGGTGGCTGACCGATCGCGCGAGCACCATGCCGGCGATCGACGGGCCGACCATCCTCGTCGCGGAGGACCTCTCGCCGACCGACGCGGCCAGGCTCGCCCACATGCCCGTGGTCGCGCTGGTGACGGACCTCGGCACCGCGACGAGCCACACCGCGATCCTCGCGCGGACGCTCGAGATCCCCACCGTGGTCGGGGTGAACGAGATCACGCGCCGGGTCATGGACGGCGACGTGGTCATCGTGGACGCGCTCCACGGGCTCGCGATCCTGGACGCCGAACCGGAGGAGCGAGAGAGGGCGCGCGAACGAGCCGTCCGCTACCGCCGGTTCACCCAGCAGCTCCGGGACAAGCGAGTCGACGTCGTCGCGACCACCGACGGCCTTCGAGTCGCGCTCCACGCCAACGTGGAGCTGCCGGCCGAGGCGGCGCTCGCGGCCGAGGCGGGCGCCGAGGGCATCGGGCTCTACCGGACCGAGTTCCTGTATCTGGATCGGCTGACGGCGCCGACCGAGGACGAGCAGGCCCGCGTCTACTCGGACGTGGTCGAGGCGACTTCCCCACGTCCGGTGACGTTCCGCACCTACGATCTCGGGGGCGACAAGCTGCCGGAGAGCGAGCGGCTGCCGCGTACGCTCAACCCCGCGCTCGGGCTGCGCGCGCTGCGGCTCTCGCTCAGCCGCCCGGACCTCTTGCGTGCGCAGGTGAGGGCCATCCTCCGCGCGTCCGCCCATGGACCGGTGCGCCTGATGTTCCCGCTGGTCACCACCGTCGACGACCTCCGGAGGGCTCGGGCGGTCGTGGAGGACGTGCGGGCGGAGCTCGTCGCCGAGGGAGTGGAGCACGACGAGGTGCCGGTGGGCATCATGGTGGAGGTGCCGTCGGCTGCGCTCGTCGCGGGCGCGCTCGCCTCCGAGTGCGACTTCTTCTCCGTCGGCACGAACGACCTCGTGCAGTACACGCTGGCGCTCGATCGAACGAACCCGCAGGTCGCGCACCTCGCGCGTCCGCTCGACCCCGCGATCCTCCGCCTGCTGGACATGACGGCGCGCGCGGCGGAGTCGGCCGCCATCCCTCTGTCCATGTGCGGAGACATGGCCGCCGATCCCTTCGCGATCCCCATCGTCGTGGGGCTCGGCTACCGGACCCTGTCCATGCCGTATGCCGCCATCCCGCTCGCGCGCGAGGTCGTGGGCCGGCTCTCGATGGAGGCGGCGGCCGAGGCGGCCCGCGAGGCCCTCGGCTACGGAGATGTCGCCCAGGTCGAGGCGCTGGTCGCGAAGCGCTTCGACGATGCCCTCGGCGACCTGTGGCGCGAAGAGGGGATCGAGGTCTGACGGGCGGGCTCGATCACTCTGCCAGCAGAGGCGGCGGCTCGGCTTCCTGCTGCGGCCGCGCGCGGGCGCCGGCGTCGAGGAGCATGCGCTCGAGCTTGCGCTCGCTCGCGAAGCCGACGTGACGGTCGACCTCGTAGCCCGCGGCGTCGATGAGCACGTAGGTCGGCACGCGGTCGACCGCGCCGAGGTCGCTCGTCCCCATCGAGAGCCGGTCGCGCGGGTCGTAGGCGACCGTGAAGGGCGGGCCGAGGGCGTGCGCCCACGCGTCGAGCAGCGTCTCGGCTTCGGGCTGCATGGCGATCCCGATGACGTGCACGTCGGGGTGGTGTCGGACGAAGCGCCCGAGCGGCCGGAGCGATGCTTGCGACACTCCGTCGAAGGTCGCGAACACGAAGAGCAGCACCGGCTTGCCGCGCAGGTCGCCGAGGAAGATGGGCACGCCCGCGGGGGTGCGGAGCTCGAGCTCGACGGGCGCGCGCTCGGGGGCTTCGTCGGTCACGCCGACGCGCCCGTCCGCCTGGCTGGCGCCGCAGGCGGCGGCGAGCACGGCGACGGCGAGCGCGGGCGCGGCGAGCCGCATGGTCAGTCCCGGCCGCTCTGCCCCTTGAACCCGTCCTCGCGGTCACGGAACAGGACGTTGAAGGTGGTGAGCGTGCCGTAGCAAGCGGTGATGTACTGCTGGAGCTGGATCTTCTCGTCGGCGCCGAGCCCCTTGTGGCCGTTGATCTTCTGCTCGAGCACGCGGAGCTTGTCGCGGAGCATGACGATCTTGTGGAAGAAGGCGTCGAGCGGGAGGCTCTTCTCCTGCGTCCCCTCGCGCCCCGGCTTGAGGACCACCTCGCCGCCCCGCCACCGATCGCCCAACTGGACGTCGCCGACGCCGAGCTCCTCCCGCAGAACCTGTCTGAGAACGTCCCTGAAGTCGTCCTGGTCCATGTCGATGTCGATCTCCCGAGGCAGTGGGCGCCGCGCCGGAGGCGGCGGGCCGTCGTTTCGATACTTGCGTGGTGTACCTGCGGCCTTCTTCCGTTCGAGCGCTCGCTCCCACGAGGTTCCGACCTGCTTGTAGTTCGCGCAGGTGGCCGTGTCACGCAGTGGAGCCGGCCAGCAGCCGAGCCGACACTCGCCCTCGCCGGCGCCCGAATCGTCCACCCTGAGCTCGATGAAGAAGGCGCAGGTACCGCAGCGCCCGGTCAGGTCGCGCTCCATGCGGGCGACAATCTACACCACGGTCGGGTTCGTGGCACACTGCCGGCCCCATGCGGAGGATCCTCATCGTGACCGCCTGTCTCGCGGCGGTCGCGGCCGGCTGCCGCCGCCGCGCCGCCGAGGACGCCGGCACGGGCGGGACCGAGGCCCCGGAGCGCTCCGAGCCGTTCCGGGTCGACCCGAGGGAGCCCGAGGGAGAGGCCGTCGAGTACACGGTCCGCTTCCCGGAGCCGCACACGCACTACCTCGAGGTCGCGGCCCTCGTCCCGACGGACGGTGAGGACGAGGTCGAGCTGTTCATGCCCGTGTGGACGCCCGGATCCTACCTCGTGCGCGAGTACAGCCAGCACGTCGAAGCGGTCGAGGCCGAGACGACGGACGAGCGCCCGCTCGAGGTCACCAAGACCCGGAAGAACCGCTGGCGCGTCGGCGCGGCCGGAGCCGATCGGATCCTGGTCCGCTACCGCGTCTACGCGCGTGAGATGTCCGTGAGGAGCGACTTCGTCGACCGAGACCTCGCGGTCTTGAACGGCGCGCCCACGTTCATGGCGTCGCTCGGGCACCGCGACCGGCCGCACGACGTGCTGTTCGAGCCGGCAGCAGGCTGGGAGCACAGCGTCACCTCGCTCAGGCCTCACGGCGACGGCCGCCCCCACCACTACCTGGCCGACGACTACGACGACCTCGTGGACTCGCCCGTCGTCCTCGGCTCGCCGGCCCTCTACGACTTCGAGGCAGGCGGCGTGCCTCACCGCCTCGCGAGCTTCGGCGAGCAGGGCGTGTGGGACGGCGAGCGTGCGGCGCGCGACGTGCGCACGATCGTCGAGGCGCAGCAGCGCTTCTGGGGAACCGTTCCGTACGACCGATACGTCTTCCTCAACGTCCTCACGGACGCAGGAGGTGGGCTCGAGCACGAGGAGTCCACGCTCATGATGTCGAGCCCGTTCCGTACCCGGGCGCGTGAGGACTACCTGGGCTGGCTCGGGCTCGTGAGCCACGAGTTCTTCCACACGTGGAACGGCAAGCGGCTCCGCCCCGTCGAGCTCGGCCCGTTCGACTACGAGAACGAGGTCTACACGCGCGGTCTGTGGATCGTGGAGGGGATCACGTCCTACTACGACGACCTGCTCCTGCGCCGGGCGGGGCTGATGACCGAGGAGGAGTACCTCGAGCGCCTGAGCAAGAGCGTCGAGTCGGTCCAGACCAGCCCGGGCCGGGCGGTCCAGTCGCTGGCAGACGCGAGCTACGACGCCTGGATCAAGTACTACCGCGCGGACGAGAACTTCGTGAACACCGGGATCAGCTACTACCGGAAGGGCGCGGTGGTCGGCTGGCTCCTCGACGCGCGGATCCGGCTCGAGACGCGCGACGAGCGGAACCTCGACGACGTCATGCGGCTCGCCTTCGAGCGATACGGCGGCGAGCGGGGTTACGGGCCGGAGGGCTTGCGCGCCCTCGCGAACGAGGTCGCGGGGACCTCGCTCGACGACTTCTTCGCCGAGGCGGTGGACGGGACCGGAGAGCTCGACTTCGAGCCGGCGCTCGAGTGGTTCGGGCTGCGGTTCTCGGCGGAGGAGCCGGACGCCGCCGAGCGCGAGGAGCCGGCCGGCTGGCTCGGCGTCGAGACCACCTCGCGCGGCGGCAGGCTGGTCGTCACCGAGGTGCTTCGGGGGACGCCCGCGCACCAGGCGGGCGTCAACGTCGACGACGAGCTGCTCGCCCTGGGCGACCACCGGATCCCGCCCGACGGTCTCGCCGACCGGCTCGCCCATCATCGGCCGGGCGAGGAGGTGTCGGTGCTGGTGGCACGGCGCGGGCTGCTCCGGCGGATCCCGGTGACCCTGGGAGCCGAGCCCGACACATCCTGGGAGCTCGAGGTGGCCGAAGCGCCGACCGCGCTACAGAGCCGCCGCCGCGAGAGCTGGCTCTCGGGGGTGCGGCCCTCAGCGCGTACGGCGGCGCCGGACGGCCCAGAGCCCGACGAACAGGACCGGCACGACTGACGCGAGCGCCCAGGGCCCGGCCTTTTCGAGCTGGCGCCCGAGCCAGAAGAGAGTGGGATCGGACCCCTCGTGCACCGGTCCCGCGGCGAGGTCGTCCCCGGGCGCGCCGTCGCACTCCCACGGGCCGCCCTGCGCGAAGCCGCACCGCTCGATGCGCGAGCCGTCCGCGCGTAGGGCGGTGACGGTGACCCGGTCGCCGTCCACGGAAACGCGCAGGAAGTGATAGACGGGCTCGAACGCGAGCTGGCCGGGAGCGCGGGCGTTCACGGGGTAGAGAGGGGCGCCGCCGCCTCCGGTCACGATGTAGTGGAGCCCGTCGACGGAACCCCGCTCGTACATGTGGTCGTGGCCGCTCAGGACGAGCGACACGCCCCGCTCGCGCAAGAGCTCGGGGAGCCCGGACGCGAGCATGTCCTCGTTGCCGCCGTGGTGGCCGCTCGAGTAGGGACCGTGATGCATGGCGACGATCACGTGCCGGACCTCGGGCGCGGCCTCGGCGGCGGCGAGCTGCTCCTCGAGCCAACTGCGCTGCTCGTCGTCCTCTTCCCAGTCCTGGTTCGAGTCGACGACCAGCACGCGCACGAGGCCGTACGTGAACCCGTAGTACGTCTCCCGGCCGCCGAGCTCGCGCGGCACCCGCGTGTACCGGAGGAACCTCTCGAGGCCGCGGCCGCTCTGGTAGAGCTCGTGGTTGCCGAGCGCGGGGAAGAGCGGAGTCGAGCGCAGGAGCGGCTCCTGTACGTCGAACATGCGCGCCCAGTCCTCGGGCGAGTCTCCGTGCGCCACCATGTCGCCCGTGTTGAGGACGAAGTCCGCCGGATGCTCGGCCATGGCACGAACGACCGCCGCGTGGGCCGTCGCGTCCGTTCGGTTGTCTCCCATCACGAGGATCTCGACGGGACCCTCTCCGGGGCGCGGCGCGGTCTGGAAGCTGCCCCTCGCCTCGGCGCCGTCGTCGAGCGTCACGCTGTAGTCGTAGGCGGTGCGTGGAGCGAGGCCGTCGAGCACGACCTCGTGGAAGCCGCCGGCGAGCGACTCGGCGCGCACCTCGTCGCCCGCTGCGCTCCGGGCGACGACGGTCGCGGCCCGTGGCTCCTCGAGCTCGAAGAGCACCGCCACCGAGCTCGGCTGCACGTCCATCAGGTAGGGGCCCTTCGAGAAGCCGGCGTCCGCGCGAACGACGGGGACGGCCAGGACGAGACCCGCCCACACGACCGCGAACGCCTCGACGAACCGCATCTCCCGTCTTATAGCCCAAGATGCCGCTCCGTCGCCGCGAGGTTCGTGTGAAGAGGCGCCTCGACGCGCTCCTCGCGAGCCACGACGCCGAGGCCCACCGGCGCGCGGACCCGGTCTCCTTCGTGCACGCCGCCGCCCGAGAGGACCGCGAGCTGGTCGGGCTCCTCTCGGCGTCACTGGCCTTCGGAAACGTCGTCGCCGTCCGGGCGAGCATCGCGAGGGCGCTCGGGCGGCTCGGTCCGGACATCGCGGGCGCGGTCGACTCCGCCTCCCCGCGCGTCCTCCGCCGCCGGCTCGCCGGCTTCGTGCACCGCGTCTACCGCGGAGACGACGTGGCGGTCATGCTCGCGGGCGCCGGCCGCCTCCGGCGGGAGCGGGGGTCCCTCGGTGCGGCGTTCCGTGCGGAGCTCGACGCGACCGGAGAGCTGCGCGAGGCGCTCGCCCGGTTGTCCGACGCGCTGCGTGGCAACGACCCCTCGCGCGGGCTCGCCCACCTCGTCCCCGATCCGCGCGCCGGCAGCGCGTGCAAGCGATCGCTCCTGTGGCTGCGCTGGATGGCGCGCCCGCCGGACGGCGTGGACCTCGGCCTCTGGGACGTCCCGACCTCGCTGCTGGTCGTCCCGGTCGACACGCACGTGCACCGCATCGCGCGTAACCTCGGCCTCACCCGGCGCAAGGACGCGTCGTGGCGCACGGCCGAGGAGATCACCGCGTCCCTCCGCCGCTTCGACGCCGCCGACCCGGTGAAGTACGACTTCGCGCTGTGCCACCTCGGGATCTCGCGCCGGTGTCCGAGCCGGCGCGACCCCGTCCTGTGCCGGGGCTGCGTGCTGCGGTCGGCCTGTACGGAGTGGCGGTCGTCACGCGAGCGAGGTCGCGAGGCGCTGCTCGAGCTCCCGTAGCCCCTCGACGCCGCCGGACTGGTCGCCGAGGGACAGCACGTCGGAGTCGCCCGTGCGGACGAGCCCGTGGTCCCGGAGCGCTCGGATCGTGCTCTCGAGGCGCGCCTTCGACAACGACTCCCGCAGCTCGAGCTCGCCGGCGAGGTACATCCGTTGGCCCAGCGCCAGCGTCTTCTTGAGCCACTCCTTGCGGCTCATCTCGCCTCTGGCGAGCATCTCGAGCCCGCGGGCCGCGAGGCGGTAGGTCTCGAAGTACGTCCGCAACATGGCCGCGTAGGTGAGCAGCCTCGCGCCCAGATCGCCCTCGGTGGGCTGGATACGGTCGGCGATCTCCTCGAGCTCGCCCGCCTCGAGCAAGTCCGACAGCGCGTCGTCGAAGATCTCGTCGAAGTCCGCGTCGGCTCGGTACATGAACTCGTACTTGAAGAGCCGCGAGAGCTGGCGAACGCGCTCGCGCAGCATGTGACGGCTCACCGGCTCGCCGCCCTTGGCGCGCAGCGCCGCCGCGATGAGCGCGCTCGGCACGAAGAAGTGCAGGACGTTGTTCTTGTAGTAGTCGAGCGCGATCCGCCGCTCCTCCGGGACCGAGTAGATGGGCTCCTCGCCGTCCGCGGCGTCGACCACGCTCATCAGCTTGCCGTCGACGAACAGGTGGACGGCCTCCTCGATCGTGTCGGGCCGGACCCTGCCTCCGTCGGAGAAGATGGCGCCCGCGAAACGCGCTCCCATCCGGCGCAAGGAGGCGGCCATCCGTTCCGCCCCCTCGAGCAGCTCGCTCCGGGTGATCCCGCGGCGCCTGTGCGCGAGGGCTACCGTCGCGACGAGGGCGGCGGGCGTGACGACCGTCGCCCGGTCGATCTCGTAGACGGCACGGTGGCCGAGCGTGTGCACCAGGTTGCGCCGCTCGGCCGGCTTGATCTCGCGGCGGGGTGCTCCGCGCTCGTCCTCGCCCGCGACGTCGCGAAGCACGTCGTCGAACTCCAGGAACTCCCCGAACTGGACGTACAGGCGTCCGTACTTCGAACGCAGGACCTTCGGCGTCTTGAGCAGGCCGCCGATGTTCTCCTTCTGCTTGTCGGCACCGCTGAGCTCGTCGACGTAGGACCGCTCCTCGATGACGCGCTCGTAGCCGATCGAGATGGGTACGAAGAACACGCGTTTGCCGGGGAGCATCATGCACGCGTCCACGACCATGGAGAGGAGGCCGAACTTCGGCGGCAGGAGCTTGCCGGTGCGCGAGCGCCCACCCTCGAGGAAGAACTCGAGGTTGAATCCCTCGACGAGCAGCTTGCGCATGTATGCGTCGACGAGCGCCGAGTAGAGGCGTTTGCCCTTGAAGCTGCGGCGGATGAAGAAGCCGCCGCCTCGGCGCAGCAGCGGTCCGAGGGGCCAGAAGCTCAGGTTGTCGCCCGCGGCGATGAGCGGGGGCGACATCGCGTTCATGTAGAAGACGTCGCTGAGGATCAGGTAGTCGACGTGGCTCTTGTGGCTCGGGAGCAGGACGAGCGAGCCCTGCCGCGCGGCCTCGCGGACCCGCTCGAGGCCCTCGCGGTCGACCTCGAGCCCGTCGTAGATGCGGTTCCAGACCCGGTCGAGGATCCGGTGGAGCACCCCGATCCAGTAGGGGTCCTGCGCCGCGCAGAGCTGGCGCAGCTCCTTGCGGGCCATCTTCTCGACCTTCTGCACGGAGAGGTCGTTCGCCCGCGCGTGTTGCTCGATGCGCCCACGGACGCGGGGGCTCCGGAGCAGCTCGTCTCGGATGCGGCTCGGCGACTTCTTCCCCGGGCCGAGCACGATCTCCCGCTCGCGCTCCATCCTGCGGAGCAGGGCGTAGCGGACCTTGTCGGCGGCTTCGGCGTCGGTGAGATCCTGGTGGACCTCGAGGAACCGCTTCAGATCGAACGGCTCTCCGGACCGGAGCAGGGCGTTTCGGTAGTTGAGCAGGAACTGCAGGAAGACGCGAACCCGGCCCGGCCACTCGGTGGGGCCGAAGACGATGTCCAGGATCGACCGCTTCTTGTTGGGTGGGAGCTTGGTCCAGACGAAGGTCTGCGGGACGAGCAGGATGGGCTCGTCCATCTGACGCTGCGTCTCGACGAGCGTGCGGATCAGGTCCACCTCGAGATTGCGCCCCTTGCGCGGCGTCTGGCCCAGCTTCGGAGGCCGGCGCAGGAAGAGCAGGGCGCTGAACCGCTCTCGCACCGTGTCGGAGAGGGCCTGCGCTTCGGGGATCTGTCGGCGCAGCCGCAGCCGGCGGCCGCCCTTGCCGAAGGGCTCCAGGATCCACAGCCCGAGATCGTTGACGAACCGGACGAGGGGCAGCGTGAACTTCTTGACCAGCCAGTCGAGGCAGAGGAAGTCGAGGACCGACAGCGAGCGCATGACGTAGACGACGACGCCACGCTTGGCCGCGTCCCGCACCACGCCGCTCCAGCGCTCGTCCACGGTGAGGTGCGCGAAGAAGCGCCGGTAGAGCCAGCGCAGGATGGCGTTCGGCTCGTACGGAGCCGGCTCGGGCGGCGGGACCGAGCCGTGCGTGACCTCCTCCTGCGACACGGAGGGGGACGTTAGCAGAGGCGCGCCCTCGACGCGCCGGGTCGGGGGGAGGGCGAGCCCTCCCGCTCTTGCTAGAAGCTCGCGCTCAGCGCGCGCCGCTGGCCGCGGGCGAGCGTGACCGCGTCGAAGCGGCGCTCCGAAGTCCGGTAGCGGACGACGACGTCGTAGGTGCCGGCGCTCACGTGGCCGGCGACGCCGCTGCCGAGCGTGCCGATCCGCTGGCCGTTGCGGGTGATGATGGCCATGCCGGCCGCGCGGCGACCGCCGGCGGTCACCCGCACCTCGAGGATCGCCGTGGAGAAGTCCGCGGTGACCTGCTCGGTGGCGCCGGAGGCGACGGTCACCCGCCGGGTCTGCTCGGGGCGGTCGAGCGCGCCGTCGAGGCGCAGGGTCACCTCGTAGGTGCCCGCCGGCACCGGCAGGCTCGAGCCGCACGATCCGGTCGCGATCTGCCGTCCGTTCTGGCGGACGATGACCGTCCCGCTCGCCCCGCCGCCGTTCTCGGTGATGCGGCAGGAGATCTGCCCGGGACCCTGCTGGACGGGCTCGGGATCGGGCTCGGCGACGGTGCGGAGCTGGAGCCAGCGCGGGGACAAGACGAGCCGCGGCGGATCCGCGTGGGCGGCCGACGCCACGGCGAACAGGGCCAGGACCAGCGTGCCTGCGGCGGTTTTTCTAATCATTTCGCCTTCTCCTCTGCCGGCGTCGCCTCGGGTGCGTTCACACGTCGTTCGACGCGCCCCCCGGGGCCCCATTCACCATCCTCCCCCACGCGCCCCGGCGCCGCCAACCCTCGGGCGGCGACGCTGACTCGGCTTGACACGGCCCCCGCCCACGGCTAGTAAAGCCGCCCCCGCGAGCCGTGCGGGCGAGAGGTAATTGCGACATGCGCACCGTCAGCGCCAAGCCGAACGAAATCGAGCGGAAGTGGTTCGTGGTCGACGCCGAGGGGCAGCCCCTCGGACGGGTCGCGTCCCGCATCGCGAGCGTCCTGCGCGGCAAGCACCGCCCCGACTTCACGCCCCACGTCGACACCGGCGACTTCGTCATCGTCGTCAACGCCCAGAAGGTCGGGCTCACGGGCAAGAAGCTCGAGCAGAAGAAGTGGCAGCGGCACTCGGGCATCCCGGGTGGGTTCAAGGCCACGCCCTATCGGCAGCTCCTCGAGCGGCGGCCCGAGGTGGCGATCCAGAAGGCAGTCTGGGGGATGCTCCCGAAGGGCCCCCTCGGCCGCCGGATCCACAAGAAGCTCAAGGTCTACGCGGGGCCCACGCACCCGCACGCGGCGCAGAAGCCGGAGCCGCTCTCCGTCTGAGCGGGTGAAGAGGAAACATGCCCCAGGGAGTCATCAACGGCAGGTACTACGGCACGGGGAAGCGCAAGAACGCGATCGCGCGCGTCTTCCTGAAGCCGGGTGAGGGCAAGGTCGTCGTCAACGGGCGCGAGGTGCAGGAGTACTTCCCGCGCCCGACGTCGGTGATGATCATCAACCAGCCCTTCGAGGTCGTCGAGCAGGTCGCCAAGTACGACGTCGAGGCGAACGTGCACGGCGGCGGCGTGGCGGCGCAGGCCGAGGCCGTGCGGCACGGCATCTCCCGCGCGCTCCTCAACGTGGACACCGAGCTCCGCGGCCCGCTCAAGCGCGCCGGCTTCCTGACCCGCGACGACCGCAAGAAGGAGCGGAAGAAGCCGGGGCAGCCGGGCGCCCGCAAGAAGTTCCAGTACTCGAAGCGGTGATTGCCGGCAGGGCGATGGAGCAGCCCACGCCCGTGTCCGTGGTCGGAGCGACCGGGTACACCGGCGCCGAGCTGCTGCGTCTGCTCCTTGGCCACCCGCGCGTTCGGGTCGAGAAGATCGTCGGGCACACGGCCGCGGGGCAACCCGTGGCCTCCGTCCTGCCGAGCTTCGCCGGCGTGCTCGGCGGACACGTCGAGCCGTTCGACGCCGACGCCGTGGCGCGGACGTCGAAGGTCGTGTTCGCGGCTCTGCCGCACGGGGCGAGCGCGCCCGTCGTCGCCGCGCTCCGGGAGCGGGGGGCCGTCGTCATGGACCTGTCGGCGGACTTCCGCCTGCGGGACCTCGGCGTGTACACGGAGTGGTACGGCGCCCACGGGGCCCCCGACCTCCTGCCGAGCGCGGTGTACGGGATGGCCGAGCTCTACCGCGAGGAGCTGCGCGGCGCCGACCTCGTCGCGGTCCCCGGGTGCTACCCGACCGCCGCCGTGCTCGCGCTCGCTCCGCTCCTGCGCGACGGGCTCGTCTCACCCGACGGGATCGTCGTGGACGCGAAGTCGGGCGTCTCCGGTGCGGGCCGCGCGCCCAAGCCGAGCACGCACCTGCCGGAGGCCGCCGAGGGCATCCGCGCGTACAAGAGCGCGGGCCAGCACCGGCACACGCCCGAGATCGAGCAGGAGCTCTCGCGGCTCGCCGGCCGCGAGGTCCGCGTCACGTTCACGCCGCACCTCGTCCCGATGACGCGCGGCATCCTCGCGACCTGCTACGCCGCGGCGGCCGAGGACACGACCGCGGAGCGCTGCACCGAGGCGGCGCGCGCGCTCTACCGCGGCTCGCCGTCGGTCACCGTCCTCGACCCCGGCTCCCACCCCGACACGCTCTGGGTCCGCGGCTCGAACCGCGTCCACCTGTCCTACGCGGCCGACGCGCGCACCGGCCGCGTCGTCGCCATGGCCGTCGTCGACAACCTCGTCAAGGGCGCCGCCGGCCAGGCCATCCAGTGCATGAACCTCCGCCTCGGCCTCGACGAGGGCGAAGGCCTGCGCGGTACGGCCTGTTGGCCGTAGTGGAGTCGGGAGGGGGAGGGAGCTGGCGTGCCGACCGTCTTCACCAAGGAGGGGTTCCGGTTCTTCTTCTACAGCAACGACCACGATCCCATCCACGTGCACGTGCGCAAGGGAGACGGTGAGGCTGTGTTCGACGTGCACGAGCGGGTGGAGCTCCGGGAATCGTACGGCCTGAAGCTCCAGGAGTTGCGACGGGCGCAGGACTTGGCGGAGCAGAACCGGGAGCTCATAATGCAGAAGTGGTATGAGCACCTTGGCTGACAGACCCATCAGCGCCAGATACGAGGCGGGGAAGGTCCACGTCGTGATGCAGAGCGGCCTCGAGGTGAGCTTCCCGGTTCGGGGCAATCCGCGGCTCGAGGGCAAGCCCGCCGCCCAGCTCGAGCGCATCGAGGTCTCGCCGTTCGGGCTCCACTGGCCGGAGCTCGACGAGGATCTCTCCATTCGAGGCATCCTCGCCGGAGACTACGGCCAGCGGCCTCACCGCGCCGCCTGAGCCCGCCCCGCGTCGGTGCTCTAGAACACGTCCATCGGCGTGAACGGGCCGCCCGTGTCGAACAGGGTGTCGGCGCGGCGTGCGGCCTCCGGGTCCGCCTGCGCGAACCCGAGCTTCACGGCGTCGGTCGGACGCAGGTGGCCGGCGTAGATCTGGGCGAAGGTGGGGGCGTCGGTGCGGAGGAAGGGAGCGCGCCCGCCGGCGTCCACCTGCGGGACGCCGCGTCGCACGTCGAGCGTGAGCACGGCGTCGTCGGCTTGCTCGTCTCGGATCCGCAGAGCGAGCTTGCCGTCGGCCTGCCACCCGCGCGTCCGCAGCGCCGCCGCGGGGTCCACCACGCGAAGCATGGCGCCCGCGCCCACCTCGCCGGCGACCGCGACGAGCGCTCGGATGGCGTGCGGGAAGGGGCCGCGCGGCTCGTCGAGCACGGCGAGGAGCGGATCGCGCGCGTCGACGACCAGGCGCACGCAGGGGACCTGATCCCGCTGCGCGCGCAAGAAGCCGTACAGCGCCCGCCGTGCCGCGTCGTCGTCCGCCACGAGCTCCATCACGTCCAGCTCCTGCGGCAGGGCGTCGGGTGACGTGAGGTACTGACAGATCGCGTATCCGCGTGCTTCTCCGCCCGGACCGGGCACCAGCACCACGTGGCGGCAGTCGACGGCGAGCATCGCGCGCCACACCGCGTCGCTCCGCCCGAGCATCCCGTTGCTCCGCGCGGCGACACGCTGGTAGCAGCGCCGAAGGGCGGACAGATCCTCGGGCCCCGAGGGCGCGACGACCTCCACGTCCGCCGGACCGGGCGGGAACGACGCCGCCGGCACGCGCAGCCGGCGCACCTCGGAGACGAGCCCGAAGCCGAGGCGGCGGTAGAACCGGTGCCGGAACGGGTAGAGCAGGCAGAGCGGCGCTCCGCGGTCGCGGAGCTCCCGATCGATCGCCGCCATGATCGCGCGCGCCACGCCCCGACCACGCGCCTCCGGAGCGACGCCCACGCTCGCCACGCCTCCGACCGGGACCTGCCGCCCCGCCACCCACGTGCTCATCCGGAACAGGAACGCGTGGCCCACCAACGTGCCGTCGCGCTCGGCGACCAGCAGGTCCCCGAGACCGCCCCGCGCGTTGTCGGTGAAGTTGCGCCGCCGCGCTTCGCGGCTGCGCGCGTCGGGGAACGCCGCCGCGTGGATCGCGACCAGCCGCTCGAGGTCCTCGTCGCGGGCACCCCGGATCCGGATGCGAGGCGCAGACGGCAGATCGTGCGCTTCCATGGTCGGAAAGCTACCCGATCCACCGCGCGCGCGCTTGCGCCCCCACGCCGGCCGGGCAACCTTGCCCGCCGTGCGGATCCTCCACTTCAGCGACGTGCACGTCGAGGCGCCCCTCTCGGGCGTTCCGCTCGGCGAGCTGGCCTCGAAGAAGCTCGTCGGGCTGACGCTGCTACGCCTGTGGCGCGGCCGCCGCTTCCGCGGGAGCGCGGCGAAGCTCGACGCGCTCGCCCGCTTCATGCGCGCCGAGCGCGTCGACGTCGTCGTCTGCACGGGCGACCACACGGCGCTCGGAACCGAGCCGGAGCTCGCGACCGCGCGTCGGGCGCTGTCGCCCTTCGAGTCGGCGCCGCACGGTCTGGTGACGCTGCCGGGCAACCACGACATCTACCTGCCCGGCGCGGTGCGCGACCGCCGGTTCGAGCGTCACTTCGCCGAGCTCCTCGAGAGCGACCTGCCCGAGCACTGCGCCGACGGCCCCTGGCCGCTGGTCCGGCTGGTCGGCGATCACCTGGCGGTCGTGGCCGTGAACAGCGCGCGCCCGAACCCGCAGGTGTGGCGTTCGAGCGGCCGCATCTCCGCCGCGCAGCTCGCGGCGCTCGAGCGCGTGCTGGCCGATCGGCGCCTCGGTGGCCGCTTCGTGATCGTGGCGACGCACTACGCGCCGCGGCTCGCGAACGGCCGCCCGGACAACTTCCGCCACGGCCTCGTCGACGCCGAGCGCTTCCTGGCCGTGTGCCGCCGCATCGAGCGGGGCGCCGTCTTGCACGGACACGTCCACGACTGCTTCCACGTCCGGGTCCCGGGCATGCGCGCCCCGCTCCTCGGCGCCGGAAGCTGCACCGACGCCGGCAAGGAGGGCCTGTGGCTGCTCGAGCTCGACGGAACGGACGCCCGAGCCACCCCCGGTCGCTTCGACGGCGCCGACTTCGCCCTGCGCCGGGAGGCCAGCCTCCGCCTCTGACCGTTTTCTTCGGGGGAGGTGGGATGTTGTCCTACAATGTCCCCATGCTTCAATCCGTCCAGGTCCTGCCCGGTGCCCGGCGTGCCCTGCGCCGGGCCGTGCACGTCGAGTGCGACGTCGTCAGCTCGTGGTGGGACGAGCCGGTGACCCACCTCGTGACCGACCTGTCGCCCCACGGGCTGTGGCTCGAGGCGCCGTTCCCCCTCGAGCCGGGGGAGGAGCTGGTCGTCTGCTTCCGGCCGCCGCGCTGGGGCGATCGCCCCGAGATCCAGGCCTTCGGTGCCGTCCGGCGCGTGGAGCTGCGCCGCCGCACCGACGACCCGCGCGGCTCGGGCATGGGCATCGAGCTGCTCGACCTCGCCCCGGGCGACGAAGAGGCCCTGGCCGAGGCCCTGCGGGGCCTCCCGCCGCCGCTGCCGAACGAGCGCGTCCCCCGCCTCGCGCGGGAGCACGTGTGGGTGGATACCCTCCTCACCTGGGAAGAGGACCTCGGCGACCGGATCAACACCTTCGAGGTGAGCCAGGAGATCGGGCTCATCGCCGACATCGACTTCGAGATCGAGCCGCTCGGGGAGCTCGTCACCGGAGGACGCCCCTCCCGCCGCTGGGCGGCCTAGCGCGGCGCCTTCTTCGCCGGCGCCCTCCTGGCCGGCGCCTTGCTGGCCGGCGCCTTCTTCTTGCCCGGCGCCCGGACCGGCGCCTTCTTCTTGCCCGGGGCCTTGCGCGTCGGCCGCTTCTTCTTCTCGGGGGGCTGGCGCTCGGGCGTCGGCTCGCGGCCGGTCGGCGCCTTCTTCCTGGTGGGTGTCTTCTTCCTCGCGGGGCCCTTGCGCTTGTGCGCCACGCTCGTCGCCGCCTTGCGCGCCGCGCTCCTCACGGTCCGCACGACCCGCTGCGCCAGCGACTTGGCGCTCCTCTTCTTCTTCGTGGCCATGTTCCCCCCCATAAGCACCCGCGAGGCCAGATCGAGACTGGCCCTGCCTCAGTTCTTCGCTTCTTCCTGCAAGTAGGCGATGGTGCGGACCAGCCCGACCACCCGCTCGCGGGCGTCCGGCGTGAGATCCTCGAAGCGTACCCCCATCCCCGGGTTCAGGTTCTCGCCGATGGGCCGCAGCGGGTTCACCCAGACGACCATGCCCGACAAGAGGAGCGGCGGCCCGTCGTCCGGGTGGAACCGGAGCTCGATGTGCGTCCCCAACGGAAGCGGCGCGTCGGAGCGGATGAAGATGCCCATCTCGCTGATGTTCTGGATGTAGGAGAAAAGGAAGTTCTCGCCGCTGCGGTAGTCCACCTGGATCTCGGTCACGAACCGTTCGTGGCTCCGGCGCTCCGCCCGGTCCTTCGTGTCCTCTCCCATTCCGCTCCGCCCCTGCTCAGCGTATGCGCAACACGCCCGCGCGCACGCGATCGTCCTCCGCCCGGGGCCCCTCGACCACCTCGAGCCGGTTGTCGCCCGAAAACAGCCCGATGAAGATGTTGTAAGGACCGGGCCGGTAGTTCGCAGGAACCGTCAGCTCCTGCACGTCCACGACCACGTCCCCCTCGTCCCAGAGCCGGATGGGGTATTTGCCGTCGACCGGATCGTGGTCTCCGTTGAGCCGCAGGCCCTGGCCGTCCACGTGGACGAAGGGCTTCCAGGACCCCGGAACGGGCTTCAGCGCCCGCCAGTACCAGGTGATCGTGAAGCTCTCCCCCGCGCCCACGTACCCGTCGTGCGGCAGCTCGAGGTCGTACCCGACGAGCTCGAGCTTGTCTTCGAACCGCGCGCCGACCGGGTGCGCCGGCGTCGGCGCCTCCTCGAGGACGTACCTCGCGACGAAGCTCTCGTTGTCCCGCTCGGCGATCTCCTGGTTGGTGGCCAGCACGACGCGGGCGCTGCGCGCATCGGCGACGAACAGATGACGCCCCGTGCGCTGGCGAAACGCGCGATCGATCTGCGCGAGCTCGTCGGTCGGGAACGCAGCCCACCGGCGCTGGTCGGCGGCGAGGAACTCGACGAGCTCGGCCTGGCTCTCGATGTCCCGCACCTCGCCGCGCGCGTAGTAGGCCGCGGCGCGCCCGCCCACCCGGTACTCGGCGAGCGGCTCCTCGGGCTCTGCGAGCGCGTTGTAGCTGTCGTAGACCTCGCGAGGGGAGAAGTGAGAGCTCAGCGCGGGCAGGTAGCCCTGCGCGGCGTAGGCTCCGACGGCCGCCCCCGCGACGAGGAGCGGCAGCAGGCGCTTGTCGCCGAGCTTGCGGAACGCCCAGAGCGCGAGCTGCCCGGCCGCGATGGCGGCGGGCACCGCGACGGGCACGAGCATCAGGCGGCGCGCCCACTTGATCACGAGCGTCGTCAGCCCGAGGGCGTCGGGCGTGACGAAGGTGCCGAGGCCGAGCAGCACGAAGAGCAAGAGCAGGACGCCGCCCGCGATCAGCCAGAGCTTGTAGGACAGCCCCTTGTTCCACTGGGCGACGAGCAACCGGTAGGGCGCGCGCAGGTCGGGCTTGCCCGACCCGGGCACCGATCCGAAGCCGAGCAGCGCAGTGAGCGCGAACACGCCGAGCAGCGCGGCCCACGCCCGCTTCGGGTTGAACACGTCCGGCACCGTGACCGGCTCGATGCCGAGCCCGCCGATGGGCCCGCTGGGGTAGAGGCCGAAGTCGCGGATCAGGAGCCCCGCGAGCAGCGCCGCGACGATGGCCGAGGCCCACCAGGGCGCGCGGCTCTCCTCCACGTCCCGAAGGACGATCCCCACGGCGCCGGCGAGCGCCACCACGGGGAGGAAGGTGCCCGGCCCGTAGCGCGACTCGTACAGGACGAGCGTGCCGTAGCCGAAGACCGCCCAGAGCAGGAGGACGAGCCGCACGGCGTTCTCGGGCGCCGCCTCGGCCCGGCCCTCTGCGGGCGCCACGTCCTGTCGCCCGACGAGCATGCGGCCGAGGGCCACCGGCAAGAGCGCGCTCCACGGGACGAAGGCGTGGAAGACCGCCTCGAGGGGCAGCTCGAAGGTCGGCGGATCTCCGCCGCGCGGCTTGCCGCCGAGCCAGAGGCTGAGCTCTGCGTGATCGGCCACGACGGCGCCGGCCACGAGGAACGCGACGACGGCCGTCAGCGCCGCGAGGGCGTAGAAGGAAGCGGCGCGCTGCGGGTCCGTGCGCGGTCGGAGCGGCAGGCCGGAGGCGGCGCCGACGACGACGACGGCGAGGAGCGGGGGTAGGGCGCCGAGCAGAGCTCCCGCCGACAGCACGGTGAGCGGCAGCGCGACGACGGCGGCGACCGCGAGCCACACGCCCGTCCAGATCCACCGCTTCCTGGCGTCTGCGTCCGCGCGCATCGTCGGCCGGAACACGGCGGCGCACGCGGCCCAGGCGAGGAGCGCCTGCGCGGCGAAGGCCGGCGCGTCGCCGAGCATCTGCCGCGCGTTGAACAGGAACAGTGGCGTCGTGCCCGTGACGAGCGCGGCGTACACCCCGGCGCGCCGTCCCGCGAAGCGGCGGACCAACAGGTAGGCGAGCAGCACCACCACGAGGCCGGCCACCGCGAGCGGGAACCGGCCCGCCCACTCCCGCACGCCGAAGGTGCCGAAGCCGAGCGCCACGAGGGCCGTCGACAGGACGGGACGGGTGGCCTCGACGGGGTCGCCCGCGAGCAGGTGCCGGGCCTGGTCGGCCGGGTTCAGCTCCCAGGGGTCCCAGATGCCGAAGGAGGACAGGCGTGCGAAGAGCAGGATGGCCACGAAGCCGAAGGCCACCGCCGCCCAGATCAGCCCGTTTCGCCGGTTCAGCTCCATCGAAAAGCCGGGCGGAGACTAGCCTCGATCGCCCATCAGGTCACGCGCGGCTCGCATGGCGTCCGAGCACGGCGAGCGTGGACTCGTCCTCGGCGAACATCCCGTACCATCCGCCCGGTTCGTGGGGCGGATCTCCTCCGAGTGGGGCGCCGTGCCGCCACGGCTCGCCGGGCCTGGGTGGCTTCGCCTCGCCGCTCCAGGCCCAGAAGAGCACTCCGGCGATCCCGAGCCGCGCCGCCTCCTCGAGCATCGCCTCGAAGAACCGGTCGCGGCGGCGGGTCGTCGCGCCCGGGTCGTGGCTGCCGCCGTCGCGGGCGAGCCCGACCTCCTCGAGCCACAGGGGCTTGTCCAGCGAGGCGGCGATCGCGGCGTGCCGGCGGAGGTAGTCGCGCGACCAGGCGAGCATCGCCTCGAACGCGCCGTCGTCGTCGGCCGCCGGATCCCACAGCCCCCAGTTCTCGGGCCACAGGTGACAGGTGGCCGCGTCGATGGCCGGGTGCGCGTGGTCGGCCGCGAAGTCGAGGCCCGCGCCGGACGGATCGGCGGTCGAGCCTTCCGAGCCCGTGGTGATCGGCTGCGAGGCGCGCGCGCGGATGCTCTCGGCCGTCTCCGCGAGGAACTCGCGCATGCCCGCCGGGTCGTGCTTGCCACGAGGCTCGTTGCAGATCTCCCAGAGCGCGATCGCGGGATCGTCGCCGTACCTCTGGCCCGTGACCGAGCTCGTCCGGTCGACGATGCGCGCGACGTGCGCGCCGAAGAGCGCGCGGGCATCTCGGTCGGCGTAGAAGCCGGCGGCGAAGCGCTCGAATCGTCCGTGGTCGCCCGTCTCGCCCGGGTAGGGGACGGGCGCGCCGCTCGCCCAGGCGCGGTACTGCGCGAGCCCGCCCGACCACGACCAGAAGTTGGTGAGACAGACGATCGCCCCCATGGAGCGCCGGCCGATCTCCGACAGCGCCACGTCGAGCCCGACGAGCAGGGCTTCGTCCCAGACGCCGGGCCCGGGCTGGATCGCCGGCGCGACCCTCTCGGGCGCCCCGTCGGGACCCTCGGCTCCGGCCAGGATCCGCACCACCCGGACGCCGCGGTCGTGGAGGCGGTCGAGCTCTCTTCCGAGCCGCTCGGCGTCACCCGCGCCGATCCACGGCGCCTGCCAGAAGTTGACGCCGACGTGCATCGCGGCACCTCAATCCATCGGTAGGTCCTCGGGCTCTTCGGGCTCGGGCTCGGGCTCGGGCGGCGCCGGCGCAGGCACCCGAGCGCCCGCGCCGACGTCGATCCGATCGAGCTCGCGCCGGAGGCGCCGGACGAGCTGTCGGAACCCCGGCAAGGCCGCAGCCGGCATCATGCGCCCCGGCCCGTTCATCGCCTCCACCGGATCGAGGAAGCGCCCGTGACGCTCGAGCCCGAAGTGCAGGTGGGGCCCCGTCGAGCGGCCCGTCGAGCCGACGTATCCGATCACCTGCCGCTGCCGGACGGCGGTCCCGGACTCGATTCCCCGTTCGATGCGGCTCGGGTGAGCGTAGTGCGACTCGTAGCCGTCGGCGTGTCGGATCGACACGAGGTTTCCGTTGGCTCCGCGGTAGCCCGCGAACGTGACGGTGCCTTCGGCCGCCGCCCACACGGGCGTGCCGGTCCCGGCGGCGTAGTCGACACCGTTGTGCGGCACGATGCGGCGCAGGATCGGATGACGGCGCCGCGGGTTGAACTGCGACGAGATGTGGTCGTAGCGGAGCGGTGTCCGGAGCCAGCCTCCGTGCACGGAGCGTCCCGTCTCGTCGTAGAAGTCGCCCTCGGACTCCCTCGGCTCGTACCAGAACGCGCGGAGCTCACCCGTCCTCTCGCCCACGTACTCGACGGCGTGCACGGTCCCGTAGCGGAGGAGCTCCCCGTCGATTCGCTCCTCGTCGACGATGATCTTGAACGTGTCGCCGGTGCGGGTGTCCCGGGAGAAGTTCACCTTGCCCTCCCAGACCCCGACGTACGTGCCGACCAGGGAGCGCCCGAGCCCGAGCGCGTCGAGTGCGTCACCGATCGACGTGCGGACCGTCCCCCCGCGCGCCAGGCGGACGCGCTCGACCGGGATCTCCACCTCCTCGCCCCGCAATGCACCGCGCGCATCCCGCGTCGCCTGCACGAAGCTCGTCGCGCTCGCGCCGTGGTACTCGAACAGGAGCAGCGCTCCGTTCGAATCGCGCTCGACGACCATGCGGTCCTGAGGCCGGCAGCGACGGAAGTCGAGCACGTCCGCGAGCGCCTCCTCGAGCTCCTGCTGCTCCTCCCGATCGAAGCCCGCCTTGACCAGCGCGTCACGGAACCCTCGCGCCTGCCCGAAGGCGTGCTCGACCCGGCTCGCCGCGCCGAGCGACTTCGGCTCCTCCTCGGCCGGCACCCCTCCGCCCGCCGCTCCGGCGTCGGGCGGCTCGTCCGCGACGGCCACCGGCTCCGCCCCGCTCTCTTGCTCCGGGGGCGGCGCCTCAGCCTCGTGCCCTCGGTCGCCGTCCGACGCGTCGTCGCCGAACAGGAGCGACGACGCGACGCCGCCGCCGACGAGCAGCACGGCGCCACCGGCCACCATCAGCCAGCGCGCGCGGACGGCCCTGCGCTGCTCGGGGAGCAGTGCCATGTCCACGGAGGGCAGCGGTCGGTGCCCACCCAGGGACTTCTCGGTGGAGTCCGGACCCTCCATCGCGGCCAAGTGGTATCAGCGAGGCACCCGAGGCGCAAAGCCCCGCCCGATCAGGCGTCGAACATGCCGATCGCCCAGCGGAGGGTGTCGCGGTCGATGTTGTGGCCCGTGTGCAGGATGACCACCTTCTTGCCCGTGAGGTCCTGGTGGATCTTCCAGGCGGCGGCGTACGCCGCAGCGGCCGCGCCCTCGGCGACGTTGTGCGTCGTCTCGAGCGCGAGCCGGACCGCGTCGCGCATCTCGTCCTCGCTCACGAGCACGACGCGGTCGACCTGATCCTTCACGATCTCGAACGGCACCTCGAACGCGAACCGCGTCGCGAGTCCGTCGGCGAACGTGTCCGCCGACTCGACGCTCACGAGCTTGCCTGCCTCGAGCGATCGCGCGAGCGCGTTCGCGCGCTCGGCCTGCACCGCGATGATCTGCACGTCGGGACGGAGCGTGCGCAGCGCGACGACGACACCCGACAGCAGGCTGCCGCCACCGACCGGGACGATGATCGCATCGAGGTCCGGGAGATCCTCGGCCACCTCCATGGCGAGCGTGCCGACGCCCGCGATCAAGAGCGGCTCGTTCGCGACGTGCACGTAGCGGAGCGACTCGTTGCGCGCGCGCGCCTCGGCCTCGATGCGCGCCTCGTCGAAGTCCTTGCCGAACACCTCGACCTCGGCGCCGTACGACTCCATGAGCGCGTTCTTCTCGGGGTTGTTCCCCTTGGGCACGTAGATGACCGAGCGCGAGCCGAAGGCGCACCCTGCCCAGGCCATCGAGAGGCCGTGGTTGCCGCGGGTCGCCGTGATGACGCCGCGCCGCCGCTGGGTGTCGGTCAGGGTCGCGAAGAGGTTCACCCCGCCGCGGACCTTGAAGGCCCCGATGGGCAGGTGGTTCTCGTGCTTGACGAAGGCGTCGAAGCCCATCCGGCCGCTCAGCGCCGAGTAGCGGTAGAGCGGGGTCCGGGGGAGATACCGGTGCACGATGGGCCATGCCCGGAGGATGTCGCGGAACGTGACGGGAGAAGTCATTCGAGGGGCGTGATTGTAGGGAGGATCCGGCCCCAATGGCAGTCCCCCCGTGCTTGACACCTCGAGGGCCCGGCGCTATCCGTCCGACTTCCGAGCTCCCCGGCGAGGGGAAGACGCGGACAGGCACGTAGCTCAGTGGGAGAGCACTACCTTGACACGGTAGGGGTCGGCGGTTCAATCCCGCCCGTGCCTACTGATTCCCCTTGATGGATTCTCCGGTTCACCTACTCACGGCCAAGGACGTTCTCGAGGCGCAGCAGAAGCTGACACCCGACGTCGTCGCGGCGCGCGTGGACGGCGAGGTGGTCGACCTCCACACGCCCCTGCGCACCGAGCCCACGAAGATCGAGCCCATCCGGGTCGACCAGCCGGAGGCCCTGCGAATCATCCGCCACTCCACCTCGCACGTGATGGCGGACGCCGTGCAGAAGCTCTTCCCCGGGACGCGCGTCGCCTTCGGCCCGGCCACCGAGGCCGGCTTCTACTACGACTACGACCGCCCGGACGGGGCCTTCACCGAGGACGACCTCCGCCGCATCGAGCGCAAGATGGAGGAGATCATCGGCAAGGACCTCGAGTTCCGCCGCGAGGAGCTGAGCGGCGACGAGGCGCGCGCGCTGCTGACGGAGCTGGGCGAGACGTACAAGCTCGAGCACCTCGAGCGCCTGCTCGCAGAGGGCGAGACCATCAGCGTCTACCGCCACGGCGACTGGGTGGACCTGTGTGAGGGGCCGCACGTCCCGAGCACGCGCTTCCTCAAGGCCTTCCAGCTCACCAGCGTGGCCGGCGCGTACTGGCGCGGGGACGAGCGCAACCCGATGCTCCAGCGCATCCACGGGACCGCCTTCCCGAACGACAAGGCGCTCCGCGCCTACCTGAAGCAGCTCGAGGAGGCCAAGAAGCGCGATCACCGCAAGCTCGGCAAGGAGCTCGAGCTCATCGCCTTCCACCCCTGGGCTCCGGCCTCGCCCTTCTTCCTCCCGCGGGGGGCGTCGATCTACAACGGACTGGTCGACTACGTCCGAGACCTCTACCGGCGCCACGACTACGACGAGGTCATCACGCCGCAGGTCTTCGACCGGCAGCTCTTCCTCACCTCCGGTCACCTTCCGTCGTACGCCGAGAACATGTTCATGGCGGCGACCGAGGAGGACGTCGAGGACGGCAAGGTCGCCTGGGACGACATCCGCTTCGGGGTCAAGCCCATGAACTGCCCGAGCCATGCCCTGATGTTCGGCATGACCCGTCGCAGCTACCGGCAGCTCCCGTGGCGCATCGCCGACTTCGGCCGGCTGCACCGGTTCGAGCGAAGCGGTGTCGTGCAGGGCCTCACCCGCGTCCGGACCTTCGCGCAGGACGACGCGCACATCTTCTGTGCCCTGGACCAGGTGCAGGAGGAGATCGTCCGCTTCAACGAGCTGGTCTTCGAGGTCTACCGTGACTTCGCCTTCGCGGACGTGCGCGTGGTCGTCGCGACGCGCCCCGAGAAGCGGATCGGCTCGGACGAGAGCTGGGAGCGCGCCGAGCGCGCGCTCGAGGAGGCCGTCAAGTCCCAGGGCGTCGCGTACGACATCGCGGAGGGGGAGGGCGCCTTCTACGGGCCCAAGATCGAGTTCCACTTGAAGGACGCGATCGGCCGGCCCTGGCAGCTCGGCACCATCCAGTGCGACTTCAACATGCCCGAGCGGTTCGACCTCAGCTACGTCGGCGACGACAACCAGCCGCACCGGCCGGTCATGCTCCACCGCGCCATCCTGGGCTCCGTCGAGCGGTTCTTCGGGCTCCTGGTCGAGCACGTCGGGGGCGCCTTCCCGACCTGGCTCGCGCCCGAGCAGATCACCCTCCTCACCGTGAGCGAGCGGTTCGACGACTACGCCCGCGAGGCGCTGGCGAAGCTCCGCGCCGCCGGCATCCGGGCCATCGCCGACCTGTCGAGCGACAAGTTGGGTGCAAAGATCCGTTCGGCCCGGCTCATGCGCATCCCTTACCTCGGCGTGATCGGGGAGAAAGAGCAGCAGGCCGGAGGGGTGGCGCTTCGTTCGCGCGACCAGAACGAAGACCTCGGGCTCTTGCCGCTCGACACCGTAATCGCGCGAATCCGCGCGGAAGGGGTCCCCCCTTCGCTCCGGAGTGACTAAGGGATATTCTGTTCGTTCGTTCGATCAAACCAGGGTGACAGCCCACAACCGGAGGTAATCAGCCATCGCCAGGCCTAGATTCGATCGTTCCCGCCCCCGACCCACGGGGCCTCGTACCAACGAGCGTATCCGCGTTCCGGAGATCCGCGTCATCGGGCCCGACGGAGGGATGCTCGGCATCCTCCAGACGCAGGAAGCCCGAAGGATCGCCAGGGAGCAGAACCTCGACCTCGTCGAGGTGAACCCCAAGGCGAGCCCGCCGGTCTGCAAGATCATGGACTACGGCCGCTTCAAGTACGAGGAGAAGAAGAAGCAGGCCGACGCGAAGAAGCGGCAGACGAAGGTCGAGCTCAAGGAGGTCAAGCTCCGTCCGAAGACGGACGAGCACGACATCGACTTCAAGACCAAGCACGTCCGCCGCTTCCTGGAGGAGGGGAACAAGGTGAAGATCACGGTCCGCTTCCGCGGTCGCGAGATCACACACCCCGAGACGGCGCAGCGTCAGATCGACGCGATCGTCGCCGCGGTGCAGGACGTGGCCGTCGTCGAGCAGACGAGCCGGATGGAGGGCCGCACCATGACCGCCATCGTCGCCCCCCGCCAGAAGCCCCAGAAGGCCCCCGCCCCGGGCGGCGAGGGCAAGCCCGCCCCCAAGAAGGACCGGGCCCCCGAGGAGAAGAGCGCCGAGGCCTGAGGGAGCCCGTTTGCGCGGGCGCCTTGACTGCGGGGCGGCTTCCCACTACACCACGCCTCCCCCACGCCGGGCCGCGTGCGCGCTGGCCCCGCGTAAGAGAGGAGAGCAGCGATGCCCAAGATGAAAACCAACCGCGCGGCGGCGAAGCGCTTTCGGGTGACCGGGAGCGGCAAGATCCGCCGGGCGAGCGCGGGCAAGAGTCACCTGATGCGGGGCAAGTCGGCCAACCGGCTCCGCAAGCTGAAGAAGAACTCCATCGTGGATCCCTCGGACGCGCAGCGCATCCGGGAGCTGATCCCCTACAAGTTCTGAGGGAGGTGACCCGATGCCGCGCGCAAAGAGAGGCTTCAAGGCCCGCCGCCGTCGCAACCGCGTCCTCAAGCACGCCAAGGGCTTCTACGGAGCCCGCAGCCGCCAGTACCGCTCGGCGCGCTTGCAGGTGCTGAGCGCCTGGACCGACGCCTTCAAGGGGCGCAAGCTCCGCAAGCGCGAGTACCGCCGCCTGTGGATCGCCCGGATCAACGCCGCCGCTCGCACCCACGGCCTGAGCTACAGCCGGCTCATGCACGGCCTGAAGAAGGTCGGGGTGGGGCTCGACCGCAAGATCCTCGCCGACCTCGCCCTGCGCGACCCGGGCGGCTTCAAGGCCGTCCTCGACGCCACCCAGGGCTGACCCCACCGGTCCGAGGGACCACGCGATGAACGACGCCGACCCGGTCAGCCTGTTCGAGGGAGGCCTCGCGCGGGTCCGGGCGGAGTTCCGTGCGACCTTCGACCAGGCGAAGGACGAGCAGGCCCTCCGCGCGGCCAACGCCCGCTGGGCCGGCCCGCAGGGCGAGCTCACCGCGCTGATGAAGCTCATGCCCACGCTCCCGGGCGACCGGCGCCGGGAGCTCGGGCAGGCCGCGAACGCGGTCAAGCAGGAGGTCCTCGAGACCTTCGAGGCGCGCCTGCGCGCCATCGCCCGCGCCGAGCGCGAAGCGGAGCTGCACGCCCCGCCCCTCGACGTCACGCTGCCGGGCCGCGGGCGGCTGCCGGGCAACCTCCACCCGATCACGCGTGTCATCCACGACCTGCTCGACGTCTTCACGTCGCTCGGGTTCGACGTGGCGGACGGCCCGGAGGTGGACCTCTACGAGTACAACTTCGACAAGCTCGGCTTCCCGCCCGACCACCCGGCGACCGACATGCAGGACAGCTTCTTCGTCCGCACCGAGGGCGTGAAGACCGTGCTCCGGACGCACAGCTCGACCATCCAGGTGCGCGAGATGCTCCGCCGAAAGCCGCCGCTCGCCGTGGTGGCTCCGGGCGTGGTGTACCGCCGGGACGACGACGTCACGCACTCGCCGATGTTCTTCCAGATCGAGGGCTTCCTCGTGGACGAGGACGTCAGCATGGCGGACCTCAAGGGCGTGCTCTTGCGCTTCCTGCAGCGCCTGTTCGGCGAGGGCGTTCGGATCCGGATGCGTCCGAGCTACTTCCCCTTCGTCGAGCCGGGCGGCGAGGTCGACGTGAGCTGCGTCTTCTGCCGTCCCTGGGAGGGGGACGCCGCGCGCACCGCCGCGTGCCGCGTGTGCAAGGGCAGCGGCTGGCTCGAGATCCTCGGCTGCGGGATGATCCACCCGGTCGTGTTCGAGCACGTCGGCTACGACCCCGAGAAGTGGACCGGGTTCGCCTTCGGGATGGGGATCGACCGCATCGCCATGCTGAAGTACGGCGTCAACGACATCCGCCTGCTGTACGAGAACGACGTCCGCTTGCTCGAGCAACTCTGATGCGCGCTTCCTACAAGTGGCTCGCGGAGCTGAGCGGAGTCGACGCGCCTGCGCTCGACGTGGCCGAGGCGCTCACCCGGGCCGGGCTCGAGGTGGAGGCCGTCGAGGACTTCGGCGTGGGGCTCGAGCGCGTGGTGGTCGCCGAGGTGAGGGGCAAGGGAAGGGTCCCCGAGCGCGACAAGCTCACCCTCGTCAGGGTGTTCGACGGGGAGGCCGAGCACGACGTCGTCTGCGGCGCCCCGAACGTGCCCGAGCCGGGCGGGCGCGTGCTGCTCGCGCGCCTGGGGGCCCGGCTGCCGGGCGGTCTCGAGATCGGCGAGCGCGAGCTCGCGGGCGTGGTCTCGCGCGGCATGCTCTGCAGCGAGACCGAGCTCGAGATCGGGGCGGGCTCGTCGGGCATCGTCGTGCTCGGGTCGGACGTCGACGCGAAGCCCGGCACGCCCGCGGTCGAGGCGCTCGGGCTGCGTGACTGGGTGTTCGAGATCGGCCTCACCCCGAACCGCCCGGACGGGCTCGGGCACATGGGGCTCGCGCGCGAAGTGGCGCTCCTCCACGGCGTACCCTTCCGGCCCCCCGAACCCGAGCAGCCGGCGCGTGTCGCACCGAGCGCCCCGGCCGCAGCGGTCGAGATCACCGATCCGGAGCGGTGCCCGAGGTACGGCGCCGCGCTCGTGGTCGGCGTGACCATCGCCCCCTCGCCCTTCTGGCTGCGCTACCGCCTGCACGTGCTCGGCCTGCGCGCCATCCACAACGTGGTCGACGCCACCAACCTGGTGATGCTCGAGCACGGCCATCCCACCCACGCCTTCGATCTCGCGAAGGTGCGCGGGAGCCGCATCGTCGTCCGGCGGGCGCACGGGGGCGAGCAGATGAAGACGCTCGACGGCGTGCTGCGCACGTTCACCGACGACGACCTGCTCATCTGCGACGCGGAGGGGCCCGTGGCGGTGGCCGGCGTCATGGGCGGCGAGGACAGCGAGATCGGCGCGGGCACCGAGGACGTCCTGCTCGAGTGCGCCTACTTCGACCCGCGATCGGTCCGGCGCACCTCCCGCCGGCTCGGCCTGCACACCGACGCGAGCCACCGCTTCGAGCGCGGCGTCGATCCGAACGGTGTCCCGCAGGTGATGGCCCGCGCCGCGACGCTCATCGCCGAGCTGTCGGGCGGAGCCCTCGCGCCTCGCTCGATCGACGAGCACCCGAGACCCATCCGCCCTGCGGTGGTGCCGCTCAGGCGCGCGCGCGCGAAGAAGCTCCTCGGCGTCGATGTCCCGAGGGAGCGCGCCGAGGAGATCCTCCGGGGGCTCGGCTGCGAGCCGGCGCCCGACGGCGAGGGTGCGTGGCGGGTCACCGTCCCGACCTTCCGGCCCGACCTCGGGCGGGAGGCGGACCTGATCGAGGAGGTTGGCCGCATCCACGGCTACGACCACATCCCGACCGAGGTCCCGCACGTGCGGCCTTCGGCCGAGGGCACGCCCCGGGCCGTCCGGTTCGTCCGCGAGGTCCGCGAGCACGCGGCCGCCGCGGGCCTGCACGAGGCGATCAACTACTCCTTCCTCTCGCGGCGCGAGCTCGTGGCGGCGCGCGTGCCCACCGACGCGGTGCTCCTCCAGAACCCGCTCAGCGAGGAGCGAGAGGTGATGCGAACCTCGCTCCTGCCGGGGCTCGCGCGTGCGGTCGTTCGCTCGCAGCGGCGGCAGGTCGACCGGGTAGGGCTGTTCGAGGTCGGGCACGTGTTCCACCCGACCGAGGAGACGCTGCCCGAAGAGCAGCGCCGGCTCGCGCTCCTCGTGAGCGGACCGCGCCGGGAGTGGGTCGGCGACGCCGGCCCCGCCGACTTCTACGAGGGCAAGGGCATCGTCGAGGCGATCGTGCGCCCGCTCACCGGCGTCCTGCCGGACATGCGCCACGACGCGAAGCTCGAGGACGACGCGCCCTTCCTCCACCCTGCTCGGCGCGCCGCCGTCCACGTGGCCGGCGTGCGCGTCGGCGTGCTCGGGGAGATCCACCCCGACGTCGCCGACGACCTCGGGCTCGGCCACCGCGGGGTCTTCGCGGAGCTGTCGCTCGATCGGCTGCTCGAAGCGGCCGAGCGGGTCGGCCCGCCGCAGGCGAGGCCGCTGCCCCGATTCCCGGCGGTCGTTCGGGACATCGCCATGGTGGTCGAGGAGCGGATCGCCGCCGCCGAGATCGCCCGTGCGCTCCGCGAGGAGGGGGGCGGCCTCGTCGAGGACGTGGTCCTGTTCGACCTCTACCGGGGCGAGCAGGTACCGTCGGGGCACCGCAGCCTGGCGTTCCGGGTCGTCTATCGGGATCCCGGGGCGACTCTGACCGACAAGCGAGTCGACGGGGTCCACCAGAAGCTGGCCCGCGCGGCACGCGAGCGCTTTGGGGCCAACTTGCGCTAGGCTGCGGGTAGACCACGGGCACGAAGGAGCTACAACCCCTTGAGATTATATCCGGATCGTGATTGCATTCCCGTCCGTGAACCCGGGGCGGAGGGTAGCTCGATGACCAAAGCCGAAATCATCGACGCCGTCTACGAGAGGGTCGGCGGCTTCTCCAAGAAGGAGGCGGCCGAGATCGTGGAGGCGGTGTTCGACACGATGAAGGAAGTCTTGGCCGACGGGGAAAAGATCAAGATCTCCGGGTTCGGCAACTTCGTCGTGCGTTCGAAGAAGGAGCGCGTCGGGCGCAACCCGCAGACCGGGGCGCCGATCCCCATCAGCGCGAGGAAGGTGCTGACGTTCAAGCCGAGCCAGGTGCTCAAGGGCGTCCTGAACCCGGACAAGGAAGAGAAGAAGGCCGAGCTCGCCGCGCAGGGTGGCGTCGCCGCGGCGGCCCAGAGTGACGACTCGCCGGGCTGATCCTCGAGGGAAGCAGAGGTCAGCCGTGGGCGACAAGCCACTGCCAGACAAGCTCTTTTTCAAGATCGGCGAGGTCGCCGACCTGGTCGGCGTCAAGCCCCACGTCCTGCGCTATTGGGAGAGCGAGTTCGTGGCGCTCCGGCCCATGAAGACCCGCGGCTCGCACCGCGTGTACAGCCGCCGCGACGTGGAGCTGGCGATGCTCATCCGCCGGCTCCTCCACGACGAGGGCTTCACGATCCCGGGGGCGCGCAAGAAGCTCAAGCAGCTCGACCGCCACCGCACCGGGAGCGACCCCGACCCCGGCTCGGCCCGCGAGGTCGCCCTGCGCGCCGAGCTCCTCGGCCTGCGCCAGTCCCTGGTGGCCCTCCTCGAGCAGCTCGACCGCCTCTCGGTGGCCGAGCCCACGACCCCCCAGGCCGTCCGGGTCGACCGCGTGACGCCCGCCGCAAGAGCCCCGGCCCCCGCCAGCCACTCCGTCACCCGAACCGTCCCCAAGCTGACCCGCTAGTTGCATTGGGACCTGTCCCCAATGCAACTCGACTTGCATTGGGGACAGGTCCCAATGCAACTCGGCGCTTGCGGTGGGGAGGAGAGCATGTATCTTCCGCTACCCGCTTCGGCGGGAGATGGAACCGGGGCGTAGCGCAGTTTGGTAGCGCACCAGACTGGGGGTCTGGGGGTCGCTGGTTCGAATCCAGTCGCCCCGACCATCGGAAGGGCCGGTAACCCAGGGAGGTTCCCGGCTCTTCGTGTTTCCGGATGGCGGGGGACGGACGGTACGCTCGGGTCCTTGGCTCGTGCGGACGCAGTGTGTGGCGCCGTGCTCGTCGTGGTCGCGACCGCCGGTCAGGCGCTCGCGCAGGAGGGGCGGATCGCCGTCGTGGAGCCCGGCGAGGCGCTCGAGGTCGCCGTCCGGGCCGGCCTCTCGCCGTGGGGTGTCGACGTGGTCGCGGTCCCGGCCCCTTCGCCCGGGGCCGTGATGCCGGACTCGGGCGAGGCAGCCGCGCGCGTCGCCCGCGCGCACGGGGCCGACGCCGTCGTGTGGGTCTCGGCCTCGGAGGGAGGCCACGCGCTCTGGATGTACGAGGCGCGGGACGCGCGCGTGGTGGCCCGCCGCCTCGCCGGGGGCCCGCCGTTCGACGAGCCGACCGCCGCGGCCGTCGCCCTGAGCGTCAAGACCCTCCTCCGGCACAGCAGCGTGGCGCCCCCTCGGGAGCGGTGGTCCGCGCCAGAGCCCCCCGGGGAGCCCGAGCCATCATCCTCCGCGCCCGGGGCGACGCCGGCCGCCGACGCGCCGCGCGAGGCTGACGGACCCGTGCTCGCGCTCCGAGCGGCGAGCGCGGGCCGCGCCCGTCGGACGCGCCCCGCCGAGATCGAGCCGAGGCTCGGGCTCGGCCTCGTCTGGTGGCCGGGCGCGGGTGAGCTCTTCGGCGTCGCGGTCGACGTCGCGAGCGGGCCCGGAGTCTCGATCGCCGATCGCCGCTTCGAGGGTCGGCTCCTCGACAACGAGGCGACGCTGTCGGCCATCGTCCGCGCGTCCCTGGTCGGCCCGACGCTCGCGCGCGCCGAGCTCGGGGTGGGCGCGCAGCTCTCGCTCCTCGACGGGGCCGTGCTCGAAGCGGCGGTGCCCGTGGAGGTGTGGCGCATCAACCCTACCGCGCGTGCCGCGCTCGGCCTCGACTGGCGCGCCGCGGCCGGCCTGGTGATCGGCCTGCGCGGAGGGATCTCGTTGCTCGGACGCACGCAGCGCTACCTCGTGCGCGGCAACGAGGTGCTCTCACTCGCCCCGGTGGCGCTCGACGCGGCGGTCTACGTCGAGGCGGGAGCCTTCTGAATGCGACGGCCGCTCCTCCTCTTCGCGCTCGCGCTCTGTCCGGCCTGCGGCTGCACCGAAGACGTGGAGCTCGCGGGCGGGGCGGCGCAGCGCGACGCCGGAGCGCCGGCGCGCTGCGCTCCGGTGGGCGCCTCCTGCGCGGTGGCGGCCGAGTGCTGCTCGCTCGGCTGCCGAGACGGGGCCTGCACCGAGTCGAGCTGTGCCGTGGCCGAGCAGCCCTGCACGTCGGACGATCAGTGCTGCTCCAACCGGTGCGAGGCCGGCGCCTGCGTGCTCGCCGGCGAGTGTCGACCGTGGGGCGAGTCGTGCTCCTCGGGGGCGGACTGCTGCTCGCTCCGCTGCGGTCGCGACGGGCGCTGCCTCGCCGGTGGGGCGTGCAGGAGCGAGGGCGAGGTCTGCACCGCCGGCGGCGACTGCTGCAACGGCCAGTGCCAGGCGGGGCGCTGCCTCGTCCTGAGCGAGTGCGATCCGGCAGGCGAGGCGTGCACGCACAGCGGCGAGTGCTGCTCGCGCGTCTGCGCCGACGATGGCACGGGCTTCACGTCGTGCCAGCTCCTCGGCGGCTGCCGGCCCTCCGGCGAGCTTTGCGCCACCGACGCCGACTGCTGCAACGGGGCGATCGCGGCCGGCGCGTGCGAGCCCCTCGCGGGCTCCGGAGGCGTCGGCCGGTGCGGCAACCCCGGCGGGTGCGCGCCGGCGGGCGAGATCTGCGCGGTCGTGGGTGATCCCGCGGGCACCAACGAGTGCTGCCCCGGCAACCCGGAGGGCATGGAGCTGTGCCGCCTTGCTCTGGGCGGAGTCAGCCGGTGCCAGGGCGAGGGCGCGCGGGAAGGGTGCCTCGGCCCGGGCACCGGGTGCGCGACGCCGGCAGAGTGCTGCAGCGGCCGGTGCGTGGACGCCGACGGCGACGGTGCGCTGTCGTGCAGCGAAGCGTGCGTCCCGGACGGTGGTCCCTGCACGCGCCCGGCGGACTGCTGCTCCGGCAGCTGCGGCCTCGACGGCGCCTGCGCGCCCCCGGAGGTCGAGTGCGCTCCCTTCGGGGCCGGGTGCGGGAGCGCCGCCGAGTGCTGCTCCGGCTACTGCGATCCCGAGTCGTCCCTCTGCTCCACGAACCTCATCTGAAAGGCGAGGAATGTCGGTGGGTTGCGATTCTCTCGCGACCTCTGCGCCGCTCCTCCGCACCATGGAGGTGAATGGGCCGGGGAGGCACCGCGGCGTCGGCGGAGCAGCGCGACCGGGAGCGCGGGCTGGCGGAGCGGTGCGCCTCGGGGGACCGGGAGGCGCAGCGGTCGCTCTTCCGGGAGCAGCGCGACCGGGTCCACCGGACCCTGTATCGGATCATGGGATCGAACCGGCACATGGAGGATCTCGCGCAGGACGCCTTCCTCGAGGTCTTCCGGTGCATCGGCTCGTTCCGTGGCGAGTCGAGCCTCGCGACCTGGGTGGACACGGTCGCCGCGCGTGTCGCTTACCGGCACCTCTCCGAGCGCCACCGGCGCCCCGTGCACCTCGAGGTCGTCGCAGCCGTCCCGGCCGACGAGCCCGGCGCCGACCGCCGCGCGCACGCCCGCGAGGCGGCGCGAAGGCTGTACGCGATCCTCGACCGGCTCGACCCGAAGTACCGGATCGCCTACGCGCTGCACGTCATCGACGGGCGGCCCATGGCGGAGGTGGCGCGCGTCACTCGCGTGAGCCTGGTCGCCGCGAAGAACCGCGTCTCGAGGGCACGGCGGATGGTCGAGGAGCGCGCCCGGCGGGATCCGTGGCTGCTCGGGTTCCTCGAGGACGGAGGCGTGGCATGAGCCTTCGGGAGGAGCTGCCGGTCGAGCCCATGTCCGAACCGCGCTGGGACCGGGTCGAGCAGGCGGTGTTCGCCGAGCTCGACGCGCGCGAGGGTCGGTCCTCCGCTCCACCGGCTCGCCGGCCGGCGCGGCGCGCGTGGATCGTCGCCGCGCTCGGTGCGGCCGTGGCGGCCGCCGCCGTGCTGGCGCTGCTCGTCCGCCCCTTTGCGGAGCCGCCGGTGGACGGCATGTACACCTCGCGCGTCGTCACCACCGACGACGCCACGCACACGACCGTGGGCGACGTCTCGATGGACGTGGCGCCGCGGACGGCGCTCGTCATCGTGGGCGGCGCGGACCGCGGCTGGGTCGTCTCCCTCGAGCGCGGCAGCGCCGACTTCGCGGTCCCTCCCCGACAGGGCCGCCCGCCCTTCGTGGTCCAGGCCGGAGGCGCGCGGGTCGAGGTGGTCGGGACGCGCTTCTCGGTGGCCCGCGAGGGGGACGACGTCGCGGTGGAGGTCGACGCGGGCGTCGTGCAGGTCACTCGTGGGGGCGATTCGACCCGGGTCCGGGCTGGCGAGCGCTGGCCCGCGGCCGAGCGGCGGCCGGCCGGGCCGACCGCGGCGCCTCGGACGACCGAGGCCGAGCCGCCCGCGAGCGTCGACTCGCCTCCGGCCGGCGACCGGCACCGCCCCGGTCCGCCGCCACCCGACGCCGCTTCGCTCTTCGAGCGCGCCCAGTCGCTCGAGGCCGCCGACCCGGCGCAGGCGACCCGGCTGTACCGGCGCGTCTCGCGCGGCGGCGGTCCGTGGGCCGCCAACGCGCTCTACGCGTGGGCCCGGCTCGAGGTCGAGCGGGGCCGGACCGCCGAAGCGCGGCAGCTTCTCGGGCGCTACCTCGAGCGCCACCCGAACGGTCCGAACGCCACCGACGCGCGGGATCTGCTCGCCCGTCTCGAACGAACACAGGAGAACGCACCGTGAACCGATCCTCGCACTGGCTTCTCGCCCTCGCCCTCGCTGCGACCGCGGCCTACGGCTGCGGCGGCGATGGTGGAGACGGAACGGACGCCGACGGTGGTGGCACCGACGGCGGCTCGGGCATGGACGCAGCGGGCGGCGACATGGACGCCACGGTCGTCCTTCCGGACGGGCGGGTGGTGACACCCACGGACGGAGGCGGCGTCTGCGATCCGGTCGGCGCGCCCTGTACGACCGGCGCGCAGTGCTGCACCGGCGCGTGCGAGATGACGCCGAGCGGCCTCCAGTGCGTGTCCGAGGCCGTGTGCGAGCCCGTCGGGGGCGACTGCTCGGTCGCGGCCGACTGCTGCTCGCTCGGGTGCGAGGGCGGCGCGTGCGTCGACACGGCGTGCGCCGTCGCCGAGGCGGAGTGTACCGACGACTCCGACTGCTGCTCCGACCGCTGCGAAGCGGGAGCGTGCGAGCTCGCGGGCGAGTGCCGGCCCTTCGGTGAGGCGTGCGCCTCGAACGGCGACTGCTGCTCGAACCGCTGCGGCGACGGGCGTTGCCTCACGGGCGGCCGCTGCCGCAGCGAGGGCGAGATCTGCACCGACGGCGGCGACTGCTGCAACGGCCAGTGCAACGACGGCCGGTGTGCCGTCCTGAGCGAGTGCGACCCGGTCGGCGAGGCCTGCGAGAACAACGGCGAGTGCTGCTCGCGGGCCTGCGCCGACGACGGCACCGGGTTCCTCTCCTGCCAGTTCCTGGGCGGCTGCCGGCCCTTCGGCGAGCTCTGCCACTCGGACGGGGACTGCTGCAACAGCGCCGTCGCCGAGGGGGTCTGCGAGCCGATCTCCGGCTCCGACGGGCTCGGCCGCTGCGGCAACCCGGGCGGCTGCGCGCCGGCGGGAGAGATCTGCGCCGTCGGGGGCGATCCGACGGGCACCAACGAGTGCTGTCCCGGCAACCCGGACGGGATGGAGCTGTGCCGTCCGGCGGTGGCCGGCGTGAGCCGCTGCCTGAGCGAGGAGGCTCGCGACGAGTGCCTCGAGGACGGCGCGACCTGCGCCACGCCCGACGAGTGCTGCAGCGGCGTCTGCACCGACGCCGACGGTGACGGCGTGCTCACCTGCAGCGAGTCGTGCATTCCGGAGGGCGGCCCCTGCACGCGATCGGCCGACTGCTGCGGGGGCAACTGTCGCTCCGACTTCACCTGCGGCCCGCCGGAGGTGGACTGCCTGCCGCTCGGCGCCGACTGCACCGACAGCGCCGAGTGCTGCTCGGCTTACTGCGATCCGGCGACGATGCAGTGCTCGATCATCCTGGAGTAGCCATGATGAC
>JBDIVX010000059.1:0-42334 GCA_039794305.1 Candidatus Neutrinellum sp.
CGAGGTCGGCGAACTTGGCGGCGGCCTCGCCGAGGGCGAGCCGGGCCCGGCCCAGGCCGCGCGCGAGCTGGAACAGCAGCTCGTCCTCGGCGCGAATGCGCGCGGATGCCTCCCTCCCTGACGACATTACAAACCGGCCTATCACAGCCGTAACGTCAGTCAAGAGAAAAATGGACGGATCGTGGCGCATCAAACGTGAGAATCACCGTTCGAGGATCGTGTCGGCCATGAGCCGGATCGCATGCCCGGTGTCGATCCACCGCGTCGACTCCTTCGTCCTCGGCGCGGGCGACGGTGACGGCGCGCTCGATGGAGCGTGTCGAGGATGTCAGCTACTCCATGCGCGCCGTGCATTTCCCATCGACGCAAGCCGGGACGGGGGGAAACGCCAAGCAGCAGCCGCCACAGCTCCCGTCATTGGGTCCAGCGCCTGCCTCGGCGATCCGCGCCTCCAGATCCTCGAACCACTCCCGATCGTAGTCGTACCGGAGGTACACGGTGCAGCACCCCTCATGGACGGCGCGGGGGAAGCACTCGGTATGCACGTTCTGGCAATCGCCGCTCCGCTCGCAGGAGTTGTTCGCCTCGACGAAGGCGCGCGCCTCCTCGCGCAGCTCGCTCTCCTCACTGGCGCACGCGAGGAGCAGGCAGCAACCGAGCAGCATCGACACCGTCGGTCGTCGCCACGCCATCCGAAGGCGTAGGGGAGCTCCGGCGGTTCTTCGAGCCCACACGAACACTCGAAGAGTGTACTTCTTGCCCGGCCCGAGGACAGTAGTTGACCTCGCTCGCGCCTCGAGCAGCGCCGCTCTCTACTTCGAGTGAGACCGCTGCACGCGCGAGCACGGCCCTCAGCCCCGGGTTCTAGGAGTGCCGGGCGCTAAGGACTGTGATCGGCCTCCATCATCGCGCGCAGGTGGGCTGCGCTCAGGAACAGCCGATACGGGTGGCCGGGCAGCTCGGCGAAATCCCATTGCTGGTAGAACGTCTTGGCAGCGTGGCTCACGCAGTCCAAGATGACCGCCACGAACGCGAAGGTGCTCCCGGCTGCGAAGCAATCGCGCAGGGCCTGGGCAACGAGGAGGGTGCCCAGACCCGATCCCTGGTGGGCTTTGGCCACACCCAACCACGCCAGGATCGCGACGGGGAGCGCGCGCCTGGGCAGCTTCCGCACGACCTCGGTGGGCAGCTCACCGAAATCGACCTGGCCGGTTGCCAACGTGTAGAACCCCGCGATCGCCCCCTCGGGATCCAGGAGGACCTTCGTCACCGACAGGTGCTTGGCCTGGTTCTGCAGCGCCTTCGTCCGAAGCCACGCGTCCACCTTCGGCTCACCGCTCGTGAAGGCACGGCGTGGATGCTCCTTGGAGAGCGGCTCGAGGCGATGACCCCTCGGGAACCGGACGCCGGTCACTTCTCGCCGCGCATCACGGCGCCGAGCCGCTCCTGAGCCGGCGTCAAGCGGGGGGGCGACTGCAGGGCCTTCCAGAACGCGAGCTGCTCATCCCGGCTGAGCGCGATCGTATGCTCGCGCGCCAACTCCACCTCCCGTCGGGCCTGCGCAACCGTCACGGTGCGCACGTAGTCGCTGATGCTGATCCGCCGGATCTCCGCCGCGCGAGTGATGTACGTCTTGCTCTCCTCGTCGAGACGGACGATGAGCGACGGGTTGGGCTTCTTCTTCGCGATGCGCTTGGTCACGAGCCAAACGTATGTCATTCTGCAATACAGTCAAGCGAAGGAGATCAAAGCACGAGCAACCCAGGTCGAGGGGTTCACGTCCTCGGCGCGGGCCACGGCGGACCGAACCGGCCGCGGAGCTGGCGGATCAGAGCGTCCTGCAGGTCTCGCGGCGTCCCCGCCAAGCGAGGTAGCTGATGATCGAAGAACGCAATGTCATGGATGTCCTCGGCGCGCCGCCGATCGGTGCGGGAGTCGTTCGGGTGCTCGATTGTCTACGAGCGTGCGCCGACAAGCCGGTTTCGGACTTCAGACAGACTGGGAATCTCCTTCCAGCTGAGCAATTCCGACGGATCTACGAGGACAGGCTGGCCCTTCTGAGAGACGTCGGTGCGCCGAGCGACCCGACGTTGGCAAGTGCAATCGAGGATCTCCGCGAGTGGCCGGGTCACGTATACCTCGTGACGTTTGCATGCCAAGGGACGCACCTCGTCTTGTTCCTGTCGGAGCAAGACGAGGTCGTTGCCGGATTCCTACATTCAGGTCCGTCGCCCATGGTCGAATGAAAGAAGAGGTATTCGCCAAGACCGACCACGAACCGGCCGGCCCTGCCGGCGCCGGCGCCGGCCCTCAGAACGAGAGCCCCGCGGCTCCCGTCACCCGCTGCGTCCAGCGCGACTCGGTGTGCTCCTCCATGTCGCCCGCGCGCTCTTCGCCGGCGGCGCCGAGGCGCACGTGGAAGGGGGTGCTCGGCAGCGTGTAGCCGAGCCACGCCTCGTACTCGAGCTGGCGGTCGGCCATCGGCACGTCGCGCGTCACGCTCTCCTGCTCGCGGTCGAGGCCCTCGATGCTGCGCCACGCGCCCCACCGCAAGCTCCCCCCCATCTCGACGCCGCGGAAGGCGAGCTCCGCGCGCAGGCGCGCCGAGTACCCGTAGCCGTAGTAGTAGCCGCGCTTGTAGAGGACGCTCTTTATCCCCTGCGCGCCGTTCTCCCGGTGCCAGTCCGCGAAGGCGAGCGAGCGGACCGCGGCGAAGTCGCCGTACACGTCCGCGCCGAAGCGCACCGACAGGTCGCCGGTCAGGAGCCGCACGTCGGCGGTCGGCCCGACCACGTGCGCGACCGCGATCTGATCGGTGCGGTCGAGCAGGTGCTGGTCGGTGTGCCGGAACGCGGTGGCGACGCCCACCATCGTGCCCTGGCCGTGCAGCGCGCCGCGCGCGTCCTCGCGGACGCTCTGCCCGTACCAGCCCGCGAGGGTCGCACGGGCGCGCAGGTCGAAGTCGTCGACGCCGCGCCCCGCCGAGCCGACCCGCAGCGACAGCTCGCTGAAGTTGCCGTGCGAGAAGCCGGTCTCGAAGCTCCCCGCCTTCATGTGGCCCGGCATGCTCACGAGCTCGGCCTCGGCGAGCGCGCCGTGGTACGTGTCCTCGGTGCCCGCGTCGTTGTCGAGCTGGTGCTGCTCGTAGACGAGCCGGAACCGGTGCGAGAAGGCGGAGCTGAACCCGAGGTCGTCCGCCGGCTGGTCCTCGGGCGCGCGCGCGCCGTCGAAGCGGTCGTGCAGCCACCGCGGGAAGCCGAGCGTCGCTCCGGCGACCCGCTGCGCCCACCCGCCGCCCCCGGGCGCGCTGTTCAGGTACTCGCCGAGCTGGAACGCCACCTCGCCGAGCGCGATGCCGCCGACCGGCGTGAACACCTGGTCGTTCACGCTCACCTGCTCGCGCCACTCGAGCCCCCACTCCCACAGCGCCGACGACAGGAACGCCGCGAGCACCGCCTCCCACGGCTCGAGCCCGTTCACGCGCGCCAGCGCGTAGTACCCGAGCCTCGCGATCGGGTGGCCGAGCGTGTTCGTGAAGAAGCGGTTGTCGTCGAACCGGACGGCCTCGCCGTTGATGCGCTGCCACGGCGTCGGGTAGTCCCAGTCGAGCGAGTTCAGGTCCTTCTCGGACCAGTACCAGGCGGTGCCGATCGCGACGAGCGTCAGGTCCCACCCGAGCGCGCGCCAGCAGTCGGCCTCGCGCCGCCCGCCGTGCCACCGCTCGTACGACGCGTCGAAGCGCGCCTGGTCGAGCGGCTCCTGCGCGCGGGCGGTCGGTGCGAGCAGCGTGAGCGCGACGACGAGGGCGGCGGACCGGGTGAGCATGGGCCCCCCCTTCAGCACCGCGCGTGCCAGCACGGAATCGTGGAGCAATTCGCGACGAATCGGCCGCGCGGCCGGAATGGGTGGGCGCGCCGCTTCACACCCTGTGCGCCAGCTTCACTCCCCACGCGACCGCCACCCCGAGTTTCCCCGCCCGAGCCCGATCTTTCGGGCCGCGCCCCCGGTATTCACGTCGACCCGACCAGAGACCGCTTGGATGATGGTGCCATGCGCTCTCCGCTCCCGATGTTCGCGCCGCTCGCCGTGGTCGCATGCGGCTGCAGCTGCTCCGCCTTCGGAACGAGCCACGTCGCCGACGACGCCGGCCTCTCCGCGGACGCCCACACCGCCGACGTCCTCGACGCCGCACCGATCACGGATGATGGGACCCGCGACGGGGAAGCGGCCGGGGACGCGGGCTCACCCGCTTCGGACGAAGCGGAGCGCTTCCGGGAGCTCTGCCACGCCGGCGCGGCCATCGAATGCGAGGGCGATCAGACCTGCTGCGAGGAGGGGATGCGCTGGTTCGAGAACCTCGATGATTGTCTCGAGATCCACGCGGAGTTGTGCGACCTGATGGCGGACGGCGAAGCCTTCGCGCGCGGGCTCCTGACGGCGCCCAGCTCCCCCGAGACGTTCCTCTCGGAGTGGCGCGCCGCGATGGAGGCGTGCCGCGAGCGCGACTGGTCGAAGCCGTGGGTCCGAGGCGCGCTGCCCGAGGGTGGCGATTGCACGCCGCGCGATCTCATCTGGACCCCGGGTCTCGGCGGAGAGCGCCCGCCGAGCGATGCCTCCATGCTGCTCGCCTGCCAGCCGGGCCTGCGGTGCGAGGTCACCGGCACGCGCTCCGAGTGGACGGGCACGTGCCGGCTGCTCGGGGACGAGGGCGACTCCTGCCACACCACCTACGACTGCCTAACCCACCTCCACTGCGTCTGGGACGAGCAACCGCCTGGCCACCCCTCGACCGAGGGAACCTGTCGTCCCCGCCGCGACCTCGGCGCCTCCTGCGAGGTGTCCTACGAGTGTCTGAGCGAGTCCTGCGCGGACGGCACCTGCGCCGACGCGCCGGCCGGCTGGATCTGTCGTTTCTAGCCGCAGACGTGGGGCGGGCCCGCCCGGCAAGAGATCATCGACCGGCCTCATCTTTTCGAAACGAGGCGGTCCATTTAGCCTCCCGCCCGTGAAGAAAGGCCTTTCGACCGACGACGCCGGTGTGACCCGCTGCTGGTGGGGGGCCAGCCCGCCGGACTACGCCGAATACCACGACCGCGAGTGGGGACGTCCCATGGCGGACGACGCGCGGCTGTTCGAGAAGCTCTGTCTCGAGGGGTTCCAGTCGGGGCTGAGCTGGCTGACCATCCTCCGCAAGCGTGACGCCTTCCGCCGGGCCTTCCACGACTTCGACGTGGAGAAGGTCGCGCGCATGAACGCGCGCAGCGTCGAGCGGCTCATGCGCGACGCGAGCATCGTCCGCAACCGCGCCAAGATCGAGGCCACCCTGAACAACGCCCGCCGCGTGCTCGAGGTCCGCGAGGAATTCGGCACCCTCGCCGCCTACGCCTGGCAGTGGGAGCCGCCCGCGGACGAGCGGCCGAAGCGGCTCACCCTCCCCGTCCTGATGACGATGGCGAAGACCCCGATGTCCATCGCCTTCAGCAAGGACCTCAAGCGCCGCGGCTTCACCTTCGTCGGACCGACCACCGTGTATGCGTTCATGCAAGCCATGGGCCTCGTCAACGATCACCTCGAGGGGTGCCACGCCCGCGAGCCGGTGGAGCGCGCGCGGGTGGGCTTCCGCCGGCCCCGCCGGTAGTCTCCATCCAATGGTGCGTTGGCTCGCTCTGCTGTGGCTGGCCCTCTCGGGCTGCGGCGGCGCCGCGCCCGCCCCCGCGCCGGGCATCACGCGGGCGCCCCCGAGCCCCGCGCCCGCCGCCGAGCCGGCGCCGGCCGAAGCGCCGGCGGCGGCGCCCGGCCGCCCGTGGCTCTGGGAGGTGCGGCCCGCCGGCGGAGGCGAGCCGTCCTTCCTGCTCGGCACCATCCACCTCGGGGTGCCGCTCACCGACGCGCTCCCGGGCGGACACGGCGAACGGCTCGCGCGCGCCCGCGTCGTCATCGTGGAGATGGACACCGTGAGCGGCGCGGAGGACATGCTGCCGCTCATGACGCTTCCGGCGGGCGCCTCGCTCCGGCGCATGATCCCGGCGCCGACCTGGGAGCGCCTGCGGCGCGAGGTCGCCGTCGCCGAGTCCGCCCTCGATCGCCTCTAGCCCTGGGCCGTTCACTCGATCCTCCTCGTGAGCCGGCTCTGGCAGACGGGCGAGGCACGACACGGCGCGGACGGGGAGGGGCCCGCCATGCTCGACTCGCAGGTGCAGCTCCGCGCGAAGGAGTCGGGGCGCGAGCTGCTCTTCCTCGAGACGGCCCGCGAGCAGGTCGCCGCGATGCTCGCCGTCCCCGAGGCGGTGTGGATCGGGTTCATCGAGGAGCTGCTCTCGGATGACGGCGACGCCGCCCCCGACGTGGTGCAGGCCTACTTCACGGGCGACTCGGACCAGGTGCAGGAGGCGGTGTTCGGGGCCGAGGCCGTCGCGTCCCACCCCGCGTACTACGAGAAGATCATCTTCGGCCGGAACGAGCGCTGGCTCGACACCCTCGACCGCCAGGTCCGCCAGGGCAACGCCTTCGTGGCCGTCGGCCTCGCGCACACGCTGGGCGAACGCGGCCTGGTCGCGCTCCTCCGCCGCGCGGGGCACGACGTCCGGCGCCTCGAATGAGGCGGCGGATCAGTCCCGGTTGAGCTTCACGTACTCGTAGTCGATCGGCGCGCCCTGGACGCCCTTTTGCGGAGGGGCGATCCACGGGGCGAACCGGCCGGGCTCGTAGACGGGCTTCATGAGCGAGCGGACGAACGCCCGGTCGTCCTCGGTCGGGAGCCACTCGCCGCGCCGCGCCTCGAATTCGTCTCGCCCGATCGGGGCTCCCTGCGGGTCGAAGCCGTGGCCGGCGTAGATCCCCATGCTCCGGTTGAAGCGCCGGTGCGGGATGGTGAGCTCGAACCCGGTGAGCCCGGTCGAGGCGATGGTGTCGTTCCACTTGCGGCAGGCGCGCTCGCAGTCGGCGACGTACTCGTCCCGCAGGATCTCGTTCATGGCGTTGCGGAGCGGGACCTCGCGCCGCGTGAGCCTGCCGTCCTCGAAGACGTCCACCGCGTACACGTCACCGAGCGCCCGGTGGTCCTCGTACTTGTGCTGCTCGCGGTAGCGGCCCTTGAGGCCCGTCGCGAAGTAGTCCGCCGCGTTCGAGCTGATCTCTCCGCCGAACAGCTCGACCGCGCTCGAGAACCAGAAGTTGATCCACTTCTGGATCGTCGGCAGATCGATGGCGCCCCGAGCGCGCGCGTCCTCGTTCGGATCGGCCTTGGTCGCCTCGGCGGCGCGCCGGACGACGCGGTCGATGCCGGTCTGCCCCGTGAAGAGGTGGAAGGCCTCCTCGGTGAGCATGAACTGGGTGGCCCGGGCGAGCGGGTCGAAGCCCGACTCGCTGAGCGCCGCGAGCTGGTACTTGCCGTCGCGGTCGGTGAACATCGTGAAGCAGAAGAACGACAGCCAGTCGTCGGTCCTCTCGTTGAACGTCTGCAGGATGCGCGGCTTGTCGGGATCGCCGCTCCGCCGCTCGAGCAGCCCCTCGGCCTCTTCGCGGCCGTCGCGCCCGAAGTACTGGTGGAGCAGGTGCACCATGGCCCAGAGGTGCCGGCCCTCCTCGACGTTCACCTGGAAGAGGTTCCGGAGGTCGTAGAGCGACGGCGCCGTCTTGCCGAGCTGGCGCTGCTGCTCGACGCTCGCGGGCTCGGTGTCGGCCTGGGTGACGATGATGCGCCGCAGGATGCCGCGCAGCTCCCCCGGCACCTCGTTCCACGCGTCCTGGCCCGCGTGATCGCCAAACCCGATCCGGCGCTCGCCGGTGCGCGGCGTGAGGAAGATGCCCCAGCGGTACTCGGGCATCTTCACGTAGTCGTAGTGGGCCCAGCCGTCGGGCTCGACGCTCACCGCGGTGCGAAGCCAGACGTCGTCCTTCTGGAAGCCGTCGGGCCCCATGTCGAGCCACCACTCGAGGAAGTCCGGCTGCCACTTCTCGAGCGCGCGGAGGAGCTTGCGGTCCTCCCCCAGGTCGACGTTGTTCGGGATCGAATCGCTCAGGGCCATGGAAAGACCCTAGGGCTTGATCTCGCGCAATTACAGCCGCGCCGTGTGCCCCCTCACAGCCCAACCCCGCGAAACACGTGAGCTTTCTCAGGGCACGGCGCGGTCAGCGGAAGCTCTTGCCGAGCAGGACGCCCCCCCAGTGGCCGGCGAACCCCTGGCCGCCCTCGGACGCGATCACGAAGAGTGGCGTGTAGCCGACCCGCAGGACCATGCCGTCGCCCGCTTGCCGGTAGCGGATGCCGATCGATCCGGCGCCGAGCAGGTTCGCCGGCACGACGGGCACCGCGCTCACGCCGACCTCGGCAGCCACTTCGGGGGCGCCGAGACCGATCAGCGCGCTCACCGTCAGCGGGAAGGTCACGTACGCGGACGTGCTCTCACGACCGAAGAACGAGAAGCTCACGACGAACCCGCCGACGCCGCCGCGGAGCGAGAGCCAAGGGGCGACGAGGCGCTCGTACCCGACGCTGCCGAAGACGCCGGGCCCGCCGACTTCCGTGAAGATGACGTTCGGGCTCGGCGGCTCCTCTCCCGGGGCGTCCGCGCCGCCGGCCGGACCCTGCGCGGCCGCCCGGGCGCCGCCGCTGAGCGCGACGGCGATGGAGAAGACGACTGTCGACAGCTTCATCGGGACCTCTCACGGAAGCAGGCGGACCCAGTCGGCGTCGCGGCACTCCACGCCTTCCGGGTAGGCGCGCTCGTAGGCGAGGCACGCGTCCGCGAGGACGATGTTCCCGCGAGGGAACGGCGCCTCTGGTGGTTGGGGGTGGAGCACCATGCACGCGCACGGAGCGTCGTAGTCGCGCGCGCACTCCTCGAGGTAGTGCCGGAAGAAGGGCGACATGTCCTCGAAGCACGGAACCCCGGACCGCGCGCACACGCCGAATCCCCGGCTGTCGCCGAGGCCGAGACACAGGCCCGTGCTCGGGGCCGGACACTCGACCTCGCTGCACGCACCGGCGCAGAAGGGAGCGCGCGGATCGGGCGCCGGCGGGCAGGTGGCTGCGGGTGGAGCCCTCCGGACCATCGTCATGTCGGTCCACATGCAGTGGAACGGCGGCAGGTCCACCTCACGCCAGTCGGTGAGGCACAGGTCCAGGTACTCGATTGGCAGGCAGGCGCCGGCCTGCCCGCTCTCGGGCGGTCCCTCTCCGGGGAGCACGCACGGTCCGCCGGAGGAGCAATGCTCGGGCGGATCGGTCGGCTCTCCGACTTCGTACGTGCAACCGCCTCCGGTTCGTGGGAGGCACAGGGGCACGTAGTTGGAACAGCGAACCGGCGGCGAGCCGGGGCACAGATACGGGCACTGTTCGAGCCCGCACCGGCGGACTCCGGCGACCTCCGAGCAGTCGGTCCCGTCGGGCAGGTCTCCGTCGGGGAGCGGTGCGCCGGCGTCGTGGCGCATGTCCGGTGAGTCGAGCGGCGGCGCGTCGGGAGTTGCGGCGTCCCACGGTCCCCCAGCGTCGTCGCGGCCGTGGCTCTCGGCGCAGCTCCCGCACGCGGACAGGAGCGCCACGCACGCCGCCGCGTACCGCATCATCCGTCTTCGCGCCGGCAGAACGGCTCGGGCTCCGGCAACGGCAGCAGCGGGATGGTGATCTCACCCGGAAGAGGCAGGCGCTCAGGTGGGCGGTCAGAGCGGACTGCCGCCCGCCCGGGATTGCACAACAGCAACCTCCCCGGGTCGGAAGACAGCAGAGCTGCAGCCTGCGGGTCGTCCTCATCCTCGGCGACCACCACCTCGAGCCCTTCGGGTCGAGCGTGGAGCCGGTCGGGATCGAGCTGGACCCAGCACTCGCCGCACGGCTCGGGGCCGAGGCGAGTCAGCTTGCACCGGTGGCGGCGGCCCGCGACGCCGTACGGGAGGGGTCCTTCGGGGGAGAGAGAGCTGCACTGGGTATCACACGTGCAGGGCCGGATGTCCTCCAGCGGCACGCCGAACAGCTCCGGATCCACGAGCAGCGCGTCCAGGATGCCCTGGCCGAACGCGTGCGGAAGCCCTGCGCGAAGCTCGTCCTCGAGCCCCTCCTCGATGTCCCCCAACACCACGCATCCAGACGAGCTAGCCCGGACCTGGACCGAGTGAACGACCCCCACGAAGTCCCAGGTCGTGCCGTCCTGGGTCGCGAACACGTGGCCCGGGTCGGAAGGATGCAGGCACTGCGGGGGGTAGGAGATGACGGCCGGCTCGCGCTTCCAGCCAAGCTCTGCCGCGATGCGTAGGGTCACGTCGTCACATCCCTGTCTCCCGCCGACGTTGGGTGCGAAGTACGTGACCCGAAACCGCAACCGATCACCTTGTGGGTCGTACGTGTCGTTCGTCCGGAGAACGGGGGTGAATCCGGCCGGCTCGACGCGCCGGGCGGCGAGTGACGTGGCGAACGTGACGTCCAACCCCTGTGTCAGCGTCGTCGCCAGGTTCTCCCAGACGAGATCGGCCAGCAGCTCGGGGATGGGCGGCGCCGAGCACAGTCCCACGTCGTACGCCCGTACGGACATCCACTGGTTCGGATCGAACGGTGTGATGTCGACCGCGAGCGGTGTCGAGGAGTCCGGGAACGGGACCGGCTGTTGCGGCAGGTGGAGCGCGCTCCCCGTGGACACCCCCGCCGAGATGTCGCCGGTGAAGAGATAGACTCGCTTCTGCTGGTCACCATGGTAGCGGACCGTCCCTACGTCTCCTGCGATGGGACCGAGCCGCGCTGTGTCGAGGCTCGTACTGCTCGTGTCACCCAGCAGCTCTGCGGCGCGGACGCCGGGATCAGCCGCCGAGATGACTTCGATGAAGGGTACGCCCCCGTCCGGAACGCACGCGGCGACTGCACCCGCGCAGATCACGGCGACGCACGTCGCTGCCTCTGCTCTGCTCTGCTCTGCTCTGCTCTGCTCTGCTCATGATGCCCCTCCTCCGCGCCATTTACCGACCTCGAGCATCCGCACTGATTGTCGAGCCTCAAGCGGCCGAGAGCCTGTCTCCAAACCGGGACTGTTCGCCCCGCGGCGGTCAGGTCCGCGTGTAGTCGAAGGTCGGGCGGTCGGGCTGGCCGTACTTGGTGAGCGCGCCGGTGGGGCCGACGGCGTTCGGGCGCTGGAAGATCCAGTTCTGCCAGGCGCTCAGGCGCGCGAAGATCTTGGTCTCGAGCGTCTCGGGGCCCGGGAAGCGCAGGCTCGCCTCCATGGCCGTCAGCGCGTCCGGGCTCATGCTCGCGCGCTCCTCGACCGCGATCCTCACGTCGTCCTCCCAGTCGATGTCGTCGGGCGCGACCGTCACCAGGCCGAGGTCGTTCGCCGCGCCCGTCGGCAGCCGGTCGCCCGCGCCGAGCACGCGCTCGACCTGCTCCGGGTCGTCGAGGAAGCGGGTCCGTAGGCGGCTCCACCCGTTGCTCATGGGGAAGGCGTCGCGGTTGAGGGGCGAGAGCGCGACGGCCACGTTTCCGTCCTCGTCGTCGAGCATGTAGATCCGGTCCGCCGCGAGCGCGAGCTCGAAGAGGCAGCCGCCGAAGCACGAGCCCTCGTCGATCAACGCGAAGAAGCTCTTGGCCGAGAGGTCCATCCGGCGCAGGACCCGCGCCTGGAACCGCAGGATCTCGTTCGCGAGCCAGTGGTCGCGGCTCTCGGCGAGCGCGCGGTCGACGGCGAGCACCGCGTCGAGGTCGCCGCGCGTCTGCACGAGGACCACGCCGATGTGCAGGTGGTTCATCCGCAACCGCAGGAGCGCGTCGTCGAGCTCGCGGAACGCGCGCAGCGCCCACTGCCGGGCGCCGGCCTCCTGGATCGCCGCGGCGCTCCGGGGCTCTCGGTCGGTCGGCCCGGTCACCGTGAGCGTGGCCGTCCGCGCCGCGTCGTCGAGCTCCACCTTCACGTACCGGTACTCGATCACGCCGCCCTCGACCTTCGGCGCGAGCGGGTCGAGCACGACGCCGGGGCCCTTGTCGCGTCCGGCCCTCCGGGCCGCGAGCTTCTGCGCCCGCTCGCTCACCACCTCGCCGAACTTGCTGCGGGGCGCGACCGCGTCGACCAGCTTCCAATCGACCGCCCGCTTGCCGCGCACGCCCTCGCTCGTAGTGCAGAACACGTCCGCCAGGTCCCGCCGCACCTTGCGCTTGTCGACGACGCGCGTGAGGCCGCCCGTGCCGGGCAGGACGCCGAGCAGCGGCACCTCCGGCAGGCTCACGGTGCTCGACCCGTCGTCGATCAGCACGATGTCGTCGCAGGCGAGCGCGAGCTCGTAGCCGCCGCCGGCGCACGCGCCGTTCAGCGCCGCGAGGAACGCGAGGCCGCTGTGGCGCGAGGCGTCCTCGATGGTGAGGCGCGTCTCGTTGGTGAACTTGCAGAAGTTCACCTTGAAGGCGTGGGTCGAGCTGCCGAGCATGGGGATGTTCGCGCCCGCGCAGAAGCAGCGGTCGATGCCGCTGTCCACGATCACCGCGCGCACCTCCGGGTGCTCGAAGCGCAGCCGCTGGACCGCGTCGGCGAGCTCGATGTCCACGCCGAGGTCGTAGCTGTTGAGCTTGAGCTCGTAGTCGTCGCGCAGCCCGCCGCGCAGCTCCACCGCCATGGTGAGCCGGGCGATCTCGCCGTCCACGGCGAGCTTCCAGTGCCGGTATCGGTCGGGGTGGGTCTCGAAGTCGATCTGCATGACATCTGTACATAGGGCGGTCGGCCCCGGCTGGGAGGGGCGCTCGTGTGGAAGCGCACGTCGGGCGCCCGCCTGCTAGGCTGCCCGACGTATGCACGCCGACTCCCGTCTCGACCTCGGGTCGCCCGGCCGCACGGAGGAGCGGTAGCGATGGACTTTCGGCTGTTCGGGATCCCGGTCCACGTGAGCCCCTTCTTCCTGATCATCGCGGGGTTCATCGCGCACGGCGGCTTGGAGGGCGTCGCGCAGGAGCTGGTCGCGCTCGCGATCGGCGCCGGCATCGTCTTTCTGGGAGTGCTCGCGCACGAGCTCGGCCACGCGTTCGCCGGGCGCGCCTTCGGGCTCGAGCCGCGGATCATGCTGCACGGGTTCGGCGGGCTCACCTCCTGGCCGGACGGCCGGCGCCTGTCGCCGTGGCGCTCGATCGCGGTGAGCTTCGCCGGACCGATGGTCGGCATCGTGCTCGGCGGAGCTGCGCTCGTGCTGGGCGCCGCAGAGGTGTTCGGCGGGGGCGGCGGGCTCGGCGCCTACGCCGTCCGGATGTTCGTCTTCGTCAACCTGGGCTGGGGCGTGCTCAACCTCATCCCGATGATGCCGCTCGACGGCGGCAACATCCTGGCGTCGTTCTTCGAGGTGTTCGCCGGCGGCAGGGGGCGCGTCTGGGCGCGGATCCTCTCGCTCGTGATCGCCGCGGCCCTGATCGCCCTCGCGCTCTACGCGCAGGACCTCTGGATCCTGGTGATCGTGGGGTTCCTTTCCTGGATCAACTTCAAGGGGCTTCGAGCCGAGCGACAGCTCGCCGACGACATGCCGCTCCTCGACGAGCTCCAGGACGTCCGGCGCGCGCTCGCGCGCGGAGAGGTGGGCGCGGTGGTCCGGCGCGCGACCGAGCTCCGGTCGCGGGCGCGGACCCCGATCGTGCAGGCCGAGCTCGACAACCTGATCGCCTGGGGCCTCTACCTCGGAGGGGACCCGGCGGGTGCGCTCCGCGTATTCCAGACGCTCCCGGCGGGCCGCGCGGCGGACCCGGCGCTCCACGGCGCGCTCCTCGTCGAGACGGGCCGGCCGGCGGAGGCCATCGCGCCGCTCGAGCTCGCCCTCGCGCGTGGCAGCGCCCGCTTCGTCGACGAGAAGCTCGCCGCCGCCCTCATCGCCTCGCGCCGCTTCGATTACGCCGCGCAGCTCTACTCCCAGGACCGCGGCGAGCACGCCTCCCGAGAGGCCGTCGAAGCCGTCCGCGACGCCGCCCGCTCGGCGGGCGCCCTCGACGCCGCCTCCGCGCTCGACGACGTCCTCGCCTCGCGCCGCCCGTCGTAGGTTCCTGCGGCCGTCGCCCCGCACCGCGGCTCGATGTGGCACCCTAAGCGGTGAGGGAGGAACCATGCGGCTCGGTGTGGCTTGTCTTCTGTCTTGCGTCGTAGGGCTCGGGTCGGCTTGCGGCGACGACGGCGGTGGCGCGGGCCCCGACGGCGGGACCGCCGACGCGGGCGGCTCCGACGCGGGCGGCTCCGACGCGGGCGGCTCGGGCGTCGGCCTCGATGACCTGGACGACTACCTCGCCGAGCGCGAGGCCGACATCCGCGCGCGCGACGAGGACCACGCCGAGCGCACGGCCGACGACCTCACCGCCGCGCTCGTCGCGCAGCTCGAAGGGCTCGCGAACGTCGTCCACCTCGGCGACCGGCGACCGGAGGTGACGCTCGCCGCCCTGGGCATCACCGTGGCGAGGGTCGACGGCCCGGGCATCGACGTCACCGAGTCGGGCGGCGCGGCGGTCGCGCGCGTCGACGCCACCACGATGACCGCCGCCCCCGCGCACGGCAATTGCTCGCTGCGGCTCACCTGGTCGCCGACCGAGTCCGTCCGCGAGGTGATCGCGGCGCGCGGCGAGCGTGCCCTGCCGGAGGCCGGCGGCTCGCTCGAGGACCTGCGCCCGATCGTGTTCTCCTTCGAGGACGACGGCCTCGTGGACGAGCCCGGCGCGCTGGTGATCGAATTCGAGGTCGACCCCGCCGTCATCCGCGCGCTCGTCGAGAGCGAGCTCTTCGAGCGGGAGGACCTCGCGCTCCTCGGGTGGTCGCGGGCGCTCTCGTACACGCTCGACGCCGACGGGGAGCCCGTGCTCGACGCCGACGGCTACCCCGTCGTCGAGGGCGACGACGCGATCACGCGGGACCTGCGCGCGCGCTTCCCGGAGGCCACCGACGCCGAGATCGAGGTCCTCCGCGAGGAGGTTCTCCGGCGCATCGAGGCCGCCGACGGCGCGCGCAGCGAGCGCTGGCTCGCCGACCAGGCCCAGTGGATGCACGGCGACCGCGCGCGCGCCGGCGACGTGCAGGACCTCATCGCGGACATGCTGGCCGCCCCGCCCGAGGTCGACACCGACTACTGCGCGACCGACCCCGAGTGGACCGACGCCTGCCGCGACGCGTGCGTGGGCGGAGCCTGCCCGCTCCCCTGGCCGCCGGACGGCCACCCCGATCCCGTCGAGAGCCGCTGCACCTGCACCCAGCGCCCGTACGACCTCGATCCGCCGGAGGGCTTCTTCGACATCTTCCGCCCCGGTAACGCCCTCGGGTTCGAGTTCGACGAGAACGACGTGGAGCACGGCCTGCTCGACTCGTTCGACAGCGAGATCGGGATCACCCAGCTCCGCGAGCTCGTGCGCGCGGTGGACGGGACGATCACGCAGGTCGGAGGCGTCGACTGCTCGACGCGCGGCCAGGAGGACCGCACGGTCCCGTTCCCGGCCACGCCTCCGAACATGGACGTGGGCGTCAACTGGTGCGACGCGTCGCTGCTCGACTCGACCAGCCTCGCCGACTTCATCGCCGAGATCGAAGCGCAGCCCATCAAGGACTGGTACGCCGCGCTCGACGCCCTGTCGGAGTCGCTCGACGGTGTCGAGGGGGCGGGCGGTCAGCCCATCGTCCAGGACCTCTGGAGCCGGTGGGCGCGCGAGCAGGCGCGCCTGGACGCCGCCACCGAGCTCATGCAGGAGGAGCTCTCGGTCGCGCTCGAGCTCCGCTACAACCGCCGGCGCGCGGCGGGCAAGGCCTTCAGCTTCTTCGTGGGCGCGGCCCTCACCATCGCCACCGGCGGGGTCGGCTCCTTCGCGGCGGTCGCCGGCGCGCTCGTCATCTTCGCCTCCATCGAGCTGGTCGGCCACTCGCTCGAGACGCTGGGCGGCGTGGACCCGGCGTGGGTCGCCCTCGTCAAGGGCGCGCTCAGCCTCGGGGCGGGCGCAGTGCAGGGCGCGATCCGGGCCGGGGCGCTCGGCAGCCGGAGCCTCGGCGCGATCGAGGGCCTGTCGGACGCGTCGATCGCGCTCAGCGTCGCGGCCGTCAACGAGGAGGTCTGGGAGACGATGCTGGCAGAGGCGTGGGACGACTACCCGGGCAGCAGGTTCCGCTTCCGCGAGATCCGAGCGGACTACGAGCTGCGCGTCGCCGAACCCATCGACGAGCTGTGCATCGCGAGGAACACGGCGGCCGATCTCGTGAGCCAGCTCGAGGTGGGCTTCCGGGAGGCGAACGAGGCGCTCGCGGCCATCCACGACGACGCGCGCCAGCAGTTCTACGACGAGCCGCTCGACTGCGAGTGCTGCGAGTGGACGTGCGACGAGGGCGTCATCATGACCGGCGGCTCGGCCTGCGGCGAGCCGGACGCTCCGATCGCGAGCTACACCGACTGCAGCTTCTGGGGCACGCGCACCGGCTTCCCCGACACGACCTACCACGTCGAGTGCAGCCTGTGCGCCCCCAACCAGGACGTGACGATCACGAACAGCACCACCGGCGATGTCGTGCACACCGGCCGCACCAGCCCCTCGGGCGCGTTCCTCTGGGAGGAGACCAACCCCTCCGGTCTGCGCAGCGGCGAGTGGGTGCGGGCGCGCATCGGCGACCCGGCCGGCGACCACGTCTGGTACACGGTCCCACGGCTGTAGATGGGGGCAGCCAGCGTCCGGCCCGCGGGCCTCGGCTCCGGCGCCGAGGGGCCTCGCTCCGCGGCCGCCCCGGGCCGGAAAAGCGCCCAGATCAACCCCTGGGGGTGACGCGCGGAATGCCGACCTCGGGTAACGTGACCGTATGCATCGAATCCGAGCGGGCGCCGCGGTCGTCATCGTGCTTCTCCTGTCTTCCTGCGGCGACGGCCGGCGGCGCGGGACGCCCACCGGCGACGCGGGGCCCGGTGTCGACTCGGGCGGCCCGACAGTAGACGCGGGGGGATCCGATGCCGGCGCCGACGCGGGGGGGCCGGGCGGCTCCTGCGACGATCTGCCGCCCGCCACCGTCGTCACGCCCTCCGTGCGAACGGCCTACCCTCACATCACCGTCACGGAGGTCAACGGGTTCGGCGTTCGCAGCGTCAACTACGTGATCACCGAGGACGGGGACAGCCGCGGGCCGCTCATCGAGGTCCTCGTCGAGGTGGAGAACACGACCTCGTCGACCGAGTGCGACTTCCTGCCGGACGCGAGGCTCGGGATCACCGACCTCACGGGCCTGGTCGAGACGCCACCGTACTACGGCGAGTACGTCGACACGGTGACGAACGACTGCCTCGGGCCCGGCGATGTCGGCGTCTTCAACGGGCTCGCCCGCGGCGTCACCGAGGCGAGCCTGGCGACCGAGTCGTCGCTCTTTCTCGACCTGAGCCCCAGCACCATCGGCACCAACTACCGAGCGACGGACGGGCCGACGGTCCTGTCCGCGGAGATCGTGGCCGTCGAGGGTGGGTGGGGTGTCCAGGGGCAGCTCAGCGTCCCGACGACCGTTCGCAACTACAACCTCACCTTCTACGCACGCGACGAGCGAGGACTGCTCACCTCCGAGCTCCAGGCGTACCCCCGCGAGCTCGACACCTTGTACGCCGGCGAGACCGTCGCCTTCGAGACCCTCGCGCCCGCCCCCTGCGACTTCGTCGAGCACCTCGCCTTCCCGTCCTGGATCGTCGGCGCCAGCTCGGGCTTCTTCCCGAGCTTCTCGGGCGGCCCGGACATCGACTCGCTCCAGGCCGCGCGGCGTGAAGCGGCGGCCCGCCTCCGCGCGCCGGCGGCGCTCCCGTGACCACCGGCGGCACGTGAACCCGACGCTAGTCGTATTCCTCAATAACCGCGCTGTCTTGTCGCCGCGGCTTGCCTCCATGCGCATATGGGCATATATCCCCCAGCACCATGCCCGAGGCGGTCACGGTCCGGTCGGCCAAGCGGTGGGAGCTGTACAAGCTCCTGGCCGAGCCGGTGCGCCTTCGGCTGCTGGTCCTGGCCGCCGAGGAGGAGCTCGCGATCGGCGAGCTCGCCGATCTCCTCGGTGAGGGGCAGCCCAACGTCTCGAAGCACGTCGCGCCGCTCCGGCGCGCGGGGCTGCTCGCCGTCCGCCGGCAGGGCAACCGCAGCCTGGTCCGTCTCGCCGACGCGGTCGCGGACGACGCGGTGATCGCGGACGCGCTCGCGGCCGGGCGCGAGCTGTGCGCCCGGGACGGCAGCCTCGCGCGCGTGGCCGACGTGGTGCGTGCGCGCGACCGTGCGGCGCGCGAGTTCTTCGACGCCGGCGGTGACGCGCCGCGCACGCCGACCGCGCTCCCGGCCGAGCTGCCCGCGTACCTGAGCGCGCTCGCGCTCCTCGTGCCGGACCGCTCGCTCGCCGTCGACGCAGGCACCGGTGACGGCTCGCTCCTCGACGTGCTCGCGCCGGTGTACGGCCGCGTCATCGCCTTCGATCGCGCCGAGGCGCAGCTCGAGCGCGCGCGCGAGCGCCTCTCGCGCCGCGCCTACGACAACGTCGAGCTGGTGCGCGCGGACCTCGACGACGTGGACCTCGCCGCTCGCGTCGAGGCGGCGGGCGGCGCCGACGCGGTCTTCGCGGCGCGCGTGCTCCACCACGCGCCCAAGCCCGCCGCGGCGCTCGCGTCGCTCGCGACGCTCCTCCGACCGGGCGGCGCGGTGGTGGTCATCGACTACCAGGCGCACGACGACGAGAGCATGAGCGAGCGCCAGGCGGACCTCTGGCTCGGCTTCGAGGACGCCGAGCTCGAGCGCTTCGCCGCCCAGGCCGGGCTCGAGCGGCCCGCCATCCGAACGATTCCCGCGGTGCGTTGCGGCGACGGACCCGACGGCCACATCGACTGGAAGGTCGTGGTCGCCCGCCGCGCGCACCCGAGCCGACACTGAGAGACCAGGGAGAAGACGACGATGGACACGCAGACCGTGACGCCCGCCAAGGGCAAGAAGCTCGAGTACAAGGTCGCCGACATCAAGCTCGCCGACTGGGGCCGCAAGGAGATCGAGATCGCCGAGACCGAGATGCCCGGGCTGATGGCGCTGCGCGAGGAGTACGCCGCGCAGAAGCCGCTCGCGGGCGCGCGCATCGCCGGCTGCCTGCACATGACCATCCAGACGGCGGTGCTCATCGAGACGCTCCGCGAGCTCGGCGCCGAGGTCACCTGGACGAGCTGCAACATCTTCTCGACGCAGGACCACGCCGCGGCGGCCATCGCCAAGGCGGGCGTGCCCGTCTTCGCGTGGAAGGGCGAGACCGAGGAGGAGTACTGGTGGTGCATCGAGCAGCAGCTCCAGGCCTTCGAGGGCGGCAAGGGCCCGAACATCCTCCTCGACGACGGCGGTGACCTCACCATCGTCGTGCACGAGAAGTACCCGCACCTCTTCGGCGGGCCGGACGGCATCGTGGGGCTCAGCGAGGAGACGACCACGGGCGTGCACCGCCTGTACGAGATGGAGAAGAAGGGCACCCTGAAGTGCCCCGCCATCAACGTCAACGACTCGGTCACCAAGAGCAAGTTCGACAACCTCTACGGCTGCCGCGAGTCGCTCCTCGACGGCGTCAAGCGGGCGACCGACGTGATGGTCGCGGGCAAGGTCGCGGTCGTGGCCGGCTACGGCGACGTGGGCAAGGGCTGCGCGCAGTCGCTCCGCAGCCAGGGCGCGCGCGTGCTCATCACCGAGATCGACCCGATCTGCGCGCTCCAGGCCGCCATGGAGGGCTACGAGGTCGTGACGATGGAGGACGCGGCGCCGCTCGGCGACATCTTCGTCACCGCCACGGGCTGCGCGGACGTCATCCGCGGCGAGCACATGGCGCAGATGAAGAACGAGGCCATCGTCTGCAACATCGGCCACTTCGACTCGGAGATCCAGATGAGCTGGCTCACCGACCCGAAGAACCAGGTGAAGGAAGAGGAGATCAAGCCGCAGGTCGACCACTTCATCTTCCCCGACGGCAAGAAGATCATCGTCCTCGCCCGCGGCCGCCTCGTGAACCTCGGCTGCGCCACCGGGCACCCGAGCTTCGTGATGAGCAACTCGTTCACGAACCAGGTGCTCGCGCAGATCTCGCTCTTCACCGAGCGCGACAAGTACGAGACCGGCAAGGTCTACGTCCTCCCGAAGCACCTCGACGAGAAGGTCGCGCGGCTCCACCTGAAGAAGCTCGGCGCGAAGCTGACGACGCTGACGGCCGAGCAGGCCGCGTACCTCGGCATCCCGGCCGAGGGCCCCTTCAAGCCGGACTGGTACCGGTACTGATCGAGCTCGTCTCGGACCGGGGGGCTCTCGTGCGGCGGGAGCCCCCCACGCCGGTCTCGCTGGCGCGCCGGCCGAAATGCGCCAGATTACGCATGGTTCATGCGTAGCATCACCTGGCTGGTCGTACTCGCGCTGGGGATCGCATCGAGCACGGCCGTGGCCGCGGGCCAGGCGCCCGGATGGCTCCGGCGCCTGCTGCCGGGCTACGAGCCCTACGCGCTCGACGACGTCCCCCGCTACCTCGCCGAGGGCGAGCCGATCGCGTGCGATCCGGGATCGCTCGTCGCGCACCGTGGCGAGACGGTACGGTTCCGCAGCACCGTCCGCGTCCACCCGGAGTTCAAGACGCGGCTCCTCGCGCTCGAGCGCATCGCGCACGACGTCGGCGTCGAGGTCTACGGGCGCGCGCCGCGGCGCATCCGCCACGCCGGCACGTTCAACTGCCGCCTCGTGCGCGGGCGTCGCCGCCGCATCAGCGAGCACGCGCTCGGCAACGCCATCGACATCAAGGCCTTCGAGTTCGGGCCGCTCCGGCGGGCCGCGAGGGCGGACGCGCCGGAGGACCTCCCGCGGAGGCTCACGCGCGGGTTCGTCGTCACCGTCGCGCGTCACTGGGAGGACGACGGCGCCCACGGGCGCTTCCTCCGCGCGCTCACCGATCGGCTCTGGGAGGAGCGCGTGTTCCGCGGGATGATCGGCCCGTCCCACCCCCGGCACGAGAACCACCTGCACTTCGAGATGGGGCCCTGGCGGTTCAACTGGTTGTAGTCTCGAGACGACAATCGTCGCCTCCGGACTGCGGTGCACGAGGCGACAAACCGCGCTGATCGCAACGGTACGGCGGTTGCTGTGCGAGCGACCCATGGCTCGCACGCTTCGTCTCCTCCTCCTGCTCGTCTTCGCGCTCCTCGTACCGTCCGCCGCGCACGCGCAGCTCGAGGGCGGCGGCATGGACCTCCGGCTCTTCCGGCCGTCGGTCGACTCGAAGGGCCTCCTCGGCGTCAACGGCACCGACGTCCTCGGCGCCGGCGACGTGAGCTTCGGGCTCGTGCTCGACGGAGGGTTCGGGCTCGTGCCCTTCGACGGCTTCGTCAACGACGCGGCCGCGCCCGCCGGCGAGGCCGAGCGCGTCGATCGCCTCGTCGATCAGCTCTTCACCGGCACGCTGCAGGCGAGCTACGGGATCGCGAACGCGGCGGTCGTCGGTTTGCAGGTGCCGGTGCTCGTCGGGAGCGGTGAGGACGTGACCGTACCCGGCCAGTGGAACGCGGGCGCGCGGACCACCGGGCTCGATCAGCAGGGGCTCGGGGACGTGGTGTTGCACGGCAAGCTGCGGCTGCTTCGGGTCGAGCGGGAGCCGGTGGGGCTCGCGGTCGTGACGCAGATCGGGATCCCGACCGGTGACGAGCGCGCCTTCGGCGGCGAGCCGGGGGCGTGGGCTTGGCCGAGCCTGGTGCTCGAGTGGCGGCCGGTGCGTCCGCTGCGTGTCGCGGTCGAAGCTGGCTACCGGCTCACGCTCGGTGACGGCGCCACCCTGCGCGCCGGCGGGCGGACGGTGCCGGGGGGCGGGAACGCAACGGGCGCGACGTTCGACCCGCCGGCGTCGGGCGACGACGTCACCTGGGGCGACGTGATTACGTTCGGCGCGGGGGCGAGCCTGCGCGTCGCCGAGGCGGTGGATCTGGTCGTGGAGGCCTCGGGCACTCAGCTCGCGGGCGGTCTCGGCGAGCCGAGGGCGCTCAGCGCCGAGGCGCGCGCCGGCATCAAGGTGTTCGTCGAGCGGAACAGCTACCTCACGCTCGCGGGCGGGCTCGGCGTCGGTGACGGCATCCAGGCGCCCGACGTGCGCGGCGTCATCGGCTTCGTCTTCGAGCCGTCCATCGGCGACCGCGACGGCGACGGCTACAAGGACGACGTCGACCAGTGCCCCGACGAGCCCGAGGACTTCGACGGGTTCGCCGACGAGGACGGCTGCCCCGACCCGGACAACGACCGCGACGGCATCCTCGACGTGGACGACGCGTGCCCGCTGGTCCCCGAGGACCGGGACGGGGACGCCGACGACGACGGCTGCCCGGAGGGCGATCGCGGCGACCGGGACGGCGACGGGATCCTCGACGAGGCCGACGCGTGCCCGGACGACCCGGAGGACCGGGACGGCTACCAGGACGAGGAGGGCTGCCCGGACCCCGACAACGACGCCGACGGCATCCTCGACGTCGACGACCTGTGCCCGAACGATCCGGAGGACCGCGACGGGTGGGAGGACGAGGACGGCTGCCCGGACCCGGACAACGACGCCGACCGCATCCTCGACGTGGACGACGAGTGTCCGAACGAGCCCGAGCGGTACAACGGCTACCTCGACGAGGACGGGTGCGACGACCGCGGCGTCCTCGACGTGGGGGAGGGCGGGTTCGTGCTGTTCGAGAAGATCCAGTTCGAGACCGACAGCGCGCGCATCCTGCCGGCGAGCGACCCGCTGCTCGACGCCATCGCCGCCGCGATGCAGGGCCACCCCGAGATCACGCTGGTGGAGATCCAGGGGCACGCCGACGAGCGCGCCTCGGACGAGTACAACATCCGGCTCACGCGCGACCGCGCCGCCGCCGTCATGGTGGCCCTGCGCGACCGCGGCGTGCACCCCGACCGCATGCGCTCGGCCGGCTACGGCGAGCGCTGCCCCCTCGACCCCCGCCACAACCCCCAGGCCTGGGACCGCAACCGCCGCGTCGAGATCAAGATCCTCCGCACGACCGACGGCCCCACCCACGCCGACCTCATCTGCCCCGCCGGCCGCCCCCTCACCCCCTGACTTGCATTGGGGACAGGTCCCAATGCAACTCGTCCGCGCCGTGGGGAAACGAGCCCGCGCGCAGTTGCATTGGGACCTGTCCCCAATGCAACTCGCCCGCGCGCAGTTGCATTGGGACCTGTCCCCAATGCAAGTGGGGCTACTTGAGGGAGTGGCGGTTGAGGAGCTTGATGAGGTAGGTGCGGTCCATCCGGGCTTCGCGGGCGGCGCGGGAGACGTTGCCGGCGGCGCGGTCGAGGAGGCGGGTGAGGTAGCGGCGCTCGAAGTCGGCGAGGAGGGCGTTGCGGGCGTCGCGGTAGGGGAGGGCGAGCACTCCGTCGATCGGGTCGGCTCCGGCCGCAGGCGCGTCGGGGCCGGCCATCGCCGGCGGCTCGCCCATCACGAGCATGGCCTCCACCACGTTCCGCAGCTCGCGCACGTTGCCGGGCCAGTGGTGCGCGCAGAGCGCCGTCATGGCGTCCGGCGGCACGACCTCGTCGACCGGCCCGTCCACCCCCGCCTCGCGGAGGAACGCCTCCACCAGGAGCGGCACGTCCTCCACGCGCTCCCGGAGCGGCGGGACCGCCAGCACCACCACCGCGATCCGGTAGTACAGGTCGAGCCGGAACCGCCCGTCGTTCACCTCCGCGCGCAGGTCGCGGTGCGTCGCGCTCACGAGCCGCACGTCGACGCTCACCTCGTCCCGCCCGCCGACCCGCCGGAAGCGCCGCCGCTCGAGCGCGCCGAGGAGCGCCGGCTGGAGCGCGGGCGGCAGCTCGCCCACCTCGTCGAGGAACAGCGTCCCCCCGTCGGCCCGCTCGAACGCCCCCTCGTGCCGCCGGTCCGCCCCCGTGAACGCCCCCCTCTCGTGCCCGAAGAGCTCGCTCGCGACCAGCGCCGGCGACAGCGCCCCGCAGTCCACCACCACGAACGGCCCCTTCGCGCGCGGCCCCTCCTTGTGCAGCGCCCGCGCGATGAGCTCCTTGCCGGTCCCCGACTCGCCCACGAGGAGCACGGGCGAGTCGCTCCGCGCCGCCCGGCGCACGCGCGCCATGAGCCGCCGCATCACCGGCGTCCGCCCAAAGAGCCCCGCCCACTCGTCGCCGTCGTGGAGCTCGACCGTCACCCGTCCGCCGTCGCCCACCCGCAGCGCCGTGTGCCCGATCCGCAGCGTGGCGTTCGGCCCCACCACCGCCCGCTCGATGCGCGCCCCCTCGAACACCGTCCCGTTCGTCGATCCGTGGTCGATCACGAGCACCCCGTCGTGCCGCCGCACCAGCTCGAGGTGGTAGCGCGAGACGGTCGGATCGGTGAGGACGAGGTCGTTCCCCTCGGCGGTCCCCACCGAAAGGTGCTCGCTCACCGCCTTGCGGGTGGCGCCCGCGTCCGGGCCCTCGACCACCTCGGCCTCGAGGGTGCGTACGGGCAGCCCGGGCGTCCCGCCCGAGGGCTCCGTCGTATGCGCGCTCACGGCCCTACGGTACCACGGCGCTATCATGGGGAGGTGCCCCGCGCACGACTCCCCTTCCGCTTGAAGCTCACGCTGCTCTTCGCGCTGCTCGCCGTCGTGCCGCTCGTCCTCGTCGGCTGGCTCGTCATCGACGTGAATGCGGACGCCGTCGCGACCGCGAGCCGCGAGCTGCAGATCGCGGTGGCCTCGGACGTCGCGCGCACGGTCGAGGGCGAGGTGCGCGACGCCACGGGCGGGCTCGACGCCGTCGCGCGCGCCCTCACCGACGACGGCCTCGACCCCGCGACCCGCCTACGCATGGCGACCACGCGCGTCGAGGCCGACGACCGCCTCGACGTGGTCAGCATCTACGACGACGGCGGCGCGCTCATCGACACGCTGCGCGAGGCGAGCGCCGACGGCGTCGAGATGCCGGAGCGCCTCGCAGAAGCCCACGCGGCCACGGCCCGCTCGACGGGCCGCGCCGTCGGCACGGTCGACCCCGCGCCCGGGGGCCCGCGCGTCCTCGTCGCCGTCCCGCTCCGCGCCGGCGGCCGCGTCACCGGCTACGCCGCGACGCGCCTGTCCCTCGTCCCGATCCAGGCGCGCGTCGAGCGCCTGGCCGAGGCGCACCTCGCGAGCGCCGAGGGCTCGGTGTTCCTGGTGGACGCCGACCTTCGCGTCATCGCACATCCCGACGCCGAGCGCGCGCACGCCCTCGCGCCCGCCGACGACCGCCTCGCACGTCCGGAGGACGCGCGCCGCGACGTCGCCCGCTCGGCCGAGGTCGACGACACGGTCGGCACGGTGATGGGCCTCGGCGACCCGCCCTGGATCGTCGTCGTGCGCGTCCCGAAGCGCGTCGCCTACGCGTCGCTCGAGCGCGTGCGCGCGATCGTCGTCGCCGCGCTCGTCCTGAGCGTCCTCGCCGCGCTCGCCGCCGCCTTCCTCGTCGCGCGCCGGATCACCGCGCCCATCGAGCGCCTGAGCGCCTTCGCGGGCGACCTCGCCGCCCGCCGCTTCGACCGCCGCGTCACGGTCGAGACGCGCGACGAGCTGTCGCTGCTGGCCGAGGCCATGAGCCGCGCCGCGGGGGAGCTCGAGGCGAGCGAGGAGCGCATCCGCGCCGAGGCGGCCATCCGCGCCGACCTCGGCCGCTATCTGCCCGCCGAGCTCGTCGACAAGGTGGTGCGCCGTGAGCAGGACATGGAGCTCGGCGGCCGCCGCCTCCCGATCACGGTGCTCTTCGCCGACGTCGTCGCCTTCACGCCGCTCACCGAGCGCCTCGCGCCGGAGGAGACGGTGCGCCTGTTGAACGAGCTCTTCACCGTGCTCACCGAGCTCGTCTTCCGGCACGGCGGCACCGTCGACAAGTTCGTCGGCGACAGCATCATGGCCCTGTGGGGCGCGCCGAGCCCCGATGCGGACCACGCGAGGCGCGCACTCGAAGCCGCCGAGGACATGCTGCGCTTCCTCGAGACCGCCAACGAGGGCTGGCGCGCGACCTACGGCGTCACCGTGCAGCTCGCGATCGGCGTCAACACCGGCGAGGCGGTCGTCGGCAACGTGGGCTCCGAGAAGCGCATGGAGTACACGGCCATCGGCGACGTGGTGAACGTGGCCGCGCGGCTCGAGGCCATCGCGCGCCCGCAGCAGATCCTGGTGACGGCGGCCACCCGCGACGCCGCAGGCGACGGCTTCGACTACGCCGAGGTGGGCCGCCGCGAGCTCTCCGGCCGCGCCGAGCCGGTCGACCTCTACGAGGTGCGCACGTGAGCGAGCCGGGTGACCTCGTCGCCGGGCGCTACCGCCTCGAGGAGCGCCTCGGCGAGGGCGCGACGGGCGTCGTCTGGCGCGCCGTCCAGCTCGGCCTCGACCGCACGGTCGCCCTCAAGCTCCTCCGGCCGCACCTCGTCGCCGACGACCGCGCCCGCGGCCGCTTCGAGCGCGAGGCCCGCGTCGCGAGCCGCCTCGATCACCCGACGGCCGTGCGCATCCACGACTTCGGCGACGACGGCGCGCAGGTCTTCCTGGCGATGGAGCTGGTCGACGGCCGCACGCTCCGGGCCGAGCTCGCCTCGCTCGACCGGAGCGCCTCGCTCGAGGTCGCGTGGCAGATCGCCGACGTCCTCGCCGCGGCCCACCGGGTCCCGCTCGTCCACCGCGACCTCAAGCCCGACAACGTCTTCGTCCAGCGCGCGGGCAACCGCGCCGTCGCCCGCGTCGTCGACTTCGGGCTCGCCTTCGTGGCCGGCGACGCGTCGGCCGGGCGGCTCACCGTCGAAGGCGTCGTCACCGGCACGCCGGCCTATCTGTCGCCCGAGCAGGCGCGCGGCGAGCCGGTCGGCCCGCCCACCGACGTCTACGCGCTCGGCTGCGTGCTCTACGAGATGATCGCGGGCGAGGTGCCGTTCCGCGGCGCCGACGCCGACGTGCTCGCGCGCCAGATGTACGCGCCGCCGCCGCCGCTCCGCACGGTAACCGACGCCGTCCCTACCGCGCTCGCCGAGCTGGTGATGCGCACGCTCCGAAAGCGCCCCGAGGAGCGGCCGACCGCCGAGGAGGTGCGCGACGCGCTCGCCGCCATCGACGGCGCGGTGCGCGAGCGCGCGCGCGACGAGGGCCACGCGACGGGGCGGCTGGCGCGCATGGTGCCGAAGCCCGCCGAGGCCGCGCCGGAGGCCGCGGCCGATCCCGCGCGCGCGCCTGCCGCCGCAGACGCCGTCGAGGTCGCGATCGTCGGCGCGGTGCCCGCCGACCTGATGGTCGGCCTCGCCGTCAACGGCGTCGCGCCCTTCGCCGCGGGCGACGAGCAGCCCATCGACGGGGCCCGCGCGGTCTACGCGCCCGGCGCGACGCCCGGCGAGGTCACGGTGCTCGTGGCCCACGGCCTGCCCGTCGTCACCGACGCCCGCCCGGGCGACGTCGCGCGGCTCGCCGCGCTCGTGCGCGCGGGCGCGGCCGAGGTCCTGCCGCGGCCCGCTACGGCCTCGGAGCTCGCGCGCCGCCTTCTCCGCGCGGTCCGCCGGCACGAACGGCGCACGGCGCGATGAGGTGGCTCCTCGCAGCCTTGCTTCTCGCCTCCGCCGGCGAAGCGCGCGCCCAGGACACGACGGACACGATCGAGTACCGCGTCCGGCCCGGCGACACCTGCGCCTCCGTCGCCCGCCGCTTCTTCGGCGACGCCCGGAGCTACGACCGCATCCACGCGCACAACCCGGACCTCGGCGCGCCGCCCCACCGCCTGTCGCCCGGCACCGTCCTCCGCCTACCGCGCGGCGCGTCCCCGGCGTCGCCCGACGCCCGCATCACCGCCGCCCGCCGCCGCGTCGAGTCCCGCCCCCCGCGCGCCGAGCGCTGGCAGCCCGCGCGCGTCGGCCAGCCGCTGGCCGCCGGCTCGCAGGTCGCGACCCACGACCGCGCCTACGCGGCGCTCACCTTCCGTGACGACTCCCGCCTCGAGATGCGCGAGCACACCCTCGTCGTGATCTACGGCGGGAGCCGCGGCCTCGCCCGGCGCACCGACGCCGAGGCGACGCTCGAGCGCGGCGCGCTCCGGAGCCGGCTCTCCGAGCTCGCGGGCCGCGTCGAGGTGGAGACGCCGTCGTCGCGCGCCGAGGTCGCCGCCGGGAGCGCCGTCCTCACCGTCGAGGAGGACGGCACGAGCCGCCTCGCGAACCTCGGCGGCGCGACCGCGACCGTCACCGCCGGTTCGACGCGCGTCCGCGTCCCCGCCGGCACCGGCACCGTGGTCCCGCGGGGCGGCCGCCCCTCGCCCCCGCGCCCGCTCCCCTCCGCGCCGCGCTGGTCGAACGACCTCGCCGGCCGCTTCGTCGGGCTCACCGGCAGCGGCGGCACGCTGCGGGGGAGCTGGGAGCCCGCGCCGGACGCCTCGCGCTACCGCGTCGAGATCGCCGCCGCGCCCGACGGCTCGGACGTGGTCGCCGCCGTCGAGGTCCCGGGCGACCGCCACGGCTTCGAGGTGCACGGCCTGCCGCCGGGCGTCTACTACGTGAGCGTCGCCACGATCGACACGGCCCTGTTCGAAGGCCCGCCGTCGCCGCTCCGCGCAATGCAGGTGCTCTCGGCGCGCGTGATCCCGCCGGGCGGCTCGGAGCCCGTCGAGGCGCCCTACGACCCGGGCGATCCCTCGCGCCGGCCCGCGCCGCCGCGCGTCCTCCCGGGCACGTGGGTCGTCGCCCCCGTCGGCATGCGGTGCGGCGCGGGCGACGGCGAGCCGCGCGAGATGATCACGCTGCGCGAGCCGGGCCGCGCGCGCGTCCGCTGCCTCGATCCCGCCGGGCGCGAGGTGCCGGCCTTCGCGGTCGACGTCGTGCGCGTCGAGGCTCGCGTCGCGCCCCGCGGCCTCGTGCTCGTGCGCGGCCGGACGGCCGAGGCGCGCCTGCACCTCGACTCCACGCCTGCGCCTCCCGCGCGCCTCGTCGCCACCGCCCCCGCCGGCGTCGACGTCGACACGCCCCGCCGCGAGCCCGACGGCGCCTATCTCCTGCGCGTCACGCCCGCGCCGGACGCGCCCGACCGCGCGGCCATCGAAGTCGGCACGATGGCCGGCACCGAGCTCGTCCCCCTCGCGTCGGTGCTCCTGCCCGTCGTCGATCCGCCCGGCGCGCCCCCGGACGAGCCCGAGCCGCCGCCCGCCGAGGAGCCGCCGCGACCCGCGCCCTTCCCGCACGCGCTCGACTCGACGCCGACCCCGCTCTTCGCCGCGCTGCGCGATCCCATCACCCGCGGCGCGAGCCTGTGGCTGTCGGGCGCAGTCGCGCACCACGGACGGCTCGAACCCGCCGCCGGCGCCCGCGCGCGCGTCTTCGAAGAGCCGCTCCGCCTCGGCTTCGCCTGGTCCGGCGACCTCGCGCTCGACGCTTCATGGTCCTTCGTCGAGCCCACGCCCGACGGCTACGGCCTCTCGCTCGACTTCACGATTTGGATCCCGACCCGCATCGAGCGTGGCGGCCTTCGCCACGCCCGCGCCGTCCCGTCGCTCGGCCTCGAGTGGCACGGCTTCGCCCCGCTGCACCTCCGCCTGCGCCAGGCCGCGCTCGTCGACCTCGACGAGGGCGGCGAGCGCACGGCGGCGAGCGCCCTCGGCGCCGACGTCCTCCTCTATGACCTGCTCGCGCTCGGCCTCGAGCTCGACACCCGGCTCGCCTTCGGCGAAGGCGTCGACGTCGACGCGCACCTCGCCGCCTCGGCCGCCCTGCGCCTCGGCCCCCTCGAGCCCGCGCTCGCGCTGGCGGCGAACCCCGACGGCTTCGACGGCGTCGTGCTCTCGCTGCGCGTTCGCCCGGGGAGCTGACTCGACCAGCCCGCAGAGCGTCGACGCGGGGCCGAGCTCCACGCGAAGTCGCGCGGCCCTTTGGAGCAGAGTCGGCGGCGGGCCGCCGGCGGGCTCGTCGTGCGGCCCGCGGGCGGCGCGACGCCGACGGGAGCCGCGGGGCTACACTGGGTCACCGAGGCGAGCATGAGCAGATACGTGGCCCTGCTCCGGGGCATCAACGTCGGCGGCAAGAACGTGATCGCGATGACGAACCTGAAGGCGTGCTTCGAGGAGCACGGCTTCGAGGACGTCCGCACCTACATCCAGAGCGGCAACGTCCTGTTCGAGTCCGCGGGCGTGAAGGCCGCGACGCTCACGCGCCGCATCGAAGAGATGCTGTCGGATGCCTTCGACTACCGGGCGAGCATCGTTCTGCGATCTCACCGGCAGCTCGAGAACGTCGTCGCCCGCGCGCCGGAGGGCTTCGGCACCCAGCACCAGAAGTATCGCTATGACGTGCTCTTCTTGAAGGAGCCGCTCACGGCGGGGGCCGCCATCGAGGTCGTGCCGACGCGCGAGGGCGTCGACCGAGCGTACGCGGGCACGGGTGTGCTCTACGTGTCGCGCCTCATCCGCAAGGCGTCGAGCAGCCGGATCAGCAAGCTCGCGTCGATGCCCATCTATCAGCAGATGACCATCCGCAACTGGAACACCACGACCAAGCTGCTCGCCCTGATGGACGGCGCTTCACGCGCCAGGAACACGCCCTCACGCTGAGCCGGCGCCGCCGACCGGGCGCCGGCCCCGGGGGCCTGACCGGACGGACCGGATCAGGGGCAGCTCTCTTCGAGGATGCGGGCGCGCTCCCGGCGGTCGGCCTCGGAGCCCACGGAGCTCAGGCAGTCGACCAGCTCGGGGAGGTCCGCGCAGGAGGCGTTCTCCACCAGGGCGTCGACCACGCAGGTGTCGGGGCGACCGCTCCCCACCAGCTCGCGGCAGCGGCCCACCAGGTCGCCGCCGAGGCCCGCTCCCTCCGTCCCGCCCGCCGTCGCGTCGTCCTCGGTGGGCCCCGTCGCAGCGGGCGGCATCTCCTCGCCGGAAGCGAGCTCGTCCGACGGCGTCCCCTCGTCGGCGGGCTCGACGGTCGCGGGCGAGGGGCCGCAGCCCAGCGCGAAGAGGATCGGGATCCACATGGTCCAGCGGGCCATGGCGCCAGGGTAACGGCTCGAGTCGGGGCCAGACCAGCGCGAACCGCACGACATGCACTGGCGCGGGGCCCGTCGCGCGAGACCGCAGCCGCGTCAGTCGCAGACGAAGGCGGGGATGCAGCGATCGGTGTAGCAGGCGCCGTCGCCCTCGGGGACCGTTCCGGTGGGGCAGGTCGGCGGGAGGCGCCGGCAGAACGCTTCACAGCTATTTCCGGTGATCGGCACGCACGTGGCGTCGTCGAGCGACGGATCCCCCGAGCCGGGCGGGTAGGAGGGGACGCAGCCGTACACGCTGCAGCTCGAGAGCGTCGCCGGCGTGGCGCCCGCGCAGCTCGGGGTGCTCGGGAAGCAGCCCCACGGGGGGACGACGCCACACGCGGGGGCCCGGCAGTCGACCGACGCGATGCAGTCGACGTAGGTGGGATCGGAGCAGTCGGCGCACGGGCCGTCGGTGCAGCTCGGACAGCAGCGATCGTCGAAGACGGGCGCGCACGCCGGAGCACCGAAGCAGGCGGCGGCGCCGAGGCCGGTGCACTCGCTCGTGCCGGCGTCGGCCGGCGGGGGCGTCCCCGCATCCACCGGCGGGGGCGGACCGTCGCAATACCCTGAAGGCGTGATCCGGGTGCACTCGTCCTCGACGACGAACCCCGGCTCGCACGACCAGGCGCCGTCGGCGCAGAGCGCGTCGCGCTCGGTGAGACCACAGCAGCCGCCCGCAGCCGGCGCCGGAGAGTTGCGACAGGTGGGCGCCGTCCCCTCGCAGGCCTCCTCCCCGGGACCGTGCGAGCTGCTGCAGCCGAGGCCGAGGACACACGCGAATGCGACCCGGATCGTCGTGAGCCGTCCCATGTGGGGATGAGCATGACCGAGCCACACGCGCATGGCCATCCGTTCCGCGGCTCGGCGCCGCAACGGGCGTGTCCGTCGCGGTCGCCTCGCGGCTGCTGTCCCTCGCTGCGCATCCCGGAGGCGGCCCGCTTTGCGTTCCACCCGTGCGGGAGTTTTTCCGTGGTCAGGAACGACTCGGCATGGTAGTCGGGGTCCTCGATCATGGAGGGGCTAGGAATGGTGCGCTTCGGAAGGCGCCTGGTGGTCGTGTGCGCCGCGCTGCAGCTCGCCGCCTGCGTGGGGACCGAGCCGCGGCTGACGCTCGGCGCGCAGTGCGACCTGAGCAGCGAGTGCGAGGCGCCGCTCGTGTGCCGGCTCGATCGCTGCCGCCGCGAGTGCGTCAGCACGCGCGACTGCGGGCTCGGCCTGCGGTGCGTGCGCGCCCAGGACGGGCTCGGCGTCTGCCAGCTCCCCGAGGAGCGCACCTGCGTGCGCAACAGCGAGTGCCCCGCGGGGCTCGTCTGCCGAGCCGAGACGTGCACCAACGAGTGCGCCGCCGACCGAGACTGCGCCGCGGGGCAGCGGTGCGAGACCGACGCCGAGGGCGCGTCGTGCGTCGAGGTCTCGCCGCACCTGTGCGTGTACAACACCGACTGCCCGGAGCCGCTCGTGTGCGACTCGCGGCAGCAGTGCCGGCCCGAGTGCGCCGACGACTCCGACTGCGGCGATCGGCGCTGCCTTCCGCACGAGGCGTGCGACGGCGAGCCGTGCATGTGCCGCCGCGACTGCAGCGCCGGCGAGGCGTGCCCGGCGGGCTTCGCCTGCGAGCCGTGTCCGGAGGGCCTCGACTGCGGCGACGTCACCTCGTTCTGTGCGCGGGTCCCGGAGTAGCCGGTGGACCGACGACTGCCCGCCTGCCTTCTCGTCGCGTCGCTGCTCGTGTGTGGCTGCGCCGAGGAGGAGCCGCTCCTCACGCTCGGCGCGCAGTGCGATCTGACGTCCGAGTGCGAGGCGCCGCTGGTGTGTCGCATCGGGCGATGTCGCCGTGAGTGCGCGACGGTCCGCGACTGCTCCATCGGCGCCCTGTGTGCCCCGGACAACGAAGGCCTCGGCGCCTGCACGCTCCCCGAGGAGGAGACCTGCGTGCTCGACAGCGACTGCCCTTCGCCGCTGGTCTGCGCGCCGAGCGGCTGCACCAACGAGTGCGCCACCGACGCCGACTGCACGGCCGGTGCGCTGTGCGATCCGGACACCGGCCGGTGCATCGACCCCGTGGAATCGTCCTGCGTGCTCGACTCCGACTGTGCGCCCCCCCTCGTCTGCGCACCGGACGGCCGATGCCGCGACGAGTGCCGCTCGAGCCGCGACTGCCGCGAGGGAACCCTGTGCACCGGCGGCCGGTGCGTCCGGCCCGCGGTCGACGCCGGGACGCCGGACGCCGGCCCGCCGCCGGTGGACGGCGGGTTCGACGCCGGGGCCGAGATGGACGCGGGCGCCCCGACCGACGCCGGCTGGGACCCGAGCTGGATCTGGCGGGACGCCGGCTGGGACGCGGGCGAGCCCGACGCGTCGTTGCCCGCCTGCTCGGCGACGTTGCCCTGCCCCGGCGCACCCGACGCGGTCGTCGAGTGCTTGTCCGACCAGTGCGAGATCACCGGGTGCGCGGGGACGTTCGGCGACTGCGACGGGCTCGGCGCGAACGGCTGCGAGACGAACACGGACACCCACCGCGACCACTGCGGCGCCTGCGGCAGCCCGTGCCCCGCCGGTCAGGCCTGCCTCGGCGGCACCTGCGCGGCGGCCACCGTGGTCGACGTGGCGGTGTCGCAGCAGACCTCCTGCGCCGCGTGGTCCACCGGCGAGGTCACCTGCTGGGGCAACAACGGCTACGGCCAGCTCGGCGCGGGCGACGCGGCCCCCAAGCGCACGGTGCCGGTGGCGGTCGCGAGCCTCGGCGACGTCACCGCGATCGAAGCCGGCGTGCTCTCGTTCTGCGCGCTCCGCAGCGACGCGACGGTGTGGTGCTGGGGCCGGAACACCCGCGGGGTCCTCGGCGACGGCACGACCATGAACCGCAACGTGCCCGTGCAGGTCGGGGGCCTGACCGACGCCACCGCCCTCTCGGTGGGCGGCACCACCGCCTGCGCGCTCCGGGCGGACGCGACGGCCGTGTGCTGGGGTGCCAACAACGTCGGCCAGGTCGGGGACGGGACGATCACCGACCGGAGCACACCCGTCGCGGTGAGCGGCCTGTCCGGGATCGTCACCATCGACGCCGGGGTCACCTCGTGCGCCGTGCTCGACGACGGAACGCTCCGGTGCTGGGGCTGGAACGAGCTCGCCCAGATCGACGACACGGCGGCCCTCCGCTACACGACGCCGGTCGCCGTCACCAGCTTCGCGAGCCTCGGCCTGACCCCCGCATCGGTGCGCGCGGACCGGTACGTGCTCGTGCGCGGCACCGACGGCCGCGTCGCGTGCCGCGGCGAGAACGGCGCCCGTCTCTGGCAATGCGGCGCCGGGACTGCGGACGAGCTCCTGACCACGCCCGCGGTCCTCCCCGGGCTGGCCGGCGTCGACGATCTGGACGGCGAGTGCGCGGTGACGGCCGGCGGCGAGGTGTGGTGCTGGGGCACTGACAATCGCTACGGGAGCTTCGGGCTCGGCACCTTCGAGTGGGGCCACGCGACTGCCGTGCGCTCGACCACCGCCCCCGCGGCCGCGCAGGTCGCCAACCACGAGACCACCTGCGTCCGCACGACCGCCGGGGGCGTGTACTGCGCCGGCCGCAACGCCGACGGGGAGGTGGGCGACGGAACGACCACGGACCGCTCGCGCTTCGTGAAGGTGGAGGGTACGCCGTGACGCGGGCAGCGCTGCTGGGACTGGTCCTCGCCGTCGTCGCCTCGGGGTGCACCGAGGACGACGCCCTGCGGACGCTCGGCGAGCAGTGCGACCTCAGCTCCGAGTGCGACGCGCCGCTCGTGTGCCGGCTCGAGCGGTGTCGCAGGGAGTGCGCGACCACGCGCGACTGCCCCCTCGGAGCGCTGTGCGTGCGGGACCAGGAGGGGCTCGGCGCGTGCCTCCTGCCGGAGGAGGCCTCCTGCAGCCTCGACAGCGAGTGCCCAGAGCCGCTCCGCTGCCTCGGCGGCGGGTGCACGAACGAGTGCACCATCGACCGCGACTGTGCGCCCGGCGCGCGCTGCGCACGCGACTCCGCGGGCGATCGCTACTGCGACGACCCCGCGGACCAGCCCTGCGTGCTGCACAGCGAGTGCGCTCCGCTGGTGTGCGCCGTCGACGGCGTCTGCCGGGACGCGTGCCTGTCCACGCGGGACTGCCGCGAGGGGACCTTCTGCATCGATGGCACCTGCGAACGGCCGCCGCGGCCCGACGGGGGTGCTCCGATGGACGCGGGGACCGACGGCGGGGGCCATCGCGACGGCGGCGTGCTCGAAGACGCTGCGATCGACGCCGCGGCCATGGACGCGGCCGCCGGCTGCTCGACTGCGGCCGACTGCACGGCGCCGGGCGTGAGCGCCGCCGACTGCGTCGCGGGCTCGTGCACGGTCGTCGACTGCGACGCGCACCGGGGCGACTGCGACGGTGCGTTCGACAACGGCTGCGAGACCACGACGGCCGACAATCCGGAGCACTGCAACGGCTGCGGCAACAACTGCGGCGCCTACGGCCGCTGCTTCCCGGACGGTTGCGACGGGATCGTCGACCTCTCCCTCGGAGAGGCCCACTCCTGCTTCGTGCGGGGCAACGGTCTCGTGCTGTGCGCCGGGTACAGCGAGTGGGGGCAGCTCGGCCGCGGGGCCTTCGACGACGCGGCGCACCCCGACCCGTTCCCCGCCTACATGCTCACCGGCGTCGTCGCGGCCGAGCTCGGACAGGAGACGAGCTGCGCGCTGCTCGACAGCCGCGAGCTCCGCTGCTTCGGCAAGAACCTCGCGGGCGAGCTGGGGGACGGCACGTACACCTCGAGGTCGCGCCCCGTCACGCCCTCGGGCCTGAGCGACGTCGAGCAGCTCTCGCTCGGCTGGGAGTCCGGCTGCGCGGTGGACGGCACGGGCCAGCTCTACTGCTGGGGTGGCTCGGAGTGCGGAGAGAACGGCCTGGCGATGCAGATCCCCGTGCCGACGGCCGTGACCGGATTCGACGACGTCGTCGACGTGGGCCTCGGCGGCCAGCACACCTGCGTCGTCCGCGCCGGCGGCACGGTCGAGTGCGTCGGACAGAACCGTTTTGGCGAGCTCGGCGACGGCGTCGCCACCCACGCCGACACCTGCAACACCGGTCAGGACGCGAGCTTCGGCTTCGTGGGGGTCACGGGCATCTCCGACGCGGTGCAGGTGGGCACGGGCGCGTTCTGGAGCTGCGCGCGTCACGCCACCGGGGCGGTCTCCTGCTGGGGCACCTCGAAGGGGAGCTGGGGGACCACCACGAGCGTCCCCGCCGCGGTCGCCGGGATCTCGGATGCGAGCCACCTCTCGGTCGGATCGAGCCACGCCTGCGTGGTGCACGCGACGGGCAGGGTGAGCTGCTGGGGCGACAACGGCTACGGCAAGCTCGGCGCGGGCGACACCGCCGGCCACGCGGCGCCGGTCGACGTGGGCTTGACGGGCATCGCCAAGGTCGAGACCGGAGACTACGGCACCTGCGCCGTCTCGACCGCCGGCTCGGTCTGGTGCTGGGGGTACAACTTCGGGCAGCTCGGCCCCGAGCACGTCGACGAGACGCTGAGCGCCCCCACGCCGGTCACCGTCCTGTCGCCGTGAGCCCCGTCAGCCGCTCTCCTTGGGGAGGTCGGGGTCGGCTCCCCACTCGGCCCAGGAGCCGTCGTACAGGCGCACGTCCTCGAAGCCGAGCCAGCGCAGAACGAGGTACGTCACCGACGCGCGCGAGCCGGTCTGGCAGTAGGAGACCACCGTGGCGTCGGCCGCGGCGTCGTGGAGCGGCCGGAGCGTATCGAGCGGAAGGAGGCTCCCCGAGGCGTCGACGTTCCCGGTCCAGTCGCGGCTCAGGGCGCCCGGGATGTGGCCCGCGGCGTGCTCGGAGGCCGAGCGCGCGTCGAACAGGACCACCTGCGGATCGTCGAGCCGCGCCTCGATCCAGGCCGCGTCCACCCGCTTCGTGTCGACGGGCCCGTCGATCGTGTAGTCGCTCGCCGCCGCCGCGCTCGCCCCGCTCTCGGTCGCGCGCCCCTCGGCCTTCCAGCGATCGAGCCCGCCGTCGAGGAAGTGCACGCGTTCGTGACCGTAGTACTCGAGCGTCCAGAACAGCCGCGCGGGCGTGGTGTCGGTGCGGTCGCCGTAGACGACGACGCGCGCGTCGTGCCGGAGCCCCGCGGCCCGGAGCTCGGCCTGCACGTCGGCCGCGGGCGCCACCTGCCCGGACACGCCGTCCACGGTGGCGCGGAGCGCGGAGACGTTGACGACGAGGGCCCCCGGGACGTGCTCGGTCCCGTGCGCCGCGGCCCCCCGGGCGTCGAGCACCTGCAGGTCGGCGTCGTCGAGGTGGTCTTCGAGCCACGACGGCGTGACGACGATCGGCGCGAGCGCGCACGGCTCCGCCGCGCAGCCGGCGTCGGCGCTCCCGGCGTCGCCCGCGCCGGCGTCCGAAGAGCCGGCGTCCGACGCGCCCGCGTCGCCGCCGCCGCCGCCGTCCTCGTCCACGCAGGCGGCGCAGGTCGAGTCGGAGTCCTCGCCGCACCCGGACGAGAGCGCAACGAGCGAGAGCGCGAGCGAGAGCGAGAGGAAGCGCAGCGAGGCCATGGCCGCATCGTGCCGGGTTTGTCCGCGGCCCGCCACCAGGGACTACAGCGCGAACCGGAACGCGCGGAGCGCCTCGCGCATCTCGTCGATCCGGAACGCCTCGGCCGGCACCTCGCCCGGGACGGTGTCCGGGTAGTCGGCGAGGAACTCGCCGTCGTAGAGGTAGCGCAGCAGCTCCTGCGCCGACTCGTTCTCGACGGCGATGTAGAAGAGCCGCTCCGCGCGGCCGTCCTTCGTGAGCCGCACGCGCGCGTTCGCGGGCACCTCGCGCCGCACCTCACCGGGCTCGACGCGCGCGCGCTCGATCACGCGCCCGTCGGCCGCCTCGATCGCGATCTCGCCGCCGAGCCAGGGGCTGTCCGCGCCGATCGCCAGGGTCATGTCCGTGGTCACCGGCTCGACGCGGAAGCCGGCCGGGTGCAGGTACACCGGGTCCGACAGGCCGAGGTGCCTCACGTCGCCCGCGGGGCCCTCGGGGTCGTCTCCTTCGCCGAACGCCCGCACGACGACGTAGCCCGGCGCGTCCGCCCCGCGCAGCTCGAAGCGCGCGACGCCGCCCGCGAATCCGTCGAGCGCGTGCAGCACCTCGCCGCCCCTGCCGACGAGCTCGACCCTGCCGAGGCGCGCCTGCCCGGGCGCCGGGTACGCCTCGACGGTGACCTCGTGCACGCGCCCGGCGGCGGTCTCGACCACCCGGCCCATCGGCACGCCGTCGACCGACACGCTCGCGATCACGCCGGTGCCGGCGAAGTGCGGCCGCGTCCGCATCGCCCGGGCGAGGTCGTCGGTCGAGGGAGCGTCCACGTACGTGGCGAGCACCTGGTCGGGGATGTCGCGGTCGTCGAAGGCGTAGTCGGTCTCGGCGAACCCGGGCACGACGGCGCCGGTGTCGAGGTAGTGGAACCAGAGCGCCTGGTACGACGGCCGGTGGGCGCCGTACCCCATCACCGCGAGCCCGTCGAGCCCGCCGTCCGCCACCAGGTGGAGCAGCGACTCGGCGGCGATGTTCGTGACGAAGCGCTCGCCGCTCCGCCACCAGCTCGTCGGGTGCGCCCACACCGCGACCGCCCCCTGGGCGCGCTGCTCCGAGGCGACCTCGAGGGACGACCGCCGCCAGTGGGGCTCGCCCGTCAGGGTGTTCAGCTCGACGTGCGGATCGGCCTCGAAGTGCTTGACCGGCCGGTCCTGCGAGTAGTCGTGCCACGCCGGGACGTCGTACACGTAGCCGAAGTACCAGACGTGCCCGTAGCGGTTCTTCGGCGTCTCGTTGTCCTGGTAGAAGAACGTGCCCGACGACCGGCCGTTGAGGTCGTCGAAGAGCGCCGCGATCGGGCCCCGGTCCATCACCGACTCGGGATCCACCCGCCCGGCGTAGTACGCGTCGCGCCGCGGACCCTCGTGCTCGAGGTAGTGGGCGCGCGAGATGGGCTCCCACGGCGAGCCCACGCCGACCGCGTCGAGCCCGTGCCGCTCGGCCCACGCGAGGAGCCGGTCCTTCGAGGCCTCGAAGCCCACCCGGCCCGTCCGCAGGTTGTGCGTGTGGGTGACGACCGACCTCCACCGCGCGCGCTCGCCGTCGCCGAGCTCGCCCTCGGCCACCTCGACGAGGCGCACGGTCCCGGGCCACTCGTCCACCGGAGCGCCGTCCGGTGGACGGGCGCCGTCCGATGGAGCGGTGGCTCCCCCGTCGGTGGGTCGATCCGCCCCACCGCCTGCGTCGTCTTCACTCGATGCGTGCGCCGGCGGCTCTCCCGAGCCACAGCCGATCACGAGCATCAACGCCAGTACTGCAGCGTCGCGCATGCGCGAGGTTAGGAGGGAGAGGGCGAGTCGGCAAGGCGGACACGGCTCGGGCGTCGGCCTCGCGACGATCGAGGACTCGGCCGCGCTGCTGCAGATCCACTCTACCTACGTCGCGATGGACGACACCAAGCTCGACGTCCTCGACAAGACGAAGGCCAAGGGACTCTACCGACGCGCATCGGTCTCCCGCTTCGGCCGCGACACGCGCGGCTCGGCCGAGTCGGACGGTGCGCCGGGGTTGGGTCCCGACACGGTGCTGAACACACGGATTGTCACCCCGGAGGGCGACCAAGTTCTCGCTTCACCGCGCCTATGCCGATCCGTATGCTCGCTGATCCGATGCTGGGGAGCGCGGCGTGAGCCTCCGCGCAACAGTCACACGCGCCACTCGTGGACAGTCCGGGCGCCGAACGAGCGGGGGTATGGTCCGAACATCAGCGCTGCTGGACGCGATCGGCATGACGCGCAGCAGGCTCCTACGGGACGCCGGCGTGCAGATCCGTCAGTTCCATCGTCGGCCGTGCGTCTGACGATCCGGAAGGCACCGGCGACATGAACCGGAATCTGCTCGAGAGCTGGGGTTCGCACAGCCCCCGACCTGCGGTTGCCGCCGTTGACGCAGCGTCTTGGGTCCAGGCCGCAGGCGGCAGGCCCGAGTGGATCCTGTGGGGAAAGGCCCAGCCCGAAGGCGATGTGGTCGCGCATCCGCTCTTGTGCCACTGCCTCGACGTGGCCGCGGTCGCGGCCCTGTTTCTCACGGATCGACTGCCCCGCTCGCTTCGAGCACGCCTGCTCGGCGTGCATCCCGACCCCGAGCAAGCTCTCAGGTGGCTCCTCTTCCTGGTCGCGCTCCACGATCTGGGAAAGGCCACGCCTGCCTTTCAGATGAAGGTCCCGTGGGCGCTCCCTGCGCTCACGACCGCTGGCTTCCAGTTTCGGCTCACGGCGAGGGAGGGCCGCCATCACTCCGAGACTGGCATGTACCTGTTGACGAGCGTGCTCGAGGACCGCGGAGCGGCCGAAGAGCTGGCGGCAGACCTGGCCAGGAGTGTCACAGCGCATCACGGGCTGTTTCCGACGGACGACTGCTTCGATCCAAGCCAGTTGCATCCCAAGCAGTGGGGCGACACGGACCGATGGGGGGAGGCACGACAGCGTCTCGTGGATGCACTAGGGGACTTCTTCCAAGTCCCGGAGCCAACTCGGATCGAGCCCCTGACACGCGGCGATCTCATGACCTTGGCAGGTCTGACGTCGGTGGCGGATTCGAGGGGCCTCTCCAGTCGTGGGCGACTCAGAGCAAGCTCGGCGTGCGCGACACGGACCGCGAGCCGAGCAAGAGCGGCGTTCTGGGCCTCGTCGCGGCCGCGCTCGGCGTGGCCGCCGTGGTCATGGGGTTCTTGAAGATGCGGTCCCACTGGCTGAAGACGAGGTTGCTCGTGAACGCGCCGACCGAGCGACCACGGTTGCCGGTTTCCGTGTACCTGTGGAGGGCTCCCAGAAGAGGTTCCGCAGTCGCCGGTCGTCGACCTGTCGGAGCCCCCGGACAAGGCGGTGGTCCGGACGCTGGTCGAGCGGTCTATCTCGGTCACGCGTCCTGCCGTAGTGCGTGCGCTCGTCGCCGACGGCGCAGCCAGCCCGGAAGCGTGGCGGCGCTCGGCCCTTCTCCGGCACCGCGCTCGAGCGTCGAAAGCCCCAGCCTCAGCTCCCGCTCCGCGACCGCGCGCGCCTTGAGCCAGGCGGGCGCCCGGCTCAGGTCGCCCGCGGACCGGCAAAACTAGTTGTCGCTGACCGGCAAAAGTAATCGTCGCTGATCAAGCCCCTACGAGGTGCCGCATTTCGGTCACTGGGCCGGGTTCATCCCCGCGCGTGCGGGGGAGCCTACCGCGGCGTGAGCCTGTTCGAGACGCTGACCCTCAACCTGCTCCGCTATGACCCCTCTCAGAGCATGCCCATTCACGGGACCGCGGGCGACATGCCTTCATGGGAGAGGGACCCGCAGCCCCGATCGCTCGAGCTACACGGTGTTCCGTCCAGTCGTGAGGCGATGGAGCACCATTCGTGTGGGGGGTCGGATCTACTCGGTCCCGTCGCGCCTGCTCGGACACCAGGTCGAGGTTCGTCAGCATGCCGATGAGCTCGAGGTCCTGTACAGCTACCGCACCAAGAAGAAGGGAGGGACCAAGAAGTGACCCAGCGCCGGGCGACCTCCAGCCGGCGGACTGCGCGAGAAGACCGAGCCGAAGCGCGTGTCCGACGGCTGGCTCGATCAGCTCACGTGGCTGAGCCGCCGCATCGAGTTGGTGCGGCAGGGCGACGTCGTCGTGGGATTCGTCCGCTGCGTGGGACAGGGCTTCGTGGACCAAGCGGTGAAGGACCCGATGGTGGCCTGGAAGGCAGACGAGAAGCGAGGCCTGCTGCCGGTGTCCATCCGGATCGATCGCGCATTCTGGCGCGATGCACACGTGCTGTTCCAACTCGCGAGCCGGCTCGTGAGGCAATGCGTCTCTCGCTGAAGCAGCGTCCGCCCGCTCCCTAGATGGGCTCCCCCGCACGCGCGGGGATGAACCGTCGGAGAATCCCCAGGTCTCCCACTGCTCCCAGGCTCCCCCGCACGCGCGGGGATGAACCTGCGTGCATCGGCGCGCTTGAGGACGCGGACGCGGCTCCCCCGCACGCGCGGGGATGAACCGAGGCCGGAGCGGGCGCAGGAGTGGTTCGAGTGGGCTCCCCCGCACGCGCGGGGATGAACCGCGGTTGCGGGGCAACCGCGACGCGCAGGTGGTGGCTCCCCCGCACGCGCGGGGATGAACCCATCCTGGGCGCACCCTTCGAGCTGCAGGGCGAGGCTCCCCCTTCGGTGCTCGCGAGAATGGACCCGTCTGTGCTCGTGAGAACGGACCCACCGAGGAGCGTCGGCGCCGTTTCGCGCCGGCCGTTGGCGGCGCGGTGATCTGCTGAGCGGGGTTGCCGGCGCGACG
>JBDIVX010000060.1:0-42209 GCA_039794305.1 Candidatus Neutrinellum sp.
CACGGGCGCTACCAGGGATGGCATGACACGGAGCACGTTCGTGCTCGCGCGTTCGCTGGCGGTGGCAGAGAGGGACGTGCGGGCGGGGAGCGAGTGAGCCAGCCGCAGGCGACTCTAGGCGCGGCTCGCCGTTCAACTCACCGCGACGCCGCGATCCACGGGTCCAGGCCCAGCGCCTCGCGGTTCTCGCTGCAGAACGGCGTCTCCCACCGGCTGTCGGTTACGAGTCCTTGTCCGTCGTTGACCGTGGAGCACACGACGCCGAACTGCCCCCGCGCGGAGATCGTGGTCGTGCCCGAGACCGCCGTCAGCTCGAACATCGCGTCCACGAGCGCGACCGACAGGCTCGTGATCTCCGCGCCAGGCAGCCGGTCCGACGACCTCGGCGACTGGTAGCTCCCGACCGGCTCGGTGACGGTCTCCCCGGCGAGGAAGTCGGCCGCGACGTCGAGCGGGAGCGCGGCGGACACCGCGGTCCACTCCGTCCCGTCGGCCGACTCGCCCCGTAGCGTTACGTGAAGCTGCCCTCCGGTGAGCAGCTCGTAGTTGATCGTGGTGACGTCGAGACCCGCATACCCGCGGAAGCTCGTGTCCGGCCGGTCGGATACGCTGATCGCGACCGGCGCCTCCGGCGGCAGCGACCGGCCCGGCTCCGACTCGGTCGAGCAGCCCGCGACGACGAGGACGACCGCGGCGGCGCGCGAAACGCGGCCACCGCCCGGATGCGACCCGCGCGCTCGGCGCCCGAGGCCGGTCATTGCTTCACCACGAAAAAGCTCGTCGGAATCATATTGTCCCCCTCGTCGGTCTCGTTCCACGAATAGTTATAGTCTACCAGCATCCACATCCGGTACCAGGAGCCGACCGGACCGGGCAGCTCGTTCCGGTGCACCGAGACGGTGTACGGCCAGGTCACCGCGGTGTCCGCAGTCCCGGAGGCGGTCACGTCGATATCTCCAGTGTAGGTGCTGGTGTCCGCCGGCCACGTCCACTGCTTGGTCGACCAGCTAAAGCTCGGCACCAGACCATCCCGCACGAAGCGGAACTGCACGCCCACGCTGCCCGTCGAGGCGGCGAAGTACCGCATGAGGGAGTAGTTGTACGTGAGGATGCCCCACGGGCTCGAAGTCGTCAGGAACTGCGCCCCGGGATTGTCGCGGCCGTCGACGCCGATGCTGTCGCGCCGGTAGACCGACACGGAGAAGTTCCGCCGCGTGGCGCCGCCGCTCACCTCGTAGCGCGACCGCATCTGCGCGTTGTCGAGCGGCCAAAACTGGTCACTGTACGCCTGCGTGATGTTGATGTTCTTCACACAGAACGACCCATTCCCCATCGTGCTGATCTGGGAGCTCGTGTGGTCGAGGCCGTACGCATGCCCGAGCTCGTGCATCCAGACGTTCTCGAAGCTCATGCAGCCCTGGCTGGTCTCGAGGTAGTCGTTGATGGTGTCCTGGTTGATCGTTCCCCAACCCGCGTCTCGAGCCACCGCCGTGTCGGCCGCGATGATCCAGCTCCATCCCGGAAACTCCCAGTCGTAGCCGGTGCACCCCACGGCGGATGCGTCGCACCAGTCACTCACCCTGGCGAGCGTTTCGTACCAGCTATTGAAGGACTCCTCGGAGCCGTCGAACCAGTCGGATGACCACGTCTGCGTGCAGTTCGAAGAGAAATGGAGCAGCTTGTTCCAGACCCCCTCTCGCAGGATCATCCATCCCGCATTCCCCACCGCGTCCTTCGCCTGCGCATGCTGCGTGGAGTAGTAGGGGTAGGCATAGTAAGGGTCATTGGTCGTCCCATTGGGGATCGAGTAGAAGGTGCCGCCGCAAAGCTCGGCGGTCGAGTTCGAAGCGTCCCTGAGCTCATCTGCGCGGGTCGATGACGCGGACGAAAGCACCATCACCGCAAGCACCGACCGGGAGGCCCACGAGCCGCGCCGTCGGCATGAGAGATCAGCGCGCATCGTGCTCTCCCGGGGTGAGAGCTCGTTGCATCGCCTCGTAGTCGCGGGCCAGCTCGGGTCTCCGTAGAGCGGCGTTCTGTCGAGCTGCTGCAAGCTCCCGGCCGAGCTCCTCGGCCGTGAGCGGCGCCGATGCTTCCGCGCCGCTCCAGCTACACCGCACGCCGTAGGACGTGAGCCCATAGATCGCGCCACCGCCACACTCCACGATGCCCCCCGCTCCCACCCGCCAGATCGCGTCGGGCATGATCGGAGCGTACCGATAGGTTCCGCCGCCCAGCAGCAGGACGTACTCCGCGCCGAGCTCGAGAGTGCCGCGATGCGGGATACGGAGCGTCGGAGGTGAGGAGCGGTCCGGATGTGGGCTCGGGTCCAACCGGCCGGACACCGTGAAGGCCTGCGGGCGCTGGCCGGTCCAGGGCCACCGACACCACAGCACGTCGATGACTGCCAGCTCGACTCGATAGACGGTGGGGCTCGAACTCACATCTCCGACCGGCTCGAGTGCGGCGACCCGCGCCCGAACACCGCAATCGGCGTCCAGCAGTTGCACGTCGAGCGGAATGGGCGCGCTGCGGTCAGCCTCCGCATCGGCGGACCAGAACACGACGGCAAACACCGCCAGGGCAAAGCCCAAAGCGCGGGACGCCTTTGATAGGAACATCATGTACATACGGCGCCGAACCTCCTTCGAACTGTTCGAGCTCGTGTCGGAGTCAAGGTCGGCGAGACGCAAGCCTGGTTCAAGGGGAAAGATTTCCTCCCCTGACTCTGCTGGAAAGTAGCCGATCGGAAGCCCGGCTCACTTCATGCCGTAGCGTTCGAGCCAATACCTCAGGACCCGGGGCGCAATGCGAAGCCGACGAGCGGCTGATGCCTTGCAGCCGTCTTCGCTGGCGAGGGCAATCGCGATCATCTGTTGGCGCGCGGTGTCCAGCGCTGGAAGGCCGGCCCCGACATCGAGCACCAGGTGGCGGCGTGGCCGAGGCAGCGCAGCTAGGGTGAAGAGAAGCTCCTGCTCGACCGGATCCGGTACATACGCGTCGAGACCTCGAGAGAACAGCTCGAAGGTGAGACGTGGGGGCGGGGTTCCGACCGCCACGACGTGGCTCGTCGGATAGCTCGCTCGCACATGCGATACGGTATCGAGCACGTTCTCTGCCCGAATATCCACGAGAACGACATCCGGCTCCGAGCTCTCCCGGCCCGTCGGGCCATCCGCAGGGCCGGCGACTGTGGTGACGGCGAAACCACGCTCACTTTCCAGCAGCGCCGTCACCCTCCGTGCGAGACACGTATCTGAGGCAATCACGAGGATGGTGGACTGCCGGGCTCGGCTGGTTTCGGAGGGGGTGCTGGTCATGTGTACCTGGGTCGTGTAGGTGTTCGCCCAGGATACCCATCCCGCGGAAAAGTACCCTCACCCCCAGAGGTGAGGTCGGACGCGCTCCCCATGCTCGTCCGGGTGCGGTAGTCGTGTTGCCAGGAGGCTCGTGGTGGATGGCATGACGTGGAGCAAGCTCGTGCTCGCGTGTTCGTTGGGGCTGGCGACGGGTGCGTGCGGGTCGGGGGACGAGGGCGAGGCGGCGCCGGAGGTGCCCGTCGACTTCTTCGCCCTGCTCGCCGATCCCTACGCGCCCGCGAGGCGGCCGATCGGGCAGGCGCGGGTCGCGTCGTCGCGTAGCCCCGAGGATCCGTCCGGGTTCCACAACCGCGACTGGGCCAACTACGAGCGCATCGACGGCGACCTCGGCACCATCCTCGACGAGCGCGGCCCCGGGGTGATCACGCGGCTCTGGCTGACGCAGCGGAGCTCGCGATCGGCCCCTGCCGTGGAGGAGGACCTCGTGATCCGGATGTGGATCGACGGCCAGCCCGTCGAGTGGACGCCCGGGCGTCCGGCGGTCGGCCTGCGCGAGCTGACCGCGGGGGACGCGCCGGCGCTGCCGGAGCCCTGGGTCGCCGGGCCGGCGGAGGCGAGCGGCTCGTTCCTCGTCACCGTCCCGATCCAGTTCCAGCGCAGCATCCGGATCGCCCTCGAGATCCGCGAAGGGTTCGACTCCTACTGGTGGATCGACTGGCGGAAGCTCCCCCGGGGGAGCGTCGTGCGGTCCTTCGACGGGACCCTGACCGAAGACGAACGGGCCTCGCTCGACGTCGCCGCGGCGCTGTGGTCCGGAGACGACCCGGCCGCCACGTCGTCGGTGAACGAGACGCGGGAGATCGGGCCGGGCGAGAGCGTGGAGGTCACGCACGCCGTGCATGGGGTCCTACGCTCCTTCGCGATCGAGCCGGCGACCGCGCCGCAGCTCGAGGTGCGGCTACAGATCGACGGCCTCACCGTCGCCGACGCGCCGGTCGATCGGCTCGCCCTCGCGGCGGCGCCCGCGGCCTCCTACCGCTCGGCCCTCTCGGCCCTCGACGGCGCGCGCGCGACGCTGCGCTTCCCGGCGCCCGTGCGGGAGGACGTCCGGGTGCTCCTTCGCAACGGCGGCGACGAACCGGTGACCGCCACCTGGGACCTCGCGTGGGACGACGTCGAGCCGCCGGACGACCTCGGGGACCTCCGGATCGACTGCACGAGCGCCGTCGGCGTCGAGTCGACGAACGTCACGGTGGCCGCGCTCGAAGGCCGCGGGCACGTGGCCGGCCACTTCCTCCGTCTCCTCGCTGACGGATGGGGCTTCGCGGTCCTCGAAGGCGACCCGGAGATCTGGGCCGACGACCGGGCGCTCCTCGGCACCGGGATCGAGGATCTCTTCGGTGGGGCGCACTACTTCATCTACGGCCCCTTCGCACAGCCGGAGCAGGGGCTGAGCGGCATCGAGGACCGCAGCGGCGGCTATCCGCAGCTCGCGATGTACCGCCACATGATCGCGTCCGGCGTCGACTTCGAGGAGCGCCTCGAGTGGGAGTACGAGGTGTTCGATCCGGGCTCGACCTACGACGCGTGCACGTACTGGTACGCCGACTGATTCACGCCGGCTGCCGCGGCACCTCGCGGAGGGGGCCGTTGCCGGGCGGGGACTCGGTCATGGCGCGCATCAGGTAGGGGATGGCCATCTGCACCATGTCGACCGTGGGGTCGAGCTGCTTGCCGAGGCCCTCGGCGACCAGCATGGCGATGTTCACGACGGTGAAGACCGGGTCGATCTGGACGCGGTGGCGGCGGAGGATGGCCATGGCGCCGCCGATGACGGTGCTCACCTCCACGTCGCCGAGCGACTTTCCGTAGACTCGGTCGAAGTACTCGACCACCTCGCGCTCGTAGGCGTCGTAGTCCGGCGTCGCCACCGACGGCGCGTAGATGTAGAAGAGGCGGCTCACGCCCTCGCCGTCGCGCTGCGCGAGGGCCATGAAGGTCTCGCACCAGGGGCGCATCATCTCGGGCGGGATCTCGGCGACGAGCCCGAGATCGATCAGCACGACGCCGCCGTCCTCGGTCAGGAAGATGTTGCCGGGGTGCAGGTCGGCGTGGACGAAGCCGTCGACGAAGACCATCTGCAGGATGGCCTCGGCGCCGCGCCGGGCGAGCGCCGCCCGGTCGCCGCCCACCTTCTCCGGCTCGGTCGCGCGGACTCCGTCGACGAACGCCATGCCGAGGACCCGGCGGGTGCACAGGCCGTCGATCAGCGCCGGGACCGAGACGCCGTCGACGGCGGCGAAGTTCTCGGCGAAGCGCCGGTTGTTCGCCGCCTCGCTCCGGAAGTCGAGCTGGCCGTGCATGGCCTCGGCGAAGCGCTCGACCGCGCCGGGGAGCGACAGGAGGTGCACGGTGGGGAGCTTGTCGAGCATGCGGGCGCCGATGGACAGGAGCACCAGGTCCCGCTCGATGTGCGCCTGGGCGTCGGGCCGCTGGACCTTCAGCGCGACGGCCGTCCCGTCGTCGAGGCGCGCGCGGTGGACCTGGGCGACCGAGGCGGCGGCGACCGGCTCGGGCTCGATGTAGGCGAGCCGCGCCCGCTCCTCGGGCGCGAGGTCCTCGTCGATCACGCGCGCGACCGCAGCGAACGAGGCGGGAGGGACCCGGTCCTGAAGGCGCGCGAGCGCCTCGACGTACCCCGGGCCGAGGAGGTCGGGGCGCGTGCTCAGGATCTGCCCGAACTTCACGAACGTCGCCCCGAGCCGCTCGAGCGTCTCGGCGAGCACCGCCCCGCGCAGCCGCTCGCGGCCGGCCGGAGACAACCGGCCCGCCCCGATCCGCCGGAGCGCGTACCGCCCGAGCGCCACGAAGACGATCCACGCGATCAGGAGGAAGCGAAAGCCGAGCCGCACCGTGCGCATCGAGGGCGGCGGACCGTACCACGGCGGGCGGCGGCCGTACGCAACCGGCGCGGCCACAAGCCGAACCCTCTTCGACCCGCGAGAGGAGCGAGGCTATGCTTTGTCAGGTGGATCACGCGCACGAGACGTCCCCCGATCCGGTCCACGTCGACCAGCGGATCACGCTGCACGGCGTGACCTGGGACCAGTACGAGGCCGTGCTCGCGATGCGCCGAGAGAGCTCCGCCCTCCGGGTCACCTACCTGGAGGGAGAGCTGGAGATCATGGCGCCGTCGATCGACCACGAGACTCTGAAGACCCGCATCGGCCGGCTGCTCGAGGCGTGGGCCGAGGAGATGGACATCCCCCTCGAGGGCGCCGGTTCCTGGACCGTGAAGCTCGCCCCGGCGGAACGCGGCGCCGAGGCCGACGAGTGCTACTTCGTCGGCGGCGTCCTGCGGACCGACCACCCGGACATCGCGATCGACGTGGCGTGGACGCGCGGCGGCATCCCGAAGCTCGAGGTGTGGCGCGGCCTCGGGGTGCCCGAGGTGTGGATCTGGGAAGCGGGGGCGCTCCACTTCCACGTCCTTCGAGGAAGTCGCTACGAAGAGAGCGGCCGGAGCGAGCTGCTGCCCGACCTGGACCCCGCCGTGATCGTCGGCTGCATGGCCGCGCCGACGCAGACCGCCGCCGTCCGGCAGCTCCGGGCCGAGCTGCGCGCCGCACGAGAGGCCGGGTAGCGCGCCGTCGCCCGGGGCTCCGCGGCCCGTCGGGACACGGCCCGGCGCCGTCGTGGTACCCTCGCGGGGTGCGCAGGTGGCTCGTCGCGTTGGCTCTGTCGTCCTTCTTGGGCGGCTGCTCTTCGAGGGAGGAGGCTCGCGGCGCCACGGACGCGGGGGTGGACGGCGGCGGCGCGGCGGTCGACGCCGGAAGGACCGACGGCGGCGGACCGGAGGACGGCGGCAGATCCGGCGACGCGGGCACCTCGGGCGACTCCGGCGTCTCGGGCGACGGCGGCGGCCTCGACGGCGGCGGCCTCGACGGCGGCGGCCTCGACGGCGGCGGCGCGAGCGACGCCGGACACGACGGGGGCGGCCCGTCGGACGCCGGGTTCGACGCGGGCATCGACGGCGGCGACCGCACCGTCGTGACCGAGGCGTGCGCCCGGCGCTTCGGCACCTGCACCTCCGACCTCGACTGCGCCCCGAGCGGCTGCGGCGGCGAGACCTGCGCCAGCGCGGACATCGCCTCCACCTGCGACTGCGTCGCGCCGTCGGCGAGCTGTGGCTGCGTCGCGGGCTCGTGCGCCTGGTACCGCTGAGCTCCGGAGCCGCCCGTACTACAGCTCGAGCTCGACGCCCGCGCGCAGGGTGCCGCTGGTCACGAAGCTGCGCGAGACGGGACCGCTCCCGAGCGCGAAGGGCTCTCGCACGTCGAGCAGGGCGCCGACGAACCACTCGTCGAAGTGGAGGTCGAGGCCGGCGCCGAGCATCCCGCCGAGGGCGAGGTGGTCGAGGTCGTCGGCGGCGGCCACGCGCTCGTTCCAGCGCTCGTCGCGCGGAGCGTCGCCCGTGCCCGCGTCGGCGTGGACACCGGTGACGCCGACGAGGCCGCTCAGGTACCACTGGGTGTCGCCGTCGCTCATGCACGGGAGCGAGGTGCGGAACACGTAGGCGACGTCGAGCTGCGACCACGCGAACCCGTGCTCTCCGACGAGCCCGAGCGCGCTCCCGGCCTGGTGCGAGACGCGGAGCGACAGGCCGTGCCGGAAGTACTCGTTGATCTCGAGGTAGGCGCGCGCGCCGATGCCCGCCTGCAAGCCTCCGCCGTGGTCGTATCCGAGGCCGAGGAGCGGGTCGCCGACGCCGGTCGTGCCGCGGTCGAGCACGCCGAGGTCGACCGCCAGCTCGAGGCTCCCGGTCGAATCGGGCTCGAGCAAGTCGAGCGTCTCCTGCGCGAGCGCGGTCTGCGAGAAGGCGAGCGAGGCCACGAGCCCCGCGAACGAGAGCGTACGCATGATGGATCCCTCCGGGCTGCCGTTAGACGCTCGGTGGGCCGCGAAGTTCTTACGGGGAGCGACGCTATCGCTGCTCGAGCCGCTGGCGCAGGCGCTCGAGCCGGTCGACGCCGTCCCGGCGGAGCTGGGGCGAGCGGAGCGCGGCCTCGACCGTGGGCAGCGCCTCGGCTCCGTAGATGCGCCGGACGGCCGCGGAGGCCTCGTCGCTCACGGCCGGGTGCGCGCTCAGGGCGACCAGGTTGGCGAGCATCTGGGGATCCCCACGCAAGCTCGCATCCGTCCGGAACGCGAGGTCGTACGTCGTGACCGCGTCGCTGCGCCAGCCGCGCTGCGCGTACACGTGCCCGATGAGGAGCCATCCGCGGCCGTCGCGCTCGGTGCGCGCGTGGCGGCGGAGCTCCGCGATCGTCTCCTGCCCGACGTCCTCGCCCCGGGCGAGCGCCTCGCGCACCTCGGCGAGCCGTGGCGGCACCTCGCCGTCGCTCCACGGGTCGGGCACGGCGAGGCCCTCGACGGTCACGGTCATCGGCTCGGGATCGGCGTTGGGTAGCGGGGGAACGGTCACCGGGATCGGCTCCGGCTCGTCGTCGCCGCTCGCGGCGACGAAGATCCCGGCCGCCACGCAGACGACCAGGATCCCGAGGACGGGGATCGCGGCGAGCGCGAGCACGAGCGGCGTCTTGCTCCGTGGTCTCTCGAGCTGCGCGACCGTGGTGGCCGCGCCGACGCCCGCGGGGCGGATGCACGCGCCGGGCACCTCGTCGAGCGCCGCGAGCATCGCCCCGGCGTCGGGGAAGCGATGGTCGAGCCGCGCGAGCGCCTGCGAGAGGAAGCGCTCGAGCACGGGGTGCACCTCGACGCCGGGCCGCGCCTCGGCGAGCGGCATCGCCTGCTCGAGCACCTTCGCGCGGATCATCTCGGGCACCTCGCCCTCGAAGGGCCGGCGACCGGCGAGCATCTCGTAGAGCAGGACGCCGCAGGCGTAGAGATCGGCGCGGCCGTCGATCCCGCCGCCGGTGACCTGCTCGGGCGCCATGTACGCCGGCGTGCCGAAGACCTTGCCGGCGCGCGTCAACGCCGGGCCCTGATCGACCTGGTCTCCCGCGACGAACTTGGCGAACCCGAAGTCGAGGATCTTCACGTGGTCGGCCGTGTCGGTGAGCTGCTGGAGGAAGACGTTGCCGGGCTTGAGGTCGCGGTGCACGAGCCCCCGCTGGTGCGCGAAGATCAGCGCGCGCAGCACCTGCCGCACGATGGCGAGGGCCCGCTCGGGCGGCAGGGTGCCCTGCTCGTCGAGCAGATCGCGGAGCGAGCGCCCCTCGAGCAGCTCCATGACGAGGTAGGGCATGTCGCCCTCGACGCCGTAGTCGACCATGTTGACGATGTGCGGGTGCGACAGGGCCGCGAGCGCCTTGGCCTCCCGCTGGAAGCGCGCGCGCAGCTCCTCGTGCTCCCCGTACACCGGGTGGAGCATCTTCAGGGCCACGTGCCGGCCGAGGCCCTGGTGCTCGGCGCGGTACACGACGGCGATGCCACCTTCCCCGAGCACGTCGAGGACGCGGTAGCGCCCGCCGACGACCTTGCCGATCATGGGATCGGGCTCCTCGGGCGGGCCCTGGTCCTCCGGTGCGTCCATGGAGAGGGAGTCAGGGTAGCAGAGGTCGCCTCTCGACGTGCACACCCCGCGCCGCTAGGGAACACCCATGGAACAGGCCTTCCGCCGCGCCGAGCAGATCGAACAGGCGGCCTTCGAGGACATGATCGAGGGAGCCCCGCGCGCGCTGCGCGCGGCGATCGGCATCGGGCTCGAGCGGTTCGACGGCGTCGTCGTCGCCCACGCCCGCCGCGTCCCGGACGTCGTCTTCAACCGCGTGCTCGGGCTCGGCATCTGTCGGCCGGCGACCGAGGCCGTCGTCGACCGGGCGCTCGGGACCCTCCGGCGAGAGGGGATCGAGCGGTTCGTCGTCCACGTCCACCCCGAGGCCGAGCCCGCGGAGCTCGGGGCGATGCTGCGCGCGCGGGGGCTCGTCCCCTTCCGCCGCCACTGGGTAAAGTTCCTCCGCGGGCCGGATCCGGCGCCCTCGGTCGAGACGCCGCTCTCCATCGCGGAGGCGGGTCCACGGCACGCCGCGGCCGTCGCGCACGTCGTCTCGCGGGCCTTCGGCCTCGCGCCGGCCGTCGTCCCGTTCCTCGCGGCGCTCGTCGGCCGGGAGGGCTGGCACGTGCTCGCCGCCTTCGACGGCGACGAGCCGGTCGCGGCGGGGGGCATGTTCGTCCGCGACCGGACCGCCTGGCTCGGCTTCGGCGCGACCCTTCCGTCGCACCGGGGCCTGCGCGCCCAGTCGGCGCTCCTCGCGCGCCGCATCGACGCCGCCGTCGAGCGCGGGTGCGACCTCATCGCGACCGAGACGGGCGAGGCCGTCCCGGGCGAGCCGCAGACCAGCTACCACAACATCGAGCGCTCCGGCTTCCGCCCCGCCTACGTCCGCGCGAACTACGTCAACCGGTCGTCGGCTACGGGGGCGGCGCGGTGGTGACTGCGATCAGCACGAGCGCCCCGTCGTCGGCTACGCGGTAGTACAGCCAGAGGCTCGCACCCGTCACGCTGTGCACCCATGCGCGACCGGTCGGTGGGAGAAGGGCCTCACGGTCGACCGGCAGCGGCAACGCGGGCGCGTCCGACAAGACGCGTATTGCGGCGCCGAGGGCGCGACCGTCGGCCGAACCAGCGGCGACACCGGACGAAGCCACCGAACGGCGGAAGCGGCGCGTCAGTCGCGGGACTCGTCCCAGGGATCGCCCTCGCCCGTCTCGAGCCAGTGGACGACTGCGGCACCGTCGACGCGCTCGTCCACCTCGCCGAGCAGCCGCCGCTCCTCCGGCGGGGTGTGCTCGAGCAGCACCCGACCGCGCTCCTCGGGGGTCATGTCCTCGAAGGAGTCGGTGGCGGGGGCGGCGCTGTCGCGGCGAGCCATGGAAGGATCATGGCCCTCGGAGGCGGCCGCGGCAAGCCCGCGAGCCTCGCCGCCCACTTGCACTCGGGACGCGCCCCGATGCAACTCCGCGAGAGCCCCAGTTGCATTCGGGACACGCCCGAATGCAACTCCGGGAGCGTCAGGGGAGCGGGGCGGCGGCCCAGATGGCGCCTCGGAGATCGCCGGGCGCGTAGCCGACCGCCTGGTCGTTCGGGTACCGCGCGCCGAGCACGTCGCGGACGGCCTCGGGGACGGCCTCGCGCGGACCGTGGCAGGTCACGCACAACCCCTCGACGGTGATCGGCGCGACGAACCGCGCCTCGCCGTCGATCACCTCGACGGAAGGCTCGACACCGGCGGCCTGCCGCTCGCCCTGCGCCTCGAGCCACGCGCGCACCCAGCCCGGACCGCGGTTCGGCGGGTTGCGGAGCCGCAGCGAGGAGCGCCCCACGCCGACGCCCGTCTCCTCGGCGATGCGCCGCGTGAGCTCCTGCGCCTCTTCGGCGCAGACCCCGATCGCCTGCGCCGGGCCGCCCTCCTCCATCGCCTCGGACAGGCGCCCCTTCAGCGTCGCGCCGAGCCGCTTGGCCGCGCGCTTGGCGCGCTCGACCGCCTCGGCCTCGGTCTCGGCCGCCGACGACTCGGCCTCGGACGGCTCACCCTCCGCCTCCGGCGCCTCGGCCGACGGCGCCTCGGGCGGCGCCTCCGAAGAGGGCTCTTCGGAGCAGCCGAGGACGAGGGCCGAGGCGACGAGCGCCGACGCCAGGGAGAGAGTCAGGATTCGTCCGAGTGCGGTTCCCATGGGGCCTCACTGCTCGTGTCGAGGGCGGAAGACGTCGGCCGGGTCGAGGTCCTCGACGACGTCGAGGTCCTCGACGACGTGGCTGTCGCGGAACGGCTCCCGCGCCTCGGGCTCCGGGCGGAGCGCGTCGAGGACGGCGGGCACGGCGACGACCGAGAGCAGGACGGCCCCGCCGGCGAGGGCCGAGGTGCGGGCGAGCTGGGCACCGGCGGCGAGCGGCCGCCGCGCGTTCGCCCGGTCGACGGCGCGGAGCGATCCGACGAGGTCGACCAGCGCGAGCATCGGGACGGCGTACATCAGGACCGGGTGCGAGAGACCGGCGAAGAACGTGGCGAGCTCCGCGACGAACAGCACGACGGCGGACGCCGTCTCCCTCGCGTAGAAGTGTCCCGTCCCGAACGTCACCGCCAGCGACAGGAACGCGGCGACCCGCTTCATGCGCGGGTGCTCGGCGCGCTTGCGCTTCGGTCCGCTGCGATAGGGCCCCTCACCCGGACCGTCGAACGACTCCTCGTGGACGGCGCGCCCGAGCTCCCGCGCCTCCTCCGACTCGTCGACGAGGACCTGGTCCTCGTCGTCCATGGCCGCCACGATGCCGGCGGCGCGCTCGGCCTCGCGCGCCGGCACCTGCACGCGGATCTCGATGAGGCCGCCGGCCGCACCGAGCAGGGCGTTGTGGTGCGCGCCCGGGATCGTCGCCGGGATGCCCTCCTGCGCGAGCACGTCGCGGATGACCTCGGCCCGGACCGGGTCGGAGGTCCTCGCGATCGTCACGAACTCGTCCGGACGCACCATGCCGGGAAGCATACGACGCCGGGGCGGGGCGTGCCCCTCCCGTGATGGGGCGTAGAGATCGATCGTGAGGCAGGCCGCCGCACTGCTGCTGTCGCTCGCCGCCGCGGCCACGGCTCGGGCGCAAGAGGAGCCGCTCCCGGACGGCGTGCTCGAGGTCGTCGTGGTGGGCCTCGAGCACGACGGGGGCCAGGTCGGCTGCTCCCTCTTCGCCTCGTCGCGCGGCTTCCCGAGAGACAGAGCGCGCGCGGTACGGGGCGACCTCGTGCGGCCGCGAGACCGGCGGGCCGTCTGCACGTTCCGCGACGTCGCGCCGGGCGTGTATGCGGTCGCCGTGCTGCACGACGAGGACGCCGACGGCAAGCTCGACACCGGCGGCCTCTTCGGCGCGCCGACCGAGGGCTACGGCGCCTCGAACGACGCCCACTCCACCTTCGGTCCGCCCGAGTGGCAGGACGCGCGGTTCCGTTACGGCGGGCGCGGCGCGACGATCCGCGTTCGCATGCGTTATTGATGCGCGGGGGCCGGCGATCGCCTATCCTCGCGTGGGTGAACGACGTCGGCGGCGACCAGCAAGGCCGGACCGTCACGTTGCTCGGCGCCACGGGCGTCGGCGTGGGCGCGATCGTGGGCGGCGGCATCCTCGTCCTCGCCGGCGTCGCGTTCCAGGCCACCGGACCGAGCTCGCTCGTGGCGTTCGCGTTGAACGGCGTCGTCGCGGTCCTGACCGCCCTCAGCTTCGCGGAGATGTCCACCGCGTTCCCCGAGTCGGGCGGCGCCTACACCTTCGCCAAGAAGGTGCTGACCGTGCGCGCCGCCTTCGCGGTGGGCTGGGTGCTCTGGTTCGCGTACATCGTCGCGGGCGTGCTCTACGCGCTCGGCTTCGCCGAGTACGCCGTCGCCGTGCTGGCGGACGTGTGGCGGGCGCTCGGAGGCACGCCGCCCGAGTGGCTGCGCGAGCGGGCGGCGCTCGTCGCGCTCGCCCTCGTCGCGACCGCCGCCTACACGATCTCGATGATCCGCAAGGGCGGCGGCGGAGGCCAGTGGGACACCCCCGAGACGCTCATGACCGTCGCCGAGGAGCCCTGGGCCGAGATCGCGCGCGTCGCGCGGGCCCGGCAGTGCGAGAGCCTCCTGCTCGGCATGGCGACGCTCGACGACCCGAAGGCCGTCGCGCGGCTCGAGGAGCTGCTGAACGACGTCGACTGCGACGTCGCGGTCCTGCGCGCCCCCTCGGGCTGGTCGCTCGGGTCCGGGACGCGCATCGTCGTCCCGGTCGGCGGGCGCGGAGGCCACGACGACCTGCGCGCGCGCCTGCTCGGCAGCCTCGGGAGGACAGGCCGGCGCGAGGTTCGGTTCGTCCGCATCCTCCCCGGGAACACGCCCGACGAGCGCCGGGAGCAGGTGCGGCGCGAGCTGTTCGTCTTCGCCGAGGAGGAGACGCACGGCCACCCCGGCGCCGAGGTGATCGCGTCGGACGACGTCGTCGGCGCGCTCGCCGGCTCCGCGGGCGAGGGCGATCTGCTCGTCCTCGGTCTTCAGCGCCACCGCGGCAAGCGCCTGTTCGGCGAGGTGGCTCTCCAGGTCGCGCGCCGCACCGACGCCGCGACGATCCTCATCAGCCGCAAGGGGTGACTCGCGCTGGCGCTAGAGCACAGCACATGATCTCCGACCGAGGATCGCGGTCGAGGTCGGTGCGGATGCAAGGCGCCGAGCCGCAGGAATACCGCGAGGTATTTCAAGGCTCGGCAACGCAGCAGACGCGCCGAGATCGGCCGCGAGCCGACCTAGGAGATCATGCGCTGTGCTCTACCCTGCCCGAAGGAGCTCGGCGAGCGTCTCGGGGTCGAGCCGTGCGGCGGCGTCGGCGCCGGCGAGGACGCCGTCGGCCAGCGCGCGCTTGTCGCCGTGCATCGCCAGCACCGCCTCCTCGATCGTGCCCCCGCTGACCAGCCGGTACACGGTCACCGGCTCGGTCTGACCGATGCGGTGGGCGCGGTCGGTGGCCTGGTCCTCCGCGGCCGGGTTCCACCACGGATCGAGGTGCAGCACGTACGTCGCGGCGGTGAGGTTCAGGCCCGTCCCGCCCGCCTTGAGCGAGATGAGGAACGCGTCTGCGCCGCCGTCCTGGAACCGCTGCACGCGTCGCTCCCGCTCGAGCGCCGGGGTCTCGCCCACGAGCTCCAGGCACACGACGCCGTCTGCGACCAGACGCTCGCGCACGAGCGCGAGCAGCCGCGTGAACTGGCTGAAGACGAGCACGCGGTGCCCCTCCCTTCGGAGCTCGCTCACGACGCGCGCGGCCTCGTCGACCTTCGAGGTCGGCCCCCGCCAGCCCTCCTCGACGAGCCGCGCGTCGCACGCGATCTGCCGCAGGCGTGTCAGCGCCGCGAGCAGGGCGAACCGCGTGTCGCCGTCCCGAGCGGCGGTGGCCGCGACCGCGCGCTGCCGCTCCCGCTCGTAGAGCGCGCGCTCCTCGTCGGACAGGGCGATCTCCAGCACCGCCTCGGTGCGGGGCGGCAGCTCGGGGGCCACCTCTGCCTTGGTGCGCCGGAGGACGAACGGGCGCACCAGCGCCGCGAGCTGCTCGAGCCGGCGGCGGTCGCCGTCGCGTTCGACGGGGATCGCGAACCTCTGCTTGAAGCTCGGCCAGCTCCCGAGGAGCTCGGGGCACACGATCCGGAAGATGCTCCACAGCTCGCCGAGCTGGTTCTCGATGGGCGTGCCGGTGAGCGCGACCTTCAGGTCCGCCGAGAGATCCCGCATCGTGCGGGCGCGGCGAGTCGCCGGGTTCTTCACGAGCTGCGCCTCGTCGAGCACCACCGTGCCGAACCGGACACGCGCGAGCTCCTCGATGTCGCGCGAGGCGATGTCGTAGCTCGTCACCAGCACCTCCCCGGCGCGCGGGCTGCCGACGCTCCGCTCGCGCGGGGCGCCGCGGTGGATGCGCACGCGCAGCTCGGGGGTGAACCGCTCGGCCTCGCGGGCCCAGTTGCCGACGACCGACGTCGGGGCGACGACCAGCGCGGGCCCCTCGCCGGCGCGCGTACACAGGAGCGCGAGCGCCTGGACCGTCTTGCCGAGCCCCATGTCGTCGGCGAGCACGCCCCCGACGCCCCACGCACCGAGACGCGCGAGCCACTCGAACCCGGCTCGCTGGTAGGGGCGCAGGACGTCCGCGAGCCCCTCCGGCACGCGCGGCTCCTCCTCCCGGGCGCGGCGCGTCCGCGCGACCAGATCGTGGAAGGCCGCCGGCGCGTCGAGCGCGGCGTCCGCCGCCAGATCGGCGACGGCCAGGGCGGCCGGGCTTCCGAACACGCGCTCGCCGCGTTCTTCGAGGAGGTGCGCGTCCGCGTGGAGAAGGCGCCTTCGGAGCGAGGCCTCGATGCGGGCGTAGGCCCCCGGCGCGATTTCGACGAACCGGCTGCCCTCGCGCGCGGCGCGCATGAGCGCGGCGAGGTCGACGTGGCCCAGATCGGTGTCGGCGCCGCCCCGCACCTCGAACCAGCGCCTCGAGCGGCTCACCACGACCCGCAGGTCCGACGACGTGACCGCGCGGATGCGGGGCCGCTCCTCGCGGGCCCACTCGACGCGCAGCTCGCCGGGGTGCGCCTGCACCGTCTCCACGAGCGCGAGCGCCCCGTCGAGGCCGTCGATCAGGAACGACCCGTCCGGCTGCCGGTGGGGCGCGAGGGAGAGCCGCTCGATCCACGCGTCCTCGACTTGCCGCTCGCGGCCGAGGTGGCGGCGAACGTGCACGGGCTCGTCCTCGACGAACGAGACCGCGAGGCTCTGCCCCTCGCCCGCCGCGAGCAGCGGCAGGTCGGGCAAGGGACGGATGCCGAGCGACACCGCGAGCGACGTCTGCCGCAGATCGAGCCGAACGACCGGCCGGTGGTCGCCCGGGACGGCCCGGCCGCGCAGCTCGTCCGGCAGGCTCAGCTCCATGCGGCGGACGAGCGCGGGCAGGCGGCGGACGAGCGCCCGGCGCGCTTCGGGCTCGTCCGGGATGCGCGCCGACCGCGTGGCCAGCGCCTCGACGAGCCCCCGCTCGGCCCGATCGCACGGCGCGATCCACAGGGTCGGCCGCTCGCCCTCCTCGAGCGCCACGAGGACCTCGCTCGTCCGGAGGCGGCCGTGCGCGTCCTCGGGCGAGAGCGCCGCGCCCCCCACGTGGATGCGCGGGACGAGCGCTCCGCCGGCGGGCTCGAAGCCGAGCCTCGGGCGGACGCGCCGTACCCGGACCGGCGCGTCCGAGTCGGCGTGCACGAGCCGGGCGCCCCGGAGCAGCTCGATGACGTCGGCGAGGACGCCCGCGGCCACCCGGGAGGAGGCCTGCGACGACCGCGACAGGAGCATCACCGCGAGCCGCTCCGATCGGTTGCCGGTCGGCACGCGCGAGCCGAAGAGCCGCGACGACGCAAGCCTCTTGCCGCGCGTCCAGCCGCCGTCCCTCCGCGCCTTCTGCAGGTAGGGCCACACGGTGACGACGCCGTCGCGCGCGCTGACCCGCCACTCGAGGCGCTCGACGCGCTCGGGCTCGGCCGCCTCGGCCGAGAGGGCCGGCTCGACGCCCTCGAGCGTGCGCTGCCGGGGGACCCGCGGATCGGGCTGCGCCCGCCGCATCGCCTCGCCGTGCAGCGCCCGCAGGATCCGCTCCGCCACCTCGCGCTCGGTTGCATCGGGGACAGGTCCGAATGCAACTGCCGCGGCCGCGCGGTAGGCGTCCTCGAGCGTCGGTGCCACGGCGAGGGTCCACGTGGCCCGGAGCCCGTCCACCTCGTGCGGCGGCTCGTCGAGCAGGTCCCCGACCCCGACCTCCTCGGCCCACCGCCGGAGCCCCCGGGGCGCCGTCGGCGGCGCCGGAACCGGGAGCGCCCCGGTCGACTCCACGAAGGAGGCGAGCGCCTGCGCGAGCACCACGTCCTCGGCCCGCGCCGACGGCCGCTCGATCAGATCGAGCGCCGCGTCCATGGCGTCCTCCCAGCCGCGCTGCTCGATCGCGTGGACCAGGATCGAGTGGAACGGGCGCACCGACTCGTGCCGCAGCACCTCGTCCCACGCGGGAGGTCCATCCGCCCACGCCGGCAGCGTGGCGTCGAGGATGCGGCGCGCGGTTCCGACGTCCATGAAACCGCGAAGTCTAGCGCACGCGGGCCGCGCCACCACGCCGCGGAGGATGAATCGCCGGCGGAGCGAGCGCGGCTGACAGACAAACTCCGTCAGGGCGCGAGCACGCAGGTCGGGAACTCGAGCCCGCTGCAGACGACGGCCGGCGCGTCGCAGCAGGGCTCTCCCTCCGGATCGCAGGCGTCGCCGAGCATCGGCCCGGTGCAGCCCCCACAGTCCGACGTGCACGCCCCGTCCCGGCAGCAGCCGCAGCACTCCGCGTCGCTCGTGCACGCGCCGCCGTCCGCCACGCACGAGGCCCCGCAGCGCAGGACCCCCTCGGCGTCGGGCGCGCACACGCCGCCGCAGCACAGGTCGCCGAAGGCGCACTCCGAGCCGTCCGGGAGGCAGCAGATCGTCCCTCGTGGCGTGCCCTCGGTGCACTCGAGCCCTGGGGGCTCGCCGCAGCACGGATCGCCGCCGGGCGTGCACTCCTCACCCGCGAGCACGCAGGCCGAGCCGCCCCCGAAGCACCGCGAGAAGCCGCCGCCGGTCGGCTCGCAGCCCATCCGCCCGCCGCCGTTCGGGCAGCAGTTCGAGCTCGCGCCGCCGAAGCCGCACACCTCGCCCACCGGCAGGCACGAATCGGCGTTGGCGCAGCGCATGATGGGCCGGCCGTCGGCGGTCATGCCGTCGGCCTCGCAGACGCCCGAGCAGCACTCGCCGTCGCTCGTGCAGAGGTCGTCCTGGACCCGGCAGCCGCCGAGGAACTGGCACCTGGCGACCGGGTCGTCGCCGGCCGCGAGGCAGACCGTCGAGCAGCACGAGCCGCTCAGCCCCTCGGTCCCGCAGGGCTCACCCGCCGTCCGGCAGGAGCCGAGCAGCGCGCACGTGCCCGTGGCCGCGCCGTCCGGCCGGTCGCACAGGCCGTTGCAGCAGTCGGCGTCGTCCTCGCACGGATCGGTCGCCGCGCCGCAGCCTGCGCTCGGGGCGCAGGCGCAGCCGCCCCCGCCCGAGCACGGCGTCCCGGCGGTGTCGGCGCAGTTGCCGCTGCAGCAGTCGGCGCCCGCCGTGCACGCCGAGCCGAACGCGGCGCAGTCGGTCCGGGCCGCGCAGGCGCCGCCCTCGCACATCCCGGAGCAGCACTCGGCCCCGTCCGTGCAGTCGAGCCCCTGCGCCAGGCAGGCGGCGTCGACGCACACGGTGCCCTCGCACCGCCCCGAGCAGCACTCGCTGCCGGCCCCGCAGTCTCCGCCGTTCGCCACGCACGCGCCGGTGTCCGCCGGGTCGCCGTCGGGCAGCTCCCCGTCGGTCTCGGCGGCGTCGGCCACCGATCCGTCGCCCGTGCCCGGGTCGTCGTCGTCGCAGTCGCAGCCCGCGAAGACCAGAAAAACGGACAATGCGGAGAGGAGCGAGGTGCGCGTCATCCCCCGAGTATCACCGAACCGCCCTCCGATGGGAACAACCCCCCGGGGGACGGCCCCCGCGGGCTCAGGCCGCGTACAGCCCCATCAGGTCGTCCTCGAAGCTCTGGATGACGACGCGGCGCTTGAGCTTGAGCGTGGGGGTGAGCATGTCGTTCTCGGGCGTGAAGTCCGTCGAGATGAGCTTGAACTTCCGCACCTTCTCGAACTGCTTGAACTCGCCCGAGTACTCCTCGAGCTGCCGCTCGTAGAGCGCCTGGACCCTCGGGTCGGCGAAGAGCTTCTGCTCGTCCGACGCGTCGATCCCCTGCTCCTTCGCCCACTTGACGAGCGACTCCAGGTCCGGGACGACGAGCGCGACGTTGAACGGCTTGTTGTCGCCGTAGACCATCACGTTGGTGATGAAGGGCGAGAGCTTGAGGTGCTCCTCGAGCGGCGACGGCACGACGTACTTGCCGTTCTCGAGCTTGTACTGCTCCTTGATGCGGCCCGTGATGTAGACGAAGCCCTCGTCGTCCTTGCAGCCCATGTCCCCGGTGCGGAAGCCGCCGTCCTCGGTGAAGACCTTGGCGTTCTCCTCCGGGAGGTTGTGGTAGCCCTGCATCACGTTGTGGCCGTACACGACGATCTCGCCCTGCTTGGGGTCGCCGGTCACCTTCGTGTCGATCTCGACGCGCACCCCGGGGATCGCCTTGCCGATCGATCCGATCTTGCGCGAGCCGGGCCAGTTGGCGGTCGCGATGGGCGACGTCTCGGTGAGGCCGTAGCCCTCGTAGACCATGATGCCGAGGTTGTCGATGAACTCGGCCACCTCGCGGCTGATGGCGGCGCCGCCGCTGAACGCGTACTTGAGCCGCCCGCCGAAGCGCTCGCGCACCTTCGAGAAGACCACCTTGTCGAACAGGCGGTGCTTGAAGTCGGCCCAGCCGCTCGATCGCTTCTTCTCGGCGAGCTCCTTCCGGTATTCCGCGTTGCGGATGCCGGCTTCGAAGAGCGTCTTCTTGAGCCCGCCCTCCTCGGCCATCCGCTTGTGGAGGCCGTCGTAGATGCGGTTGAAGATGCGCGGGACGCTGAAGAGGAGCGTCGGCCGGACCTCCGACAGGTTGTCGACGATCTTGTCCACCGCCTCGGCGATGCCCATCGACGCGCCCATCGAGAACAGCGCGTGCAGCTCGACCGTCTGCCCGAAGGAGTGCGCCCAGGGCAGGAACGAGAGCGACCGGTCCTCCGAATTCATCGGGAAGATCTCGTGGACCGCGCTCACGTTGTAGGCGAGGTTCGCGTGCGAGAGCTTCACGCCCTTCGGGTTGCCGGTCGTCCCCGAGGTGTAGATGAAGCCCGCGATGTCGCTTCCGTCGACGTCCACGAGGGGCGCGTCCTTGCCCTCGCCCTTCTGGCGCAGCTCCTCGAAGGACATGGCGACGCCGCCGCCCGATCCGTCGAAGACGACGACGTGCTCGAGCTTCGGCAGCTCGCCCTTGAACGCGGCGACGCGATCGCGGATCGCCTCGTTCGCGACGAGCACGACCTTCGCCTCGCAGTCGTTCAGGATGTACTTCCAGTCCTTGTCGAGCTGGGCCTCGTACATCGGCACGTAGGCGGCGCCGAGCCCGTAGGTGGCGTACGCACCGATGGCCCACTCCGGGCGGTTGTTCGAGATGGCCGCCACGCGGTCGCCCTTGCCCACGCCGAGCTCCGCGAGCCCCGCGCGCACCGCGTCGGTCGTCTTCTGGAGCTCGCCGTAGGTCATCCAGACCCACTGCCCGCCCTTCTTCACGCCGAAGAGCGGCAGATCGCGGAACTGCTCGGTGCTGTGCCGGTAGATGTCGTTGAGTGTCTTGAACTTCGGCTCGAACGTCATGGTCGCCCCTCGTGCCCGAATCCCCGTCAAGTCCCCGGCATCCGTGAGAAAAGGACGGCAGGGCCGCGGAGCCTACCAGCACCGGCGCCCGGCGCAAACCGCCCCTCCCCTCAGCCCTCCGCCGGCCCGCGGAGCCGGGGCACGATCGACGCGCCGGCGAGTGGCGTGCCCCACCGCCGGTGACAACCGCTGGCTCGCCCTTCTAAGCTCGCGCACCATGCGGGCGGGTCTCGTCGTGACGGCCGTGGCGCTCGTCACCGCGGCGTGCGGCGACGACGGGGCATCCTCCCCACCGCCCGCCGCGTACGTCCTCGGGCGCGGCACGACGGTCGAGGTCGACCGCGCCGGCAGGGCCGTGGTGCATCGCGACGGGCGGGTCCTCATCGCCAGCGCCGCGCCGCTCGCCCGGACCTTCACCGAGCGCGTCGAGATGCAGGTCGGCGGCTTCACGTTCCGCCGCCTGAACGAGGAGACCGTGGCGCTCGACCGCTACGTCGGGAGCGAGGAGCGCGAGGCGTCGGCGGTCCTCCGCTTCGAGGGGCCGGGCGGCGCCCGCGCCGAGGTCACCGTCGCGGACGAGCCTTCGGGCGAGGCCACTCGGCTCCGCGTCGAAGTGACCGGCGTCGAAGGGCTCGGCTCGGTCGCGCTCCCGTTCGCGTGCGGCCCCGACGACGCGTTCCTCGGGTTCGGCGCGCAGTACGACGCGACCGATCAGCGCGGCGAGGCGTTCCCGCTCTGGGTGAGCGAGCAGGGCATCGGGCGCAACGGCGGCCCGGGCGCCCTCCCGTGGGTCGGCGACGCGCACACGACGTACTTCCCGATGCCGTGGTGGATCGACCCGGCGCGCGGGGTGGGCGTGCTCGTGGACACGACGTCGCGCGTGCTCGTCGACCTGTGCAAGACCGACCCGGAGCTCGCGTGGGTGGAGGTCGAGCACGGCGTGCCGCTCGAGCTGGTCGTGTTCCACGGTCCCGGCGCGTACGACGTGATCCGCCAGCTCGGCGACGCCGTCGGCCGCCCGCCGAAGCCGCCGTCGTGGGCGTGGCGTCCCTGGATCGCCGTCCAGGGCGGGCGCGAGGCCGTCCTCGCCGAGGCCGACGCGCTCGACGCGGCGGGCGTGCCCTACGGCGCGCTCTGGGCGCAGGACTGGAGCGGGCGGCGGGAGTTCGCCCCCGGCAGCTTCGGCGTGGCGTACCAGTGGGTCGCGGACGACACGCTCTATCCGGACTTCGCGGAGATGGTGAGCACGCTGCACGGCCGCGGCGTGCGCTACCTCGGCTACGCCAACCCCTTCGTCATCCCGGAGCTCGCGCACTTCGACGCGATGCGCGACCAGGGTCTGCTCATCGAGACCGCGGCCGGCGAACCCTACCTCTTCGCGTCGCTCAACGGCGACTCGTCCATGCCCGACACGGCCGACCCCGAGGCGCGCGCCTACGTGAAGGGCTACCTGCGGGACATGGTGGAGACGCTCGGCATGGACGGCTGGATGAGCGACTTCGGCGAATGGCTCCCGACCGACGCACGCCTCGACGGCGCCGAGGACGGCTTCCTCTACCACAACGTCTACGCGACCGAGTGGCACCGCCTCTCTCGCGAGGTGATGGACGAGGCGCGGCCGGACGGCGACTGGGTCGTCTTCTCCCGCTCGGGCTGGACCGGCGAGCAGTCGGTCGCGCAGATCGTGTGGATCGGCGATCAGGAGGCGGACTTCTCCGAGACCGACGGCCTGCCCACGGTCGTCCCCGCCATGGTCAACCTCGGCCTGAGCGGCGTCCCCTTCGTCACGCACGACGTCGGCGGCTTCAGCGGCGGCCCGCGCACCAAGGAGGTCTTCCTCCGCTGGACCGAGCTCGGCGCCTTCACGCCCGTCATGCGCACCCACGAGGGGCTCATGCGCGAGGCCAACTGGGACTGGGACGAGGACGACGAGACCATCGCCCACTTCGCCCGGTTCGCCCGCATCCACGAGGCGCTGATCCCCGAGATCGAGGCGCTCGCCGAACAGGCCGCGGAGACGGGCGCGCCGCTCGTGCGCCACCTCGCCCTCGAGCACCCGGACGACCCCGAGAGCCGCGCCGTGAGTGATCAGTACCTCCTCGGCCCCGATCTCCTCGTCGCCCCCGTCGTCGAAGAGGGCGCCACCTCGCGCGAGGTCTACCTGCCGCCGGGCACCTGGTTCCACGTCTGGACCGGCGAGGCGCACGAAGGCGGCCGACGGATCACCGTCGACGCCCCCATCGGCTCCCCGCCCGTCTTCAGCCGCGGCGCCGATCGAGAAGACCTGCGCGGGATCTGAGCGTGTAGCGATCCCGATGGCGACGAGAAGGTCCACCCGGACGCCGTCGGGGGACACGCCCGGATCCCGGCACGGCGCAGACGCCGCCCGCCTCGGGCACCTACTCGGACCGCGCGGGCGACCGCGAGGCGACGTCCACGGTCCCGCGAGCGCCTTCGACGATCCCCTCGCGCACGGCCGCGCCGGGGGCGTCGTCGAGCGCGACGAGGCTCCCGCCCGATCCCTCGCGCAGGCCGAGCCAGCGCCACGTGCGCGACAGGTCGGGCAGGCCGCGGCTCGAGAGCCAGCGCTCGGAGATCGTCCGGACGAGCGGCTCACCGATGACGGCGTCCATGCGGGCGACGATCTCGCGCGCCGACCAGTCGCGCGGCGGCCAGGCGCAGCAGTCGGAGAGCGCGCGGACGACGTCGTCGAGGGTCCCGAGGCCGCGGCGCCGCAGCTCGACGTCGACGAGGAGCGCGATCGCCGCCCCGCCCCAGTACACCGACGGCTCGCGGTGGACGGCGCTCATCCCGGAGGCGCGCGCCCGCAAGGTCGAGCCGCGGGCCTCGCCACGGGCGCGCTCGATGCCGTCGTGGAGCGCGCGCCACGCGTCCGTGCGCGACACCAGGCCGGCGCGGGCGCGCAGGACCTCCTGGTAGTACGTGGCGAGCCCCTCCGACAGCCACGCGTCCTGGTGCCGCACGTAAGGCAGGCCGAGGTGCGTCATCTCGTGCACGGCGACCGGGTCACCGAGCAGCCCCTCGCGCGTCGCGTGGCGCGAGACGCGCAGGACGACCGAGGCGGCGCCGCCCCGGTAGGCGTGGCCGACCTCGACCGGCCGCTCTCGCTCGTCCACCGGCAGGATCACGAACATCGCGCGCCGGACGGGGAAGGCGCCGAACAGGCTCGAGGCGGCGCCCGCCGAGGCGCGGAGCCAGTCGCGGACGGCCTCGTCGGGCGGGGCGTCGTGCGGCTCCACGCGGACGACCCGGATCTCGGCGTCCCGGGCCGCGAGGGTCCACTCGTGGCGACGCCCGAAGACGACCGCCGCGTCGAACACGAACGCCACCGGATCGAGACGCCACCCGCCGCCGGCCGACGCCCACGGCGCGGCGACCGGCACCTCGCCCGTGCGGAGGGTGATCTCACCCGTCGCGCCGGGCGCGTGCGACTCGGGCCCCCACAGCCAGAGCGGCGCACCGAGGAGCACCGAGTCGGCGCGCGCGTCCGCGAGCGGGTGGCGCACGTCGGGGCGCCGGAGGGACACGCGGTAATCGACGCACCCGTCCGCGTCGGGCGCGGTGACGACGAGGCGGCGGCCCCGCGCGACCAGCCCCTCGCCGGTCGCTTGCAGGAACCCCCACGCGCGCCCCTCCTCCTGCACGAGCGCAGCCGGCGGCCGGTCGAAGCAGGCGCGCACGTCGAGGTGGGCGAGGTCGGGGTCGGGCGCGATCTCGTAGCGCCACGAGGCCGGCGCCGCCGCCGCGGACGGCTTCCCGGCCGCCTCGCCGGGCGTGGTGAGCGTGCGGGCGCGCCCGTCTGCGCCACACGCACCCGACCACAGCGCGGCGAACAGGTGTGCGAACGGCAAGAGCCACGCACCGCGGCCGGGATGCCGTCCACGTGGCGTCACCACGATCCCGTAGTTGCCGGAGCATCCCCTTCAAGTGCGCCGGCTCAGTACCAGACGCGCTGGTAGCCGAAGCCCACGCCGCCCGGCGTCGGGATCGGCGCGACCGTGCCGCCGGCCGGCTCGCCGGTCCGAGCGTCGTCGTCGCCGATGTCGTAGTGCAAGAAGCTCGGGAGCAGATAGCCCGAGAACAGCCCGAGCGCCGCGCCCATGAGCACGTCCGAGAGGTAGTGGCGATCGCCGGCGACGCGGAGCATCGCGACCGCCGTGGCCACGCCGACGGCGCTCGTGCACGCGGCCATGTCGGCGGGGCCGCCACCGTAGAGCGGCATGTTGGTGTGATGCGCGCAGACGAGCCCCGCCGCCGTGAAGGCGGTCGAGCTGTGGCCGCTCAGGAAGCTCTGGTATCGGTCGCTCGTGTCGCAGCTCCCGCCCGTTTCGCCGGACTCGCAGCGCTGCCCGTAGGGACGCTCCCGGCCGACGAGCCGCTTGGTGAGCTGCGTGACGAGGAACGTGAACGCGAAGGACTGGGCGCTGATGGCGACCATCTGGAGCGCGAGCTCGGGCTGGCCGTGCACGGCCCAGGCCACGCCCGCGTCGAGGATCGGCATCGCGACGAGCACCCCGAGGAACACGTCGCTCGTCGTCGCGGCCATCTCCTGCCCGCCGACGCCCGCCGGCCGAAGCAGGTCGCGGGTGGGCGCGTCGAGCAGGACCGCCCCCTGCCACCGCGGCGCGGCCGGCTCCGGCATCACGAGATGGGTCGCGAGGATGCCGAGCGCCATCGAGCCGGTCGCGATGGACTCGGCGACGGTGAACCGCGTCCATCGCGGGTCCCACGCGCAGGAGCCCTCGTCCGCCTGCCCATCCGCGCCGACGGCAGCCGCGGCGAGCGAGGCGTTCGGCGCCGAGGGCCCCTGAGCCTCGGCGGCTCGCGGCGCCGCGCCGGCCACCGCCGCGATCAGCGCGCAGGTGAGGACCCTGAGGCGCGCGCGCGGGCAGGACATCTCGAGCACCACGGCCATCGAGGGTACGGCTGCCCGATCGGGCGTGCAAGCGCACCGGAAGGCGAGTACGCTCCGCGCGCCATGGCGGCCGGCGCGCGGGTGCTCATCGTCACGCCCACCTACGACGAACGGGACAACCTCGAGCCGTTCCTCGAAGGCGTCTTCGAGGCGCTCCCCGACGCGCACGTGGTGATCGTGGACGACGCCTCGCCGGACGGCACCGGTGATCTGGCCGACCGGATCGCCAAGGACGACCCGCGGGTCCACGTTATCCACCGGCCCGGCAAGATGGGGATCGGCAGCGCGTACATCGACGCCTTCCGGTGGGGCCTCGCGCGCGGCTACGAGGTGTTCTTCGAGATGGACACCGACCTCTCCCACGACCCGCGCTACCTGCCGGACTTCCTCGAAGCCGTGGCGCGCGGAGCGGGCGTGGTGATCGGCTCGCGCAACATCCCGGGCGGCGGCGTCGAGGGGTGGGGGCTCGGGCGTCACGTCCTGTCGAAGGGCGGGAGCCTCTACAGCCGCACCATCCTCGGGCTCGACGTCCGCGACCTCACGAGCGGGTACAAGGCGTTCAGCCGCGAGGTGCTCGAGCAGATCGATCTGTCCCGCGTGAAGAGCGAGGGCTACTCGTTCCAGATCGAGCTCACGTTCCGGGCGATCCGGCGCGGGTTCCGGGTCGAGGAGGTCCCGATCGTGTTCGTCGACCGGCGCGCCGGGCAGAGCAAGATGAGCCGGAAGATCTTCGCCGAGGCGGTCGTGATGGTCTGGAAGCTCCGGCTCGACGCGCTCCGCGGCAAGCTCTGACGCGCGGTCGCCGCCGGAGACGAGTCAGAGCCGCCAGACGAGCTCGGCGGCGATGTCGAGCGAGACCGCCGTGCGGTCGGGCAGGACCCAGAAGGTCGGTGTGAGGACATCGAACCCGAGCTCGATGCGGCGGGTGATCGGGAAGTTCACGCCGGCCGCGAGGCGCACGACCGGTCCGTTGAAGGGCAGATACCCGATGCCGAGCCGGAGCGGGATCGTGATGTCGCTCGCGGAGCTGATGCGGACCCGGTCCTCCACCTGCAGGTAGGCGAGGACGTTGCCGACGCGGCCGTCCTTGCCGCGGAGGTTCGCGTACCCGACGTAGGCGCCGAACAGGATCTCGTGCGACACGCGGTAGTCGATGCGCGCCCCGAACAGGTGGTTGTAGAAGCTGTCCTGCGAGGTCCCGATGGCGCCCTCGGTCTGCAGGGCCAGGTTCCACCGGTACCGGATGGGCGGGCGCTCCTCCTCGGGCTCCTCCGGCGGCGGCTGGGGTCCCGGCGGCGGCGGCTGCGCCGGCGCACCGAGCTGTGGGGGGCCCGTGGGCGCCGGCGGCTCACCGGCAGCGGCCTGCCCCTGCCACGCCGAAGGGAGCGGCAGCGCCTGGCGCAGCAACCGGTCGACCACGGCCCGGAGATCGGCGGCGCCCGAGGTGCCGCGGGCGAAGAAGGGGCCGGCGCCGTCGAGGCTCGCGACCGTGATCTCGACGACGTAGCTGCCTGCGTGCGCCCACGCGCGCGCGAACGCGCCGCGCTGCGTGTCGGCGGCGTACGTCACGCGCCACAGATCGGCCGGCGTCGGCGGATACGTCATGCGGATCCGCTGCGCGGCGGCGACGGTGCCGTCGCGATCGACGACCTCGTAGCCCATCTCGGCGCCGGTCGCGCGCATCTGCTCGGTGACGTGCTGGCCGACGACGGGATCGATGCCGTAGGTGGCCGCGTCGACCACCACGAGCCGCATGCGCCCCTCGCCAGGCGGCGGCTCGCCCTCGGCCGGTGGAGCCCCGCCCTCGGCGGGCGGCGGCCCGGCTTCGCCGTCGGGCGCAGGCGGCGGCTCGCCCTCGCCCTCGGCGGGCGGGGCCGTCTCGCCCTCGGGCGGCGCCGGCGTCTCGACCTCGGGCGCAGGCGCTTCCGGCACGCCTCCGTCGGCCGGTGGCTGCGCGCGCGCGACGCCACCGAGCCCCCACACCGCCACCAGGACCGCTCCGAAGAGCCGAGCTCCCTCCATCACACCTCGAAGTCTACTAGAGTCCGGGGCCGAGGAAAGTGAAGCGATTGTCCCCACTGCTGATCCTCCTGACGATCGCCTGCGAGGACGACCCGGCTCCGCCCGATCCGAGCCGAGAAGCGCCGCCCGCGCCGGCGCCCGAGCTCGCGCGGGCCGCGGGGATCGAGCCGCCGACCTCGGCCTGGCCGAGCGACGCGGCCGACCTGCTCGCTTCGCTCGACGCGGCCGAGTCGGTCGAGAGCTGCCGGTCGCGCCTGCGCGAGCGGATCCCCGTCGAGGTCGCCGAGGCGATGGCGGACCTCGCCTACGACCAGGTGCTCGACGACGTGTGCGCCGGGCTCGTCGCGGTGCGCGACCGCTCGGTCGAGGGCTGCGACGCGCTCAGCGTCTCGGCGGTGCGCCGTGGCTGCCGGCGGCGGCTCGCGCTCGTGGCCGGCACGCCGGACGCCTGCCCGGACGATCCGACGATCCCCGGGCGCGAGCCGGTGTGCGTCGCGTGGGCGGCGCGGGACCCGGCGCTGTGCCGGGCGGCGAGCCCGCCCGACCGGCCGCGCTGCCGCGCCGTGCTCGGGGGCGACCATGAGCCGTGCGCGCGCCTGCTGCCCGGCGACCGGCAGCGGTGCGAGGCGGAGGTGAGGAGGTACGCGACGGCCCTCGGCGAGGAGCGGGCCGAGAGCGCGGCCCGAGACGTCGCGCCGCGGTTCCGGCTCACCGCCGAGGTCGTCGAGGCCGACGGCTCGACGCGCGAGCCGATCGAGATCACGCGCGACGTGCTCGACCGCGGCGTCCACCTGGCCGCGCGCGGTTGTGGCCACCGCCTGTCGCTGCGCGACCCGGCCGGCGAGCTGCCGGCGCCGGTGTCTTTCACCGACCGCCCGCCCACGGCCGAGCTCGAGCTCGACCTGCCGGCCCGCGTCGAGACGCCTCACGAGGTCCGGCTCGGGCCCATGACCGCGGCGCTGCGCGTGGTCCTGCCGGGCGTCGGGGAGGCGAGCAGCATCGCGGACGCGCGCGGCGAGGTCACGATCACCGAGTGGTCGGCCGAGCGCGGCGGGGTCGTCGCGGGGGAGATCGACGGCGAGCTCGCGATGGCGCCCGGCAGGGTGCGCGTGCGCGGAGAGTTTCGTACCTTCGTACGCGACGTGGATCGGCCGGACTGTCCGGGGGCTCGGTGATGACGCATCGCGCGGCGGCCGTGCTCCTCTTGTGCTGCGGGCTCGCGTGCGAGGCCGAGGACGAGCCCGCGGACGGGGCGGTGGACGCGGGGGACGCGGCCGCGCCGTGCCCCCTCGTGTGCGCCGAGCCCGCCCTGCCCGACCCACGCGCCGGACAGGCCAGCTTCGCGCCGCCGGGCTGCGACGGCGGGAGCTTCCGGCTGTCGTGGTGGGTCGAGCTCGAGACGGATCTCGGGGCGTCGGTCCCCCTCGTGACCGACCTCGACGCGGACGGAGAGGCGGATCTCGTCGCCAACCCCGAGGGGATGCCGAGCGCCGTCGTCTTCTTCCGCTTCTCGAGGACGCCGCGCTTCCTGCCGGCGCCGGCCGTCCGGGCGGGAGGCTTCGGCATCGACGTGGGCGACTTCGGCGACGACGGGGCGGCCGACGTGGTGGCCGGCGACCGCGAGGCGGGAGCGGTGGCGTTCCGGAACGACGGCGACGCGACGTTCACGCTCGTCGGCGGCGGCCTTCCGTCCGGCACGTTCGCCGGAGCGGGCCTCGGCGACCTCGACGGCGACGGCTCGCTCGACGCGGTCTTCGGGCCCGCGGCCCTCGGCGACGGGTTCGCGGTCGCCTTCGCCGACGGCTCCGGCGGTCTCCGGACGCGCGCGGTGACCGGCCTCGGCGACGGCGCCGCCGCCGCCGCGACCTTCGCCTTCGCCGACATGGACGGCGACGAGGACCTCGACGTGATCGCGTTCGGCGAGAGCGACGAGCAGGTCGCCGCGTTCGTGTTCGAGAACCAGGGTGACGGCACCGCCTTCGTCGCGCGGGGCGCCTTCGGCCACCCGCGGAGCGCCACGTCGCTCGACCCGCCCGGCCGCCTCGTCCAGGGCTCGGTCGGAGACCTCGACTGCGACGGCGTCCCGGACATCGCCGTCGGCGGGAGCGTCTTCCTCGGGGACGGCACCGCCTGGACGCTCGCGGCGACGGCCGACGACTCGGACGTGTCGCAGCTCGGCGACCTCGACGGCGACGGAGACCTCGATCTCGTGACCCACGGCGTCACGGGCCTGCGCGCCTACCGGAACGACGGGACCGGCGCGAGCTTCTCCCCGGTCGGCCTCGCGTTGCCCGACGAGTCCCACCTCCCGCCGGGCCTCGACGCGCCCGGCCTCGACGGCGCCTTCGGGATCGACCTCGCCGACGCGGACGGCGACGGAGACCTGGACGTCGTCCGGAGCTACCGCGCCCGCTCCCGCTCGTTCCTCGAGCTGTGGACCCGCCGATAGGCCTCAGGGCGCCGCGCGCAGCTCCCGGGCCGCCTGCTCGGGGGCCACGGTCACGATGTCGATCCCCGTCGCCACCTCGTAGCCGGCGAAGCCGCCGCCTCGGGGCAGGACGTCGAGGTACCAGAACGCGTGCGGCTCGCCGAACGAGGCGACGGGCGGGAGCCGGAAGACGAGGTTGTAGTCGGCGCCGCCGGTCGCCCGGCGCACGCGCCCGAGGGTGCGAACGAGCGCCTCGGCGAGCGGCACGATCACTTCGTCGTCCGCCCCCGCGATCGAGCCCCCGCCCGCGCGCGGCACGATCCACGCCTGGTGGTCGAAGTGCGGCGCCCACGGGCAGAGCACGACCACGTCGTCGTTCGCCTCGACCACCCGCTCGGCCGCCTCGACCTCGCGCGCGACGATCGCGTCGAGCAGCCGCACGCCGTGCTCCTCGAAGTGGGCGCGAGCGGCCGCGTCGCGCGCGCTCTCGAGCGGACCGACGACGGAGGTCGCGACGAGCTGGCCGTGCGGGTGCGGCTGGGAGGAGCCGGCGCGCCGGCCGCGGTTCCGGAAGACGCCGACCGAGCGGACCGCCGGCGCCGACGCCAGGGTCCGGACGCGGCTCCGGTAGACGCGCAGGACGTCGGCGACGTGGTCGGCGGAGAGGTCGCACAGGTCGGCGTCGTGCGCGCGGGCCTCGACGACGACCTCGTGCGCGCCGTCGGCGGGCGTCGACCCGAAGCCCTCGCGCGGCGAAGCATGCGTGGCCGCCGCGCGGACGAGCGGGTAGCGGTTTCGGACGACGCGCACGCGCCAGGGCCCCGCCTCGGGGATGGCGTGCAACGTCTCCTCGGTGTCCGCCTCGTGCCCCGGGCAGAAGGGGCAGCGCCCGGAGAGCGGCGGAAGCCCCGCGCCGGGATCGACGTCGAGGTGCACGCTCGCGCCGCGGCGGCTCGGGGCGACCGCGACGAAGGACCCGGTGACCTCGTCGAAGCGAAAGGAGTCCTCGGTCACAGGCTCTCCCGGAGCGAGGGCTTCTTCACCTTGCCCATCGCGTTTCGTGGAAGCGACTCGACGAAGCGCACCTCGCGGGGGCGCTTGTGCGGCGCGAGGTCCGCCGCGACGTGCCGCGACAGCTCCTCCGGATCCGGCCGCGCGCCGGCGCGCGGCACGACGAACGCGACGATGCGCTCGCCGAGGTCGTCGTCCGGCACGCCGAGGACCGCGGCCTCGGCCACGCCCGGGTGCTCGAGGAGCGCCGCCTCCACCTCGCCGGCGCCGACCTTGAACCCGCCGGTCTTGATCAGATCGGTCGCGCGACGGCCGACGATGCGCACCGCTCCGTCCGGGGCGCGCGTCGCGAGGTCGCCCGTGTAGAACCAGCCGTCCGCGTCGACGGCGGCCGCCGTGGCGTCCGCGCGGTTCAGGTACCCGAGGAACACGTTCGGCCCGCGGACGGCCACCTCGCCGATCGTCGCGTCGTCGGTCGCGTCGAGGGGACGGCGCGCGTCGTCGACGAGCCGCAGCTCGACGCCCGACAGGGGCGGCCCGACGTACCCGGGCCGGGGCGCGTCGTGACGGACCGCGCAGTCGATGAGCGTCTCGGTGAGCCCGTAGCGCTCGATCACGGTGCGCCCGGTGGCGCGCTCGATGCGCTGGTGCTCGCGCAGGGGCAGCGCGGCCGAGCCCGAGACGAGCAGGCGCGCGTCGCGGAGCGCGGAGGCGACCGCGCCGTCGCGCTCGGCTGCGTCGGCGAGCCGGTGGACCATCGTCGGCACGCCGAAGAGCACGGTGCCGTCGCCGCGGAGCGCGCCGGCGACGGCCTCGGGCGAGAAGCGCGTCACCCACGAGAGCGCGCCGCCGGCGCGCAGGCTCCCGAACAGGCCGAGGACCAGGCCGTGGACGTGGAAGAGCGGCAGGGCGTGGACGACCGTGTCGCGCTCGGTCCAGGCCCAGGCCTCGGCGAGGGCGTCGAGGTTCGAGGTGACGTTCTCGGCGCCGAGGACGGCGCCCTTCGGCGGGCCGGTCGTCCCGGACGTGTAGAGGACGAGCACCGGCTCGTCGGGGCCGACGTCGCAAGCCTCGAGCTTGTCGCCCGGCCGGCTCGACAGGTCGATCGGCCGTACGTCGGGCAGCCGGCCGCGCACCTCGTCGGGTCGCGCGGCGAGCACGAGCCTCGGCCGGGCGTCGCCGAGGATGTGCCCGAGCTCCCGCTCGCCGAGCGACGGGTTGAGCGGGACGGTGACGATCCCCGCGAGCGCGTGGGCCACGAGCGCGACGGGCGTCTCGATGGCCCGGCCGGTGACGACCGCCACGCGGTCGCCGGGGCCGACCCCCTCGCGCGCGAGCCGGGCGAGGTGCCCGGCGCACGCCGCGGCCAGCTCCCGGTAGTCGAGCCTCCGGCCGTCGACCACGAGCGCGGTGCGCGCGTCGGGCGAGGCGAGGCGGGGGAAGAGGGGCCCGGTCACGGGACGAAGCTCGCACATCGGCCGCCGTTCGCAAGAGCCTCCGCCGAGACGGATCGGTGAGTCCGTCGGACCTCGGCCGGCGTTCACGGGGCGCTCGGATCCGCGGCAATTCCGCGCGCCACGAGCCCGGCACACCCCCTGCACAGGCGGGGCACGAACCCTGGAGGAGGACGAACCGATGCTTCGAAACCGAGCCCTTGTCATCGCGATCATCGCCGCACCGCTGGCCTTCGGCTGCATGGCCGCGCCGGAGGACGAGTACCGGCAGGCCGTACCGAGCCAGGCCGAGCTCTCCGTCGAGGTGCCCGGCGAGGGCGGAGGATCGACGGAGGGCCGCGCGGCGGCCCCCCTCGTCGGCGACCGCGCCGACTTCTACCAGGTGACGCGCGACACCTCGCGCGCGGTCAACGGCACGATCTGGGTGACGCTGGCCGTCCTGCACCACGTCGTCTCCTACCCCGCGACCGAGGTGCACGAGGACCACGCGGTGTGGGGCCCCTGGACCGAGACGCTGAGCCCCATCACCTACGTGCTCGTCGTCGAGCGGCTCGCCGAGGGTCACTACCGCTACGCCCTGCGCGGCAAGCCGCGCGCCGAGGGCGACGAGGCGTACGTGGACCTGATCGGGGGCGAGACCGAGATCGACGAGGCCGCGGGGATCCGGCGCGGCACGATCGGCTACGACCTCGACGCCGCGCACGCGCTCGACGCGGGCGAGCACCCGGCGCAGGGCAGCGTGGCGGCGACGTGGGACGCGGGGTCGGACCCCCGCTACGTCGAGGCCGCCTTCGAGGACGTGGTCAGCCGGCGCGGCGAGGGCCCGTGGAGCGCGCTCTACCGCTACCGCGAGAACGCCGACGGCTCGGGCAGCTTCGAGCTCGGCGTGCGCGGCGACGTGGACGGCACCGCGACGGCGACCCCCGAGGAGGTCGTGCTCATGACCCGCTGGGACACGAGCGGCGCCGGCCGCGGGGACGCCATCGTCAGCGACGGCGATCTCGGCGACCACGTCGTCTACGCGAACGAGTGCTGGGACGCCGGCTTCGCCCGCACCTACTGGGTCGACACCCACGCCCTGCAGCCCAACGAGGGCGACGTCGCCACCTGCCCCTACGAAGACCCCCTCTGGTCCGACATGCCCACGGAGTGATCATTGGGGACAGGCCCCAACGATCACTCGGCCGGTGACTTCTCGCGCGCCCGCGTACGATCGCGGGCGCGCGCCTGTCTTCGTCGCGTCAGATCCCCATCGCGGGGACGGGCTCGACGTGGCGCTCGCGCTCGGTGCCGCCGGTGCCGCCGGAGGCGAGCTGCAGGTGGTGGTTCAGGCCCCAGCACCAGACCTCTTCGGTTCCGCGGATGGCGCAGGTGTGCTTCATCCCGGCCGCGATGAAGGTGGCGTCGTCGATGGTCGCCACGTCGACCGGCTCGAGCGCGCAGTCGTAGTCGGAGCTGGTGAAGCGGCACGTCTCGTGCGTGTTGATCTCCTGACCGTCTCCGAGCTGCCCCTCGTCGTGGGCGCCCCAGCACTTCATCGCGCCCGACTCGAGGAGCGCGCAGGTGTGGTTCCCGCCCGCCGTGATCTGCGTGACGGTCGTCCCGGTGAGCGCCGTGACCTCGGTCGGTACGTTGCGGGCGTCCTTGTCACCGAGCCCGAGCTGGCCGAGGGCGTTGTCGCCCCAGCAGTACACCGCCCCCGCGCTCGTCAGCGCGCACGCGTGGCGCGACCCCAGCGCGAGCTGCGTGACGTCGTCTTCGAGCTCGTTCAGCGTCGTCACCGAGACGGGCTCCGTCGAGCAGTCGTACGTGCCGGCGCTCCCCGGACGCATGCATGTGCCGTGGCCCGTGTCCATGCCGTCGCCGAGCCGCCCGTTCTCGTTCGAGCCCCAGCACCACACCTCCTCGGCGCTCCGCGCGCACACGAAGGACGCGAAGATGCCCGCCTCGACGTCCACGACGCCCGAGAGGTCGCCCACCTTCGTCGGCGTGCGGACCTCGTCCGTCGTCCCCACGCCCGCCTGCCCGGAGCCGTTGTCTCCCATGCAGAAGACCTCGCCGTCCACGACGACGCAGGTCGCGAGCCAGCCGTCGCTCGCGTCCGACGCCGCGCCCGTCACGTCGAACCTCTCGGCGATGCCGCGCTCGGCGAGGGTGTCACCCCCGACGGTCTCCGGGACGCCGGCCAGGCCCCAGCAGAGCACGTCGCCCTCGCCGTTGCGGGCGCACGCGCTCAGCGAGCCGCGCGCCGTGATCTGCACGGCGTCCATCACGCGCGCCGTCACCGGGCCCGTGCAGTCGACGTACTCGGTGTCGCCCGCGAGGCGGCAGTCCATCGTCCCGTGCCGCTCGCGGTTGTCGCCGAGCTGCAGGCTCTCGTTTCCGCCCCAGCAGCGGATCTCGCCGTTCGTGCGCCGCACGCACGAGAAGTCGTGCCCGAGCGCGAGCTCGACGAATTCGCAGCCCTCCGTGCAGACCACCGGGCCCGCGTCCGTGCCGGCGTCGAAGCCCGAGTCGACCCGGGGCGGGCCGCTGTCGGTGCCGGCGTCGGTCTCCGTACCGGCGTCGGTCGTCGTGGTGCCGTCGTCCCCGCCGCACCCGGCGAGAGACAGAGAAACGAAGAGAATCGAGAAACCAAGCGCGCGTCGCATCATCACCGCTCCTCGGGTCGAACCGCCGGACCCTAGTGAAGCGCCCCCCCGAAGTCCATCGGCCCCCCCGATCCTCGCGCTCCGTGCCGGCGATACGCCCACGACTCGCCGTCTCCTGCAGGGGAAATGTATCCTCGGGCCCGTGAGGAGGAGGTCCGGAGCCGCCGCGGCCGCGTGGGCGCTCGCCGCCGTCGCGCTCGTGCCCGGGGGGGCGCGCGGCGACGACCCCGTCGTGAACCTCGCCGAGCGCGTCCCCGAGCGCTGGCTCACGGACCGCACCGACCGGCTCCCGCTCGAGCCGGCGCGCTGGCGGCGGAGGCTGCCGCGGCGCTGCCGTACCCGGGGCGGCTACCGCCGGCACTGCCAGGGCGAGCGGCGCGTCCCCGAGCCGCACGGCCCCGCCGCCGACCTCGCCCGCCGGCTCGCCCTCGGCCACCGCGCCGCAGCCCTCGCGCTGCGCCACGGACCGCCCTTCCCCGAGTGGGCCGAGGCCGCGGCGGACACCGACCCCGACCCGCTGCTCCGCTGGCCGGTCCCCGAGGGCACGCTCGGCCGCGGCTACGGCCGGGTGCGCCGCGGCGAGCTGCGCCACCGCCGCCACTTCGGGATCGACATCGGCGCCGACGAGGGAGCGGACGTCGTCGCGGCGCGTGGAGGCCTCGTCGTCTACAGCGACGACGGGCTGACCGGCTACGGCAACGCCGTGATGGTCCTGCACGCGGACGGCTTCACCACGTTCTACGCGCACTGCTACGAGACGCTCGTGTTCGCCGGCCAGAAGGTCGAGCGCGGGCAGCGCATCGCGCGCGTCGGCCAGACGGGCTTCGCCCGCGCGCCCCACCTGCACTTCGAGTGGCGGCAGCGCGGCTGGGCGCGCGATCCCCTCCCCCAGATGGAGGATCGGCGGCGCCGGCCGCGGGAGTGACGCCGCTTCGTTGCGCACCAGCCTGTCCGCGCACATTGTCCCGAGCGTGAGACGCGCAGCCCGGGTGGCGTTCGTGCTGGGCCTCGTGGCCCTCGGCGGCTCCGCGCGGGCCGAGGACGAGAGCGAGGTCCCCGAGTGCGTCGAGGTGCGAGGCGAGGCGCGCTACCAGGGGCTCGGGTACGCGCACGTCGTGATCGTCGACAACGGCTGCGAGCGGCGCGCGCGGTGCGAGGTCTGGACCGACGTCACGCCCGAGCGGCTCGGCGTGACCGTGCAGGCGGGGCACGAGCGCGAGGTGGTCACGCGCCAGGGCTCGCCGGCCTACGAGTTCCGCCCGTCCGCGCGCTGCGAGCTGTCGGACTGATCGGTCGGCGTGTCGCGGCGGACACGGGGCCGCGGGGACCGCCCCACGCCCGTCCGGGCTCCCGTGCCGGGATCGCTCCGGTTTCGGGCGTGGCGCGCCGGTTGCTCCATCGGCGGGCGGAGAGGGAAGGAGGCCCGTCATGATCCGATCGAGCACGCTCCCGGCCGCCCTCGCGGTGGCCATCTTCGCAACGTCTACGCCCGCCCGCGCCGAGGAGTTCTGCGGCAGCGAGGAGACCGTCGTCGACGACGCCTACTACATCGCCGAGGCCGGCGACCTCGAGACCGCGCGCGAGGTCCTGGTCGACGCGCTGAAGCACGGCCGCGTCCACGACTGGGACCGGGGACGGGCGCTCAGCGTGCTCGCCGACGTGCAGCTCCGCATGGGTGACCACCGGCCGGCCGTCTCGAACTTCCGGCGTGCCCTCGAGGTCGACCCGGCGTACGCCGACTCCCCGGTGCGGGTCGGGCTCGCGGTCGCGCTCTCGCACATGGGCCAAGCGGACGAGGCCCTCGCCGAGGCGCGCGCCTTCGCCGGCGCGAGCTGCCGGAGCGAGTGGTACGAGGCCGAGTGCTTCGCGGCCCACGAGCTCGTCTCGCGGCTGACCGACGACCCGACCGAGATGTTCGAGGCGATGCGGGCGGCCGACGCGCTGCGGAGCGCCATCGGCGAGGAGGAGACGGCGCGGATCCGCGCCCTGCTCGGCGACGAGGCCCACGCGCTCGAGGTCGCCTCGGCCGACGAGCCGAACGCGGGTTGACCATGACCGCGCGCCTCTTGCTCCTGACGCTCCTCCTCGCGCCCGCCGCGGCCCGCGCCCAGGACGCCGACGCCGGGCGCGCCGCCATCGAGCGCTACGGCTGCACGAGCTGCCACGAGGTCCCGGGCCTCGGGCAGCGGACCGAGACGAGCTGCGTCGGGTGCCACCAGGAGGTCGCGCGGCGCCCGCGGAGCGGCTTCGGGGCACGGCCGCACGTCGAGCACTACCTGCGCGCGCCGAGCCTCGAGCACGTCACGAGCCGCCTCTCGCGCGACTACCTCGTCCGCTTCCTCGTCGACCCGCACGACGTGCGCCCGCGGCTCGAGGAGACCATGCCGCGCCTGCCCGTCACCGAACGGGACGCGCGCGACATCGTCGCCTACCTCGAGCGCGTCGCGCCCGCGCGGCCCGCCGTCGCGCGCTCGCCGGCGCCCGACCCGTCGCGGGTCGCCGAAGGCGCCGAGGCCTTCCGCAACGCCGGCTGCGCCGCGTGCCACTCCTTCGGCAACTTCGATCCGGGCTTCGAGGTGCCCGCGGAGACCGTGCGCGCGCTCGGCGAGCAGGCGCGCCACGCGCCGAACCTGCGCTTCGTCCGCGAGCGCATGCACCCGGACGTCGCGCTCGCGTGGATCCGCGATCCCCGCGCCGTCGACCCGCACACGCTCATGGACCGTCCCGGCGTCACCGCCGAGCAGGCGCTCGCGATCCGCGACTTCCTGTACCTCGCGAGCCCCGGCGCGCCCGCGCCCGTCCCGGACGTCCCGCGGGCCGCGTCCCTGCGCCCGCTCGATCGGGCCGTCGGCTGGGCGGACGTGCGCCGCATCTTCGGCCGCTCCTGCATCCACTGCCACGCGCACGCGGACGACGGCTCGAGCGCCGGCGCGCTCGGGTTCGAGCCCGTCGCGCTCGACCTGTCCACCTACGAGGGCGTGCTCGCGGGCGTGCGCGCGCCGGACGGCTCGCGCCGCTCGGTCCTCGAGCCCGCCGAGGACGGCACGCCGCCGCTCCTCGCGCGCCTGCTCCGCCGCCACGCCGAGGCCGGGCGCGACGTCGTCCCCCACCGCCGGGACACCCTCATCCGCGCGGTGCGCCCCCACGCCGACACCGGCCCGGCCGGCATGCCGCTCGGCCTGCCGCCCGTCCCCGAGCCGGACCTGCGCGTCCTCGCCACGTGGATCGCCCGAGGCGCGCCGCGGTGAGGGGTGAAGCTCCCCTGATACCTCCACACTGAACAAAGACCGGGGCGTTTCGCACGAACCCCGGAAGAACACGGCAAACCCGACGTCCAGGCGCCTGGACGTGAGGCTCACCCCCGGGCAGGCGCCACGGCTCACTCTACCGCGCGCGGGCTCACTTCGACAGCACGATCACCACTGCGACGGCGATGCCGGCGGCGAGCGCGACGAGGCTGTACTTCCGATACTCCCGCTCGACCTGCGGCAACAGATGCGTCGCGCCCACGTAGACGAGCGCGCCGGCGGAGAGCGAGAGGAAGGTGCCGAGCAGGGGCTCGTCGATCCGGCTCACGAACGGGTACGACACCAGCATGCCGAGCGGCGTGGAGATCGAAGCGGCGAGGAACGCGAGGAGCAAGGACGCCCTCGTGCTGAACCCGCTTCGCAGAAGGAGCAGGTACGTGATGATCCCCTCCGGGAACTCGTGGAGCACCATGCCGATGGCGGCCATCACGCCGGTGAAGATGCTGACCGTGAACGTGACGGAGTAGACCAGGCCGTCGACGAAGGAGTGAAGGCCGATGCCGACCATGGGCACGAGCCCGATGCCGTAGCCTCCGTTGGGGCGCTGCTCGCACACCACGGCGGTGACGAAGCGGTTGAACACGTGCATCACCAGGAAGCCGGAGAGGAGGTAGAGCGGTCCGTTCGGCGTCATCGCGAACGACTTCGGGACGATGTGCAGGAACGAGACGGAGATGAGCACTCCTGCCGCGAAGCACACGAAGTAGATGCTGTACCGCCGCCCCCACGCCTCGAAGTGACGGATCGTGTAGATGCCGAGCGCCGTCACCAGCGCCGCCGACACGCTGGCGCCGAACGCCGTCCAGAAGGGGCTCTCCATAGAGGCTACATGGGCACGTCGATCGCGGCGCCGAGGCCCCCTTCGACGAAGTCCTCGCCCCATTCCGCGCGGAACATCTCGCGGGCCGTCTCACCCGTGCAGTGGCTCGGAGCCACCTTCCGGACGCCCAGCGCCTTCAACCGTCCGATGACCGAGCGGATCTCGGCGCGGCTGCTGCCGCCGAGGTGGAATCCGCCCATGGCCAAGCCTGCGAGCAGGAGCAGTCCGATCCAGCGGTAGGCGGCCTTCGCCCCCGACGCCGTCACGCCGCCCCTCGACTCACGTCTCCGTCCGCGTGGCCGCGACCGCGACGAACGCGCCGCGCCCCGTGCCCGGGCGCACGGGCTCGACGGCCCGGATCTCCGGAAGCGGGCGAAACAGCGTCTGGCCCCATGTGCGGACCACGAAGCCGGCGTCCCGAAGGAGCCCGTCGACCTCGGCCGCAGAGTAGAACCGGGCCTCCCGGTAGAAGACGCTCTCCATCTGGTGCTCGAAGTAGTGCCGGCCGAGCCCGCTCTCCCGATCGACGAACCCGATCACCAGCGTGCCGCCCGGGCGGAGCACGCGGTGCGCTTCGGCGAGCATCTCGGCCGGCGACTCGACGAAGCAGATCGTGGTGACGACGAGGGCGTGGTCGAAGGACGCGTCGCGAAACGGCAGCGCCTCGGCCGCTCCCCTGACCCCCGCGATCCCGCGAGCGACGGCGCGCCCGAGCATCGCGCTCGACGGGTCGAGCCCGACCGTGACGCCGAGCGGCGCGGCGAAGCGCCCCGTCCCGACCCCGATCTCGATCCCACGGCCGGACCAGGGGACGAGCGCCCTCAGGGCGAGCAGCTCCGACACGTAGGCCGCCCGGTGCTCCTCGAACCACCGCTCGTAGCGCTCGTGGTGGGCGTCGAAGGGGGTCGTGGTCACCGCCCTGCACCGTGACCGTGACCGTGACCGCCTCTCCGCCGCCGCCGCCGCCGCCGTCCCTCCCCCTCGCCGCGGGTCACGCAGCGACGAAGGGCGGGTAGATGGCGCTCTTGCGAGGCGCGCGCCAGGCTCCGGAACACCGCGAGGATGTCCTCCCGGGTCGTGCTGCGCATCAGCCGTTCGTAGAGGGCGGCGTTCGCCACCTCCGCCTCGATCCCCGCCTCACAGGCCTCGCGCGTGCTCGTGAAGCGCTGGACCCTGCCGACCCACGGGTTGTCCGGCACCTGTAGCCCATGGCGCTCGAACAGCGCCCGAAGCGCCTCGATGTGTCGGGCCTCGGCGTCGCGGATGTGGAGGAACGGCTGCTCGGGGCCGAAGTCGGCGATGACCTGGTCGTACGTCGCCCACGCCTTGTGCTCGTCGTCGAGCGCCTCGCGCAGCGCCTGCTGCTCGGGCTCCGAGAGAGCGTGCATCTCGGGTTCCTCCCGTTCGGCCTCGACCTCGGGGGACGGCGGCGTCTCGAGCAGGAACAGCGCGTCGACGGCGGGCGGATCGCTGGCGGGGAACGACTCCCAGCCGGCCTCGTCCACCGAGTCCCACTCGGCGGTCGAGGCACCCGGCCACGCGTCCGGGTCGAGCTTACGTTCCACGATGATCTCCGAGCCCGATGGCCATGCCGGGCACATACGCACCGACCCCGCCGTTGCACGCCCCGGCCGCGCGCGCCCGGATCGACACCAGGCATGCGATTCGGCTCATGGCCGACACGATCCTCGAACGGTGATTCTCATGTTTGATTCACCGAGCTTCCGTCACTTTCCTCTTGACCGACGTTCCGCCTGTGATAGACAGCTTTGTGATGTCGTCAGGGCGGGAGGCATCCGCGCGCATCCGCGCAGAGGACGAGCTGCTCTTCCAGCTCGCGCGCGGCCTGGGCCGGGCCCGGCTCGCCCTCGGCGAGGCCGCCGCCAGGTTCGCCGACCTCGACGGCCCCTCGGCCTTCGGCTTCTCCTCACGCGACGGCCACGCGCGCGAGAACCTCTCCCGCACCGGCCGCTGGGTCGACGAGTCGTCGAGGCTCGCCCGGCGGCTCGCGAAGCTCCCGCGCATCGGCGCCGCGCTTCGCGAGGGACGCATCGACTGGTCCATGGCCGAGCTCCTCGCGCGCAAGGCCACGCCGGACACCGAGGCCAAGCTCCTCGCCCTCGCGCTCGCCCCCGGCGTCACCGTCCACGCCATGCGCGAGTACCTTCAGTGCGATGATGACGAAGAAAGAGCGCAGCGCGATCCCTGCCGCCGCCGCTGCACCGTCCAGGAGACCACGCCGGCCGAGCAGGCCGTCCTCGTCGAGGCCACGCGCATGCTCATCGAGCACCAGCTCGGCGGGCGCGACTACGACTGGTTCGAGTACCTCCTCGCCGAGGGCATGGCCACCGAGCCCGACCTCTTCGTCGTCGACGA
>JBDIVX010000061.1:0-42199 GCA_039794305.1 Candidatus Neutrinellum sp.
CGTACGCTGAGCCTCTTGTCGACCGCGAGGCGCGCGAGCCTCTGCATGGCGGGGACGTCCGGCGCGCTCAGGATGGCGCGGCCGTGCCCTTCGCTCAGGCGCCCCTCCTCGACCAGCCCGAGGACGTCGGCCGGCAGCTTGAGCAGCCGCATGGCGTTGGCGACCGTGGAGCGGTCCTTGCCGACCCGCGTGGCCACCGAGTCCTGCGTGTGACCGTGCTCCTCGATCAGCCGCTGGAACGCGCGCGCGGTCTCGATCGGGTTCAGGTCCTCGCGCTGGAGGTTCTCGACGAGCGCCGCCTCGAACGACTCCTTGGCCGTCAGCTCCCGGACGAAGACGGGCACCTCCTTGAGGCCGGCCCGCTGCGCCGCGCGCCACCGCCGCTCGCCCGCGATGATCTCGAAGCCGCCGGCGCCGCGCTTGCGGACGAGGATCGGCTCGAGGAGCCCGATCTCCCGGATGGAGACGGCGAGCTCGTCGAGCGCGTCCTCGTCGAACACCCGCCGTGGCTGCTCGCGGTTCGGGTGGATCTCCTCGATGGGTGCGTGGAAGAGGTTCTTGGCCCCTCCTGCGGGTGCCGCGGGCAGCAGGCCGTCGAGCCCGCGCCCGAGGCGTGGTCTGCGCCCCTGGACCATGGCGTCAGGCCGCCGCTTCCGGCAGCGCGTCGAGCAGCTCGCGCGCCAGGTTGAGGTACCCGTACGAGCCCCGTGACGAGGCGTCGTACAGGATCACGGGCTTGCCGTGCGACGGCGCCTCGGCGAGGCGGATGTTCCGCGGGATCACGGTGTCGTACACGTGGAAGTGCCGGCGGACCTCGGCGGCCACCTCGTTCGCCAGGTTGTTGCGCTTGTCGTACATCGTCAGCAAGACACCGTGGATCTCGAGCCTCGGGTTGTATGCACCGCGGACGCGCTCGATGGTGTCGACGAGCTGCGAGAGCCCCTCGAGGGCGTAGTACTCGCACTGCATCGGGACGAGCACCATGTCCGCCGCCACCAGGGCGTTGATCGTGAGCAGCCCGAGCGACGGCGGGCAGTCGATGACGACGAAGTCGTAGCGGGGTCGGGCCGCCACGAGCGCCTCCTTCAGGCGCGCGTGGCGACCTTCTTCGTGGATGAGCTCCATCTCGACGGCCGCCAGGTCGGGGCTCGCGCCGAGCACGAACAGCCCCGGCAGGTCCTCGGTCGGCAGGACGACGTCGTCGAGCGAGACCCCGTCGAGCAGCACCTCGTAGCTACCCCTGTCGACGTCGCGGGGCGCCCGGCCGACGCCGCTCGAGGCGTTCCCCTGCGGATCGAGGTCCACGAGCAGGACGCGCTGCTCCGCCACGGCGAGGCTGGCGGCCAGGTTCACGGCGGTGGTGGTCTTGCCCACTCCGCCCTTCTGATTGGCGATGGCGACGACGTGGGCCATGAGTCCCCACCACGAAAACACGGCTCGAATGCCGAGGAACCTGCTTACCAGCCGCCGTGGCGGCTTTCAACGTCGCGAGGACGCGTGCGCTTTTTTGGGCCCGGCGGAGTCCAGGTGGTAGCGTGTCGTCAGATGTAGGACAACGTGGGTGTGAGTGGGAGCGAGACTCGGCTCCCCACTGAGGACGCTCTGACGTAGGAGGCTTCGCATGCGCCGCCCTGGATCCTTTTATCGATCGCTGGAGGAGTTCGAGCGCGAGGAGATCCGGCCCTGGAAGAAGGCCGGATGGTCCCTCGACGACCTCTACAGCGAAGCGACCTTCAACCCGGGCGAGGACCACTCGCTCGACGAGCCCAAGGAGCTCGACTTCGACTGAGCTTCGTCGTCCCAACTCCCTCCCGGGACGCAGCCGCTCTCGGACCCACATCGCCCTGTACGGTCCGAGGGCACCCCCCGAGGCCCGGCGGTCGCCCCCGCCGGGTCTCTTTTTTAGAGGTTCTTGCCGGTCGGCCAGGGGAAGAGCCAGTCGCTCCAGGTCGTCTCGCTCGTGGTGCTCGACATCAGGTAGAGGACGACCAGGCACGCGGCGAGGAACACCAGGCAGTAGAGGACCAGGCGGGTTCCGTTCCAGGTCTTCTCCTGGCGGGCGATTCGGGCCTTGTCCTCCTCGCCGACCTGGACGTTCACGTACACCTTCGCGTCGGATTGTGCCATGGCGGCCGAATACCTAGCCTCGCCGGGCGCCGGGGTCAATGGTCATGCGACCCGGACCGGTCGCGCGCGCAGGCATGGCGCGGCGCGCAGCGATCGTCGTCACCGAGACGCTGTGTCTCGCGAGGACGGCGCGCTGGTCCGCCATCGCCGCGGGCGACGTCGTCGCCGCGGTGCGCGGGCGGGTCGTTTCTGGACGAGCGAGTCCGAGCCCGGACCCTTGCGCTGCGGCAATCGACGGGCTACTGACCCGGCTGGAGGAGCCCGTGGGTGCCATCGAGATCATGACCCCGAGCATGCTCGAGCGGATGCGCCGCTCGTGCCAGCTCGCCGCGGACACGCTGCTCCTCGTGGGCGAGCACCTCCGCGAGGGGATGACCACCGAGGACATCGACACGCTGGTGCACAAGTACGTCACGAGCCACGGCGCCTATCCCTCGCCGCTCAACTACCACGGCTTCCCGAAGAGCGTCTGCACCAGCGTGAACGACTGCGTCTGCCACGGCATCCCCAGCAAGAAGCAGGTGCTGCGGTCGGGCGACATCCTCAACGTCGACGTGACCACCTTGCTGCCGGCGCAGAACGGCTTCCACGGTGACACGAGCGCGACGTTCTACGTCGGCGAGCCGAGCGAGGACGCGAAGAAGGTGACCGAGGTGTCCCGCCGCTGCCTCGAGCTCGGCATCGCCGAGGTGCGCGAGGGCGCGCGAATCGGCGACATCGGGGCGGCCATCGAGGAGCACGCCCACGCGAACGGCTGCTCGGTCGTGCGCGACTACGTGGGGCACGGCGTCGGGCGCGAGTTCCACATGCCGCCTCAGGTCCCGCACTACGGGACGCGCGGCAAGGGGCGGCGCCTGAAGGCCGGCATGGTCTTCACGATCGAGCCGATGATCAACCTCGGCGGCTTCGAGACGGAGCTCTTGGCCGACGACTGGACGGTGCTCACGCGCGACCGGTCGCTGTCGGCCCAGTTCGAGCACACGGTGCTCGTGACCAAGACGGGCGTCGAGGTGCTGACGCGCAGGAAGAGCATCCTCCGGAACAGCGAGGACGTGCCGTGGGCGGACGTCGGCCCGCTGAGCGCACCGGCCGCGTGGCAGGCGCGGGCGACCGGGCAGGCCGCCGGCGCGGCAGCGGACGGCTGAGCAGCCTCGACCGTCCACGACCGTAGGCGCGCCGTCCGCTCAGCCGCCTGCCTCGCCGGACCACGCCCGCTTCGCGGCGATCTGCACGAGCCGCCTCTCGGGCAGGAGGTAGCCGGTGAGCTGCCCTCCGTACACGCACCCGGTGTCGAGGCCCACCGCGTGCGGGTGCTGCTGAAGGCCGCGCATGGCGTCGTGGCCGAAGAGGACGAGCTCGGGCCCAGGCCACAGGCTCGCCCAGGGCACTCCCTCCTCGGCGCGCTTCGTGGGCGAGCCGTCCGGCCGGATGCTGCGCAGGGTCAGGAGCCACTCCGGGTCCTGGGCCTCGAGCGGGACCCCCGGGACCAAGCCCGCGTGCACGACGAGCGCGCCGACGTCGTCGAGCGAGAGCCGGTACGGAAGCGCGCGGAGCAGGGCCCAGTCGTCGTCGTCGAGGACGGCCGTCACCTCACGGTGCGCCGGCCCGAGCCGCGGAGGCGGCGTGCCGCGCTCCTGCGCCTCGCGCCAGCGGATCACGTGCTGGTCGTGGTTGCCGCGGACCGACAGCGCCCCCGTCTCGCGCACGACCGCGAGGACGCCCTTCGAGTCCGGCCCCTTGGCGACGAGATCCCCGACGAACACCACGCGTCGCCCGTCCTCGGCCGGACGGACCGCGTCGAGGAGCTCCCGGAGCTCCTCGACGCACCCGTGCACGTCACCGACGACGAGGTAGCGGCTCAAAGGGCGTCAGAGGCCGACGCAGGGGGTCCACTCGGTGCCGCAGCCTGCCGAGTCGGGCACGGTGTCGCTGCAGTCGTTGTACGCGTCGTTCTCCGTCGAGCAGTAGGTGTCGACACAGGTGGATGCGCTGCCCTCCGGGCAGTTGTCCTCGACGCACGCGTTGAAGCAGTTCCACTCCTCCTGGCAGCCGTTCCGGTTGATGCAGGCGATGATGTTGATGTTCGCGCACGTCATGCAGTCGGGGCTCGCATCGGACTCGAGACACGACAGGATGCAGGTGCCGTCGGAGCATCCTTCGACGCACGCTTGCGTGTCGTCGGAACAGTACTGAGTCGTGATCGTGCTCACCGTGTTCGTCGGACAGGTCACGGCCACGCACATCCCGTCCGAGCACTCCTCGGACGAGAGGCAGTCGCCGCTGGTGGTGCACTCGGGGATCGTGCCGCCGCTGTCGCGCGGGGTCGTCGTGCCCGAGTCCCTGGGGACGCCGCTGTCCGTCCCGGGTGTGCCGGAGTCGGTCCCCGGCGTCCCGGAGTCGGCCGGCGGCGTCGTGCCGCTGTCGGTCCCACCGCCGCCGCCCCCACCGCCGCGCCGGCGCCCCCCGGTGCAACCGAGCGTACCCACCAAAGAGACCGCGACCAGCGCGGCCAAGACAAGCTTCATACGAGTCCCCATCGACGCCTCCGTGTGCTTCTCGGGGGTTCGGTCCTTATACGCGACCCGACCGCGGATCTTCCACCCCCCGGGGCCCCGCAGGGATGACCCGTCCCCCCGCCCGGGTCAAGCGGTGCCCCGGCGCAACGGGCACCGGCGACCCCGAGGACCAAGAAGAAAGGGGCGCCCGCGGTCCGCAGGCGCCCCTCGAGAGCCGCGCGGCGCTCGCTCAGCCGGTCATGAAGCAGGCGGCGACCGCGGTGTTGCAGGCACCCATCGGCAGCGTGCCGAGGCAGTCGTTGAAGGCGGTGTCCTGCGTCGCGCAGGTGGTGCTGAGGCAGCTGCCGTCCGGGCAGTTCTCCTCGGCGCACTGGTTCAGGCAGTTCCACTCGTCCTGGCAGCCGTTGTCGTTGGCGCAGGAGATGATGTTCTGGTTCACGCAGCCGACGCACGTCTCCGCGTTGGGATCGGCGTCGAAGCAGGCCTGGATCGCGTCGTTCGTCGTGGCCGAGCCGAGGCAGGTGTACGTCGACGCCGCGCAGGGAGGCCCGCCCTCGAACAGGGGAACCGGGACATTGGTGCACGTGCCGCCGCCGCCGGAGTCGGTGCCGCCGCCGCCCGAGTCGGTCCCGCCGCCCGAGTCGGTGCCGGGGCCGGAGTCCACCAGCATGATGCCGCCGCCGTCGTCGCCGCCGCGCCGGCCGCCGCCGCTGCCCCCGCAGCCGACGAGGGCCAGAGCGCCCATGGCACCAAGGAAAAGTCCGAGCTTCGTCATTCCCGTCCTCCCGTTCCTCGTCACACCCTCGCGCCACCCTTCCCGAAAAACCGGGTCACGGCGTATCACGCCCGGGGCCAGGGTACCAGTGGTCTGCTCACACCCGGCGGCCTCGCCCCCGGCTGCGCCCCGCCTACGCGGGGTTCGGGCGCCCGTCGAGGCCCTCGAGCGTCAGCCGGATGGCCTTGACGGCCTCCTCGATCTCGGCCTCGCCGCCGCTCAGGTACAGCCGGCCGAAGGCGCCGAACGTGAGCACCTCGAGCAGCCGGATCGGCGACGCCTTCTCCGCCTCGTTCGCCGCGATGGCCGCGTAGGCCGCCGGGTGCGTCTCGAGGACGTAGAGCGTCTCGCCCTGCCGGATGAGGTCCCCGTGCCGCATCCGGTTGATGAGCATCCCCTGGTGGCCCTCGATGCCGGTGATGACCTCGCTCGACACGATGCGGGGCGCGAGCCGGTCGTTCTCGGAGAGCCCGAGGTCCTCGAGGATCGCCGCCCCGGCGGCCCGGACCTCGCCCTGGTCGTCGTGGTGCAGCTCGAGCAGCCCGTAGGCGCGCTCCACGATCTGCAGCCCCGGCATGACCCGCGTCCGCTTGAGCGCCGCGTCCGTGAGGCGGTTGATCTGGATGCCGGGCGCGATCTCGACGAACAGCGCGGCCTGTCGCTCGAGCGGCTGGAACCCCACCGCCACGGTCTGCAGGAACCCGGTGAGCTGCGGCTGCAGGGAGTCGAGGACGGTGTAGGTTCTGAGCTCCATCGCGGACCGCGGACGCTAGCCGACCCCCGACACCCCGGTCAACGCTCCGCCCCTCAAACCAGCATCGGGACGCCGTGCTCCGGGTCCTTGGTGGCGATCTCCAGGGCGACCTTGTCGCTGCGCAGGCAAAGGGGCGGCTCGCCGGGACGCGTCAGGACGATCGTGCCCCGGGCGAGCTTGGAGTTGAGGCAGTAGGTCATGGAGCCGTCCGGGTTCTCGTAGTGGAGCCCGGCGATGTCCTCGCGTTCGGCCTCGATGTCGACCCGGAGGCGGGCTTCGCCGCGGACGAACGTCGCCCGCCACGCGTACCAGCCCACGTGGACCGCGCGGCTCGTCAGCGCGCGCAGCCCGTCGAACCGCCACGTCTCGCCCCCCACGTGGACCGCGGTGACGCTGAGCCAGGGAGTCACGACGGGGCCGACCTTCGGCCGCGCGCTGAACCCCTCGAACCACGTCGGACCGTCGGCGCCCTCGTCCCACGCGTTCGCGTGCGCCCACACGTACGAGTGCACGTGGCTGAGCCCCCAGTTGTGCCCCTGCATGCCGGGCCAGCCCTCGAGGGTCCAGCGCTCGCCGTCCACCTCGACCCATCCCGAGATCTCGATGTCGGAGTAGGGCGTGAGCGTCTTCGACTTGGGGAAGGGGGCGTTCCGGGAGTACATGCCCTCGAGCGGGAAGGGATGGTAGGAGGGCCCCCGCGGATCGAACCCGATGTCCCAGCCGATCCGGTGGCCGCCCGACTCCGCCGCCCCGCGCGCAGCGCCCGTCTCGAGGACCGCCTCGCCCGTCTCGGCCCGGAAGGGCGAGGCGGAGTAGCGCGCGGCCCGGATCGGCACGGTCGACTTCACGCCCACCTTGCGCCCCCCGCGCTCGAAGGCGACGGCCCACACTTCGGCCACGCCGACGCCCGCCTTGCCGGCCGGCGACAAAAGCGTGTGCTTGATCCACACCGCGCGCCGGCCGTCCCGCGAGTTGGCCCGCAGGAAGTGGCTCTCGACGTGGCCCCGAGCGTCGGTGGGATCCCACCGGACGCGGTTGTCCCATTCCGAATCCGTCGTCTCTCGCATCGTCCCGTTCCGTCGAAGCTCAGGCCGCGAGCCTGTCTCGCGACTCGATCCGCCTAGCGATGATCTCCCCCGCGCGCAACGCCAGGGCCATGATCGTCACCTGGGGATTCACACCCAGCGACGACGGCACGGCCGAGCCATCCACGACGTAGAGGTCACGGACGGCGTGGGTCTCGTGGTCGGGCCCGACGACGCCGAGCTCGGGCGTCGCGGCCATGCGCGCCGTCCCGAGCGGATGGTAGGCCGTCACCTCGAACCGGGACGCCTCCCAGCGCCGGCCCCGGAGCTCGGCGATGTCGGCGCGCGACCGGATCTCCGGCGCGCCGGTGATCCCCGGCACCACGCGCTCGGCGCCGCCCGCCAGGAAGACCTCGCAGAGGATCTCCATCCCGCGCTGCATCCGCCGGCGGTCCTGGCGGTTGAGGTTGTAGACGATGGTCGGGCCGCCGCCGCCCGGCCGCGACAGGACGCGCCCCCGCGAGGTGTCGCGCAGCATGAACCCGAAGATCGCGAGGTGCGTGTAGCGCTCCATCAGCTCGCTGTAGCGCGGTCCCACGGTCATGAGCGCGGTCGCCGCGCCGGAGAGCGGCAGCGAGCCACCCTCGAAGCGCAGGCCCTCGTGCGCGAACTCCTCGATGCAGTAGCTCTGCGGGATGCCGCGCCACATGTCCTGCCGGTCGGGCAACAGGGCGAGCGCCTTGGCCGCCGGGTGGATCGACAGGTTGCGTCCGAGCCAGCGGTTGCCCGTGCACAGGCCGCTCTGCGTGAGCAGGATCGGCGTGAGCAGCGTCCCCGCGGCGATCACGGTCGCCTTCGCCCGCACCGTCACCGTCGCGCCGGCCTCGGTCCGCGCCGTCACCCCGACGGCCCGCCCGGTGCGCTCGTCCGCGTCGATGCGCTCGACGCGCGTCGACGACAGGAGCATGGCGCCGCGCTCGAGGGCGCCGGGGATCCACGAGACGTCCGCCGAGCGCTTGGCGCCCGTCGGGCACCCGAAGCAGCACACGCCCTGCCCGTCGCAGTCGGGCGCGTTGCGGGCGAGCGGGCCGTGCGCGTACCCGAGCTTCTCGGCGCCCCGGGCGATCACGTCGGCGACCGCGCCGAGGTATTCCCGCTTGGCCACCTCGATCCCCATCACCCGCTCGACGCGCTCGAAGCTCGGACCGAGGGCGTCGGGGGTGAGCATCCCGAGGCCGAGGTCGCGCCTCCACTCGTCGAGGACCGCGTCCGGCGTTCGGTAACAGGTCCCGGAGTTCACGGTGGTGGTCCCTCCGACGGTCCGGCCGGCCCAGACGGGCGCGCCGAGGTTCCCGAGGGCCACGGTCATGCCGTGGTCGAGGAACATGCGGCGCATCGTCTCGATGGGCCGCCCCGTGAAGTCCGTGCGCTTGAAGTACCGGCCGGCCTCGATGACCAGGACGGCGTGGCCCCGGGCGGCCAGGTCGTACGCGAGCGGACCGCCGCCCGCGCCCGAGCCGACGATCACGACGTCACACTCGAGCGTGTCGTCCTCGGTGGCCTCGCGCCCGTCCACGACGTTGGCCATCCACGGCTCGCGCTCGGCCGTCCGAGCGGGCTCGACGCCGAAGGGCACGCCGAGCGCCGCGTGGACCTCCGCGCGGTCGAAGTGCATGGCCTTGAGCGGCGTGAGCAACGCGACGAAGGCCGCGCGCCAGAGCTGCGAGCCGGTGCGCTCCCAGCGCTCGAGGAAGTCGACGCGCTTCTCTTGCGACAGGCGCGAGAAGCGGCCGCGGTGGGTCGGCACCGGCGCCATCTCGACCGCCCACACGAGCGCCTTGAGCCCCCGGACCACCGTCGCGGGCTCGTGACGCAGCCACTCTTCGAAGCGCTCCGCGGTCCGCCGTCCGCCGCCCTCGAGCCGTCCGTGCGCGGGGATCGCGGCGGCGGCGAGCGCCTCGACGATGCGACGCTCCCCCTCGGACAGGAGCGGCTCGCCGGGCTCGGCGTGCGAGGCGGGGGGGCGGAGGGGCACGGGCTCGGCGTCCATGTTGCCGTTCTACGTTTGCAGAATATTCAGGTCAACCCGGCGATGCCGCGGGAGGCACGCCCGCGCCCCGAGGCGGGGCGCTCGTGAGCATTCTCGCCCACCTGGTGCGCAAAACCCGGGCACCCGCGTTGACACCGCGGCGGACGCGCAAGTAGCGTCGACGCCGGTGAGGAGCCTCCGCATGTCCTACGTCCGTCTTGCTTCGTCGGCCGCGCTCGCGGCCCTGCTCGCTTCCTTTGCCACGTCCTGCGCGGGCGGCCGCGACACCGGCGGCTCGGCGTGCGGCGAGTGCGGCCCGTTCACGAGCTGCTGCGAGCAGCCGGACGGCACCCACTCCTGCGTCCGGACGTCGGACAGCCCGACCCACTGCGGGACGTGCGGCAACGCCTGCGCGTCGGGCCGGTGCATGTCCGGCATGTGCGTCGGCGGCTCGGGCGACGGCGGGTCCGGGTTCGACAGCGGCCCGACGGGCATGTGCAGCCCGAGCTGCAGCTCCGCGCAGCGCTGCTGCGGCACGTCCTGCGTCGACCGCTCGGTACCGACGGGCACCGACGGGCGCACTAGCTCGTCGTTCACGAACTGCAACGGCTGCGGCCTCACCTGCAACATGGACAAGGCGAGCGCCTGCTCCGCGCCGAGCGGGATGAGCGGTCCGCCACGCTGCATGTGCGGCACCTTCAACGAGTGCACGGGCAGCGACGTCTGCGTCACGAGCTCGAGCGGCGGCTTCCAGTGCGTCAACCTCTCGACCGATACGCACAACTGCGGCGAGATCGGTCACGAGTGCGGCGAGGGTGAGCTCTGCTCCGGGGGAAGCTGCGTGTGCGGCGGCACCGGGGCCAGCTGCCCGACCGGGCAGGCCTGCTGCGGCGGAAGCTGCATCGACGTCAGCACCGATCCGGACAACTGCGGCTCGTGTGGCAACGCCTGCGGCGACCAGGGCACCTCTTGCATGGACGGCGCCTGCCGCTGCGGCTCCGGCCCCGGCTGCACCCCCGCCGCCGGCACCGCCCTCGGCCAGCTCTGCTGCGCCGACACCTGCGTCCCGCAGGACGCCAGCAACTGCGGCGGCTGCGGGATGGCGTGCGCGGACGGCGAGTCGTGCGCGCTCGGCATGACCCTCACGGGCACGATGGACATCTGCTGCACCACCGTGGCGATCCCGGGCTTCCCGTCCTTCTGCCTCGGCGGCGGCTTCGGCGACGCCGGTATCTTTCCGAGCCTCGACGCCGGGATCTGATCGGCTCACCGCACGATCACGAAGAGCAGGGTCACGAGCACGGCGAGGGCGGCGCCGCCGAGGATGGCCGCGCCCTTCTTGAACGCGGGCTTGTCGTAGGCGTCGAGCGCGCGGCGGTGCAGCTCCTCCGATCGCTGGCGCTCCCCGAGGGCCGCGAGCGTCGCCTCGGCCTTGGCCGCGGCGGGCCCGAGGGGCTGGTCGAGGCCGCGCAGGTGCGCCTCCTCGCCGAGCGCGAGGAGGGCCTCTTCGAGCTCGCGTGACGCGGCGCCGGTCCCGGCCGCGTGCAGGCGCTCGAGGCGGCGCAACGCGTCGTCGGCGGCGCGCCGCTCGTCCTCGATCTGCTTGATCGCCGCGAGCCTCGAGGCGAGCTCGCGGCGGATGTCGCCGAGCTCGCGCGTGAGCTCCCGCACCGGCCCCTCGGCGACGGCCACCTCCGCGGTGCGCGCCTCGCGCTCGGCCTCGAGGGCGGCCAGCCGGTCCGGGTCGGGCGGCTGCCCTGCCTGCTCGGCCTGCTGCACGGCGTTGCGGATCTCGATCTCGGCCCGCCGGAGCTGTGCCGTCGCGCGCTTGAGCGTCGCGTCGCGCGTCTCGAGCTGGGTGCGGAGCTTCGTCTCCTTGTCGCGCCAGGGGTTCGCGTCCGCCTGCGCCTCGCGGACCCGGGCGTCGAGCTGGTGGCTGCGCTGCTCGATCTCGCCGCGCTCGGCGCTCGCCGCCGTCGCCCGCTCGTCGAGCTCGCCCGCCACGCGACGGGCCGCCTCGAGGTGCGCCGACACCTGCCCGAGGTCGAGCGTGCCCGCCCTGCTGAGCAGCTCGCGGCCCAGATCGACGAGCGCGCGCCGCGCGGCGGCCTCGGCCCCCTGCCGCATCGTCGTCGCGCTCGACAGGGCGGCCTTGAGCTGGCTACGCCGGGACAGCACGTGGAGCGTGTACGGGATCGCGCCGAAGATCCCGTCCGGGGCCCTGCCGTAGTCGGCCAGGCTCTGCACCTCCACGTCGTAGAGCGCCATCCCCCGAGCCGTGGCCGCGGGCGCCGCGGTACGGCGCCGCTCGGCGGCCCCGCCGGGAGCGACCGGGGCGGGCGGCGCGTTGCGCACCGGGGCCGCGAGATCGAGCTCGAGCGCGGCCCCGCCGGCCGACGCTCCGAGCGGGTCGAGCGGGTCGGCGTCGAAGCCGTCGTGCGCCGCCGGCCGAGCCGGGCGCCGTGCCGGAGCCTCGACCGGCAGGTCGAGCTCCAGCTCCAGGAGATCGCCGCCGCCGCGGAGCGGATCGTCGAGGTCCACGCGGCCTGCGCCGCCGCTCGCCCCCGCCCGGTGATGGCAGGTGTCGCAGACCTCGGCGCCCGGGGTCAGCCAGGCGCCGCAGCTCCCGCAACGGTTCTGCACCGCACGGATAGTACGCGGGTCGGGGGGCGAGTTCGAGAGCCGAGGGTGGGGCCCCGGTCAGGCCCGGACGAGACAGAATGCGGCGTCGTCGGCAGCGACCCGGAGCGCGAGGCCCATGAGCCCGCCGTCGAGATCGACGCGCGCCGATCCGCCGGCCGTCACGCTGGACAGAGAGCCCGGCGTCGCGAACACGAGCCGCGGCGGCCCGCCCGGCGCCTGCGCCACCCGCACGACCACCCCCTGCGACTCCCGGTCGCTCGGGAGCGAGCCATCGCGGGCCCACAGGAGCAGCAGCCCGTCGGTGTCACGGATGACCGCGTCGACGGTCGGACCCCGGTCGCGGTGCAGCAACAGCCCGACCTGGAGCTCCACGACGTGCCCGGCGAGGGGCTCGAGCGAGACGCCACCCGGGATGAGGTACCGGATCCGCACGGGGAATCCGCCCGCGTCCATCTCGATCAGGTCCGAGCCGACCGACAGGATGCGCCCACGCAGGACGGTGGCGATGCCCACCGAACCGCCGCCCAGGTCGTGGGTGCGGCTCGAGCCCGGAGGCCCTCCCTGGACCGCGAAGCACACGGTCCCGTCCTCGCGCCCGGCCGCCGCGTACAGGTCGACGTCCAGGTCGGCCGTCGGACCTGCGAGGGGCTCGGACCGGAGGATCGGCGGAGAGGAGGTCACGTTGCCCACGAGCTGTGCAATCGTCATGCCGGATCGGTGGATACGACATTGCTGCCGAATTCTCCCCTCTATCGGCGCCGATCCGGCGCCCTGGGCGCGCGCCGTGCGCCCCCCTGGGGACCGATGTCCCTGCCGGACCGTGACATTGCTGTCGTGGGACGGTTGGAATGTGAACGCCGTCACTCGGCGGGCGCGACGAGCCGCGCGGTCCGGGCATCACAGGCGTGCGAGTCGGCGCTCCGGGCCTCGAGCTCGAGCCGGACGGTCCGGCCCGCGAAGTCCTCGACCCGCGGCTCCTCGTTGTTCAGCACCACGAGGTCCGGGTTGCGGATCGTGCTCGTCCCGTCGTTGGTGAAGAGGGTCGGCCGGAGGCTGAGCGCGGTGGGCGTGCCGACGACCGCCTCGGTCTCGGGGTCCACGAGCCGGTAGGTGATGTCCATGCCGAGATCCATGTCCCAGACCCGGAAGCCCACCAGCACGTGGATTCCCCCCTGCGAGCCGAGGACGATGGGCAGCTCCCCTCCGGACGGCGGGAGATCGTAGAGCCGGGAGCCGCCACGGGCGACCTCGACCTTTCCCGGCCCGGTCCCGCAGGCCGTGCCGGGACCGTCGTCGCCGATGCAGCCCGCGAGCCACGAGGCGCCGAGCGTGACCGCGAGGAGCTGTGCCAGTGCGCGCACGCAATCGTCAGATATAGCAGGAACCGGGCCGGAGCGGCTTTACGAGGGGCCTCGGCCCGCTATGCTCCGCCGGCTCCCATGGACTTCGAGCCGGAGATGCTGGCCACGCTGCCGATGTGGTTCGTCGCCTTCCTCTTGTCGACGACCTGCCACGAGGCGGCGCACGCCTGGGCTGCGAAGCTCGGCGGCGACCCGACCGCGGCACACGGAGGGCAGGTCGGCATCGATCCCCTACCTCACATCCGGCGCGAGCCGGTCGGGATGGTCGTGGTCCCCCTGATCTCCTTCTTCATGATGGGGGGCAACTGGATGATCGGCTGGGCCAGCGCGCCCTACGACCCGCGGTGGGCGGCGCGTCATCCGCGGCGCGCCGCCTGGATGGCCGCCGCAGGGCCCGGCGCCAACCTGGCCCTGGTCCTGCTCACCGCCGCCGCGATCCACGTGGGCATCGCAACGGGCTGGCTCTCGCAGCCGCTCGCCCCCGACTACACCCACATCGCCGTCCTCGCGGACGGGGGCGACAGCATCCTGACCATGTTCCTGAGCGTGCTGTTCACGCTGAATCTGCTGCTCTTCCTCTTCAACCTCCTTCCGGTGCCGCCCCTCGACGGGCAGGCCGCGATCGGTCTGTTCATGCGCGAGGGCACGGCGCGCCGCTGGAACGAGATCAGCCGCAGCGGTGGGTTCGCGATGGCGGGCCTCCTGGTCGCCTGGGTGGTGTTCGGCCGCATCTTCGGCGACGCCTTCCTCCTCGCGCTGAACGCGCTGTACCCGGGGTCGGGCTACAGCTACCAATGACGGGCACTGGTCCACGTTGACTGGAGCTCGACCGGAGTAGTAAACGCCCGAGGTTTCGCCGTGCAGCCGCCCGAGCCCATCGACCCGAACTTCCGCATCGAGCTCCCGGTCTTCGAGGGGCCGCTCGACCTGCTCCTGCACCTGATCTCCAAGCACGAGCTGGACATCCTCGACCTGCCGATCGCGTTCGTGACCGAGCGGTACCTCCAGTACCTCGGCCTCATGAAGCAGCTCAACCTGGACGTGGCGAGCGAGTACCTGGTGATGGCGGCCAAGCTCGCGCACATCAAGAGCAAGATGCTCCTGCCCACCCCGCCGGCCGACCAGCAGGACGAGGAGGACGAGGAGGGCGATCCGCGCGAGGACCTCATCCGCCGCCTGCTCGAGTACCAGAAGTACAAGCTGGCGGCGGAGGACCTCGGCTCCCGCGGCGTGGCCGGGCGCGACGTGTTCCCCCGCGGGATCCCCGCACCGGAAGCAGAGGGCCCGGCGCCGCTCGCAGACATCAGCTTGTTCAAGCTGCTCGACGCGTTCCAGCGGGTGCTCGACCGGGTCAAGTCCGACATGGCCTTCGAGGTCACCGCCGAGCGCATCTCGATTCAGGAGCGCATCTCGCAGATCACCGAGATGCTTCGCGGCAAGCGCTCGGTCGCCTTCGACGAGCTGTTCGATGCGGTGCGCACCACCTACGACGTGGTCGTCACGTTCCTCGCGGTCCTGGAGATGGCCAAGATGCGCATGATGCGCATCTACCAGGCGGATCCGCACGCGCCGATCCACATCGAGTACCGCGTGCTGGCGGCCGACGACGTGGAGGGCGCCGAGGGGCCGGTCGACCAGATCCCCGAGGCGGGCGACGGCGACGGGAGCGAGCCCCAGGAGCAATCGGAGTCACCCCATGAGTGAGACGCACGTGGACGAGACGCCCTCCGACGAGGTGCTCGAGCCCTGCCCGGACGAGACCGAGGCCGAGGAGCTCGAAGCGCAAGGAGCCAACGGCGAGGCCGAGGAGGTCCGCGCCGACGGCGAGGGCGACGGCGACGAGGGGCCCGGGCCCAGCAAGGCCAAACCGACATCCGTCAGCCGGGAGCACCTCAAGAGCATCCTCGAGAGCCTCGTGTTCGTGGCGGACAAGCCGGTCGCGGTGCGCCAGCTCGCCCGAGCGGTGAGGAGCAAGAGCGCCGAGGTTCGGCCGCTCCTCGACGAGCTGATGGAGGAGTACCAGGGCCGCGGGATCGTGCTCGTCGAGGTGGCGGGCGGGTTCCAGTTCCGGTCGTCGGCCGCCAACGCGCCCTTCGTGCGCGACTTCGTCGCGCAGAAGCCCGTGCGCCTGACGCGGGCGCAGCTCGAGGCCCTCGCCATCATCGCCTACCGGCAACCGGTCACGCGACCCGAGCTCGAGGAGATCCGCGGCGTCGACTCGGGGTCGGCCCTCAAGGTGCTGCTCGACCGCGCGCTCGTGAAGATCCTGGGTCGCAAGGAGGAGCCGGGGCGGCCGCTCCTGTACGGCACGACCCCCTTCTTCCTCGAGTTCTTCGGGATGAACAGCCTCAAGGACCTGCCGACCCTGCGCGAGTTCAGCGAGCTCAGCGAAGAGAGTCGGGCGCTCTTCGAGAGGCGCATGGGCGAGCCCATCGATCTGAGCGAGGTCGAGGAGCTCACGGCCAAGGTGACCGGGGCCGGCGAGGAGGAGGAGGAGGAATTCGACGAAGAGGCCTACGCCGCCAAGGCGGAGGCAGAGGCCCGGGGCGAGAGCACGGGCGACGAGGGAAGCGCCGAGCCCGACGAGGACGAGGACGGGGACGGCGAGCGCCGCGAGCCTGCCCGCGCAGACGCCGAGGGCGACGACGAGGACGACGACGAGGACGACGAGGACGACGACGAGGACGACGACGAGGACGACGACGGGGACGACGACGGGGACGACGACGAGGACGACGACGAGGACGAGGACGAAGGGGACGACGAAGACGAGGACGAATGACGACGACGTTCCAGGACCTGATCATCGCGCTCGAGCGCTTCTGGGCCGAGCGCGGATGCCTCATCGTTCAGCCCTACAACTCCGAGGTCGGTGCCGGGACGTTCAACCCGCACACGTTCCTGCGCGCCATCGGGCCCGAGCCGTACCGCGTCGCCTACGTGGAGCCCTCCCGCCGTCCGACCGACGGCCGATACGGGGAGAACCCCAACCGCCTACAGCAGTTCCACCAGTACCAGGTCATCCTCAAGCCGTCGCCGCTCGAGATCCAGGAGCTCTACCTCGACTCGCTCCGGGCCATCGGCACCGACCCACGGCGGCACGACATCCGCTTCGTGGAGGACGACTGGGAGTCGCCGACGCTCGGGGCCTGGGGCCTCGGCTGGCAGGTGTGGCTCGACGGACTCGAGATCAGCCAGTTCACCTACTTCCAGCAGTGCGGCGGGATCGACTGCAGGCCCGTGAGCGGTGAGCTCACTTACGGGCTCGAACGCATCGCCATGTACCTGCAGGACGTGGACAACGTGTACGACCTCGACTGGGGCGGCGGCGTGCGGTACGGCGAGCTCGTCCAGCGCTCCGAGTGGGAGTGGAGCACGTACAACTTCGAGCGCGCCGACGTCGCCATGCACTTCCGCCTCTTCGACGACTACGAGGCGCAGTGCAAGCGGCTGCTCGGCCTCGAGGAGAAGAAGGGCAAGGGCGGAGCGCTGGTCTTCTCGATCGAGAGCCCCCTCGATCGCCTGGTGCTGCCGGCCTACGACTGCGTCGTCAAGTGCAGCCACCACTTCAACGTGCTCGACGCGCGGGGCGCGATCAGCGTCACCGAGCGCCAGCGGTACATCGGCCGCGTGCGGCACATCGCCCGCGCCGCCGCCGAGTCCTGGTACGCCCAGCGTGAAGCGCTCGGGTTCCCGCTCCTCGGTCAGGGGAAGCAGGCCGCCGAGTAGATGCTCGCGGCGATCGAGGGAGGCGGGACGAAGTTCCTTTGCGCGGTCGGAGACGGCCCGGACGCCGTCGCCGAGGCCGTGCGGATCGAGACGACGACGCCCGACGAGACGCTCGGGCGCGTGGCGGCGTTCCTCGAGCGGCACTCGGTCGACGCGGTCGGGCTCGCGATGTTCGGCCCCGTCGATCTGCGGACGGGCAGGACGCTCGAGACGCCGAAGCCCGGCTGGGCCGGCGTCCCGGTCCGGGCGCGCGTCGCCGAGGCCGCCCGGGGCGCGCCGGTCACGCTCGACACGGACGTGAACGCCGCCGCGCTCGCCGAGCAACGGCTCGGGGCGGGGGAGGGCGAGGACCCAATCCTCTACCTGACGGTCGGCACCGGCATCGGCGGCGGCGTCGTCGTCGGGGGCGCGCCGCTCCACGGCCTCTTGCACCCCGAGATCGGGCACCTCTCGGTCCCCCTCATCGACGGCGACGACTTCCCGGGCACCTGCCCGTTCCACGGCCGCTGCCTCGAGGGCATGGCGAGCGGCACGGCCCTGTCCGCCCGCCTCGGCCAGCCGGCCGAGACTGCCCCGGCGGACCACCCGGCGTTCGATCGGGCGGCGCGTTACATCGGCGCCGGTCTCGCCACCGTCACCCTCGTCCTCTCCCCGCGCCGCATCGTCGTCGGCGGCGGCGTGACGAAGCACCACGACCTTTTGCCCGCCGTGCGCCAGAGCCTCGCCGATCACCTGGCGGGCTACCTGCCGGCGCTCCCCTCGGTCGTGGCGCCGAAGCTCCCCGATCCCGGCCTCGCGGGCGCCTTCCTGCTCGCTCTCGACCCCCGTCCGCCCGTTTGCTAGCTTGCGCGGCCCGTGCGCACGCTCTTACTCGAGATCGGCACCGAAGAGCTCCCCGCCTCGTTCGTGACCCGCGCGCTCGAGGCCATGCCGGACATCGCGCGCGAGCTGCTCGCCGCCGCGCGTCTGCCGCACGACGTGATGCAGGCGCTCGGGACCCCGCGCCGGCTCGCGCTCCTCGTCACGCAGGTGGCCGACCGTCAGGAGGACCTGGCCGACGAGATCGTGGGCCCGCCGCGGAGCGTCGCGCTCGACGCCGAGGGCAAGCCGACCCGGGCAGGCGAGGGGTTCGCACGCAAGCAGGGCGTCGACCCTTCCGAGCTGCGCGTCGTCACCACGGACAAGGGCGAGTACGTCGCCGTCTCGCGCCACGTGCAGGGTCGGCCCGCGGTGGAGGTGCTGCCGGAGGTGCTCGCGGCGCTCTGTACCCGCGTCCCCTTCCAGAAGTCGATGCGCTGGGGCGAGGGGGAGCTCGCCTTCGGCCGGCCCATCCACTGGCTCGTGGCACTGCACGGCGCCGAGGAGGTCCCGTTCGATCTCTCGGGGATCCGAGCAGGCCGCGAGACCCGCGGGCACCGCTTCCTCGCCCCCGAGCCCTTCGAGCTCTCGAGCGCCGACGAGTACGTCGAGCGGCTCCGCCGGGCGCACGTGATCGCCGACGCCGACGAGCGTCGCCGGATGATGGAGGAGCAGCTCGCCCGCGCAGCGGAGGACCTCGGCGGCGAGCTCGTGCCGGATCCGTTCCTGGTGGGCGAGTGCGCCTCGCTCGTCGAGGAGCCCCACGTCGTCCCGGGACGGTTCGACGAGTCCTTCCTGGACCTGCCGGAGGGCGTGATCGTCTCGGTCATGCGCGACCACCAGCGGTACTTCGCGGTGCGCGCGCCGGGGGGAGACCTCCTTCCGCGCTACCTGAACGTCGCGAACACGGCGAACGACCCGGAGACCATCGCGCGCGGCAACGACCGCGTGCTCCGGGCGCGCCTCGCCGACGCCCGCTTCTTCGTCGACGAGGACCGCAAGAAGACCCTCGCCGAGCGGGTGCCGGGGCTCGACGACGTGGTCTTCCAGGCGAAGCTCGGCAGCATCGGCGACAAGGTCCGCCGGATCGAGGGCATCGCCGGCTCGCTGCTCGAAGGCGAGCAGTCGCGGGACGCCCGGCGCGCGGCCCACCTGTGCAAGGCCGACCTCATCACCCTCATCGTCGGCGAGTTCCCGGAGCTCCAGGGCGAGATGGGACGGTTCTACGCGCTCGAGCAGGGCGAGAAGCCGGCGGTCGCCGACGCGCTCCGCGATCACTACAAGCCCAAGGGCGCGGGTGACGAGGCCCCGGACCAGGTGGTCGGCGCGGCGCTCGCGGTCGCCGACCGGGCCGACACGCTGGTCGGCTGCTTCGGCATCGGGCTCGTCCCCACGGGCTCGGCCGATCCGTTCGCGCTCCGCCGCGCCGCCCTCGGCATCGTTCGGATCGCGCTCGAGGGTCCCATCGACGTGGACCTCGGCGCGCTGCTCGGCGAGGCGTGGGCTCGGTACGGCGAGGGCTCGGCGCTCGCCGCGCGGGACGCGGTCGTGGGTCAGCTCGACGAGTTCTTCCGGGCACGGCTGCGCGCCTTCTACGGCGAGCGGCTGTCGGGCGACCTCGTGGAAGCCTGCCTCGCCGCCTGGAGCGGCGGGTCGGTCCGGGACCTCGACGCCCGGATCGGCGCCGTCTCCCGGTTCCGCGAGCTGCCCGAGTACGAGTCGCTCGCGGTGGCGTTCAAGCGCGCGTTCAACATCGCCAAGGATGCGCCGGCAGGCGAGCCGGACCCGGCGCTCTTCGCGGACGCCGCGGAGAAGACTCTCGCCGAGGCGTTCGGGGCGCTCGAGCCGACCGTCGAGGCCGCGGTCGGGCGCGGCGCCTACGAGCACGCCCTGAGCGCCATCGCCCGTGACCTGCGGCAGCCGATCGACCGGTTCTTCGACGAGGTGTTCGTGATGGTCGAGGACGACGCGGTCAGGGACAACCGGCTCAGGCTGCTCGGGAGCATCGCGCGGACCCTCACCGGGATCGCGCACTTCCACCTGCTGTCGACGTAGCTCGACGTAGACGGAGGAACGGATGGGACGCTGGGTCTACATGTTCGGCGAGGACATCGGCGACGCCCCGCCGAAGCAGCTCCTCGGCGGCAAGGGCGCAGGGCTCGCCGAGATGACGCGGCTCGGCGTCCCGGTGCCGCCGGGCTTCACCATCACGACCGAGGCCTGTCTCGCCTACACGGACTCCGGAGGGAAGATGCCGGACGGCCTCGAGGAGGAGGTCGACGAGGCGGTACGCGAGCTCGAGGAGCGGATCGGCCGCGGGCTCGGCGATCCGAAGAGCCCGCTGCTCGTGAGCGTCCGTTCGGGCGCCGCCGTCAGCATGCCGGGCATGATGGACACGATCCTGAACCTCGGGCTGAACGACGCGACCGTCGAGGGGCTGGCCGAGGAGAGCAAGGACCGCCGCTTCGCGTTCGACGCCTACCGGAGGCTCCTCGACATGTACGGCGACGTCGTCCTCGGGGTGAAGCGCGAGCACTTCGAGGAAGCGCTCGCGCAGCTCAAGCGCAACCTCGGCGACGCGTCCATGAGCGACCAGGACGTGCCCGCGGACAAGCTCGAAGAGCTCGTCGGCAGGTACGCGCGCATCATCGCCGACGGGGCGGGCGCGCCGTTCCCGGACGACGTGCGCGCGCAGCTCTGGGGCGCCATCGGCGCGGTCTTCCAGTCGTGGGACAACCCGCGCGCCGTCCGATACCGCAAGATGCACGACATCCCGCACGACATGGGCACGGCGGTGAACGTGCAGGCCATGGTGTTCGGGAACATGGGCGACGACAGCGGGTCCGGCGTCGCGTTCACCCGCAGCCCCTCGACCGGCGAGCGGGTGCTCTACGGGGAGTTCCTCGCGAACGCGCAGGGCGAAGACGTGGTCGCCGGCATCCGGACGCCGCGCCCCATCACCGAGGCCGCCGCGTCCCCTGGACGCGAGGCAGAGTCCCTCGAGCGCTCGTGGCCCGAGGTCTTCCGGGAGATCAGCGACATCGCGGACAAGCTCGAGAAGCACTTCCGCGAGATGCAGGACATCGAGTTCACCATCGAGAAGGGCCGCGTCTTCATCCTGCAGACCCGGACGGGCAAGCGGACGGCGCACGCCGCCGTGCGGATCGCCGTCGAGATGGTGAACGAGGGGCTGATCGACCGCGACGACGCGCTCGTCCGCGTCGAGCCGGAGTCCCTCGAACAGCTCCTCCATGCCCGGCTGCCGTCGCCCGACGAGCTCGAGGCGCGCGGGATTCGGCCCATCGCGAGCGGCCTGCCCGCGAGCCCCGGCGCCGCCATGGGCCGGATCGTGCTCGACGCGGACGAGGCCGAGCGACTGGCCGAGGAGGGCAAGGACGTCATCCTGGTGCGCCGCGAGACGAGCCCGGAGGACATCCACGGCATGAAGGCCGCGCTCGGCATCGTGACGGCGACCGGCGGCATGACCTCGCACGCCGCCGTGGTGGCTCGCGGGCTCGGCAAGTGCTGCGTGGCCGGCTGCTCCGCGATGACCGTGGACTACGAGGCGAGCAAGGTCTCGGTGCGCCTCGACGACGGAGGCACGGTCGCGCTCGCGCCGGGCGACGTCATCACCCTCGACGGAACGCACGGCAAGATCTACCTGGGCGAGCTCGACGTGGAAGCGGCCGCCAAGGTCCCCGAGTTCGAGACGCTCATGGGCTGGGCGGACGGGCGCAGGCGCCTCGGGGTTCGGGCGAACGCCGACACGCCGCGCGCGGCCCGCACGTCGCGGAGCTTCGGCGCCGAGGGCATCGGCCTGTGCCGCACCGAGCACATGTTCTTCGCCGAGGATCGGCTCGAGGCCGTCCGGTGCATGGTGCTCTCGGAAGGCGACGAGGAGCGGGCGAAGTGGCTCGACCGGATCGCGCCCATGCAGCGGGAGGACTTCGTCGCGATCTTCGAGGCCATGAGCGGGCTGCCCGTCACGATCCGCCTGCTCGACTGGCCGCTGCACGAGTTCCTGCCGCGCGAGGAGAACGACTACGGCTCGGTCGCCCGGGCGCTCGGCGTCACCGCGGACGTCGTGAAGAAGCGCGCCCAGGCCATGCACGAGGTCAACCCCATGCTCGGGCACCGAGGCGTGCGCGTGGGGCTCACGACCCCCGCGATCTACCGCATGCAGACGCGGGCCATCCTGGAGGCGGCGGTCGACTGCGCCGCACGGGGGATCCCCGTCGTCCCCGAGATCATGATCCCGGTGGTCGCGCTCTCGTCGGAGCTCGCCGCCATGCGGACGATCGTGGAGGAGGTCGCGCGCGAGGTGCTCGCGGAGGCGAAGGCCGAGATCGCGTGGAGCTACGGCACGATGATCGAGCTGCCCCGCGCGTGCCTCGTCGCAGGCTCGCTCGCCGAGACGGCCGAGTTCTTCTCCTTCGGTACGAACGACCTGACGCAGACGACGTTCGGGCTCAGCCGGGACGACGCCGGTCGGTTCTTGGCGAAGTACCTGGACGACCCGCGCGGGTTGCTCACGGCCGATCCCTTCGCGCGCCTCGACACGACGGGCGTGGGCGAGCTCGTGCGGCTCGCCGCCGAGCGCGGCCGGGCGACCCGGGCCGACATCAAGCTCGGCGTCTGCGGCGAGCACGGAGGCGACCCGAGATCCATCGCGTTCTGCGAGGCCGTGGGGCTCGACTACGTCTCCTGCTCGCCTCCGCGCCTGCCCATCGCGCGCCTCGCGGCGGCGCAGGCCACGATCCGTGCGGAGCGCGGGCGCTGACCGGCCGCTGCCGCGCACCCGGGCCCACATCGGCGTACCCATGGAGCCGGCCGGCTTGACGGTCGTACCGTCGTCCCGAATTCTTGCGGGGGTCTCGGAAACGGACGGCGGATTGAAACGATCGGTCCCATCGTTCGTTACCTAGCAATCGACGCTTTGGACTGGGGGGGGGAGTAGAGACAGGCATGGGCAACAACGCCGATCATCTGCGCGTCATCGAAGGCGAAGCGGGCCGCCCGCCGTCCCAGCCTCCGCCCGACCCCCTGGTCGGTCGGACGATCGACGGGCGCTACCTCATCGAGGCCGTCCTCGGCGAAGGCGGCATGGGCCTCGTCTACAAGGCGCGCCACGCGGTGCTGAACAAGGCGCTCGCCATCAAGGTGCTCCGGCCGGAGGTCTCGAAGGACGAGGAGATCATCACGCGCTTCCGCCAGGAGGCCCAGAGCGCGTCGGCGATCGGCAACGAGCACATCATCGACATCAGCGACTTCGGCACGCTGCCCGACGGCTCCACCTACTTCGTGATGGAGTTCCTCGACGGCGTCGATCTCACGACGGCGATCGATCGGCAGAGACCGATGCCCGACGGCCGCGTGGTCCACATCGCCAAGCAGCTCTGCCGGGCGCTCGGCGCCGCCCACCAACGCGGCATCGTCCACCGCGACCTCAAGCCCGACAACATCTACCTCATTCGCCGCCACGGCGACCAGGACTTCGTCAAGGTGCTCGACTTCGGCATCGCCAAGGTCGGCAGCGGCACCAAGAAGCTGACGAAGGCCGGGCAGGTCTTCGGGACGCCGCACTACATGTCTCCCGAGCAGTGCGCCGGGACGGGCACCGACCATCGCACCGACATCTACGCGATGGGCGTGATCCTCTACGAGATGACCGCCGGCCGCGTTCCCTTCGACGCGGACAACCTGATGGGCATCCTCACCAAGCACATGTACGAGCAGCCCGTCCCGCCGCACACCTTGCCGCCGCCGGTCGGCGTGGCGCCGGCGCTCGAGGCGGTGGTGCTCAAGTGCCTCGAGAAGACCGCCGACGCCCGCTACCAGAGCATGGAGGAGGTCCTCGCCGACCTCGAGAAGATCGAGCAGGGGATCACGCCCGACGCGGTCCTGCACGCCGTCGATCGCACCTCGGGCGCGGCCGGGCGCGGCGATCCCACGGCCACCGGTCTGAAGATGCGCGTCGGCGAGCCGGACGAGATCCCGCAGAAGAGCAGGCTGCCCCTGATCGCCGGCGGAGGTCTGCTGGCGGTGGGCGGGGTCGTGGCGGTCGTCCTGGCGATGGCGATGGGCGGGGAGGCCGAGCAGGTGCAGCCTCCAGCGCCGCCCCCACCCCCGGTCGTGGCCGAGCCGGAGCCCGAGCCGGAGCCCGAGCCGGAGGCCACCTCGAGCGAGGGCGGCGAGATGGAGGAGACCGGCAGCCGCGAGACCACGACCGTGACGGTCACGAGCGAGCCGGAGGGGGTCGAGGTCTGGCTCGGGGACGAGCTCCTCGGGAACGCTCCGGTGGAGATCCCCCGGCCGGAGGGCGACGAGCGGGTCGAGCTCACGCTGCGCCGGGCGGGCTACCGCGACCAGATCGTCCGGATCTCGTCCCTCACCGCCGAGTCGGTGCGCCTGAGCCTGGAGCAGGAGCGGCGGTCGCGGGTCCGGCGGGAGCGCCCGCGCACGACGCGCAGGCAGGAGGAGACTCCTGTCATGGCCGCCCCGCCGAGGCAGGAGCCGGAGCCGGTGATGGCCACGCCGATGAGGGTCGGTCCGCAGAGCGAGGTGATCGACCCCTGGGGAGGGTGATCGCGCACCAAAAACTGGGTTTGCCCGGCCGCGGCCGAAGGGCTACCTTGCGCGCGCGATGCGCGGCGCAATGGCTTGGGTTCTGGGGGCGGTCGGCCTCCTTTGGGCCTGCGGGGTGGACAACCCCGGCGTCGACCCGCCTGCGGGACGGCTGAACTTCCCGGTGAGCGTCACGCTCTCGCCGGACGGGCCACCCTCGTTCCTGTTCGTGGCGAGCTCGAACTTCGACCTCCGCTACAACGCCGGATCGGTCCAGAGCTACGCCCTCGACGAGGTGCAGCGGGCGGTGGACGGGTGCGCCGCTCCTCCGTGCAGCTTCGACGACCTGGACCAGTTCGTGGTCAGCGAGGTCCTCGTCGGCTCCCACGCCGCCGGCATGGACATCTCGCCGGACGGTGACCGGCTCTACCTGGCGGTGCGGAGCGAGACGAACCTGACCTTCATCGACGTGGACGAGACCGGAACGCTCTCCTGCGGGGGGAGCGGGAACCCGCCTCGTTGCGGCGACCGCTTCCGCCGGGGGGACGAGGCGATCGCGAACGAGCGAGGCGTCTCGCTGCCGGCCGACCCCGTCGGGGTCGTCGCGGGCTCGCTCGCGCTGCTCGGGCGCGACCCGGCCGACGGCGACTACGTGCTGATGGCCCACCGCGGCACCACCAGCCAGAACACGGGTCGGGTGAGCCTCTTCCTCGATCAGGCGGAGGGGGCGAACGACGGGCCGACGCTCGTTCATGTGGTGTCCGGCCTGCCCGAGGGCCTCGTCAACGTCCAGCTCGACCCGCGCGGCTTCGCCTGGGTGCCGAGCGGGAGCATCGCTCGGATCGGACGGGTGGGCGTGGCCATCGACGCCGAGACGAACGATCTCGTCCGCTCCTTCGCGTACGACCTCGGCACGCTCGCCATCCTGGGCGTCGACAACGGTGGAAGGGGTGACACGCGGGACGTCGCCTTCGATCCGCGGCCCGAGGTCGACCGGGTCTACGTGTTGTCCCGACGCCCCGAGGCGATCCTGATCGCGGACCGCGAGCTCGCCGAGGCGGGCGACCTCGGCGTCGTCGACGCCGTACCCATCGGCTACGGCCCGTCGCGGCTCGAGATCGCCCAGATCGACGTGACGCCCGAGGGAGGCGAGCCGCGCACCCGTACGCTGCTGTTCGCGAGCTGCTTCGACTCGCGTGACGTCTGGGTCGTCGACCCGGACCTCGGAGAGGTCGTCTCGGTGATCCGAGGGATGAGCGGTCCGTTCGAGCTGGCCGTCGATCCCGCCCGTGACCTCGTGTACGTGGCCGACTTCCGGTCGTCGGTCATCCGCGTCGTGGATCTCGCGCCCATGCTCGAGTGCCTGCGCGAGGGCGGGATGCCCGACGGGAGCTGCGACGCCGAGGTAGCGGTGGTCCTCGGAGAGCCGCGGCCGGTGGGGGAGCTCCTGTGAGGCGGGTGATCTCGGCCGCCATCCTGCTCGCCGTCGCCGGCTGCGACGCCGACGCCGTGACCGTCCAGACGCGCGCGTTCGAGCACCCGTCCGACGTGGCGTTCGTATGCTTCGATCTCTCGCCGGAGGGCACGGACGTCATGGCCGTGCCGCTCGACAACTGCGCCGACGAGGACGATGCCCGCTTCGCGCTGCATGCGCTCGTCACACAGAAGGGGCGGGGCGAGGTGGCCGCCGTCGATCTCGCGGAGGACGAGGTCCTCGACAGCGACGAGCGAGTCCCGGGGTTCACCTTCGTGCCCGTCGGCGAGCTCCCGGTCGACGTCGTCGTCCCGCGGGCCGACCCGACCCGCACCTACGTGGCCGACCTCGGCTCGATGGACGTGCGCGTGGTGCAGACGCGCCAGTTCCGATCGCGGGTGTCGGCGACCGAGCCGGTGGGGATCGCGTCGATCCCGATGCCGGTCGCCCCCACCGATCTGGCGCTGTCGCCAGACGAACAGACGCTCGTCGTCGCGCTGCCGGACGCGGGCGCGATCGCCACGATCGATCTCGGCGCCATCAGCGACGAGACGGCGCCGCCTCCCCAGATCGTCATGCTGGGCATGGACGTCCCGGCGGGAGTCGCGGCGGAGCCGCCGGAGACCCCCTACTGCAAGGTGTGTCCCTCCGATCGCGTGGGCGGCGCGCTGGTCCCTTGCAACGAGACGGCCACCGGCTTCCCCGGCACCCGCGAGACACCCGAGCCGTTTCCGCCGCGAGCCCCGGTGTTCGCGGGGATGACCCCCCGCCCGGCGCACATGGTGGTGGTCCCGGGAACCCCGCCCCGGTTGCTCGTCGCCGACCGCGCGCTCCCGATCGTGCACGTGGTGAACCTGGACGATCCCTCGGTGGCCGAGCCTCCGATCGTCGTCGGCGTCCCCACCGAGCGGCTCGCGATCACGCCGCTCGTGCCGGCGACCATCGACGCGACCGAGGCGACCGAGCGCTTCCTCTACGCAATCGACGCGACCGACGGCTCGGTGATCGCGATCCGCTACGACGAGGCGACGCCGGCGAACAGCGCCGTGCTGCCGGCGTCGGTGCGCGGGGACGACGACCGCGTCGGGCTCTCGGCGCCTGCGCGGACCATCGAGGTGATCACGCCGGCCTACGATCCCGCGGCGCCGGCGCTCTGCGATGCGGCCGACGCCGACGTCGGCCCGCTCCGGCTGCGCGGCGTCTTCCTCGCCGCGGGTCTCCTCGACGGCAGCGTCGCGATCGTCGACGTCTACGATCTGGACGCCCGGTGCCGCGGCGGGCTGCTCTGTGAGGATCCCGCCAACGCGGACGACCAGCAGGTCTTCATCCAGCGGCACCGCCCGCGGATCGGCACCACGGTGACCGAGGGGATCTCGCTCGTGACCACGCCCACGGTGACCGCGAACGGGACGAGCTATCCCGTGGAGAGCGACGGCGAGACCGAAGGCGAGATCGCGCCGAATCTGATCGGGCTCACCTGCGCCCCAGGCCAGGCGCAGGTCTACCCGTTCGACGGGGAGGCACCGCTCGTCTGCGCGCTCGCCGATCCGTGGGGCGCGCGGCCCGAGACCTGGACCGCGAGCTGGCAGGGCGCGATCCCGGGCGCCCAGGGCGGGCGCGCGCGCCTCTCGCTCGAGGAGGGAACACCGACCGTCACGGTCGAGACCGCCGTGTGCGAGCGGGGCGTGCTCGGTGCGGAGAACATCGCGGCGCTGCCCTCCGAGGCACCCGAAGCCGCCTACCAGCCCGACCTCTTCGTCATCACGGGCGAGGTCCCGCCGAGCGTGCCGGAGGACGCGGCGTGCCGGAGCGCCATCGAGACCGAAGAGGGCTCGGTCACGCTGGACTTCCCGATCGTGCGGAGCGAACGGGTGGTGGACGGTGACGGTGAGCACGTGCTCGTGGTGCAGGACAGGACGCGCGCCGAGTTGGGCGCGGTCACGTTCGCGCAGGCGCTCGAATGTTTCCCCGAGCTGGTCTCGTGGGAGGTCCGCGTCCAGGGCGCCTACACGGTGGTCGGAAGCCGCACCGCCTACCAGGAGCGCGGAGTCGCGAACGAGGCGACCGGGCTGTGCACGGTGGACGCGAGCCTCCCGCCGGAGCGCGTCGGCCGGGCGGTGCCGAACACCGTCTTCGACAACGGAATCGTCCGCTTCGAGATCACCGGTGGCCTCGCGCGCGAGGACGAGGCACAGCTCAGCTTCGAGATCGGCCAGGTGCCGGGCGAGCTCGTCATCGCCATCGGCGACCGGCTCCCCACGGTGCTCAGCCACATCGCCTTCAACTCCGCCAACGATCGCATGTACGTGGTCGACACGCAGTTCTCCGGGCTGGTCGAGGTCGAGCTCGAGCCGGTCGTGCGGATCCTGAGCAGCTTCGACTGAGGCCGCCGGTGCGGGCGAGGGGCAAGTCGACCAGCAGGGGCGGGCAGCACACGCCCGTCATGCAGCAGTTCTTCCGGGCGAAGGACCAGTACCCCGACGCGATCCTCTTCTTCCGGCTCGGCGACTTCTACGAGATGTTCTTCGAGGACGCGGTCCTCGCATCGCAGCTCCTCGACATCACGCTCACCTCGCGGAGCAAGACCTCCGAGGGTGACGACATCCCGATGGCCGGGGTCCCCCACCACGCCGCCGCCGGATACATCGCGCGCTTGCTCGAGCTCGGCCAGAAGGTCGCCATCTGCGAGCAGATGGCGGACCCGTCGAAGGTCAAGGGCGTCGTCCCACGCGAGGTCGTCCGCGTCGTGACGCCGGGGTTGTGCCTCGAGCCGGACGCGCTCGACGCCCGGTCGCACAACTACCTGGCGGCGATCGCGGAGGCCGACGGCGGCTTCGGCCTGGCGGCCCTCGAGCTGTCGACCGGGGAGCTCCGCGCCTGCGCGGTTCCGGACGGCGCCTCGCTCCTCGCCGAGCTCGTCCGGCTCGACCCGCGCGAGATCCTGCTCGGCGCGGACGACGAGGCGCTCTCGGCGACGCTCGGCCGCGCGCTCCCGAAGACGGCCGTGAGGCCGAGCGAGAGGCTCGACCGCGCCGCCGCGGACCGCATCCTCTCGGAGTCCCTCGGCGAAGAGGAGGCCGCGCGCGGCCGAGAGGACGTCCCGGCCGTCGGTGTGCTCGCCGCGGCAGGGGCGCTCGCCTACGCGCGGGCGTCGCAGCCTGCCATGCCGCTCGGCGTGGCGCGCCTCGGCGTCTACGACCCGAGCACGCACCTCGTCCTCGACGAGGCGGCGGTGAGGAACCTCGAGCTCGTCCGCACGCTCTCGGGCGAACGCGCGGGCTCGCTCCTGCACCTCGTCGACGCGACCCGCACGCCCATGGGCGCGCGGCTCTTGCGCCGGAGGTTGCTCGCGCCGCTCACGGACGTCGCGGCCATCCGGCGGCGGCACGACGCCGTGGAGGCGTTCGTGCTCGACGCGCCGCTCAGGGACAGGGTGCGCGAGGGCCTCGCCAGGGTGGGCGACCTCGAGCGGCTCGCCACGCGCCTGTCGCTGGCCGTCGCGACGCCGCGCGACCTCGGCGCGATCCGCAACGGGCTCGGTGCGGTGCGCGAGCTCTCGCGCGTGCTCGCCGCCCGTGATCCCGGCACGGACGACGTGCTCGCGTCGGCGGTGCCGGAGGATCCGTGCGGCGACGTGGCCGAGATGCTCGAGACGGCGCTGGTCGACGAGCCGCCGGCGTCGAGCACGCAGGGAGGCATCTTCCGCGAGCGGATCGACGCCGCGCTCGACGAGCTCCGCGCGCTGTCGTCGTCGAGCAAGGACGTCATCCTCGACCTCGAGCGGCGGGAGCGCGAGCGGACGGGGATCGGCTCGCTCAAGGTCCGATACACGAAGGTCTTCGGCTACTACATCGAGGTCACCAAGTCGAACCTGCACGCCGTGCCCGAGGACTACCGGCGCAAGCAGACCGTCGCGAACGGCGAGCGGTACATCACCGAGGAGCTCGAGGAGCTGCAGGTGAAGATCCTCAACGCGGACGAGCGGGCGAGGGCGCTCGAAGCGGAGATGTGGAGCGAGCTGTGCTCGCGGGTGGCCGCGCACGCGCCCCGCCTTCGCGCGCTCGCGGCGCGCCTGGCCGATATCGACGTGCACGCCGCGCTCGCGGACGTGGCGCACCGGTACGGCTACGCCCGCCCCGAGGTGGACGGCTCCCACGAGCTCGATCTGCGGGACCTTCGCCACCCAATCGTCGAGCGGCTCGCGGCGGCCGGCGAGTTCGTCCCGAACGACGTCTCGCTCGCCGCGGACGGCGAGCGGCTCATGATCATCACCGGGCCCAACATGGCGGGCAAGTCGACCGCCATGCGGCAGGTCGCGCTGGCGGTCATCCTGGCGCAGGCGGGCGGCTTCGTCCCCGCGTCGTCGGCGCGCGTCGGGATCGTCGATCGCATCTACACGCGGGTCGGAGCGAGCGACGATCTCGGCCGAGGCCAGAGCACCTTCATGGTCGAGATGCGCGAGGCGGCGAGCATCCTCCGCGGCGCCACCCGACGCTCGCTGGTCGTCCTCGACGAGATCGGCCGGGGCACGAGCACCTACGACGGGCTCGCGATCGCGTGGGCCATCGCAGAGCACCTGCACGACGCGGTCGGGTGCCGCGCCCTGTTCGCCACGCACTACCACGAGCTGTGCGAGCTCGCCGAGACGCGCGCGGGGGCCGTCAACTGGAACGTGGCCGCCAAGGAGTTCGGCGACGACGTGGTCTTCCTCCACAAGCTCGTGCCCGGGAGCGCGAACCGCAGCTACGGTGTGGCGGTCGCCCGGCTCGCAGGCGTCCCGGAGATCGTGCTCGCGCGGGCGCGGGCGCTCCTCAGGGACCTCGAGGAAGGGGCCCCGCTTCCGTCCGGTGCCCCGGCCCGGATGCGCGGCGTGGACCGTGAAGGCCGCACCCAGCTCGACCTCTTCGTCCCCGCCTCCGAGGCGGCCCCCCGCCCGTCCGCGGTGGAGGAGACCCTGAGGGAGATGGACGTCGACCGGATGACCCCGGTCGAGGCCATCGTGGCCCTGGCCCGGCTCAAGCAGATGCTCGACGCTTGACTGGGCCTCGCCCTTGAATAAACGTCGCGACCGGTCGGTCAGTCGGGAATTGTAGGGGAAACCCCCACGTACCAGGGTGACACGGAGGAAATCCATGCGAACTTCGATTGGACTTGGGCTGCTCGGAGCGGTCCTCTTGGTCGTGCCGCAGCTCCTGGGCTGCGTCTTCGGCAGCGCGGAGCTCGTACGCCGTGACCAGTACGGCGGCACGCTCGCCCTGCACGGCCACCGCGGGCAGGCGATGGAGGACGCGCAGCAGCAGATGGCCGCCCACTGCGGCGGCGCCTTCACCATCGTCCAGGAAGAACAGGTCGTCGTCGGCCAGCAGACCCAGAGCGGATCGCGGACGGACTACGGCGAGAGTCACAACACCAACAGCACCGCCGGCAGCGCACAGACCAACTCGACGACCACGACGAGCAACGTCACCGAGTACCACATCACCTACCAGTGCGGTGGCGCCGCGCCGCCCCCTGCCGCGCCTCCGCCCGCCGCCGCGCCGACGGCTCCCCCGCCCGGCGCCGCCCCCCAGGCCCAGCCCGCGTACTGACCGGGCTGCGCAGCTCGGCGCGGCCGCGTTCGTGCCGCACGCGCGCGCCTCGGAGCCCGTGCTACAGTGCCCGCCCATGGGCGACCCCAAGGACGACTTCGCGCGCATCCGCGATGCCCTGGACTCCGCGGATGCCGCCTTGCTCGACTCGCTGGAAGCGAGGGCGCAGGCGCTCGCGGAGTACCGGACGCTCCGCGAGCGCGATCCCGAGGGGTACTACGCGCTGCCGCGGGACGCGGAGGTCTTGTCGCGTGCGCGCGAGCGGGTGAGGGTCTTCCCGAGCGAGGCCGTCGAGCCCGTCCTGCGCGAGGTGCTGAGCGCGTCGGAGGCGATGATCGCGCCCGTCACGGTGGCCTACCTGGGCCCCGAGGGCGCATTCGCGCACACCGCCGCCCGCCGGCGCTTCGGCGCGGCCGCCGAGCTCCGATCCCGTGACTCGGTGCCGGAGGTCCTCGAGGAGGTCGAGCGCGGGCGGGCCAAGTTCGGCGTCGTGCCGCTCGAGACCTCGAGCGACGGCGCGCTGACCGCCACGCTCCAGGGACTGTTGCGCTCCGACGCGCGCATCTGCGGTGAGCTCACGCTGCCCGCGAGCCATCACCTCATGAGCAGCACGGGCAACGCCCAGGACGTCGAGAAGGTGTACGGCGCACCGGGCGCCATCGGCGCCTGCGAGAGGTACCTCCGCGTGCACTTCCCGAAGGCCACGGTGCTCGACGTGCCGTCGGGTGAGGTCGCAGCCCAGTTCGCGCGGGAGGACCACGGTGCGGCCGCGGTGGGGACGGAGATCATCGCCGAGCGCTACCAGCTCCGCATCCTGCGCGAGCGCATCGAGGACGTCACCGGGGTCGAGACGCGTTTCGCCGTCGTGGGCAACGAGCACCCGCCCCGCACGGGGAAGGACCGGACCGTCCTCGCCCTCGCGGTGCACGACCAGCCGGGCGCGCTCTACCGTGGCCTGCAGCCCTTCGCCGACCGCGACATCAACCTGACCCGTCTCGAGTCGAGGCCCGTCCAGGGCCAGACCTGGCGGTACGTGTTCTTCGTCGAGCTCGACGGGCACGTCACCGACCGCCCCGTGCTGACCGCGCTCGAGGAGCTGCGCGGCACGACACGCTTCGTGAAGATCCTGGGCAGCTACCCGCGCCCTGACTGAACGGCCCCCGAGGAGGCGATGGAACCGCTCGTCCCGCCCTACGTCGAACGACTCGTCCCGTACCAGCCCGGCAAGCCCGTCGAGGAGCTCGAGCGAGAGCTCGGTATCAAGAACGCGGTCAAGCTGGCTTCGAACGAGAGCCCCATGGGCCCGTCGCCGCGCGTAGCCGAGGCCGTCGCGCAGCTCGCGCGCGAGGTCCACCGATACCCGGACGCCGGGACCTACGCGCTGCGTTCGGACCTCGGCGCGCATCACGACGTGCCGATGGACGAGGTGTGCCTGGGCAACGGCTCGAACGAGCTCATCGACATCATCTGCCGCACTTTCGCCTCGCCCGCGGACCACGCCGTCTTCGGCGACCCGTCCTTCGTCTGCTACTGGCTCGGCTGCACGGCGGCGAACGTGCCCTTCACGAAGGTCCCGCTCGTCGACAAGGTCGCCTGGGACGTGGACGCCATGCTCGAGGCCGTCCGGCCGGAGACGAAGCTCCTCTTCCTCGCCAACCCGAACAACCCGACCGGCGCCTACGTGGGCCGCGGCGACCTGCGCCGGCTGCTCGAGCAGCTTCCAGAGCCGGTGATCGCGGTCGTCGACGAGGCGTACGTCGAGTTCGCCGACGCGGCCGACTACGAGACCGCGCTGTCGATGCGGGACACACGGGAACGACTCCTCGTCTTGCGCACCTTCTCGAAGGCGTACGGCCTGGCGGGCCTGCGAGTGGGGTACGCGATCGGTCCGAAAGAGCTCGTCGGTTACCTGAACCGGGTGCGGGCGCCCTTCAACGTGAACCTCATCGCGCAGACCGCCGCACGCGCGGCGCTCTCCGATCCGGAGCACGTCGCGAAGTACGTCGCGATGAACCGGCTCGAGCGCCCTCGGGTGGCGAGGGCCCTCGAGGAGCTCGGGCTGCGCGTGGCGCCGAGTCAGGCCAACTTCGTGCTCGCCGACTTCGGACAGCCGAACCGGGTGGTCTACGACAGGCTCCTGCGCATGGGCGTGATCATCCGCCCGATGCCGCCACCGATCGACACCTGGCTGCGGATCACCATCGGGCTGCCCGAGGAGAACGAGCGCCTCCTCGCCGCGGTGCGCGAGCTGCGCTCCTGAGGAGCTCCCATGCATCGTCTGACCTGCGTGCTCTGTTGCGTGCTGGCGGCCGCGTGCGGCTCGAGCGCACCCGAGGGCCCGACGACGCCGGAAGCTGCCGTCGAGGCGCCGCCGCCGGCTCCGCTCGCGCTCTTGCCGTCGGACACGTTCGCCGTGTTGCGGCTCGACCTGGTCGCGCTGCGCGCCTCGCCCTACTACCCGACCATCACGGGCTGGCTCGACGAGGCCGAGACGTCCGCGGAGCAGGCCGGGCAGGCGACCGGCGCGCTGTCCATGGTCCGCGCCACACTGGACCGCGCCGACGAGGTCGTGGTGGGCTTCGTACCGACCGCGCAGAGCGACCGCCCCGATCCGCTGGTGGTCGCGCGGGGGCGCTTCTCCGAGGAGGAGCTCCGCCGGATCGTCGGCTCTTCGAACGTGCCCGACGCGCCCGTACGGAGCGAGCAGCGGCGCGGGTTCACGGTGCACGTCGGCGCCGACGCCGCCGGCGCCCAGATCGGCGAGCACACCTGGCTCGTCGGGGCCGAGCAGCACGTGGACGCCATGCTCGGACGGTACGCCTCGGGCGGCGGTCCGCTCGCCTCCGACGCCCTGCGCGCGATGGCCGAGCGCGTGGAGCTCGAGTCGGCGACCGCGTCCTTCGCGATGGAGGTCCTGCCCGAAGTGCGCGAGCAGATGCGGCGGCGTCTGCGGAGCCCGATCGACGGAGTGGAGGAGGCGCGGCGGGTCGGAGCCCGGCTCGCCGTCTCGGACGGCATCGACCTCCTCGCGCTCGCCGACATGCAGAGCCCCGAGGCGGCTTCCGAGCTCGCGGGGCGCGCCCGAGCGCTCCTCGGTGACTACGCCGGCAACATCGTCGTCCGGATGATGGGCGTGGGCGCCGTCCTCGAGTCGACGACCGTGGACACCGAAGGCGCGAGCGCGCGGCTCGTGACGCGCGTCGACGACGCGACCACCCGACGCGTCCTCGACCAGATCGGGAGCTTCGTCCGGCTCGCGCTCCGGGCGGCCGTCGCCGACATGGCCGTCGCCGGCACCGAGCCGGCGGCGAGCCCGGGGACGCCGTGACACGCTGGCGCATCACCCGTGCGGACCGTCTCGAGGGCGCGGTCCGTGTCCCGGGTGACAAGTCCATCGGCCACCGCGCGCTCCTGTTCGCGGGGCTCGGCGAGGGCGACTCGAACATCACCGGTCTGTCCGGCGGGCTCGACAACCGCGCGACGGCCGAGGCGATGCGTGCCATGGGCGCCCGGGTCGAGCTGTCCGGCACGACCGCGCGGGTCCGCGGGGTCGGGCTCCGCGGCCTGCGCATGCCGTCCGGCGACCTCGACTGCGGCAACTCGGGCACCACCATGCGCTTGTTGGCAGGCGTGCTCGTCGCGCAACGGTTCGGCACGCGGCTCGTGGGCGACGAGTCGCTGAGCAGGCGGCCCATGCGGCGGATCGTCGAGCCGCTCCGTGCCCGGGGCGGGCACATCGCCGGGCGGGCGGGGCCCAAGCAAGGGGAGGTCTACCCTCCGCTCGCGGTGGCGCCTCTCGTCGAGGGAGAGACGCTCGCCGGCATCGAGTACGACATGCCGGTCGCGAGCGCGCAGGTGAAGAGCGCGCTCCTCCTGAGCGGGCTCTACGCGGAGGGGCCGACGGTGCTGAAGGAGCCGGTGCTCTCGCGCGACCACACCGAGCGCATGCTCATCGGCCTGGGCGTCCCGCTCCAGACGATGGGCTCGCTGGTCGCGCTCGATCCGGAAGGGTGGCGCGGCGGGTGGGATCCGTTCGACTGGGAGGTGCCGGGCGACCCGTCGGCCGCCGCGTTCCCTCTCGCCGCGGCGCTGACCGTGCCCCGGAGCCGGGTGGTGCTCGAGGCCGTATGCGTCAACCCGACCCGGACCGGGCTCTTCGACGCGCTCCGCGCCATGGGCGCGAAGGCTCGCGTCGAGCCCAAGGGGGACGCGGCGGGGGTGGAGCCCGTCGCCGACATCGAGATCGAGCACGGCTCGCTCGCCGGTGGGCGGGTCGGTGGAGAGATGGTCACGCGGATGATCGACGAGGTGCCGGCGCTCTGCGCGATCGCCGCGTTCGCCCGGGGCACCACCGAGATCCGCGACGCGGGCGAGCTCCGCGTGAAGGAGAGCGACCGGATCGCGACCATGGCCGAGGTGCTGTCCGCCTTCGGCGTCCCGTGCGTGGAGTACGACGACGGGATGCGGATCGAGGGCGGCGCGCGGCTGCACGGGGCCACGGTCTGGAGCCACGGCGACCACCGGATCGCGATGAGCGCCGCCGTGCTCGCGCTCGGCGCCGACGGCGAGACGATCATCGAGGACGTGGGGTGCGTGGACACGAGCTTCCCCGGGTTCGCGGCGCTCCTGCGCTCGCTCGGGGCCGACGTCCGCGAGGAGGCCGGGGACCGATGAGCCGGGAGCGACCGGTCATCGCCATCGACGGCCCGGCCGGAGCAGGCAAGAGCACGGCCTCGCGCCGGCTCGCCGATCGGCTCGGCTTCGTGCTCGTCGACACGGGCGCGCTCTACCGGGGCGTGGCGCTCGCGGCGCGGGAACGAGCGGTGCCCTGGGACGACGCGGACGCGCTCGGTGAGCTCGCGCGCGGGATCGACCTCCGGTTCGAGCCCGGCGAGGGAGGAGAGCCCCGCCTGATCCTCGACGGCCGTGACCGTTCGCGGGACATCCGCACCCCGGAGGTCTCGCAGGGCGCGAGCAGGGTGTCGGCGCACCCCCCCGTCCGGCAGGCCCTGCTCGGGCTGCAGCGGCAGCTCGGCCGAGACGGCGGGGTCGTCCTCGAAGGGCGCGACATCGGCACCGTCGTGTTCCCCGACGCCGAGGTGAAGGTGTTCCTGACCGCCTCCCCCGAGACGAGGGCGGAGCGCAGGGTCGCCGACCTGCGGGCCCGCGGGATGGAGGCGGACTACGCCGCCACGCTCGCCGAGATCCGGGAACGCGACGAGCGGGACTCGAGCCGACCGGTCGCGCCCCTGCGCCCCGCCGAGGACGCCGTGGGGCTCGACACCTCGGGTCTCGACCTCGGCCAGGTGGTCGAACGGCTCGTCGAGATCGTCCGCCGCAAGACGGCTTGACGGCGCGGAAAATCGCGCCAAGTAGGCCCCCTAGCGCTGTTGACACCCGTAGGGGCCCCTGCTACCCATTCGGGCCCTCGATTCTGGGGGCAGGCCGCCCCTGTATCCAATCAACCCCGAGCTCAACAGGGGATCGAGAGGGGAAGACAGCACCCCCCCGATTCCGTTGCCTCACGCGAAAGGACAGTCCGAGAGTCATGACCGAAACGACGCAAACCGAGTCCAAGCCCTCGAAGGGCGGCGAGAGCTTCGCCGACCTGTTCGAGGCGACCGTCGCCCAGACGGACCAGCTCCGCGAAGGCGACATCGTCTCGGGAACCGTCATCAAGGTCGGACGGGACGCAGTGGTAGTCGACATCGGCTACAAGTCCGAGGGCGTGATCCCGATGAGCGAGTTCGCCGATCCGTCGGGTGAGCAGTCGGTCCGCGCCGGCGATCAGGTGGACGTCCTGGTCGAGGCGAAGGAGACCGACGACGGGCTGATCCTCCTGTCGAAGGAGAAGGCGGACAAGCTCAAGGTCTGGGACGAGATCAGCGCGGCCTGCGAGGCCGACGAGCTGATCGAGGGGACCATCACGGCGCGCGTGAAGGGCGGCCTGTCGGTCACGATCCGCGGCGGCGTCAAGGCGTTCCTCCCGGGCTCGCAGGTCGACCTCCGGCCCATCCGCAACCTCGACAAGCTGATCGGGCAGACCTACCAGTTCAAGGTCATCAAGTTCAACAAGAAGCGCGGCAACATCGTCCTGTCGCGCCGCGTGCTCCTCGAGAAGGAGCGCGAGAAGCTCAAGTCGGAGACGCTGCAGAACCTCGAGGAGGGGCAGATCGTCACCGGCGTCATCAAGAACCTCACCGAGTACGGTGCCTTCGTCGACCTCGGCGGCATCGACGGCCTGCTGCACATCACCGACATGAGCTGGGGCCGGGTGAGCCATCCGTCCGAGATGTTCGGCGTCGGGGACGAGGTCACCGTCAAGGTCCTCAAGTACAACCCCGACACCGAGCGCGTCTCGCTGGGCCTCAAGCAGATCACCGAGGATCCCTGGAGCACGGTCGGCGAGCGTTACCCCGGCGGCACCAAGGTCAAGGGCAAGGTCGTCTCGATCACCGACTACGGCGCCTTCGTCGAGATGGAGGAGGGCGTCGAGGGGCTCATCCACGTGAGCGAGATGTCCTGGAAGAAGCCCAAGCACCCGTCGAAGGTGCTCGAGGTCGGCCAGGAGGTCGAGTGCGTGGTCCTCGACGTCGACGCCGAGAACAAGCGCATCAGCCTCGGGCTCAAGCAGCTCGAGCCCGATCCCTGGTCCATCTTCACGCAGAAGTACAATCCCGGCGACATCATCCGGGGCAAGGTCCGGAGCATCACCGACTACGGCGTCTTCATCGGCATCGAAGAGGGCGTCGACGGCATGGTCCACAAGTCGGACCTGAGCTGGACTCAGCGCATCAACAACCCGGCGGACCTCTACCACAAGGGGGACGAGGTCGAGGCCATCATCCTCTCGATCAACCACGACGAGAAGAAGGTCTCGCTCGGCATCAAGCAGCTCTACGAAGACCCGTGGAGCTACATCCCGGTGCAGTACCCGGTCGGGACGATCCTCGAGGTCCGCGTCATCTCGATCACCGAGTACGGCGTCTTCGCCGAGATCGAGCGTGGCGTCGAGGGGCTCATCCCCCGCTCCGAGCTGCCGATGGAGATGTCGGAAGAGCCGAGCAAGCACTTCAAGCCCGGCGAGGTCCGCAAGGGCGAGATCGTCAACCTCGACCCGCACGAGCGCAAGATCACGCTCTCGCTCAAGGGCGTCGAGGACCGCGAGCTCGACCAGGAGGCGATGAAGTTCCAGCAGGAGGCCCGCGAGCAGGAGCAACGCAAGGTTGGCCCGAGCGGCAAGGCCGGCGCGACCCTGGGCGACGTGCTCAAGGTCCAGCTCGAGAGCGTCATGCCTCCTGCCAAGCAGGAAGAGGAGGAGGAGTCGGAGGAGTAGTCCTCGGCCTCTCTTTCGGACCATCGGACGGCCGGGCAGCGATTGCCCGGCCGTCTTCGTTTTTTTGCGCTAGCTTTGGGCCGTGTTGGTGAGCGACGAGACCGAGGGCGGGCCGGGCTCGAGGCGGCGGCGCATCGTCTTCTTCGCGGTGAGCGCGGCGCTCCTGGTCGGCGTCCTGTTGCTGTTCCGGGGGGTGCTGCTCCCGTTCTTGCTCGCCATCGTGGTCGCGTACGTCCTGGCCCCCATCGTCGAGGTCCTCGAGCGAGCGATGCCGCGCTGGATCGCGGTGCTGGTGCTCTACCTGGGGCTCCTCGGGGGCACGGCGGCCTTCGGCGCGGTCGGCATCCCGAGGCTCGCAGTGGAGGTGGAGCGGTTGACGCTCGAGCTGCCCAACCTCGTGCGGACGGTGCGGGACGACTGGATCCCGACGCTCGAGCGCGAGTTCCGCGACCAGATGGCGGTGTACGGCGGCGCAGCGACGGTGGAGGCCGCCCCGGAGGTCGTGGAGCCGAGCCGCCCGCTCACGATGGGACCCGGGGTCGACGCAGGCGTGCCGAGCCAGGCCATGGACGCCGGCGTCCCGCCACCGAGCTCGTCCTCGATCGTGATCACGCCGGTGGGGGAGGGCGGCGGCTACCAGGTGCACCTGCCACCGAGCGGCATCGTCGTGCACCCCGACGACGGCAACGCCTGGCGGATCTCCACCGACAAGCCGCCGCGGGAGGAGAAGGGGGACCTCAGCAGCGCGTTCTCGAAGGCGCTCGAGCGCATGACGGAGAACACCCAGAGCCACGCGCTCGTGCTCATCAAGACGGCCCAGACGGTCATCCAGGCGGTCGTCAAGGGCATCTTCAACTTCTTCATCATGCTGATGCTGTCGGCCTATCTCCTGATCACGTCCGACCGCATCTTCGGCTTTTTCCGGTCGCTCGTCCGGCCGGACAAGCAAGGCAGCTTCGACCGGCTTCTCAAACGCATCGACCGGGGCCTGTCGGGCGTGGTCCGCGGTCAGCTCCTCATCGCCCTGGTGAACGGCATCCTGAGCGGGATCGGCTTCTACCTGCTCGAGCTCCGCTACTGGCCCATCCTCACCCTGATCGCGACCGTCCTCAGCATCATCCCGATCTTCGGCGCGATCATCAGCTCGGTCCCCGCCGTCCTCATCGGGCTCCAGAACGGCTTCGGGACGGCGCTCCTCACGCTCGCGTGGATCATCGGCATCCACCAGCTCGAGGCGAACGTCCTCAACCCGAAGATCATGGGCGACGCCGCCAAGGTGCACCCGGTCCTGGTGATCTTCGCGCTGCTCGCCGGCGAGCACGTCTTCGGCATCGTGGGGGCGCTCCTCGCCGTGCCGGTCCTCAGCATCGCCCAGTCGCTCTTCCTGCACTACCGAGAGCTGGCGCTGGGCGTCCCGGCCCGAATGTCGGCCCCGCCGGATCCACCGGCGGGATAGGAGGGGATATGGACTCCTCCGACGGCCCCGTCGTCCAGCGTTACCGCCTCGTCAGATGAGCCGCCCACCGGGGCGAGCCCGTGGGTGGGTGGATGAAACAGATTCAGATGAGCGGGTCGGAGCCGGCGGGGACGACGATGACGACCTCGTGCTCGTCGAGATCGGCGATGCCGTTGCCGACGACGATGATCTTCGCGAGGAAGACCTGCGAGGTCAGCATCGAGGGGACGAAGTCGTTCTGGAACTTCACCGTGAACGAGACGGTGGTGCCGGGCGTCACGCCGTAGAAGGTGATGTCGTCCCGGATCAGCACGCTGTCCGGGATCTCGATGCCGTCGCGGTCCCACGCGGTCGTCGGGCGGATCTCCTTGATGAACAGCCTCGCGTCGACGGGCGGGTCCTGCTCCGGGATGTCGTCACCGTCCACGGTCCGGGTGGTGATGTCCATGGGCGTCTCGGCGGCGAGCCGCTCGATGGCCTCGGCCACCCGGTCGGTGAGACCGGAGCCGTCCTCCGAGATCATGAAGGCGATGGGTGAGCCCGCCGCGTCCACCGTTCCCGTCATCAGCGCCCACTGCTGCGCCTGGCCGAGCGCAGAGGGCGTTCCGACCTCGTTGCCGCTGATGATCCCGAATGCGCGGGCACCGATCGCCGTCAGCGCCGCGAGCGTCTGCATGTACGTGTGCGGGTGCGCGTCGGCCGGGAAGTACGTCGGGTCGTAGTCCTGGCTCGCCGACGTCATGGGACCGTTGCGCGACGAGGTGTCGGTCATGACGACCATGATCGGCAGTGCTCCCGGCCGGAAGCAGGGGTAGCCGAACCGCGTCCCTTCCTCGTCCGGCACCGCGGTGCACGTCTGCGGCGGCACCCACGGACCGATGCCCTCGCCGGTCGCGGCCTGGTAGAGGGCCTCGGTGCTCGACGCCCAGTTCGCGCCGCCGCCGTCGGCCTCGAGCAGGCTCACGTCGGAGACCATCCGATCCGGGTCGGTCGTGATGGTCGAGAGCAGCTCGAAGGGCACGTCCCCGTCGGCACCGTACTGGATGTCGCAGACCTCCATGCCGAAGATGATCGAGCAAGAGCCTCCGCTGACGTCGAAGTCCTCGAACCCGCCGAAGCCGACGCCGATGTCCGGGATGGTCGTCGCGATGCGCGTGACCAGGCTGCGCAGGCCGCTCTTGAGCTGGCTCACCTCGCCGCTCATCGAGCCGGTGCGGTCCATCATGAAGAAGACGTCGGCCTTCAGGATGTCGGTGCCGAAGCGCAGCTCCTCGAAGACCGGCTCGCCGCCGTAGGGGAGCACGACGTAGAAGTCGTCCTCGGCGAGCCCGTCGGCCGGGTCGGCCGGATCGTGCCCCGTCGCGACCTCGGCCGTGTCGCTGAACCCGTCGCCGTCGCTGTCCTCGGCGTAGGGGTCGGTGCCGTAGCGCTCGCGCTCCTCACGGTCGCTGAGCCCGTCATTGTCCGAGTCGTTGTCGAGGTAGTCGGGGAACGAGTCGCCGTCGGTGTTGCGCGCCGAGCAGCCCATGAGCGAGCCCCGCTCCACGTCGTCCCCGACGCCGTCGTCGTCGCTGTCGGTGTCGAGGTGGTTCGGGGTCCCGTCCCCGTCCCGGTCGTCGTCGGTCTCGTAGTCGTCCCAGAGGCCGTCCCCGTCGGAGTCGGCCTCGGAGTCGCACCGGTTGACGGGGCCTCCGTCGGCGCCGCCGTCGCGCATCCCGCGCGACGGGCGATCCCCGGAGGTGCAGCCGACGAGCCCGAGCGCGACCGCGAGCAAGACGCGAGAGACAGCGATTCCCATCGAGGACGACCTCCGACCGTCCCGCCCAACCCGTGAGGGGCAGCATAACGGCCGGATCCCCCCGGGGGACGTGAGCAGGCTCACCTCGCCCGCTCGGCCTCGCGCTTCGTCGTGATGTTCGGAGTCCCCCCCTCGGCGAGCTCGGTCACCCGGCAGCGGCCGCTGC
>JBDIVX010000062.1:0-40695 GCA_039794305.1 Candidatus Neutrinellum sp.
TGCGGCTTGGAGGGCGCGCCCAGGATCTCCGCGCACTGCTCCTCGGTGAGGTCCATCTCCGTGCAGGCGCCGAGGCGCGGCTCGCCCTCGGCGGCGAGCATCTCGCGGGCCTCGGCCTCGGTGAGCCCCGCCGCCGTCGCTCGCCGGACGGTCGCCGCTTCGCCGTCGTCCCAGAAGATCACGTCCCAGAAGAGGACGGCGGCCATCGGCCCGACGACCCACTCCCCGAAGGCGCCGTCCACCTCGGCGAGGGCGCGGTTGAGGTCCTTGACGAACCCTCCTTGCTGCTCGGCCTCGGCGGCCGGGCGCGTCGCGCACAGGTCGGGCAGGGGCCGGTCCTGGGCGGCGGCCGGCAGCACGCCGGACCCGAGGGCGAGGGTCGGGCCGAGGACGAGCAGGGCCCCGAGACGGTTCGGGCGTCGCATGGTTGCGGGATCCTCCGGGAAGCGCGGCGAAACTGCGGCCGGACTATAGGCGGACAGGGACGCGTCACACCACCCCCTACACGGGCGCCGGCGACGATTGACACTTCTCGCGCCCGATACTAGAAACCCCTCCCAAATCCGGGCATTAGGCGGTCACCTGGTGCGTCTGGCCACGTGGCCGGACGAGCCCGGACCTCGAGCGGGAGCGTCGACTCGAATGACTTCGGTCTATCTGCCGGTCTTCATCATGCTCGCCGTCGCGACGGTCATCGCGGTGGTGATGTTCACGCTCACGTCGCTCCTCGGGCCCAAGAACCCGACCCCCGAGAAGATGATCCCCTACGAGAGCGGATCGATGACGGAGGGAGGCCGCGAGGCGCGACCGAGCGTCAAGTTCTACCTGACCGCCATCCTCTTCGTCGTGTTCGACATCGAGGCCGTGTTCCTCTACCCCTGGGGAGCGCTCTTCCGCGATCTCGGCTGGCTCGGGCTCGTCGAAATGGTGGTCTTCCTCGCGATCCTCGCGATCACGCTGCTGTACGTGTGGAAGAAGGGAGCGCTCGAATGGGAGAAGTGAAGCTCGGCGCGGGCGGTGATCGGAGCTTCTTCACCACCCGCTTCGACGCGCTGCTGGCCTGGGCCCGGAAGTACTCCCTGTTCCAGTATCCGTTCGCCACGGCCTGCTGCGGAATGGAGTTCTTCGCCGTGGCGGGCCCGAAGTACGACATCGCACGGTTCGGCGCCGAGGCGCCGCGGTTCAGCCCGCGGCAGGCCGACGTGCTCTGGGTGGTCGGGACGATCAGCCAGCGGCAGGCGCCGGTCCTCAAGCGCATCTACGAGCAGATGAGCGACCCGAAGTGGGTCATCGCGTTCGGCACGTGCGCGAGCTGCGGTGGCTTCTACGACAACTACACGACGCTCCCCGGCTGCGACAAGGTCATCCCGACGGATGTGTACATCCCCGGCTGCCCCCCTCGCCCGGAGGCCGTCCTCGACGGGCTGATGCTCCTGCAGGAGAAGATCACCAGCGGCGGCCGGGAGCCCGTGGTCGTCCCGCCCCGGGAGGTGCCGAGGCTCGCGCAGCTCCGCGCAGGGAGGCACACCGATCGGACGGCCGCGGGGACGGCGGCCGCGGCGACCGTGGGGACCGACAGGGCGGAGCAGGCCGGGCACCTCGCCTCGGCCCGGACCTTCGGGCGGGAGAACGACGAATGAGCAAGGCCGCCGTCGAGCGCGTGAAGAAGCAGCTCGGAGACCGGGTGCTCGAGACCAGCGACTTCCGCGGAGACGACCGGATCCGGGTCGCCCCGAAGGACTGGCTCGAGGTCGCGACGTTCCTCCGGGACGACCCCGAGCTCCGGATGACGATGTTCGTGGAGCTCACCGCCGTCGACTGGCCCGAGCGGGAGCCCGAGCCGCGCTTCGACGTGTTGCTCATCGTGCGATCCCTCGAGAAGAAGCACCGCCTCCAGCTCGAGACGCGCGTCGGCGACGGCGAGAAGCTGTCGTCCCTGTCCGGTGTGTGGCCCGGCACGAATTGGGCGGAGCGCGAGGTCTGGGACATGTTCGGGATCCCGTTCGACGGTCACCCCGACCTGCGTCGGATCCTCCTCTACCCCGAGTTCGAGGGGTACCCGCTCCGCAAGGACTACCCCATCGACCGTGTGCAGCCGCTCGTCCCTTACCGCGACGAGGCCGACCTCTACAAGCTGCCGCCGTTCGGAGCGGACGAGGGGCAGCCGTTGGCGCGCATCGACTGGCAGGCGAGGCTCGAGGGCCGCGAGGAGCAGGTGTCCCCGGCCATCGGCTTGCAGCAGGGCCAGCGCCGGGCGCTGAGCGACTCCGAGGCCGCGCGAGAGCAAGCCGAGAAGCTCCTTTCGGACGGGCAGGCCTCCGGCGAGGCAGAAGAGCAGAGGACGGAGTAGACGATGGAGCCCATCGAAGAGGAGTTCGAGGACGAGAGCGCGCTCGAGCTTCCGTCGGAGCCGATGCGCCTCAACATGGGGCCCTCGCATCCCTCGATGCACGGCACCATCCGGATGGTGCTCGACCTCGACGGCGAGACGATCCTGAACGTGGACGTTCAGCCGGGATACCTGCACCGAGGGTTCGAGAAGTCCTGCGAGCGGGGCACCTGGGCCCACGTGTTCCCCTACGCAGACCGCCTCAACTACGTGTCTCCGATGCTCAACAACGTCGGCTTCGCGCTGGCGGTCGAGAAGCTCATGGGCATCGAGGTTCCGGAGAGGTGCCAGTACTACCGCGTCGGGCTCGGTGAGCTGTCCCGCATCGCCGACCACCTCACGTGTCTCGGCGCGTCGGCGATGGAGCTCGGCGCGTTCACGCCGTTCCTGTGGTGCCTCAAGGCGCGCGAGTGGATCTGGGAGGTGCTCGAGCGCGAGACCGGCGCGCGGATGACGCACAGCTTCGGGCGGATCGGCGGTATGGCCAAGCCGCCGACGGACACTTTCAAGGACGACCTCCGGGACCTGATCCCCAAGATCGACAAGGTCGTCCAGGAGGCCGAGAGCCTGCTGCTCCACAACCGGATCTTCCTCGACCGCATGCAGGACATCGGGAAGATCGGCAAGGCCGAGGCCCTGGCGCTCGGACTCACCGGGCCCGTCCTGCGATCGACGGGGGTCGACTACGACGTCCGCAAGGCCCACCCGTATCTCGTCTACGATCGGTTCGACTTCGAGATCCCGATCGGCCACGACGGCGACAACTACGATCGCTTCATGGTCCGCGTGGAGGAGATCCGTCAGTCGTGCTCCATCCTGCGGCAGCTCATCGACCAGATGCCGGACGACGGGCCGGTGGACGTCGACGACGTCCGCGTCATCCTGCCGCCGAAGGAAGAGGTCTACACGACCATCGAGGGCACCATCGCCCACTTCAAGCTGGTGATGGAGGGCGTCAAGCCGCCGAAGGGCTCGGTCTACAGCTTCACCGAAGCGGGGAATGGCGAGCTGGGCTTCTTCATCGTCTCGGACGGCAGCGGCACGCCATACCGCGTCCGTGTGCGTCCACCCTGTTGGTACAACCTGCAGGCGGTCCGCAAGATGCTGCTCGGCCACATGATCGCCGACATCATCCCCACCTTCGGCATGATCAACATGATCGGCGGCGAGTGCGACAGGTAGCTGATGGGCACCATCAAGATCGACGGGCGTGAGATTCCCTTCGAGCCGGGGGACACGGTCATCCGCGCGGCGTGGCGGCAGGGGATCGAGATCCCTCACTACTGCTGGCACCCGGGGCTCTCCATCGCGGCCAACTGCCGCATGTGCCTCGTGGAGATCACCAGCGGCCGGCGCATGGACATGCCGATCCTGCGCTGGGACGACGGCAAGAAGGACTACGTCCCGGCCACCAAGCCCAAGCTGCAGCCCGCCTGCCAGATGGCCGCGGCCGAGGGCATGGAGGTCTCCACGGCGAGCGAGGAGGTGAAGAAGGCGCAGGCCGCCGTGCAGGAGTTCCTGCTCCTGAACCACCCGGTGGACTGCCCCATCTGCGACCAGGCCGGGGAGTGCAAGCTCCAGGACTACTGGCTCGATCACCAGCACGAGCTGAAGCGGAAGAAGACCGAGCCCGTCCACAAGCCGAAGGGCGTTCGGTTCGGCCCGACGATCGTCTACGACGCGGAGCGGTGCGTGATGTGCACCCGCTGCATTCGCGTGTGTGACGAGCTGGTCGGCGACCACGTGCTGGACATGCGCCAGCGCGGCAACAAGAACGAGATCGTCCTGGCCCCCGGACGCGAGCTCGATCACCGGTACACGCTGATGACCGAGCACGTCTGCCCGGTCGGTGCGCTCACGAGCCGGGACTTCCGGTTCAAGGCGCGCGTCTGGTTCCTCCGCTCGGTCGACGGCGTCTGCGCCGGCTGCGCGACGGGCTGCAACTCGCACGTGGACTTCGACCCCCGGTACGACCGGGTCTTCCGCCTCCGGCCGCGCGACAACCTCCAGGTCAACCAGTTCTGGATGTGCGACGACGGCATGATGACGTACAAGGAGGTCCACGAGGATCGCGTGTACGTGCCGGTCCAGGGACGCGGTCGGGACCGCGAGGAGCTGCTCTACTCCGAGGCCCTCGCGCTCGCCGCGGAGCGGCTGAGCGCCGCCGGGGGAGCCCGGCTGGGCGTGGTGCTGAGCGCGAAGCACTCGAGCGAGGACAACTTCGTCCTGGCGACGCTCGCGCGCCAGGTCCTCGGGACCGACAAGCTCTACCTCGCCGCCGACGCGGACTGGGAGGGCGACACGATCCTCCGATCGAGCGACCACAACCCGAACCGACGTGGCGCGATGATGGCGGCCGGAGGGGAGCTCGAGTCGATGGAAGACCTCCTCCAGGACGTCCTCGCGGGCGAGGTCACCTCGGTCTTGGCGCTCGGCTGGGTGAGCGCGGAGAGCGCCGACCAGCTCGAGCCGCTTCTCAAGCTCGAGACGGTGATCTCGCTGACGAGCAACGAGGGCGCGCTGCCGTCGGTGGCGAGCCTGGTGGTGCCCGTGGCGTGCTGGGGGGAGATGCACGGGACCTTCGTCAACGCCAAGGGCATGGCGCAGCAGTTCCGGCGGGCGGTCAGGCCGCAGGGGCAGATCAAGCCCGCCTGGGAGGCGCTCCTCACCATCGCGCAGCTCATGGACAAGAAGCTCGACTTCGCCAAGCTCGCGGACATCCGCGCGGCGCTCGCGCCGGCGGGCTCCGCCGCCGCGCCCGAGTCCTCGGAGGCTACCGCCTGATGGATACGACCACGCTCGTCGTCGCCACGCTGCTCAAGCTCGTCTTCGTCCTGGCGATCATCCTGACGTTCGCGCCGGTGCTCATCTGGGCCGAGCGCCGGCAGAGCGCCATGCTGCAGGACCGCCTCGGCCCGGTACGCGCCGCCATTCCGGTCCCCGAGCGCTTCCACGGGCGGGTGCGCACCATGCTGCGGTTCGGCTCGCTGTTCCACTTCGCGCTGGCCGCCGTCAGCGCGGTGGTGGTGCTCTTCACCGTCGGGCGCGCCGTCTACCTGACGGCGACCGACAGCGGGCAGCCGTTCGCCGATCCGGTCGCCGTCGGTCTGGGCGACGCGACCCTGACCGTGACGGGCACGGCTCTGTTCTGGTGGGGCGTCGTGCTGTTCGGGGTGAGCTACGTCGCCGCCAAGGCGCTCCGGTACGGCTTCGAGACGTTCCGCGGGAACATCACGATCTTCGGCCTGCTCCACCCGCTCGCCGACGCCGTCAAGTTCATGTTCAAGGAGGACTTCGTCCCGCCGAAGGCGGACAAGTTCCTGCACGCGCTGGCGCCTATCCTGACCGTCGTCACGGCGATCGCCACCTTCGCGGTGATCCCCTTCGCCGACACCCTGTACCTCGACTACGCCGGCGAGGTCATCCCGGCGAGCGGCCACATCGCGGGGCCGCGTGTGCCGATGCAGGTGGCGTCCATCAACGTCGGCATCCTCTTCGTCTTCGCCATCGCCGGGACGGGCGTCGTCGGGGCGGCCATCGCCGGCTACTCGAGTGACAACAAGTACTCGCTGCTCGGGGGGCTGCGCGCCGCCGGGCAGATGGTCAGCTACGAGGTCACGCTCGGCCTGACCCTCGTCGGGTGCTTCATGATCTACGGCTCGCTGCTGCTCGAGGACATGGTCCGCTGGCAGCAGGAGCACGTGTGGGGCTTCCTCGTCCAGCCGGTAGCCGCCATCCTGTACCTGGCGGCGGCGATCGCCGAGACGAAGCGCGTGCCGTTCGACCTCCCGGAGGGCGAGAGCGAGCTGGCCGGCGGCTACCTCACCGAGTACTCGGGCATGAAGTTCGGCATGTTTTTCATGGGCGAGTTCGTCGAGGTGATCGTGCTGTCGGCGCTCGCCACGACGCTCTTCTTCGGCGGCTACGACGTGCCGTTCCTCGAGCGGAACGGCTTCGCCCTCGAGCTCGGCTCCGCGATCTACGTGGCCGAGGTGCCGCACTGGGGGGTGATCGCCCTGCAGATGCTGAGCTTCACGGTGAAGCTCGCGCTCCTCATCTGGCTTCAGCTCCAGATCCGCTGGACGCTGCCCCGCTTCCGGTACGACCAGGTCATGGCGGTGTGCTGGAAGTACATCCTGCCGTTGTCGCTCCTGAACATCCTGGTGACCGGCATCGTGATCCTCCTGGTGGGTTGATATGGCGAAGCTGATTCCCAAGCCCGGCCGCACGTTCGCCGAGCAGAGCTACATCCCGGAGATCGCGAAGGGGCTCGGCGTGACGACGCGGCGGTTCATGAAGAACGTCTTCGGGAAGGACAAGGAGATCGTCACGATCAGCTACCCGGAGGAGACGTACGAGTACCCGGACAGGTTCCGGGGCATCCACCGTCTCACGCACCGGGTGGACGGCTCGCCGCGCTGCGTGGCCTGCCTCTGCTGCAGCACGGCGTGCCCGGCGCAGTGCATCTACATCGAGGCCGCCGAGTACGAGCCCGGCGATCCGCGGTACGGGTACGAGAGGTACCCGAAGGCGTTCGTCATCGACGAGCTCCGGTGCATCTTCTGCGGCTACTGCGTCGAAGCCTGCCCCTGCGACGCGATCCGGATGGACTCCGGCCTGCACATGCCCCCGAGCGCCAACCGCGCCGACTTCATCTACGACCGGGAGACGCTGATGTCGATCCCGGGCAAGGACGGCACGTACCAGACGGCCAACCCGCGCCACGAGCCCGGCGACCCCACCCACCCGGGCGTCGACCGCGAGCGGGGGCACTAGCCGAGGCTCCTCCTGAGAGTCCTCGCCGTGGCCCGTCTTTCGGGGCGAACGTGCCAGGCAGTGTTCGGCGGTCGGCCGGTTCCGCTCTCAGAGCGGGTTCCAGTCGATGTCGCGGCACTCCACGCCGGTCGGGTAGGCTGCCCGGTACGCCTGGCACGACGGCGCGTACATGAGCACACCGCGCGGAAATGGGGCTTCGTCCGGCTGCGGGCGAAGGATCAGGCACGCGCAGGGTCGACGCTCCGAGTCACGGTTGCACATGTCCCAGAAGGAGCGGAGCTCGACCGGCATCGAGTCGTAGCACGGAAGACCATACGTGCAGACGCCGAAGCCGCGCGTGTCGCTCAACCCGATACAACCTCCGTAGCTCGGGGGGCCGCACTCGGTGTCACACGAGCCCGCGCAGAAAGGCGCGCGCGGATCGGCGGGCGGAGGGCAGCTCGCCGGAGGTGGAGCGCGTGTCACGACCGTCATGTCGGTCCAGCGGCAGTGATAGGGAGGCAGGCGCGCCTCGTCGGGGTCGGTGAGGCACAGGTCGATGCTCTCGACGCAATACCCATTCTGCCCGTTCTCGGGAGAAGACGTCCCGACATAGAGACATGGTCCGCCAGCGTTGCAGGGGTTGGGGATCGACATGAACTCACCGAGCTCGTAGGTGCAACCCTGATCCACGAGCCTCGGCAGGCACAGCGGGACGTAGTTGGAGCATCGCTCCGGCGGCGAGCCCGGGCAGAGGTACGGGCACTGGTCGAGGCCGCAGCGCCGGTAGCCACCGACCTCGCTGCAATCGGTCCCGTCCGGCAAGTCACCGTCCGGGATCGGCGCGCCCGAGTCGCGGCGCATGACCGGTCGATCCGGGCGGGCGGCGTCGAAGCTGCCGGCGTCGGGCGCGCCGCCGTCGGCGCGCCCGTGGCTCTCGGCGCACCCCCCGCAGCCGGCGAGGAGCGCGCACCCCAACAGGGCCGCGCGCATCACAGCTCTTCGCGCCGGCACGTCGGCTCGATCGGCACCGGCGGCCCGGGCGGAGCGATCTCGAGCGTGCCCGGCAGGCTGCCGAGGAGCGGCGGCTCACTCGACGGGACGGACAACCGCCTCGGAGAGCACAGGATCGCGCCGGGGAGCGTGCGCTCGAGGAACGAGGCCTGCGGATCGGTCTCGTCCTCGGCGAGGACGATCTCCAGGCCCTCGGGCCGGGCGTGGAGCCGGTCGGGATCGAGCTGGACCCAGCACTCGCCGCAAGGCTCGGGGCCGCCCCGAGTCAGCTTGCACCGGTGCCGCCGGCCCGGCGCGTAGGGCAGCGGCCCCTCGGGCGACAGGTCGCTGCACTCGGTGTCGCAGGTGCACGGGCGGATGTCCTCGACGGAGACTCCGAGGGCGTTCGGATCGACCAGGAGCGCGTCCAGGATCGCCTGGCCGAAGGCCCTCGGGAGCCCGTCGCGCACCTGGTCGGCCACGCCCTCCTCGATGGATTCGAGCACGACGCAGCCGGACGAGTGCGCCTCCACGTCGAGGTCCACGACGACCCCGACGAAGTCCCACGTGGAGCCGTCGTCCGTCGCGATCACGTGGCCTGGATCGGACTCCGACAGGCACTGAGGAGGGTAGCTGATCACCCCGCGGCGCCGGGCCCAGCCGAGCTCGCCGGCGATGCGGAGGTCGACGTCATCGCACCCGACGGCCCCGCCGGGCCACCAGGGGAGGCGCTCGTCGACGCGAAGGGCGGCGAAGTTGTACGAGAACCGGAAGCGATCGCCCTGCGCGTCGTAGGTGTTGCCGGTCCGTAGGACCGGCGTGAACGTCGCGGGCTCCTTCCGCTCGCCCTCGAGCGACGACGCGAGCGCCCCGTCGAGCCCCGCGATGAAGCCCGCAGCGATCTCGTTCCAGAACAGATCAGGCGTTGCAGGACCGGGAAACGCCGAGCACAGCCCCACGTCATAGGAACGGAGCGACATCCACTGGCTCGGGTCGAACGGCCCGATGTCGACGGTGAGCGGCGCCGGCGAATCGGGCCACGCGACCGGCTGTTGGGGCAGGTGCAGGGCCGCTCCGCTCGAGGCGCCCTCGCGCACGTCGCCGGCGAGCAGGTACGACCGCTTCTGTTCGTCGCCGTCATAGCGGACTTCGCCCACGTCGCCGGCGATGCTCCCGAGGCGTCTCGCGCCGAGCGCCGTGCTGCTCTCGTCCGCGAGCAGCTCCGCGGCCGTGACGCTCGGGTCGCTGTCCGAGATCACCTCGACGAAGGGCACGCCGCTGTCCGGAACGCAGCCGGCGGCGGACAACAACCATACGGCAGCGAGGACCTCACGCAGCCCGCTCTTCTCTTCTCTTCTCTTCTCTTCTCTTCTCTTCTCATGACCCCTCCTCGTAGCCCCGATCGAGCCCACCAGGAGCCCGACCGTCAACCCCTTGCCAAATGGGGACGGGCGCGAGCGGACGCCGCGGCGGCGAGCGCGAAGCGGCCGACCGACCTGTCGCGCCTCTCATCATGCGGCAACGACCCTGAAACGGGGCGTGAGTCTCGACGGGTCCGACCCCGCGAGGCGCGGCTCGTGCCGGAAGGCCGCCCCGATGCGTCAATCCTTCGCCGTCACTCCACCGGGACGCTGAGGGTGGTGGACTGGTCGTCGAGGTAGGCTTCGAGGGAGCACTCGCCGGGGGCGATGGCGGTCACGGAGTAGACGCCCTCGGAGTAGAAGCGCTCCATGCGCTCGACGTCGCAGGTGTCCGGCGTGAGGGAGACGAGGCGCGCGCGCTCGATGATGCCGAAGACCCGGGCGCCGTCGGCGCGCCGGACCCAGAGGACCACCAGGTTCGGCTCGCCCGAACGGATCGCGGTGAGCGGCTCGGTGCGCGGCGGTGCGGTGAGGGCGTCGACGCCGAACGTGGCGCCCTCGCCGAGCGGGCCCGCGTCGAGCGTGACCGGCGAGCCCCCGAGAGGACGCAGGGTGATCCGGCCCTCGGCCTCCACGGTCACGTCGACCAGCTCGACGTCGCCCTCGCGGCGGGCGACGCTCGCGGAGCCCGGCGGATCGGCACGCACCGGCAGCATGCTCCCCCACCCCCCGAGGAGGCGGCCGGCCGCGTCCCGCTGCACCATCCGGAAGCGCGCCGTGCCTCCGGTGACGAAGACGCGCGGGGCGCCGGGGGTGACGTCGACCGCCTCGTGCGCGAGCTCCACGTGCGCGGGCTCGGCGACGTGGACGGTGAGCTCGGCGTGGCCCCGCGATGTCTCGAGGACGAGCTCGGACCAGCCCATCCGCACGCCCTCGAGGGTCACCCGTCCGGCCTGCGTGCCGAGCACGCGCACGACGTCGGGCTTCGACGAGACGGCGCTGCGGATCTCGACCCCTTCGACCTCGTCGGCGTCGACCCAGCCGGAGCCGCCGTGAAGACGCTCCGGGGGGGCGAAGAAGTCGATCTCCGCGGTCGCGCCCACCGAGATCGCGACGTCCTCGAGCCCGGGGCTCAGGATCCGCTGGCCCACGGGGAAGCCGTGGTAGAGCTCGGCGGTCTGCCGCGGAGACAGCGCGGCGCAGCCTGCGGCCAAGAGGGATGCGATGAGGAGTGAGCGAGTCGTGTGCGGCACCGCGCGCATCCTACCCGGACGCTCTCGGCGGTTCGAGCGCTCGGCGTCCGGGACGCGCGCCTCGGTGGAGCCCGCCGTTGCGTCCGGGTGGCTGCGTACGCCAGGATGAGCGCGCCATGGCCGACGAGCCCGCTTCGGTCCGCCTCTTGCGCGAGGCCCTCGAGGAGGTGCTGTCTCCCGCCCGTGCGGCCGCGGTCGTCTTCGACGGGCTCGAGGCGTGGGGCCACCGGGCGCCCGTCCGGGCGGAGGAGCTGTCGGCGGCCCTGCGCGGGCCGGTCCGGGACGCGCTCCTGCGGCGACTCGAGCCGGCCCGGGTGGACGAGGTGATCCAGAAGCTCGCGGCGACGCTCGCCACCGCCGAGGCGCCGACCGACGTGCACCCGGCGCTCGGCGAGCCCGGTCCGGACATCGACGTCGAGATCGACGTGGACGAGGACCTCGCGACCAATCCGCTCCGGACCGCGTTCCCCGAGGAGCACGTGACCCTCCCCGTGCGCAGGCGCGCCGCGCCCGTCCCCGTACTGGTCCTCGCGGGGACCGGCGCCTTCGCCGCGCGGCTGCGGCTCGCGCTGGGCGCGGAGCGGGTCGCTCCCCGCACGCAGCTCGATCTGACAGGGGGCGCGGACCTCCTCGGCGCGGCCGCGGTCGTCGTCGTCGACGCCACCGACATCCCTCCGCTCGATCCCGAGGCGCTCGGCCGTGCGCTCTCGGGCCTGCCGCGCGAGTGTATCCCCGCCGTCTGGGGCGCGGACCTCCCGTTCGGCCGCCTGGTCACGGAGGCGGCCGGCACCCGCACCGTCACCATCGCACGACGCGACGGCATCGAGCCCCTAGTGGATCTAGTCCGGAGCCTTGGCTGACCCCTTCGAGCCTCGGCCGTCGGGCCCCGCGCCCTTCTTCCGCTTGTACTTGGGGTGCGTCTTCAGGTTGCGGCTGAGGTAGACGTGCTCGCGGCCCCGGTCGAAGCCCTGCCGTTCGAAGAAGGCCAGGGCGGGGTCGTTCTCGGCGTCGGTGTCGACGATGAGGATGCGTGCGCCGGCCTCGAGGAAGATCTCCGTCAGCCGGTCGACCAGCCGCCGTGCGATCCCCTGCCGCTTCTGGGACGGATCCACGCCGAGCCAGATGATCCACCCGTAGGTCCAGGAGCTCCGCCGCTTCGAGACGATCGTGCCGAGCACGAACCCTACGAGCTTGCCGTCACGCTCGCGCTCGGCGACGAGACAGGTGTCGCCGTCCGAAGCGAACATCGTGGCGAGCTCGTAGTCGTCCCAGGTGCGGTACAGGGTCGGCCACCGCTCGGCGGTGAACAGCCGCTCCCCGAGGGCGTAGACCTCGGGGAGGTCGTCGAGCTCCATCTCCCGGATGAGCACGGGTTCGCGCATGTTGGACCATGGCTCCGAGCTCGCCCCGAGGCGAGCGGAAGGTGTTCCCTCCGGGGGGCCTCGTCGGGGATACTCTCGGCGACGTGTGGAGGTGCAGGGGAGGGTGCGTGGTGCTCGCCGCCGCGGCTTTTTCGGCCGCCTGCGGGGCCCCTCCCGAGAGCGCCCCGTCGGCGGTCGTCACGAGCGACCCCGAGTCGGTCTGCCTCGGGGACGGCTTCGCGACACCCATCGTCCTCGACGCGAGCGACTCGGCCCCACGCCTCACCCTGGTCCCCGCGCCTCCCGACCCGGACGCGCCGCCCCTGCGGTATCGGTGGACGCTGTCGGGCTCCCGCTGGGTCCTCGTCGAAGGCGTGCTCGACGGCGAGCGCCTCGTCGTGGCGATCGAGGGCGACCGCCCGCTCCACGTCGAGCTGTCGGTGAGCGACGCCGAGGGCGGGACCGCGACCACCGACCACACCGTCGCCGTCACGCTGCCCGACCCCGCGAGCGGGCGGTGCACGGGGAGCGATCCGTGAGGGTGCTGCTCTGCACGCTGATCGTGCTCGCGCCCGCGGCCGCCTCCGCTCAGGCCGGCTCGGCGCTCGGCGAGCCATCCGCCGACGCCGCGCTCGCGAATGCCGTGACGGCGCGCCCCGGAGACACGGGGGCCATCGCGCGCAACCCCGGCGCGCTCGGCGACGTGGATCGCCCCGTCCTGTCGCTCACGGCGCACGCCGCCGACCTCGACCTGTGGTTCGCGCGCACCGACGAGGGGGGCCACGAGATGGGCCGGACCGTCGCCGGGGTCGGCGGAGGGCTCGTCGGCCGGCTGCCCGGTCCGGACTGGCTGCGCCGCGTCCGTCTCGGGGTCGGCGTGCACCTCCCGACGGCGCACGTCCTGCGCCTGAGCGCCCCGCCGCGCGAGGATCGTCCGACGCTCGTGGCCTACGGCGACCGTGCGGCGCGCACCGGCGCGACGGCGGCCCTCGGCGTCGAGCTGCCGTTCGGGCTCGGTCTCGGGGTCGGCCTCTCGCTGACTCCGTTCCTCCGCACCTCGACGGTGGTCGGCTACGACGCGACGCGGGGCGACACGCCCGACGACAACGTCGTCATCGACGTGGAGAACGAGCTCCTCATCGAGAGCGCCGCGATGGCGGGCCTGCGCTTCGCGCCCATCGCCGAGGTCGCCCTCGGGCTCGCCTGGCGCGGCCAGCAGGACGTCCGCGCGAAGGGGCCCAACGACACGCGCGCCGGCGCGGTGGTCGTGGACGCGGAGGTCGACTTCTTCGAGCTGTTCGCGCCGGAGGAGGTCGCGGCGGGCCTGTACGTCGAGCCGGTCGGCGGCCTCAGGCTCTCGGGCGACGTGGTCTGGGCGCGGTGGTCGCGCTTCCGGACGATCCACGACCGGCGGCCCTCACCCCGCTTCGAGGACGTGGTGGCGGTTCGGGTCGGCGTCGAGTGGACGCCGACCCGCTTCTACCGCGTGCGGGCAGGGTGGGGCTTCGAGCCGAGCCCCGTACCCGAGCAGACCGGCGTCTCGAGCTACGTCGACGGCGATCGGCACGTGATCGGGCTCGGCGCCGGGGTCGATCTCGAGGAGCTCGACGTGGCGCGGCTCCGGGTCGACCTCCATGCCCGGTGGCACCTCGTCGAGAGGCGCCGGCACACGAAGGACCCGGCCTCGCTCCCCGACGCCCACGCGGACCTGCCGGGCCGCCAGATCGACAACCGCGGCTACCCGGGCTTCGCGACGGGCGGGGGGCTCGGGCAGATCGGCGTCACGGTCACGTTCCCGCTCGGAGCGAGGGAGGAGCATCCGTGAGCCGGCTCGCGCTCGCGGCGGTCCTCGCGCTCGCGACGGCGGCGCCCGCGCGCGCGGACGCCGAGAACGGGCTCGGGCTCGGACCGCGTGCGGGCGCGCTGGCCGGCGCCGTCGGCGCGACGCCGATCGGCTCGTCCGCGGTGCACTACGATCCGGCGGCGCTCGCGCTGGGGGACGCCGAGCCCGGGTTCGCCGAGCTGGCAGTGGCGTTCCTGTGGGCGCACCCGCTCCTGTGGGTCGAAGGGGTCGACGGCCAGGAGGCGCCCGAGCTCGCCGCCGATCCGGAGCCCACCGCAGCGTTGCTCGTCGGCACGCGGTTCGACCTCGGGCACGCGTTCGGCCTGCGCGGCTTGCACGCCGCGTTCGCGCTGTACACGCCGGCCGCGCACATCTTCGAGTACGACAACCACCCGGACGACCGCCCGCAGTGGCTCATGTGGACCGATCGCACGCAGCACCTCTCGGTCTGGGCGGGGCTCGGCGTGCGAGTGACCGAGTGGCTCTCGCTGGGCGCCAGCGTCCGGGTGCTCTTCGACATCGAGCTGTTCACGACGGGCAGGGTCCTCGGCGTCGAGGAGACGACCGACCCGCGGACCGGCGAGATGACCGTGAGCGCGGAGACCGAGCTCGGCGAGGAGCTGACCGTCTTCGGCCGCGCGTCGCCGATCCTGGGCGCGGTGGTGACGCCGGTGCCCGATCTCTCGTTCGGCCTGGCCTGGCGTGGCGCCACGCGGGTCGACGACTGGGGCTGGGCCCGCGTGGGCGGCGAGGCCGCGGGGCTCGGGAACCTCGGCTACGTGTACCGGTTCTCGCACTACTACCGGCCGCACGAGATCGCGCTCTCGGCAGCCTGGGAGGTGCGCACCGATCTGCGGCTGTCGTCGGAGCTCACCTGGGCGATGTGGTCGAGGGCCGTCGGCGGGAGCTTCGACCGGCTGCCGGGGCGCTTCGGTGACACCCTGGTCCCGGCGGTGGGCGTCGAGTGGGCGGTGCGGCCGGGGCTCGACGTGCTCGCAGGCTACCGCTTCGTGAGAGCGCCCTTCGACAACCTCGGTGGACCCACGAACCTCCTCGACAACGACCGGCACGAGCCCTCCGTCGGCATGGAGATCGCGCTCGACCGCCTCACCGGCGAGGACCTCCCGTTCGTGCTGTCCTGGTCGTTCCGGCTCGCGGCGCTGTCGTCGCGCGAGGAGCGCAAGGACTGGCGGCGGTTCGAGTCCGACGCCGATCTGACGCACAACCCAGGCTACCCAGGCTACCGCCACGGTGGCGTGGTGCCGTCGGCGCAGGCCGGCGTGGAGGCGCGGTGGTGACGCGCTTCGCGATCGTGCTCTCGGTGCTCGCGCTCGCGTGCGGGCCCGACGCGGGCGACTACCCCTACGAGCGCACCGAGCGCGTGGACGCGGGAACCGACGCCGGCGCGCCGCCCGACGCCGGTCCGCCGGAGATCCCCGACGAGCCGCTCGAAGACTGGGACACCACCGATGCAGGACCGCTCAGCGGGATCTTCGCCGTCGACGTGCGCGTGAAGGCCAAGGTGGTCGTCGAGGTGGAGGCGCGACAGCTCTTCAGGCTGCGGATCCTGCAGCGCGGACGGCACGTCCGGCTGCGCACCCAGCCGTGCCGGATCGACCTGCCCGCGGTCGAGGGCGTGGCGGAGCTCTCGATCCCGCCCGCCCTCGAGGCGGTGCTGCAGACGAAGGCCGTCGAGGACGAGGGCGAGCTGCTCGACGCCGACGAGCCCGTCGGTGCGGCGTTCACGCCCCCGCCGGCCCTCATCGTGCTCGGCGCCGAGCTCGGCGACCCGGCGGCGGACCCGCTGCCGACTCCGGACGACGACGCCCGGGCCCTCGACGAGGACGACGACGGCAACCCGGGCGTGACCGTGGACGCCGAGACGGTCCTGTGTCGGCGCCCGGAGCGAGCCTATCTGGCGCTCCGCGCCGTCGCCGACCTGGCGGGGACGGTGGAGGACTTGGACACGCTCTCCGGCGACGTCACGCCCACGCTCGAGTGGTCGATCCTCGGCGTGACCCACGACTGCCTGGCGGCCGCGGCGGAGCTGGAGATCGAGATCGTGCCGGGAAGCACCTTCCGTGCGCTGCGCGTCGGCGACGACCAGGACATCGACGACAACGGCAACGTGTCCTGCCCCGAGATCGGCATCGTCGCCGACGAGCTCTTCCCGGAGCCCGAGCCCGACCCATAGCCATGGCCCCACACGGTGCTCCCGCTCACCAGCGCACCTTGCCGCGGCTGTCCTTCTTCTCCTTCGTGGCTCGCTTCTCCTTCAGGCGGCGCTCCTTCGCGGCCTTGCTCGGGCGGGTCCGCTTGCGACGCTTGGGGGGGCGAAGTGCCTCACGCACGAGGGCGGCCAGCTTCTCTCGGGCATCGTCGAGGTTTCTCGCCTGATCGCGCGTCTTCTGGCTGGTGACGACGATGCGCCCGTCCGCGTCGAGACGGTTCAATGCGATGCGGCGCAGGCGCGCCTTGACCGCGGTGTCGAGCGCGCCGGTGCCCGGCAGGTCGAAGCGCAGGTCGACCTTGCTCGCGACCTTGTTCACGTTCTGGCCGCCCGGGCCGCCGGCCCGCACGGCCTTCCACGCGAGGTCGGACGCGGGGATGCGCACCTTGCCGTCCACCACCAGATCGTCGGACACGGGCCGGAGTATGGGCTACATTCGCGCGCGATGCCCGAGCAGCGCAAGTCTCCCCGCACTCTCGCGGTGCATGGCGGTGAGCCGCGCGAACACCCGTACGACGCGTTGACGGCGCCCATCGTGCAGACGTCGACGTACGCCTTCCGCGACACGGCGGAGTTGGTGGCGTACATGGAAGGGCGGGTCGATCGGGAGGAGTACGGGCGCTACGGCAACCCGTCGGTGCGGCTCGTCGAAGAGAAGGTCGCCTCCCTCGAGGGCGCCGAGGACGCCCTGGCTTTCGCGAGCGGGATGGCGGCGGTGACGACGGCGGTCCTGGCGCTGACCAAGTCGGGGTCGCACGTCATCTTGTTCGACGACTGCTACCGGCGGACGCGGCAGTTCGTCGTCGCGTTCCTCGAGCGCTTCGGTGTCGAACACACGCTGGTGCCGCCCGGGGACGTCGAGGCGCTCCGCGCCGCGATTCGGCCCGAGACGCGCCTCGTCGTCAGCGAGGTCCCGACCAATCCGTACCAGAACGTGATCGATCTCGACGCGCTCGCGCAGGTCTGCCGGGAGCGGCGCGTCAAGACACTGGTGGACACGACGTTCGCGACACCCGTCAACCTCCGCGCGGCGGAGCACGGGATCGACCTCGTCCTGCACAGCGCGACGAAGTACCTCGCCGGACACAACGACGTGCTCGGGGGCGTGCTCGCGGGCAAGCGCGGGCTCGTTTCGCTCGTGCGCGAGCTGCGAGACGTGCTCGGAGGCGTCCTCGACCCGCACGCGGCCTATCTCATCCACCGTGGCATGAAGACGCTCGCCCTGCGGGTCGCGCACCAGAACGAGTCCGCGCTCACCCTGGCGCGCGTGCTCGAGGCGCATCCACGCGTGAAGCGCGTGTGGTATCCCGGGCTCGAGTCGCACCCGCACCACGCCGCCGCGCGCGCGCTGATGACGGGCTTCGGAGGGGTCGTCACCTTCGATCTGGACGGGGACCTCGCCAGCACGAGCCGGTTCGTCGACGCGTGCCGCATTCCCCGCATCGCCCCGAGCCTCGGCGGGGTCGAGTCCCTCATCGAGCAGCCCGCGTTGATGAGCTACTTCGAGCTGAGCACCGAGCAGCGCGCACAGGTCGGGATCCGCGACACGCTCGTGCGCTACGCGGTGGGCATCGAGGAGCCGCAGGACCTCGTCGACGACGTCCTCGCCGCCCTCGATGCCTGAAGGTACTACTCGTTCATGCTGGGGGGACGGTTGAGGCGGTCGAGGGAGTCGCGTGCCACGCTCGCGCCGGCGCCACCCTCGTCGCGGGCGCGGATGAGCAGACCGCGCTCGTTCATGTCCGCCAGCGCCTGGGCGGCGAGCGCCCGGTTCTCGGCGTCGTCGCCGTTGAGGGCCTCGTAGAGCTTCTGCCGGATCCAGGGCGGCTGGACGCCCCCCGGGCCGTCGAAGCCGGTGGTCAGGATGGCGGTCGTCTTGAGCCAGGCGTAGCCGTAGCGGTTGGCGTCGTCGCCCTCCTGGAGGATCCGTGCCGCGACCATCCGGCGCCAGATCTGGCCGCTCTCGAAGGAGCTCTCGGTCAACAGGTCGAACCAGGGCGTCTCGCCCATGATCGCCGTCTGCAGGATCTCCCTCGCGTCGCTGTCGTCGGCCAGGACCTCCACGAGCCTGCGGGCCGCGGCTTCGCTGCCTCCGAGGGAGATCGCCATGGCGGCGTGCGGCCGCGCATTCTCGTCGTCGAGCATCTGCGAGAGCCGCTCGTCCACCGACCCGTCCCCCGAGTAGCCGACCGCGAGCGCCGCCGCCCGCTTCACCTCGAACGGCGCCTCGCTCGCGATCAGGTCGAGGAGCTGCCCGTTGAGCGCGGGCTGCGGCTTCTGCCAGAGCGCCTGCACGTAGTAGCGGCGCGTCGCCTCCGGGACGTTCTCGTCCTGCACCTTCTGGATGACCTGACCCAGCATCTCGGGTGTCGCGATCTGACCCAGCGAGGCGGCGGCGAGCGCGCGCAGCTCGTAGTCGTCGTTCATGTCCTCGACGACGTGCATCAGGTCCTCGGCGGCATCGGGCCGGCCGTAGTAGCCCATGGCCTGGATGGCGCCGCGCCGCTCGCGCAAGAGGTCCTCGTTCGTGAGGCTTCGCTCCGCGGCGTTCGGGGCGGTCATGTCGACGTCGGGCGGACGCTTCACCTTGCCGAGCAGCTCGTCGTACGCGCGCTCGTAGCTCATCTGTGCGAGGGCGATGGCCGCGGCGGGCGCGTCGACGCCGCTCAGGGCCGCGCGGATGCGCTCGCCCGCGGACTCGTTGCCGGACGCGCCGAGCGCGCGGAGGATCGCCGCCTGGCGGAAGCACCCCGCGGGCATGTCCGGCCCCGGCTCGTCGGGGCACGTGGACGGGAGCATGGAGAGCAGCTCGCCCGCAGCGTCCGGCGAGCCGACCATGACGAGCCCCTTGAGCGCCTGGTCCGCCATCCCCTCGTCCTCACCCTGCGCGAGCTGGAGCAGGACGGGCAGCGCGCGCGCATCGCCGAGCTCGGCGAGCGCGTTCGCCGACGTCGCCCGGATCTCGTCGTCGTCCGAGCCGAGGAGCTGTGCCAGCTTGTCGGCGACCCGCGGGTCGTGCGACTCGGCCAGCAGGCGGACGAGGTCGCGCTTCATCGCCGGCTCGTTCGCCTGGTCCGCGAGGACGGCGAGCTCGGGCGCGCCGGTGGTCTTCTTGAGCGCGTCGAGCACGCTCTGACGCATGCTGGGCTCGCGCTCGAGCAAGCTGAACAGCGGCTGGGCGGCCCGCGGATCGCCGGCCCGGCCGAGCCCCGTCGCCGCGGCCCGGATGACCTCCTGCGACTTGTCCTCGCGGCCGAGCTCCGACTCGATGAGGCGGGAAAGAGCGTCCACGACCTCGGCCGAGCCGACCTCCGCGAGCGCCTGCGCCGTCAGGTTGCGGACCGACTCCTCCTGGTGCGTCAAGAGCTGGTCCGACGCGAGCCGCTCGGGACCGAGCACGTCGGTGATCACGCGCGGCGAGAACCCGGGCTGGTTCTGGAGCAGGCCCCGCGAGAACATGTCGATGATCGCGTCGGCCGCGGCCTCCTCGCGCAGGACCGCCAGCGCCCAGACGACCTGGGGCCCGTCGCGCTCGTCGGTCTCCGCGAGCACGTCGAGGAGCTTCTGCTTGGCGGGCTCTGCGTCGGGCAGGCCGATGTTCGCGAGCGCCAGGGCGGCGGCGCGCCGAACGATGCCGCCGTTGTCGAGCTTCTGGATCAGGACCGGAATCGACTCGGTGTCCTTGAAGTAGCCGAGGTTCCGGATCGCCCGCTCCTGCACGTCGTCGTAGGACGTGCTCTCGAGCTCCTGGCGCACGCACGCGATCATCTCGGCTCGCTGCTCGATCGCGCCGCAGGCCTCGAGCCCGTCCATGCGCGCCTCGTAGTTCTTGCTGCCCTGCCAGGCGAAGTAGGCCGCGACCGCGGCGCCGCCGACGAGGAGGATGAACGCGATGCGACCGAACGGTGTCGTCCGCCGGCCCATCTTCTTCAGGGCTTCGTCGTCGCTGCCCACCGCGAACCCCGCCATGGGCTGGTCATCGTCGAAGGTGCTCAGGTCCTGCACGCCCGCGGGCGCGTCGAAGAGATCATCCTGGTCGGGCTGGTCGGGCTGCTCGGGAAGGTTGCTCATGGGTTCCCCCGCTCCTCTCGCGAGTGGGCGCAACCATACCTAGACGGGACGGCTTTTGGAACGTCGGAAAGCGTCGGATCTCCGCCCTCATCCGCCGAGGCCGAAGACCCGGTCCGCATTTTTCCAATAGAGCCTCTCCAGGACCGAGCGCGGCAGGCCGAGCCCATCGATGGTCCAATCCCCCTGGATCGGCGTTGGATGGGGCATTCCGCGCGCCGACGTCTCGAAGTAGCGGAAGTGGGCGTCGAAGAAGGCGGGGACGCGGGAGGGCGGATCGGGGTCCTCGCCCGCCGATCCGAGGGCGCGCCCCCACTGGGTGACCTGCAGGTCGGTCCCGAACAGGATGCGGTCCTCGAAGCGCTCGAAGAAGCGGCGCAGCTCGTCGGGCGGGTGCCGGCCGATCTCGGGGATTCGTGCCCCGGTCTCGATGAACAGGTTGGGGTGGGCCTCGAGCATCCGCGCCACCCGGCAGGGATCCTCCGGCGCGTTGCCGAAGTGTGCGCCGACGAAGGTGGTCCCGGGGTGGCGGGCGACCCTGCGTTCGTACTGCGCGAACACCTCGTGCCAGGTGGGCCATCGCCCTTGGCCGTCGGGCCGGTCGCCGAAGAAGCTCCAGCCGGGGTGCGCCGACAGCTCCTCGTAGCGCTCGTTGTCGGGCGTGGGAGGCCGGAAGAAGGCCTGCGGATCGCCGCTGTGGATCAGCACGGGGAGCCCGACCTCGCCGGCGGTCTCGAACAGGACGTCGAAGCGCGGGTCGTCCACCGCGACGAGCGTGCCGTCCGCGTCGACGAGCCCGAGCCCGAGCGACTTGAAGATCTTGAGCCCGACGGCCCCCTGCGCCTCGCACGCGGTCAGGGTCTCGCGGACGTAGCGGTCCCACCCGGGGGAGCCGACCCGGGCGAGGGACACGTTGCAGTACGGCCGGAGGCGCCCCCCGGTGCGCTCGGCGATCTCGGCCGACCGCTCGAGCCCGGCCCCCGGGGTGCCGCCGGACGCGTTGAGCGCGGTGCGAATGCCGTTTGCATCCATGATCTCGAGGGCCTGCTCCCACTGCCCGAGGCCGACGTGCACGTGGACGTCGATCTTCGGGATGTCCTCGAAGCCGGCATCGGGCCCCATCCCCTCGGCTTCATCGGCGTCCGAGCCCCGCCGGGGCCACAGGAGCGCGGCCATGCCGAGGGCGCCGAGTGTGGCGATCAGGGCCAGGATCCAGGCGTTTCGGTGGGCAGAAAGGGACATGTGGGTGCAAGTGCCCGAAATGCTTATTGACTCGGCTAGGGCCCCAATTATACTCGGGCTCTACCGATTTCGGGGGTCCCCATGAGCCGATCATCGATGACCAAGTCGGAGCTCATCGACGCAGTCGCCCAGCGGACGAAGATCACGAAGAGTCGAGCCGAGCAGGTCGTCAACTGCGTGTTCGAGTCCATGACGCAGGCGCTCGAGCGCGGCGAAGGCATCGAGATCCGTGGGTTCGGCAGCTTCACCGTCCGGAGCTATAAGCCGTACAACGGTCGCAACCCCCGTACGGGCAAGCCCGTCCCGGTGCCGGCCAAGCGCCTGCCGTTCTTCAAGGTGGGCAAGGAGCTCAAGGAGCTCGTGAACACCGGGATCGATCCGCTCACCGGCAAGCGGCCGGGCGGCGGCGACAGCGGCGGCAACGGCAGTGGCATGCCGGGCTTCTGAGCAGTAAGCCCCGCCCCATGTCCCCGGAAGATCAGCTCGCCGAGCTCTCGCGCGGCGTCGTCGACCTGCACGTCGAGTCGGAGCTGCTCGACCGGCTGCGTGGCGGAATGCCCCTGAAGGTCAAGGCCGGCTTCGACCCGACCCGTCCCGACCTCCACCTCGGCCACACGGTGCTGATGAACAAGATGCGCCAGTTCCAGGATCTCGGGCACGAGGTGATCTTCGTCGTCGGGGACTTCACGGCGCAGATCGGCGATCCCACCGGAAGGAGCGCGACCCGGCCCGTGCCGACGAGAGAGGAGATCGTGGAGGGGGCCCGGACCTACGCCGAGCAGGCTTTCAGGATCCTCGACCCCGATCGGACGCGGGTCGTCTACAACAGCCAGTGGCTCGGGCAGATGAAGTTCGACGACGTCATCCGCCTCGCCGGCAAGTACACGCTGGCGCGGATGATGGAGCGCGACGACTTCAAGAAGCGCTGGCAGGAAAACCAATCCATCTCCCTCCACGAGCTCTTGTATCCGCTCGCGCAGGCTTACGACTCCGTGGAGCTCGAGTGCGACGTGGAGCTCGGCGGCACCGACCAGCTCTTCAATCTGCTCGTGGCGCGCGAGGTGATGAGGCACTACGGCCAGCGGCCGCAGATCGTCATGACCACTCCCATCCTCGAGGGCCTGAACGCGCAGGTGGACGCGGACGGCAGGGTGGTCGGCGACAAGATGAGCAAGTCCCTCGACAACTACGTCGGCGTCACCGAGCCGCCGAAGGAGCAGCTCGGCAAGCTCATGAGCATCTCGGACGGCTTGATGTGGCGCTACTACGAGCTGCTGAGCGCCGAGAGCGCCGACGAGATCGCGCGGCGGCGGCGGGCTTGCGAGTCGGGCGAGATGAACCCCAAGCAGGCGAAGATGGCCCTCGCGCGGGAGATCGTGACGCGCTACCACGGGACCGAAGCCGCCGAGCGGGCCCAGGGCTCGTGGGAGGCGCAGTTCTCCCGCCGCGAGATCCCCGACGACATGCCCCAGGTCGAGGTCGAGGCCGAGGGCGACGGCGTGTGGCTCCCGAAGGCGCTCGCAGAGGCGGGGCTGGTCCCGAGCTCGAGCGAGGGACGCCGCCGAGTTCGCTCGGGAGCGGTCCAGGTCGACGGCGAGAAGGTCACCGACGAGCAGGCCCGGCTCGCGAAGGGCGGCACCTACGTCGTCAAGGCCGGCAAGCGCGCGTGGGCCCGCATCACGGTCAAGTAGCCCGACTCAGATGTGCGCCCAGTCGACGACCTGCGACACGAAGTCGCCGTCGGGGTCGATCTCGTCGAGCAGCACGTCCGCCGGAGAGCGGCCCTCGGCCACCCAGGACTTCAGCCGGGCGAGGTGGATGCGCTCGTCCTTGCCGGCGCTGTTCAGGTTGCTGATCCGCTCGAGCCCGCCCTCGGCGATCGCGACGAGGTCGTTCGCCCACTCGGCCACCTCGCGGCCGGCGAGCCGGGCACGCAGGGCCCGGTCCGCGATGTCGGCGCGGCTCTGCTCGGCGTCCTCGAAGCCGAGCCGCTCGACGAGGCGCTCGGCCTGCGCCATGGCCCGCTCGTCGTACATGACGCCCTTGTAGAGCGCCGGCAGGGCGCACGTGAGGGCGGTGTCCTGGCTGTCCGCGCCCCGGAGCTCGATCGTCTTCTTCAGCCGCACCTCGGGGAAGAGCGTGTTGATGTGCGTCTCCCAGTCGGCGCGAGTCGGGCGTTGCCCTTCGTAGCCGTCCTCGAGGAAGCGCCGGAAGGTCTGGCCGGTGTTCAGGATCAGCTCGCGCCCCCGCTTGACGAGGAACATGGGGACGTCGAGAGCGTACTCGACGTACCGCTGGTAGGAGAGATCGCCCTCCCACGCCCAGGGCAACAGCCCGCTCCGGTCCGGGTCGACCTCGAGCCAGACGCGCGCGCGGTGCGAGCGTTCGCCCGTCGCCCGTCCCTCGACGAAGGGGCTGTTCGCGAACATCGCGGTGACGATCGGCGAAAGGCGCAGGCCGAGGCGGACCTTGCGCGCCATGTCGGACTCCGACGCGTAGTCGATGTTGGCCTGCACGGTGGCCGTGCGCTGCATCATGTCGAGCGCGAGCCGCCCGCGCGTCGGGAGGTACTCGCGCATGATGCCGTAGCGGAGCTTCGGGACCCACGGCAGCTCGTCCCGCCGCGCGAACGGGTGGAAGCCGATCCCGAGCCAGGCGATGCCGGTCTCTTCGCTGATGTCGGCCAGCTCCGCCATGTGTCCGCGGAACTCGGCGCAGGTCTGGTGGATCGTCTCGTGGGGCGCGCCGGACAGCTCGAGCTGGGCGCCGGGCTCGAGGGTGATCGACGCGGCGCCGCGGCGCAGCGAGATGACCTCGCCGCCCTCGAACTCGCGCTCCTCGAACCACCCGTGCTGCTCGACCAGGCGGCGGAACACGGTGAGCACGCTGCGGTCCCCGCCGTACGGCAGCGGCCGTCCGGTGTCGGTCAGGATCCCGAACTTCTCCGCCTCGGTGCCGATGCGCCAGTGGGAGCGTGGCTTCTCGGCGCCGAAGAAGGGCTCGAGCAGGTCGTCGAGGCCCTCGATGGGGCGGTGGTCGGAGTCGTCGGTGGCCATGAATGGTGTGGGTGGTGCGGCGGCTTCCCCGAGGCGTTACCGGCGCTCCGTAGCATGCTACCCTGCGCGGGCAAACCCAGCCTTTGCAGATAACGTGACGCAGCGATCCACACCGGGTTACATCGGGCCGAGCCTCGTGATTCGCGGACGGTTGTCCGGACGGGGCGAGTTGCAGATCGACGGGAGGCTCGAGGGTGACCTGTCCGTGGAGGGCAGCGTGGACATAGGGGCGAGCGGCGTGGTGATGGCCGCCATCGAGGCCGATCGCGTCTCGGTGGGCGGGCACGTGCGCGGCCCCGTGACGGCCACGGACGAGGTCGCGGTGCGCGAGGGTGGCCACCTCGAGGGAGACGTGCGGGCCCCGCACGTCGCCATCGACGACGGGGGCGCGCTCCACGGCGGCATCGACATGGACTTCGACCTCCTGGAGCTCGTGCGGGAGGACGTGGTGTGACGAAGGCTTCGGTGCTCCCTTCGGGGATGAAGCTCGTCGGCGACGTGGCCGGCGAGGAGGACCTGGTGGTGTTCGGAGAGATCGAGGGCGAGGTCGCGATCGGCGGAGCCCTCGTCGTCGAGCGTACCGGGGCGGTGCGCGGCAACGTGAAGGCGCGCACGGTGGCCATTCGAGGCGTGGTGGTCGGAGACGCGAGCGCGGCGGAGACGATCCGCGTGGACGAGGGCGGTCGCGTGGTGGGCGACGTGAGGGCCCCGCGGGTCAACATCGTCAAGGGCGCCCGGTTCCGGGGGCACGTCCACATGACGGGCCGGGACGCGAAGCCCGCTCCGGTGACCGAGTCGGCCGTCCAGGCGACCCTCGGGCCCGCCGCACCCGCCCGGGCTCCGGCGCCTCGGCCGCGCGCCCCCGAACGACACGCGCGCAGCGCGGGGCCCGTCGCCTCGGAGGCGCCCACGTCCGCCGGGAGCGTGCGCGCCGTCCACCACCGGCGCACCGTCCCGGGCACCGAGGCCGCGCTGCTCGAGCCGCGCCTTCCGCCGAGCCCGCGCATCCCGGCGTTGCGCCGGACCCGAGCTCGGCGCAAGGCTTAGGCCGAGATGGCCGAGCACGACCGACTCCTCGAGCTGCTCCGTGAGCACAGCTTCGCGCGCCGCAAGGTGACGCTCGCCTCCGGCCGCGAGAGCGACTGGTTCATCGACTGCAAGCAGACCGTCCTGCTCGCCGAGGGCCACGCGCTCGTCGGCGGGCGCATGCTCGAGGCGATCGATCGGCTGCCGCGCCGGCCGGCCGCGGTCGCCGGCGTCGAGCTCGGGGGCTGTCCGCTCGCGAGCGCGGTCTCCCTCCTGAGCTGGCAGCAGGGCCGGCCCCTGAACGCCGTCTACGTGAGGAAGGCGGCCAAGGACCACGGCTCCCGCCGGCCCACGGAGGGGGACTCGGGCCTCGGCGAGGGGGCGCCGATCGCCGTCCTCGAGGACGTCATCACGACCGGCGGGTCGACGTTGAGCGCGGTCGAGCGGCTCCGCGAGCGCGGCCTCGACGTGGTCGGCGTGGTGGCGATCGTGGACCGGGGCGAAGGCGGCGCGGAGGCCCTGCGCGACGCGGGGCTTTCTCTGGTGGCGCTCTACGGGCGCTCGGACTTCATGTCATGAGCCTGCGGCTCGTGGCCATCGCGCTCCTCTTCGCCGCGGGTTGTGCTTCGAACACGCTCTCTCTGCGGCCCGAGCCGCGCTCGTTCACCTGGCGCGACTACGAGGAGGTCTACGATGCGTGGACCCGCAACGCGGACGAGTTCGAGTTCGGCCGACTCTCGGACGTGCTCAACGCGACCGCGACCTTCCAGGCCTGGGAGCTCCGCTGGGCGTACGTCGTGCGGTACGCGCACGACTACAGCCTCAGCACCGATGCGCGCACCGAGATGCTGCGGGCGTCCCTCGCCGACGCCGAGCAGCACCACCGCTTCTTCGTGACGCTGTCGGGATCCAACTACCGGGAGAGCGACTTGACGCGGGAGGACAGCGCCTGGCGCGTGCTCCTGGTCGACGAGCGCGGCGGTCAGACGGTGCCGATCGAGGTCGAGAAGGTGGATCCGACCGCGGCCGAGCGCGTCTACTTCCCCTCGATCTCGCCATTCCGGCACGCCTTCCGCATGGTCTTCCCCGCGTTCCGCCCCGACGGCTCGCCGACGATCCCGCCCGACGCCCGCTTCGTGCTGCTGCGCTTCACCGGAGCGCGTGGCGCCGTCGACCTCCGCTGGGACTTCGGCACCCGCGGCGCCTCCCCCGACTGACCGCAGAAAAAAGGAAGGTGGCCGTGTCCCGGGAGCCAGGGGGGGGCAGCTACCCGGGAAGGCCACCTTCCCGCCGCGGCGCGCAATGCGCGCGCCGTGCCAAGCTTTCGCGCGCCGAAATGCTTGAGGATTCCGCAGGAGCATCCCTGAATGGGGGCGGGTGACATTGCGGATCTGCAATGTACGATTTCAACTGTGGGGTCACCCGGAGGGCGATGCGCCGGCGACCTGTGAAACGCCGTTGACACATCCGCCTGCACGTCGGTATAGTGCGAGCCTCTGGGCGTGTAAGCTCCCGTAATATCGAGGAAAACACGGGGGCGGGGCAGAACGGGGGGTCTCGCCCGCCAGCGGAGGGTTCGCGATGAGGAAGCTCGTACTGACGGTCGTGATCAGCGTGCTCGGCAGCGCCGCCGTGCTCGTGGGGTGCCACGCGGATCCCGACGACCCGGCCGGGCAGGCCGAGGACCTGAGTGATCCGGTCCGGCGCGAGAACGCCATAGCCAACATCCAGCGGATGTACACCAACGCCCTGGCGGCGCACGACGGCGACCGCGCCCACGCGGACGTGAAGGCCATCGCGGACGTGACGGTGGAGCGGCTGTCGCAGACCTACCTCGATCATCCGGAGGACACCCAGAACGGCGGCACGATCATCAACGTGCTGTTCGAGATGCGCGACGCCCGGGCGACGCCCGCGCTCGTCGAGGCCCTCAACTGGCGTGCGGAGGTCAACGAGGAGCACGCCATTCGCGCGGCCCAGACCCTCAAGTCGATGGAGATCCCCGAGGACAAGAAGGCGGAGGTGATCTCGGCCCTGAGCGAGGCGCTCGACAAGGTGACCGGCGCGCGCGGCGTCGACAACCGGATGCGCATCGAGCTCATCCGCGCGCTCGGCGAGATCGGGGACAACCGGGCCACCCCGATCCTGACCAAGATCGCCACGACCCAGACCGAGGAGCAGAACTTCCTCATCAACCGCCTGGCCGCCCAGCAGATCGGCCGGATGGGCGATCCGGAGGCCGTCCCGGCCATGATCAAGGGCCTGTTCCTGTTCGCGCCGAACAACCCGGCCATGCGGATGAACGACGTCGCCGCCGAGGCGCTGGTCCGCATCGGCCGCCCGTCCTACGAGCCCCTGCTGGCGGTCCTCCGCGGGCAGAACGAGGAAGTCAACGCCATCGCGCAGCAATACATCGAGGCGGTCCGTCAGCGGAACGAGGAGGCCGCGCGCGCGATGAGCGTCGAGGGCATCCGCAGCGCGGAGGCGACCTTCGCCCTCGGGGCGCTCGGGTTCCGCGACGGCCTCGGGCCCATCCTCGAGGAGGCGCGCGAGGAGGATCTCGGGCGCCGGCTCAACGCCGCGATCGCGCTCGTACGGCTCGACGTGACCGACGCTCAGCGGGCCCAGGTGCGCGACACGCTCAAGGCGGTCTACCAGGCGCAGGAGAACCCGCTGGCCAAGGCGCAGCTCATGGCAGCGATGCGGCACACGTATGACCCGGAGCTGCTGCCGTTCCTCCTCGACGAGGTCAAGAACGACGACGTCCTCCCCGACATCCGCCTCGTCGCGGTCGAGACCTACGCCATGCTCGCCAACAAGAACGAGGCGAACACGCTCAAGGGGGTCATCGAGCGCGAGCCCGCCTCGGCCGACGGCGGGTTCCGGGAGAACTTCCAGGCGTACGACCCGGCCCTAGAGGCGGCGGTCGAGTGTGACGAGGATGTGGGGTGCTGGGTCCGGAAGCTCGGGGCCGACGACAAGCTGGTCGTCCGCAAGGCTGCCTACATGCTCGGGCGGTTCGGGAAGGGTAACAACGAGGCCATCCAGCAGCTCACCGAAAGGCTCGGGCATCCGGAGATCGAGGTCCGCCTCGCCGTCATCCAGGCGCTCGACGCGGCCGCGACCCCGCAGAACGCCGAAGCCATCCAAGGCGCCGTGCAGAAGATCGACCAGCTCCGGGAAACCGAGGAGGGCCGCTCCATCTGGAACACCTTCAGCCGCGAGGCGTTGCCGATCCAGGCACGTCTCCGCCACCGCGCCGCGGGCTGACGCTCGGGCGCACCCCCACACCGCATGATCCGTTTGGAGGTTCTGGACGGCGAGAGCGCCGGGCGCGTCCTCGAGTCCAACGAAGATGTCGTCCGCGTCGGGCGCGCCGATTCGTGCGATCTCTGCGTGGGGGAGTTCCACGTCTCCGGTGAGCACGCCTCCATCGTGTTCGCCGGGGACGGCTGGGTGCTGCGCGACCACCACAGCACCAACGGGACGCGCATCCGTCGGGGCAGCGAGGTGTTGTCGCTCGCGGACCAGCCAGGCCGCGAAGCGGTCCTCGAGTCGGGGGACGAGCTGTCCCTGGGGGACGTCGAGCGTCCGGTGCGGATCGCGGTCACGCTGGGCGACGACGCGGAGGAGACGCGCATCGTCTCCATGCGCCGGGTCGAGGACATCGACCGCGTCCAGGCCGAGGTGGGCGCCGACCGGGAGCTGCTCCAGGGCCTCTACGAGGCCCAGAAGGAGATCAGCGCGGCGCTCGAGATCGAGCAGGTGCTCGACGCGGTCGCCCGCCAGGTCTTCCGGTTCCTCTCGCGGGCCACGCACGTCACCGTCGCGCTCAAGGACGACGACGACAGCGGGGGAAAGAGGTCGCTCCCGTACGTCGTGGTCGGCACGCGCGTGCGCGGCGGCGGGGACGGCGGCGAGGCCATCCCGATCACGCGCAGCGTCTTCCGGAAGGTGGTGGCGGAGCGCTCCGCCGTGCTCGCGGCCGACGCCAAGCAGGAGGTCGGCGAGACGGCGTCGCTGATGGCGGCGCAGATCCTCTCCACGATCGGGGTGCCCCTCTGGATCGGCGAGGGCATCATCGGCGTCCTGCAGGTCGACAACCGCGCCTCGAGCGGCCTCTTCAAGGAGCGCGACCTCGACATCCTCGCGGTGCTCGCGCAGACGACGAGCCAGGCCTTCCACCACGCGCGCCTCTACCAGCGCCTGAAGGTCGCCGAGGAGAAGGCGAGGGTCGAGAACGAATACCTGAAGACGCGCGAGAAGAAGCGGCGGTTCGAGGGGATCATCGGCGAGAGCGCGTCGATGAAGAGGGTGTTCGAGCAGCTCCGCAAGGTCGTCGACACCCGCGTCACCGTGCTCATCGAGGGCGAGACGGGCACGGGCAAGGAGCTGGTCGCGACGGCCGTGCACCACTGGTCGAAGCGCGCCGACAAGCTCTTCGTCGCGCAGAACTGCGCCGCCATGCCCGAGAACCTGCTCGAGAGCGAGCTGTTCGGGCACAAGAAGGGCTCGTTCACGGGCGCCACCGAGGACAAGAAGGGGCTGTTCGAGCTGGCGGACGGCGGGACCTTGTTCCTCGACGAGGTGGGCGAGATGCCGCTCAACCTGCAGGCGAAGCTCCTGCGCGTGCTGCAGGAGGGCGAGGTCCGCCCGGTGGGATCGAACACGACGCGCAAGGTCGACGTGCGGATCGTCGCCGCGACCAATCGCGACCTCGAGAAGGAGGTCAAGGAGGGGCGGTTCCGCGAGGATCTGTACTACCGGCTCAAGGTCTTCCCGCTCCGGCTGCCGCCGCTCCGCGAACGCCGCGAGGACATCCCCGAGCTCGCGAACCACTTCCTCAAGCGGTATGCGGAGGAGTTCGGGCGCGAGGTGGGCGGCTTCAGCCAGCAGGGGATGGAGCTGATGCAGTCCTACAAGTGGCCCGGCAACGTGCGCGAGCTCGAGAACGAGGTGCAGCGCCTGGTGATCCAGCTCGACGACGGCGCGTTCGTGCAGCCGGAGAACCTGAGCCCGCGGGTGCGGCAGATGGAGAACATCCTCGACCGCGTACAGCCGACCAAGGGCACGCTCAAGGAGATGGTCGAGCAGGTCGAGAAGTGGATCCTGATGGAAGCCCTCCGCGAGCACGACAACAACAAGACCGCGACCGCCCGAACCCTCGGCATCACCCGCGAAGGCCTGCACAAGAAGCTCAAGAACTACGGCATGGCCTGAGCCACGCCTGCCGAGCGTCGGGCGCGCCGCTCGGCTACCATGGCTCGCGGAGGGGGCGATGGCCGGCAAGTCGACCAAGAAGGCCAGGGCGGGGAAGAAGGCCGCGAAGGCGGCCAAGCCGCGCAAGGCAGGCGCGAAGTCATCGGCCGCCACGAGCGCAGCCGCGCGGATCGACGCGAAGATCGCCGAGCTCGGCGATTGGAGGGGCGCGAGGTTGGCCGAGATCCGCAGGCTCATCCACGAGGTCGACCCCGAGGTGGTCGAGGACTGGAAGTGGATGGGGACGCCGGTCTGGTCGCACGAAGGGATGTACGCCCTCGCCAACGCGCACAAGGACAAGGTGAAGCTCACGTTCCACCACGGAGCCCGGCTCCGCGACCCCGAGAAGCTCTTCAACGCGGGCCTCGGCGGGAACCAGTGGCGGGCGATCGACTTCCGCGAGGGAGACGAGATCGACAGGGCCGCGCTGAAGGCGCTGCTGCGCGAGGCGGTGACCTACAACACCACGCACTCGGTACCCAAGAGCAAGGGGTCGACCGCGAAGGAGAAGCCGGGCAAGAAGAAGGTCGCGACGAAGAGGACCGTCTCGCGGTCCGACGTCGAGCCGAAGCGACTCTCGGGCGGCAACCCCCAGATCGCGAAGGGCGACGGCGACGCCCCGGTGCGGGCCTACATCGCGGCCATGCCGGGCTGGAAACGCGACGTCGGGCGCCGCCTCGACGTGCTCATCGAGCGCACCGTCCCCGGCGTACGCAAGGCCGTGCGGTGGAATTCACCCTTCTACGGAGTCGAGGGCCAGGGCTGGTTCCTCGGCTGTCACTGCTTCACGAAGTACGTGAAGGTGACCTTCCTCCGGGGCACGTCCCTCCGTCCGATGCCCCCGATCGCGGCCAAGGATCCGAACACGCGCTACCTCCACATCCACGAGGACGAGGAGCTCGACGAGAAGCTCCTCGTGAGCTGGATCCGGCAGGCATCGAAGCTGCCGGGTGACCCTCTCTTCTAGCGATGCCGTCGCTCGGGCCTCATGCACGCGTGGAGGGGAGCCTGGCGTCGGCCATGTGCAGCAGCCACCCCGAGGTGGAGGCGCGGGGGACGTGCGGGCGGTGTGGAGACTTCCTCTGCGCCGGCTGTGTCGCCGTGGAGGCGGGCGGCGTTCTGATCTGCGAGGCATGCCGGCCGCACGTGCGGTCGATCGCGCCCCTTCCGTGGGACCAAGCGCCGGGGCCGCTCTCCTTCCTCCGCACCGTACGCCGCATCCTTCTCGCGCCGCGGATGACCTTCGCCGGGATGGCGCCGGAGCCGACGCGGACGGCCATCCTCTTCGCGATGGTCTGGTGGGTGCTTCCCCCAGCGGTGAGCTTCGTACTGGGCTTCGCGGGTGTCGCAGCGCGCGGAGGATCGTACCTGGCTTCCGTCTGCTGCGCCTTGACGTGCGCGCCGTTGCTCGAGGCGGTGCTGGTCACCGGCGTCGTGTCCGGGATCACGCACGTGACCGCTCGTTTGCTCGGTGGAGCCGGGCGCTACACGACGGATTTCCGTACCGCAGCCTACGCCACGCCGTTCTATGCCGCCTACGCCGCCGTCTCGAACGTCCTGCCCCCGAGCCTCGGGCTCCTCGCGGGCCCCGTCCTCCTCTTCGTCGTCGGATGGGTCGCCTGGCTGGTCGTGCAGTCGGTGACCGCGCACCACCGACTCGAGCCTGCCCGCGCCTGGGTGGCCGGGCTCTCCCCGGTCGTCCTCTGCGTCGGCGGCTTCGTTGCGTTCTACGTGCTCGTGTCGCCGTGAAGAGGCGGTGTTTGCGCTGCGCACACGGAGGCGTATCGTGGCGGGGTGAGGGTGGCGGTGATGGCGGGCGCGGTCGCGCTCTGGGCGGTGGCCCCGCCGGCGACGGCGGAGGCGTGCGGCGGGTTCTTCTGCTCGCAGAAGCCGGTGGACCAGCAGGCCGAGCGCATCGTGTTCGCGGTCTCCGAGTCGTCGACGCGGATGATCGTGCAGATCGCCTACCAGGGCGCGGCCCCCGACTTCGCGTGGGTCCTTCCGCTGGCCTTCGTGCCCGATCCCGATGCCATCGGAACCTTCCCCGAGAGGGCCATCGCAGCGCTGGACGTGAACACCTCGCCCCTGTTCTGGCGTCCCGACGATCCCGAGTGTGGATCGGTGCTGCTGAACGGCGGAGGGAGCGACGCGAACACCCCCGGCGTCACGGTGCACATCGACGAGATCGTCGGGCCGTACGAGGTCGTCGTCGTCGAGGGTAGCGACGCGACCGAGCTCGTGTCCTGGCTCCGCGACAACGGCTACCGCATCGGGGACGCCATGATTCCGTACGTCGAGCTGTACGCGGCCGAGGGCATGAGGCTCCTCGCGCTCAAGCTCTCGCCCAACGCGGGAGTGAGCGACATCGAGCCCCTCTCGCTCGAGCTCCCCACGACGGCACCGTCGATCCCGATCCGGCTCACCGCCGTCGCGGCCGAGCCCGAGATGGGCATCCTGGTGCTGATCCTCGGAGACCAGCGCTGGGGGCCGTCGAACTGGTCCGAGATCGAGGTCGACCCGGCGACGATCCGCTACGAGCCCCACGGCCCGATGGGCGAGACCAGCTACCTCGCCCAGGTGTCGCGAGCTGCCGACTCGGTCGACGGGATGGGGTGGATCACCGAGATGGCCGGGCCCACCGCGCCGCTCCTCGAGTCGGTCCGCACGGCGCCGGTGAGCGACGAGGACGACGAGCGGGCGCGCGAGGCGCTCGTGGAGCTCTTGTCGGCGCACCCCTACCTCACGCGCCTGTACACGCGCATCTCGCCGTGGGAGATGCGGGTCGATCCGGCCTTTCGCCCGCACCCGGGAGGCGACGTGCTGCGGGACGTGAGGCTGTCGCGCTTCGTGGACGGCGAGGACATGTGCGCCGGCGACGGCATGAGCGTCTGCGACGTCGCCGTCTGCGACCCGGGCACCTGCACGGCGGTCCCGACCACCGGCTGGCCGTCCGAGATCCCGGGGTGCGCGTGCCCCCCGGACCGCACCGCCCGGACGACCGTCGATCCCGCCGGCAACGCGACCGTGGTGTGCGACGATCCGTCGCGATCGCTCCTCGATCCGGGCGAGCTCGCGGGCGGCTCGACGCCGCTCGGCGATCCGTGCCTCGCCTACGACTGCGGCGCAGGAAACTGTGTGCCCGTGAGCATGACCCCGACCTGCCGCTGCTCCGACGGGGCGGTCGCGGTCGGGTGGATCGAGCGGGATGGGCGCAGGGTCACCCGATGCGTCGAGCCCTCCGAACGCGTCGACCTCCCGCGACCCCCCGAGGCGCCGCTCGACGCGGGATCGACCCCGGACGCGGGCATGGACGCAGGGCGTGCGGTCGGGGTGGCCGGTGGGGGAGGGTGCGCGGCCTCCGGCGTGCGTTCGTTCGACCCGGCCGTCGTCCTCGTGGCGCTCGCCCTGCTGGCGGGCCGGCGTCGCCGCCGCTGACCGAGCGACACACGGCGCGTGTTCGAGGAGACACGCGCGCTCGAGCGGAGGAGCCGCGTACGGCGGGGAAGGCGTCCTCTCACGCGCGGCACGCTTCCTGCTCTTCGCCCCCGTGACGACCTCGCGCAGGGCGCGCGGGGCAAGGGAGGCGTCATGCGGAAGCGAGCGTGGCGGCCGGCGGATCGCCGGCTGCGCTGGGTAGCTGCACCCTTTTCGATCCTGTTCGCGGCCATGGGGTGGTCGGTCCTGATCCAGGGCTGCCCGTCGCACGTGTCCGAGGGCCGCGAGGCCCACCGCACGACGGCCGCGCGCGAGCTCGACGTCTTCCGGCCGGTCGACGCCGAGGCGCCGAGGGCGCCGAGCGCCGAGACCCTCGTGCAGGAGGCCCTCGCCGGTGTGGTCGAGACGTCCGACGGGACGCTCGGCTCCCGCATGCAGGTCCGCGCGCTCCGGCGGCCGCACCCGCCGCGGGGTGCCACGTCGAGGTTCGACTTCGACGGGGGCAAGCGGGGCTGGGTGACCGCGCTGCCGTCGGAGCAGCTCCTCACCTCGCCCGCCTTCGCGAACGGGAAGATCTACCTGGGCGGCGGCTTCGCGAGCCACCAGTTCTACGCCTTCGATGCGTACGACGGCGAGCTCGCGTGGAGCATCGCGGCGCCGGACGGGGGGCCCACCGCCGCGATCATCGAGCGCGACAAGGTCATCTTCAACACGGAGAGCTGCACGATCTTCGTCGCCGACGCCGAGACCGGAGAGCTGCGCTGGAAGCGGTGGCTCGGCGATCCGCTGATGAGCCAGCCCGTCGCAGCCGGCGGGCTCGTGATGAGCGCGTATCCCGCGAACGGAGGCCATGAGTTCGGCGCGTTCCGTCTCGACGACGGCGAGCCCGTCTGGAGCGTCGCCGTCCCGGCCGACGTGATCCAGGCGCCGCAGGCCCAGGGAGAGTCGGTCTTCTTCGCGACCATGGACGGCACCGCGCACCGGCTGCGCGTCGCGGACGGGCGTGTCGAGTGGAAGCGCGACGTGGGCGCCTCGAGCGCGCTCTGGGTGGACGGGGACGACGTCCTCCTCTCGCGCCGCGTGGACTCGGCCGGCGAGACCCGCGAGCAGCCCATCGTCCTTTCCGCGCGGGACGGCCGCGTGAAGAGCCGGGGCGACACCGTGGCCGCGCCCTACCTCGCGGGCCGGAGCCGCGACCGCCGGATGATGCAAGGCCAGGCCGGCGCCTGGGGGAGCGTGCCCCACGGCCAGCACCTCGGCCTCACCAACGTCGCCGCGGGCTGGGCCTTCCAGGGCTCGAGCCCCGCGGTCGCGGACGGCCGCGCGTACTTCGCCGTCGCCGGCGACATCCGAGCGCGCGACATGTCGACGGGCGAGGAGGTCTGGCGGCGCACCTACGGTCCGGCCGAGGGCGCCCAGGCCATCAGCCCCCCGGCGGTCGTCGGCTCCCAGCTCGTCTTCGGGACCGTCGACGGTCACCTCTACGCGGCCGACATCGACACGGGCATGACCCTGTGGGCCTACGACGTCGGAGAGCCGATCGTCTTCCAGCCGATCGTCGCGCAGGGCTGGGTGTACGTCGCGACCGGCGAGGGCAACGTCATCGGGCTCGAGGTCGGCGACCCGGCCCTCGACGGCTGGCACATGTGGGGCGGCAACGCGCGGCACGCGGGGCTCGTGGAGACGGCGGGAAGCGTCGACCCGGCGCTCCTCGCGAGCCTCGACCGCCCCGGCCAGGGCTCCATGCGCGTCGCGGCCTTCGAACGCGACGAGGCCGAGACCGCGACGGACGCCACCCCGGCCCCGCCCGCCGCAGCCGTCCGAGAGCCCGACGACCGGAGCACCGGCCTGCCGCTGATCTCGACCCGCGTCGACGCGCGGATCTCGGGCGTCGTCGCGCGCGTCACCGTCACCCAGCGCTTCGACAACCCGCACGCCGATCCGATCGAGGCGCTCTACCTCTTCCCGCTGCCCTCCGACGCCGCCGTGGACGACATGGAGATGCACGTCGGGGAGCGCGTCATCCGCGGGCGCATCCAGCGGCGGGCGCAGGCGCGGCGCGCCTACGAGGAGGCGCGCGAGAGCGGCCGCCGCGCCGCCCTCCTCGAGCAGCAGCGCCCGAACCTGTTCGCGCAGCGCGTCGCCAACGTCCAGCCGGGCGAGCACATCGACGTGCGCATCCAGTACGTCCAGATGCTGCCCTTCGAGGACGGCGAGTACGAGATGGTCTTCCCGATGGTGGCGCCGCCGCGCTACGACCCGAGCGACCCCACCCGGGTGCTGGGCGAGCCCGGCGAGGTGCGGCAGGCGAACGACGTGGCCCTCTCGGTGGCGCTCGACGCGGGCATGCCCCTCGAGGGGATCTCGTCGCCGACCCACCGCGTGCGCGTCGACCGGGAGGGCTCCTCGGGGGCCCGGGTCGTGCTCGACGCGGAGGGCGAGGTGCCGAACCGCGACTTCGTCCTCCGCTACGCCGTCTCGGGCGAGACGCCGCGCGCGACCGTCCTGGCGCACCGCGATCCCGAAGGCCCGGGCTATTTCGGCCTGGTCGTCCAGCCGCCTGCCGCGCCGGAGGACGACGTCGTGGCGCCCCGCAACCTCACCTTCGTCGTCGACACGTCGAGCTCCATGCGCGGAAGGCCGATGGAGCACGCGCGCGCAGTCATGCGCGAGGTGCTCGGCGGCGTGCGGGAGGCGGACACCTTCAACGTCCTCAGCTTCAGCGACCGCGTCGAGGCCCTGTCGCCGGTCCCGCTCCAGGGGACCCCGGACAACGTCCGCCGCGCCGTCTCACGGGTCGACTCGCTGCGCGCGACGGGCTCGACCGAGATGGTCCCCGCGGTCCGCCGAGCTCTCGCGGGCGGCACCGACGGCCGGCTCGACATCGTCGTGCTCTTGACCGATGGCTACATCGGCAACGAGGCCGAGGCGCTCCGGGCGATCGCCGAGGACCTCGGCGACGCCCGCCTGTACGCCGTGGGCGTCGGCTCGGCGGTCAACCGGTTCCTGCTCGAGCGCGCTGCGGAGATCGGCCGAGGCCGCACCGTCGTGGCGGCGCTCTCCGAGCCACCCGCGGAGGCGGCGGCGCGGTTCGCGAGCCTGGTCGATCGGCCCGTGTTCACCGACGTCGAGGTGGACTGGGGCGGCCTCGCGGTCGACGAGGTGTACCCGCGGCGCCTGCCCGACCTGTTCGCGGACAAGCCGCTGGTCGTCCACGGGCGCTTCGCGCGGGGAGGGAGCGCGCGGGTCAAGGTCCGCGGGACGCTCGGGGGCCGGCGGTACGAGCGGGTCATCGACGTCTCGCTCCCCGACGCGTCCGAAGACCGGGCGCACGCCGCGCACGCGACGCTCTGGGCGCGGGCGGCGGTCAAGGACCGGATGAACCGTCTGTTCCTCCGCGACGACCCGGCGCTGATCGAGGAGGTCACCGAGCTCGGGCTCGCGCACCGGATGGTCACCCAGTGGACGTCGTTCGTCGCGGTGGACGAGACGCCGGCCGAGCCTGCACCCTCGCCCGGCGAGGCCGAGGCCCCGAGCCGCGCGACCGTGAGCCCGGCCCGCGCGCTCCCGGGCGATCCGGAGATCCGCGTGCCCGCTCCCGCCGACGCCCGCGCCGTGACCGTGATCCTCCCCTTCGGCGAGACCCTGTCCGCCGTCTGGGAGCCCGACCTCGGGGTGTGGAGCGCGCGGTTCCTCATCCCGGCCGACGCCGAGGAGGGCTCGCACCCGATCGAGATCCTGATCACGCACGCGGACGGGCGACAGGAGCGGATGACGATCTGGTACACGGTGGACGCGTCGGCCCCGCTCGTCGAGGCCGAGATCCTCGGCGACGCGCGCCCGGGCGCGGAGGTGACGATCCGGGCGAGCCAGGTGGTCACCGACCACGACCTCGTCCAGGCCGGCTTCGCGCGCGGCACCACGCTGTCGACGGCGCGGGCGCAGCTCCTCAGCGACGCGCGGCGCGTCGAGGTCCGCACGCCCTCGGGCGAGGTCCTCGACCTCGAGCTCGCGGGGCCCGGTCGGTGGGAAGCCCGGTGGCGCGTGCCCGAGGACGCGCGCGGCACCGTCCGGCTCGCGCTGTTCGTGGTCGACCTCGCGGCCAACGTGCGGACCCAGATCCTCGACGTCGAGGTCGCGCGATGAAGGCCCTCACCCTGGCCCTCGCGGTGGTCCTCGGCTCGACCAGCGCGGCGCGCGCGCAAGAGCTCGAGGTGCGCCAGGTGATCGGGGCCACCTCGGACGTCCACGACGTGGCCGTCTCCGGCGACCGCGTCCTCGCCGCCACGTCGGGAGGGCTCGTGATCCGCCGGGGCGGCCGGGTCGAGCGCGTCCTCGGCGCGCGCGAGGGCCTCTTGGGCGCGCGGCTGCGCTCGGTGAGCGTCACCGAGGACGGCGTGTGGGCCGGCGGGATCGAGGGGTGCGTGCTCCTCGACCTCGGGGGCGACGGTCCGCGGGTCGTCCGTGAGCTCTCGCTGCGCCGCGTGCGCCGGGTCGCGCGCTTCGGCGGCGCGATCTGGGTCGGGACGTACGGAGGCGGGCTCTACCGGCTCGCGGGGCCCGCGGCGGACCCGGAGCGCGTCGACCTCGGCAGCCACCACGCGCTCGCGCGAGTCACCGACCTCGAGGTCCAGGGCGGCGCGCTGTGGGTCTCGACGGCGGGCGCGGGGCTCGTCCGGCTCTCGCCCGAGGGGCGGGTGCTCGCGCGGGTCCGGGCGGGCCTCGCGGACGCGATCGTGTGGGACCTCCACGCCACCGGAGACCGGCTCCTCGTGGCCACGCTGGGCGGGCTGAGCGTCCTCGGGCCCGGCGGCCTCGAGCGGCGGGCGCGCGAGGCGGTCGTCGCCGGCCGGCTGCCGATCCGCGACGTGCGCGCCGTCGTCGCCGACGGCGACGCGCTCTGGGTCGCGACCTTCGGGGCCGGCGTGCACCGCGTCCTGCCCGGTCGTGCGCGCCCGGTCGCGGCCCGCGGCGCCGAAACCCCCGTGGCCCGCGCGCTCGCCCGCGGCGCACAGGGCGTGCTCGTGGCGAGCGAGCGGGGGCTCCTCGGGGCGGGGGCGGGCGGCCGGCTGTCGGCCCTGTCCACCGGGGGCCTGCCCTCGGCCGACGTGACGGCGCTCGCGCGCGCGTTCGGCGCCCTGTGGGTCGGCACCTTCGATTCCGGCCTCGCCCGGGTGCGCGAGGGGCGCGTCGAGGCGCAGGGCCGGGCGACCGAGCGGTGGGGCCTCGACCGGCGCATCAACGACCTGGCCGTCACGCGGGACGGCCGGGGCCGCGAGACGCTCTGGATCGCCACCGACCGCGGGCTCTACTGGCACGACGGACGGCGGTTCAGCCCGGCGCTCGACCCGGGGGCGCCGCGCGGCGAGCACGTCACCGCGCTCCACGTGGATCGATCCGGGGCCCTTTGGGTCACGAGCTCGCGGCAGCTCGCGCGCCTGCGCGACGGCGCGTGGCAGGCGTGGACCGGAGACGAGCGGGTGCCGGTCATGCAGCTCCACGCGGTCACCACGACGCCCGACGGCGACGTGTGGGTCGGCAGCCTGCACGGCCTCCTGCGCTTCGATCCGGAGAGCGGCCGCTTCGATCGGAACACGGTCTCGAGCGGCGCCCTGCCGGTCGACTGGGTCACCGCCGTCTTGCCCTGGGAGGGCGGGGTGGTCGCCGGGACCTACCACGGGGGCCTCGCCTGGTTCGATGGCTCGCGCTTCCGGGTGGAGCGCGAGGCGAGCGGCGGGCTGCCGGCGGGGTGGGTCAACCCGCACGCCATGCGCTTCATCGACGGCCGGCTCTTCATCGGCACGCTCGAGCGGGGCCTCGTCGTCGGCCGGGATGGGCGGTGGACTCGACTGGGCGTCGCCGACGGCCTGCCGAGCGACGACGTCACCGACGTCCTGCCCGCCGGCGACGGCACCGCGTGGATCGCGACCCGCGGCGGCCTCGCGCGGGTCGCCGTGCGGTGAGTCGTTCCCGGGTGCGTTTTCCCGGAAAAATTCTGGTGATAGTGGCTTGGCAGTGGGCCGTCCGCAGGCAATCCTATGCCCATGGCGGGATGGAGGAGGGCAGGGTGGGGCGCCGTCCTGGCGCTCTCGGTGACCGTGGCCGCGTCGCACGCGGACGCACAGCCGACCACGGTGGTCAAGCCGTGGTTCATGGTCATCGTCGACAACTCGGGCTCGATGAGCGGCAGCACGGGCTCGGGAGACAACTCCTGCGGCCGCCCGCGCCGGCGCCTGAACGACGCGAAGTGCGTCCTTCAGCAGGTCGTCAACGGCTACGGCGACGTGGTCTTCGGGCTCGAGCGCTACGCCGAGACCTGCGGCGGGAGCTGCTCCGGGACGTGCTCGACGAGCTGCGGCTGCTCCTGTAGCTGGCTCGACTGCGGCTCGTGCAGCGACAGCGGCTCCGGGTGCCCCTCGGGCGG
>JBDIVX010000063.1:0-39889 GCA_039794305.1 Candidatus Neutrinellum sp.
TCTCCGCCGCCTCGATGCGCGCGGTCGCCGCGCCGCCGACCACGCTCCCGCGCGCCGTCCCGATGGCCGAGCCGAGCGCGCCTTGACGAGTCGCCGGATCGCGCGGCACCTTCCGACAGCCCAATGCGCTACAAGAAGAGCGAGATCAGCGCCGCGCAGATCGTGCAGGCGGCCATACGGGTGCTGGCGCGGCAGGGGTACGCCCGCACCAGCCTGATGGACATCGCCCGCGAGGCGGGGATGAGCAAGGGAGCGGTGCACTACCACTTCCCGACGAAGGACGCGCTCATCCAGGTCGTCCTCGAGACCGCCTGCGACGCGGTGGCCCGGCGGACGCTCGTTGCGTGGGAGACGGGTGGCAACCCGCTGGCGGCTCTCCGGAGCTCGCTCGAGGAGCTGTGGCGCGTGCGCGCCGAGAAGACCGACGAGGCGCTGGTCGTCGCCGACCTCCTCGCGCAGAGCCAGTACGACGAGGCCCTGCAGCCCAAGCTCGCGGCGTACTACCGGTACGCGGCCGCGCAGGTGCACGAGCACCTGATGCAGCACCTCGTGTCGATCGGCCTTCAGCCGAAGGTGCCGCCCGAGGTCCTGCCGCGGATCATGCTCGGGCTGCTCGACGGGCTCGTCATGCAGGCGTTCGTCGATCCCGACGCGCTCCGGGCCGAGGACGTCGTGCACGCGATCGAGACCATCGCCGCGTCGCTCTTCGAGGTGAGAGAGCCCGGGACTGCGTGATGGCCTCGAGCTTCGACGCGGTCATCGCGCAGCCCGGTGCGGTCCGGACGCTCCGCCGCGCCGTCGAGCGCGACCGGGTCGCCTCGGCGTACCTGTTCGAGGGGCCGAGCGGCGTCGGCAAAGAGAAGGCGGCCCTGGCGCTCGCGCAGGCCATGCTCTGCGACGAGGCGCCCGGCGCCGGTTGCGGCGCGTGCGCCACCTGTCGGCGCATCGCCGAGGGCAAGCATCCGGACGTCCGCATCTTCGGCCCGCGCGAGGAGGGAAGCCGGAACATCCAGGTGGAGCTGCTGCGGAGCGAGATCCTCCCCTTCGCGCAGTACGCGCCGTTCGAGGCGCGGGCCGCGGTGCTGATCTTCCCCGAGGCCGACGTGTCCTTCCCGCAGGCGCACCCCGAGTCGGCCAACGCGCTGCTCAAGACGCTCGAGGAGCCGCGCAAGAACGTCCACTTCGTCCTGCTCGCCGAGCGTCCCGACCGGCTGTTGCCGACGATCCGCTCGCGCTGCCAGAGCGTCCGCTTCTCGCGCCTGCCGCCGCCGGTGCTCGAGCGGATCCTGAGCGAGCACGGAGTCGCCGAGCGGGAGCGCGCGGCCGCCGTCGCGCTCTCGGACGGCCGCGCCGACCTCGCGCTGTCGCTCGCCGAGAGCGGGACCGCCGAGCGCGTCCTCGAGCACGCGCTGCGCATCGACCGGTGCGTCTCGTCGTCGCGGCCGGGGTCGCTCGTGAGCGTGGCCGAGGATCTCGCGCGCTCGGACGACCTGGCCCTCGCCCTCGACACCCTGGCCACCTTCTACCGCGACGTCGCGGCAGCCTCCCTCGGCCTCGGCGACGCCGACCTCGTCTTCCGCCACGAGGCCGCCACCGTGCGAGAGCGCGCCGCCACCCTCCCCCCCGACCGCGCCGCCGCCCGCGTCGAGCTCCTCCGCGAGACCGTCGACACCTTCGAGCGCAACGCGAACAAGCAGGTCGCCCTCGACGCCCTCCTCTTCCGCCTCGGCCGCGCCTGACCTCACTTGCATCGGGGACACGCCCCAATGCAACTCGCCCCGTCTCGCGCGCGGACCGCGCCGCTCACCCCTCCTCTTCCGGAGGCCTCTTCCACACGTCGGGCCACTCCGGCACGTCACCGTCGAGCTCGCCGTCCACGAGCACGCTGTAGGGAGGCTCGTGCCGAAGCGTGTTGGCCCGGATCCGGAGGCTGCGACCGTCGACCTCCGCGACGTACGGCTCGTCCGGATCACCGCTCGACCGCCACGCGATCGCGCGCTTCACCCAGCGTGACTGGGCAGGAGGACTGGCGAGGCGCGGCCACGCCTCGTCCGCGTCCTTGACGATCCGGTCGCCGGGCCGAACGCTCAGCAGATGACCGGCGCCCGCGCGCCGGGCCTCGTGCATCGGAACCGCCAGCTCGCCCTCGGTGCCGTCGTCGCGGCGGAACGTGATCACGAGGCGCCGATACTCGGTCCGGGGAGGAGCGTGATGGCGGGCGTACTCGTCCTCGACGTGGGTTACCACCGCCTCGAACGCGGCCGACTCCACCGACTGCTCGGCGTCACGGCGTGACAGCGCCGTGAAGAGCACGGCGGCGGCGACGAGCCCGAACACGATCCAGAACGCCGTCATCGATCCCCCTCACGACAGAAGAGCCCGCCCGGGCGGGCCGGGCGGGCTCGATGGTGCTTCGGTGGGGACCCTAGATGCAGCCGGGGTGATAGGCGGGCGGCGCGTACTGCCACTCGTCGATGGCGTCGCGCAGCCACTCGAGGCGCGCGAACGGCATGCCGCGCCAGTCCTGGTGGAAGTCGTCGTTCGGCGTGGAGAACGTGTCGGTGTCGAACCCGGTCCCGATGCCCACGTCGGTGATGCTCTGCTCCGGCGTCGCCTCGGTCGTCGAGGGCGGGGCGTCGTCGCGCGAGACGTCGTCGCTGATCGCGACGTGCTCCTCAATCGCCCACGCCGCGACGGCCAGGCCCGCGTCACCGGTCTGCGCCACGCCGTCGACCACGCGCCAGGCCACGGCGTAGTCCTCGTAGAAGCGGACCTCGACCGGCGTCGCGAACGTCGTGTCGCCCATCTGCTCGGCGGTCAGCGGCGCTGGCGAGACCACCGGATCGAGGAACAGGATCCGTCCCTCGTAATCGGCCTTGCGTACGAGCGCCGCGCCCGACCCGTCGGGCCCCGTCTCGGCGGCGCAGCCGAACAGCAGGCCGGCCGCGATCGCAGGCGCGACCCACCACGTGATTGCCTTCATTGCCTTCCCTCCTGGGCGGGGTGTCGCTCGCTTGCCGGCCGCGACCCACCGCCTCGTCTTCGTCTTGTCTCTTCCGACTCCCCGGTCGGGGAGCCCGCTCGCCACCCAGCAACCCGCGTGCCGACCGAGAAACACCGAACCCGCGGGCAAACTGCCCTCGCGCGCGATCCATGATGGCACGGCGGGGGCGCATCTCGTCAATTCGCTAACAGCTCAAGTTGAATGCGCGGGCCACCCGACGTATGGATTGCCCAGGTGTCCTACATCCCGTCCCTCACCCCCACCTTCGAGGCCGCGCTGCGCGACCGCCGCTCGCGCGACGTCCGGGCCCGCCACGCCGCCGCCCTGAGGCTCGCCAGCGCGCCCGAAGGGCGCGAGGACGAGGCGCGCGAGGCGCTCCGGCCCCTGCTCGACGACCCGGTGGCGGCGATCCGCGAGGCCGCCCTCGCTTCGGCCGCCACGCTCCGGGATCGGGACGCCCTGCCCGTGATCCTGTCCCGGTTCGAGGACGGCGAGCCCGCCGTGCGGCAGCTCGCGGTCATCGCCGCCGGCCGGATCGGCGGCCCCGAGGCCGTCGAGCCGCTGCGCGCGGCCCTGCGCGACGAGCGCCCCGAGGTCCGCTTCCAGGCCGCCGTCAGCTTCGCCGAGCTGTGCCCCGACGAGGCGCTCGACGAGGTGAGCCCGCTCCTCGGGGACGCGGACGCCGAGGTGCGGGCCAACGCCGCCGCCGCCCTCGGCGCGCTCGGCGAGCCGGACGCGCGCGATCGGCTCGCGCCCCTGCTCGGCGACGACGCGCCGTCGGTGCGGCGCGAAGCGGCCCTGGCGCTCGCCAAGCTCGGCGACGCGCGCGCAGCCCGCGTCCTCGTCGAGTGCCTCGACGATCCGGAGCGCGCCATCGAGGCCGCCCTCGCGCTCGGCGAGCTCGGCGCCGACCACGCGCGCGAACCGCTCGCCGAGCGCGCGGCGGGGCTCTTCACCGGGCTCCACCTCAAGGCCGCCGCCGGCGCGGCCCTCGCTCGGCTCGGCGATGCGCGCGGCACAGACGCGCTGCGCTCGGTCCTGCGCGCGTTCCGCCACGACGGGCGGAGCTTCGCCGCCGAGCTCGTCGGCGAGCTCGGGCTCGTCGCCCTCGCGGACGAGCTCGCCCGACTCGTCCATCGGCCGCGCGGCGCGGACCCGGTCGTCGTCGCCAAGGCGCTCGCGGAGCTCGCGCCCGAGAGCGCCGTCGCCGCGCGCGCGCTCGAGCGGGTCGCGGGTGGTCGCGACCGCGCCGCCGCCGACGTCGCCCGCGCCGCCCTGTCCATCGCGGAGCCGGCGACGTGACCGCGCCGCTCGTCGACTCGCACTGCCACCTCGACTTCGACGCGTTCGGGGAGGATCTCCCCGCCGTCCTCGAGCGGGCGCGCGCCGAGGGCGTCGCGCGCATGATCACGGTCGGCACCGCGCAGGCCGTCGAGAGCGCCGGCAGCGCGCTCGAGCTCGCGCGGGCCCACCCGGACGTCCTGCGCGCCACCGTGGGCGTCCACCCACACGACGCGGCGGCCGCGGACGAGGCGCTGCTCGCCGAGGTCGAACGCCTGGCGGCCGATCCGCTCGTGGTGGCCGTGGGCGAGACCGGCCTCGACTTCTTCTACGACAACTCGCCCCGTGACGCGCAGCGCGAGGCGTTCCGCAGGCAGGTGGCGATCGCGCGGGGCGTGAAGAAGCCCATCGTCGTCCACACGCGCGACGCGCCCGCCGAGACCCTGGCGATCCTCCGCGAGGAGAGGGCCGCCGACGTCGGCGGCGTGATCCACTGCTTCAGCGAGGACGCCGAGCTCGCCCGCGCGGCCCTGGACATGGGCTTCTTCGCGTCGTTCAGCGGTCTCGTCACCTTCCCGCGTCACACCGACGCAATCCGCGACGCGGCGCGGCGCCAGCCCGCAGACGCCATCCTGGTCGAGACCGACGCACCTTTCCTCGCCCCGAAGCCCCATCGCGGCAAGCGCAACGAGCCCGCGTTCGTGGCGCACACCGCGGCGTTCGTGGCCGAGCTGCGCGGAGACGACGTGGAGGCCTTCCGGCACACCACGACCGACAACGCCTGCCGCCTGTTCGGCCTGCCGAGGCCGTGATCCATGCTCGGAGACTACTACCGCGCCGAGCCCCCCATCCGGTGTCCCGTGTGCGCCGAGCCGGTCTTCGAGTGGGAGGGGTTCGCGGGCAGCGGCCGCTGGCTCGTGTGGACCGAGGGCGTGGCCGAGCCCGAGACCGACCGCGTCCCCCCGAGCCTCCGGCAAGACGAGGAAACGCTCCGCGCGCTGCGACTCACCGACGGCGAGCACTCGTTGTACGCGAGCTGCGTCGGCGGCCACCACCTCATCGCGCACATCGAGGTGCGGCAGGGGCTGTGGAGCGGCACCCGGATCGCGGACGCCGAGGGGCACGGCGGGGTCGAGATCACCGCGCCGTGGCGGCTGTGGTGGACGCTCGGGCGGCTCGTCTCCATCGCGACCGACCGCCCGGAGGACGAGCGCCACGTCGTCCCGGCGACCATCACCGCCGTCGGCGCCAACGACCAGTGCATCCTCGCGACGCGCCGGGCACCGCGACGCGACGCCTCGCCGGCGGACGACGAGTGGTGGGTCGTCGACCTCGGCCGCGGCGAGGCCCACGGCCCCGTCCCGGACGCCGAGCTCCGCGAGCGGCTCGCCGAGCTCGGCCTCGAGGAGCCCGAGCAGATGACCCTCCCCGAAGACCTAGGCCGGGGCTGAGTTGCATCGGGGCGTGTCCCCGATGCAACTCACTCTGCCTTCTCGAGCTCGAACAGGACGGTGCCCGAGTCGCGCGGGACGAAGAGGCCACCGCCGCAGGCGACGAAGTGCTTGCGGAGCTCGCGGCGGTAGAACTCGGCGGGTCGGAGGAAGACTTCGCCGTCGGTGACGCGCCGATCGACGTTCTCGTCCCAGTCCTCGCGGGTCAGCACCTCGAGGTACAGGGCGCCCTCGGTGAGCCGGGCCAGGTTCCGCAAGGCGCGGCGCGCGTCGCGGGCATCGAGATACTGGAGGACGCCGTGGCAGACGACGAGGTCCGCCGGATCCCCGGCCCAGTCCACCACCGACCCGCGCTCCCAGCCGTACTCGCGGCACAGGTAGGCGCTGACCTCCACGCCGGTGTACGTGGCCCGGGGGAAGGCCCGCCGGGCGGCCTCCCGCCAGTGCCCGACGCCGCAGCCGAGGTCGAGCACGGTCGAGACCTCGATCTCGAGGTGCCGGAGGTAGGCCCCCACGAACCGGCCGAGCCGGGCGAAGGCCCGCCGGGTCCCCACCCGGGTCCGCGGATCGCGGTAGAAACGGTCGTAGTAGGCGCGGTCGAACTTTCTGGCGGAGGGCACCCGCGGAGGCTATACCCGCTCGCCCCGCGTGGGATCCCTTGACGAACGGCCCGCGGCCCGTATCCTTCGCCCCTCCTTACGCCCGGAAGTCGGCCAGGTAGCGACCATGAACACGAATCTCGGCCTCATCGGCAAGAAGCTCGGCTGCACTCAGATCTTCAATGATGACGGCACGGTCCTGCTCGTGACCGTGATCGAGGCCGGCCCCTGCGTGGTCGTCGGCAAGCGCGCCGCCGACAAGGACGGCTACGTCGCTCTCGAGCTCGGGTTCGGCACCAAGCGGGACAAGCTCGTGCCGAAGCCGGTCCAGGGCTACGTGAAGAAGCAGGGCCTCGAGCACGCGCCGCGTGTCATCCGCGAGTTCCGCGTCGCCGAGGACGTCGCCGCCAAGTACGAGGTCGGCCAGAGCCTCCGGCCCTCGGACGTGTTCGAGGCCGGCCAGCTCATCGACGTCTCGGCGACGAGCAAGGGCCGCGGCTTCTCTGGCGTCATGCGCCGCCACAACTTCCGGGGCAGCGGCACCAACACGCACGGCACGCACGAGTACCGTCGCCACGGCGGCTCGATCGGCATGAACATGACCCCGGGCCGCACCTTCCCCGGCAAGGGCATGCCCGGCCGCCACGGCGGCAAGAAGTCCACCATCCTCAACCTCGAGGTCGCGCGTGTGCTCGAGGACGACAACCTCGTCCTCGTCGCCGGCGGCGTGCCCGGCCCGCGCAACGGCCTGGTCACGCTCCGCGGCGCCGTCAAGGGCAAGCGCGCAGAGGCCTGATCGGCCGATGGCGGGCAAGCGCCGCCGTCGAAGCACTACCTCGCGCCGGACGCAGGACCACTTCGGCAAGCGGGCCCGCGCCGAGGGCTTCGCGGCGCGCTCGGTCTACAAGCTCGAGGAGATCGATCGCCGCGTGCACCTGTTCCGGCGCGGACAGCGCGTGCTCGACCTCGGCGCCTACCCGGGCTCGTGGACGCAGTACGCCGCCGACAAGGTCGGCCGCGAGGGCAAGGTCCTCGGCCTCGACATCCAGCCACCGCCCGCGGGGCTCCCGAAGAACGCCGAGATGCGGCAGGTCGACGTGCGGACGGTCACGCCCGACGAGCTCGGCGGCCCCGGCTCCTTCGACCTCGTGATGAGCGACATGGCTCCTGCGACGACGGGCCAGAAGAGCGTCGACCAGTACCGCAGCTTCGAGCTGTTCATGCGCGCGCTCGAGATCGCGCGCGGCGTCCTCGCCCCCGGCGGCCGCTTCGTCGGCAAGATCTTCCAGGGCGCCGACTTCCCGGAGGCCAAGAAGGCGGTCGCCGCGGCCTTCGCCGAGACGCGCGTCATCCGCCCCGAGGCCACCCGCGCCGAGAGCTACGAGCTCTTCCTCGTCGGCTTGGGGTTTCATTAACTGCACAGTTCCGGCGCTGCGCGCCGGAACTGCGCACCCCACCGCCTGCGGCGGCGGGGCCCGCGAGGGGGGCTCCCCTCGCGCTCCCCCCGACGCTTCGCTGCGCTCAGCGTCGGCGCGCCTTCGGCGCGCGGTTCATCAACTGCACGGCTCCGGCGCGCAGTTGCAGCGGGGACAGGTCCCAGTGCGAGTGGGGCGAGGCGCCACGGGGTCGAGGCACGGCGGTTGCACCGAGACGCGGGCGTGGTCCGTCGCGCCCTTCTCTCGCTCGCGGTGGTGATCGCCGCGGCCGCCTCGGCGTCGGCCGAGACGCCGTTGCCCACGCGCACCGAGCGGGCGGTGTACGACGAGGCCGACGTGATCGCGCCGGAAGACGAGCGCGCGATCGACGCGCTCAACCGCGAACTGTACGCGAAGACGGGCGTCGCGATGGTGGTCGTCACCGTGCCGCGGCTCGAAGGCGAGGCCATCGAGGACTTCGCCGTGCGGCTCGGGCAGACCTGGGGCCTCGGCGGTGAGGAGCAGGACACCGGCGTCGTCGTCGCGTTGTCACGCGACGACCGCGACGTCTTCGTCGCCACGGGCTACGGCGTCGAGGCCTACCTCCCGGACGGGCGCGTCGGCGGGCTCATCGACGAGCACGCGATGCCGCTGCTCCGCGCGGGGCGCTACTCGGAGGCGCTCTACCGCCTCGACGCGGCGATCGCCTCCGTCGCCGCCGAGGAGAACGACATCGCGCTGACCGGCGCCCCGCCGCCGGTCGACCGTCCGGCCACGCGCGCGCCGACCGCCGCCGAGATCGTCTTCATGATCCTCGGCGTCGCCCTGCTCGTCTTCCTCGGGATCCGCCACCCGCACCTGCTGCTGCTCCTGTTCCTCGGCGGCATGGGCCGGCACCGCGGCGGCGGAGGGTTCGGCGGCGGCGGCGGCTTCGGTGGCGGCGGAGGCGGTTTCGGCGGCGGCGGCGCGGGACGGAGCTTCTGATCGGAGGAGGGCGATGCAGCGAGGGAACCTCGTCGACACCATGGTGCAGCGCTTGGCGGACGCGGCCGGACAGCGCCTCGAGAGCGTCGTGCTCTACGGCCCGGAGGCGCACGGCGACGTGTACCGGACGGTGGGCGACCTGAACCTGATGATCGTGCTCTCGGACCTCGAGCCCGAGACGATCGCGCCGCTCGGACGCCCGGTCCATTGGTGGCTGCGCAAGGGGCAACCCTGGCCGCGCCTCTTCTCACCCGCGCTGATCCGCGACTCGGTCGACGTGTACCCGATGGAGTTCCTCGATCTGTGCCGCCACCGGCGCGTGCTCCACGGTGACGACCCTCTCGCGGGCATCGACGTGGACGCGACGCTGCTACGCCTGCAGTGCGAGCGGGAGCTGCGCGAGAAGCTCATGCGGCTGCGCGAGGGTTACGTCGAGTCGCGCGGCCGCCCGCGCGGGCTCCGCCGCCTGCTCGCGGCGTCGTACGCGAGCTTCGCGCCCGTCTGGCGCGGGTTGCTCCACCTCCTCGGGGCGGGTGTGCCCGCCCACGACGCCGAGGTCGCCAGGGCCCTGTGCGAGCGCCTCGGGCTCGACCCCGCGCCGTTCGACGAGGTCGCCCGCGTCGCCGGAGGCCGTGGCACCCCGGACGCCGAAGGGCTCTTCTCCCGGTACTACCGGGAGCTCACCGAGGCGGTCGAGCGCATCGATCGCCTCACCGTCGACGCGAAGGGGCATGTGACATGAGCAAGTCGTGGATCGGTCTCGCGGTGCTGGCCGTGGTCGCGCTGATCGTGGGCCTGTACGCCGTGGGCAAGTACAACGCGCTCGTCCGGGAGCGCGAGCACGTCGACGCGGCCTGGGCGCAGGTCGACAACGTGCTGCAGCGGCGCGCCGACCTCGTCCCGAACCTGGTGGAGACGGTCAAGGGCTACGCAGCCCAGGAGCGGGAGATCTTCACCGAGGTCGCCAACGCGCGCAGCCGGCTGCTCGCCGCGGGCTCACCGGCCGAAGCCGCCGAGGCGAACCAGGGGCTCGAGTCGGCGCTCGGGCGCCTGCTCGCCATCTCCGAGCGGTACCCGGAGCTGAAGTCGGACCGGACGTTCATCCGGCTGATGGACGAGCTCGCCGGTACCGAGAACCGCATCGCCGTCGAGCGCATGCGGTACAACGAGAGGGTGCGCTCGTACAACGCGCGCATCCGCTCCTTCCCGACGAACCTTTTCGCCGGGGCCCTCGGCTTCGAGGCGCGCGAGTACTTCGAGGCCGAGGAAGGCGCCGCGGAGGTGCCCGAGGTCGAGTTCCAGAGCTGAGCCGGCCCGAGCCGGTGGCCGCTCACGCGAAGGGCCCGTGGCGAGCTGCCGCACCGTGGCGTGAGCGCAACGCCGTCGTCCCGCCTCTTTGCGCGCGGCGCTGCCGGGCTATCGCCCGGCCCGCCTCCTTGCGCCCGGCGCTGCCGGACTTATCGCCCCGTCGCACATGAAGCGTCGGCGCGTCCTGCCCGGTGACCCGTTCCCCCTCGGCGCCACCTACGACGGCGAAGGGACGAACTTCGCGCTCTGCTCGGAGCACGCCGAGCGGGTCGAGCTGTGCCTTTTCGATCGCCAGGGCGCGCGGGAGGTCGCGCGCGTCCCGCTCCCCGAGTACACGGACGAGGTCTGGCACGGCTACCTGCCGGGCGTGGGGCCCGGGCAGCTCTACGGCTACCGCGTCTACGGGCCGTACGAGCCCGAGAACGGCCACCGCTTCAACCACCACAAGCTCCTGCTCGACCCGTACGCCAAGAAGATCGTCGGCGACGTGCGCTGGGACGACGCGTGCTACGGCTACACCATCGGCGACCCCGCAGAGGACCTGTCGTTCGACACGCGCGACAGCGCCCCGTTCGTCCCACGCTGCCAGGTCGTCGCGGGCTCCTGGGACTGGTCCGAGCACGCCCGCCCCAAGGTCTCGTGGCGCGACACGATCGTCTACGAGCTGCACGTCCGCGGGTTCACGAAGCTGCACCCGGAGGTGGCTCCGCCGCTCCGGGGCACGTTCGCGGGCCTCGCGAGCGACCCGGCGATCGGGCACCTCGGCCGGCTCGGGATCACCGCGGTCGAGCTCATGCCCGTGCAGGCGTTCGTGCACGACCGTGTGCTCGTCGACCGCGGCCTTCGCAACTACTGGGGGTACAACTCGCTCGGCTTCTTCGCCCCTCACTCCGAGTACCTGCACGAGGGGAACATCGACGACTTCAAGAAGCTCGTCTGGCGCCTGCACGAGGCCGGCATCGAGGTGATCCTCGACGTCGTCTACAACCACACGGCCGAGGGCAACCACCTCGGCCCTACCCTGAGCTTCCGTGGCGTCGACAACCGCGCCTACTACCGCCTGGGCCCCGAGTCGGCGCGCTTCTACTTCGACTTCACCGGCACGGGCAATGCGTTCAACCTCCACCACCCCTTCGCCCTGGGGCTCGTGATGGACTCGCTCCGCTACTGGGTGCAGGAGATGGGCGTGGACGGATTCCGCTTCGACCTCGCCACGACGCTCGCGCGCGACGGCTCGGGCGAGTTCAACCACCACGCCGGCTTCCTCGACGCGATCCGACAGGACCCGGTGCTCCGGAGGGCCAAGCTCATCGCCGAGCCGTGGGACCTCGGCCACGAGGGCTACCGTCTGGGCGGCTTCCCTCCGGGCTGGGCCGAGTGGAACGACCGCTACCGTGACACGATACGCGGGTTCTGGAAGGGGGACCCGGGACGCCTCGGCGCGCTCGCGACGCGCTTCACCGGGTCGAGCGACGTGTTCGACGGCCGCGGGCGCCATCCGTGGGCGAGCGTCAACATGGTGACCGCCCACGACGGCTTCACCCTCGAGGATCTCGTCAGCTACAACGACAAGCACAACGAAGCGAACGGCGAGGGCAACCGCGACGGCCACGACCACAACCTGAGCTGGAACTGCGGTGCGGAGGGTCCGACGGACGACCCGCAGGTGCTCGAGCTGCGCCGGCGGCAGAAGCGCAACTTCCTCGCGACGGTGCTCCTGTCGCACGGGACGCCCATGCTGCTCGGCGGCGACGAGCTCGGACGCACGCAGGGCGGGAACAACAACGCCTACTGCCAGGACAACGAGATCAGCTGGGTCGACTGGGCGAGCGCGGCCGAGCGCGAGCACCTGGTCGGGTTCGTCGCGCGGCTGGTCCGGCTCCGCAAGGAGCACACGCTCTTCCGGCGGCGCCGCTTCTTCCGCGGCCGGGTCATCGTCGGCACGGACGTGAAGGACGTGGCCTGGTTCCACCCGGACGGCCTCGAGATGTCGGTCGCCGACTGGGGCGCCCGCCACGCCAACGCCATGGCGGTGGTCCTGAGCGGCGCCGCCGGCCGCGCGCACCTGACGCACCTCGGCGAGGCGGAGGCCGACGAGAGCTTCCTCCTGCTCTTGAACGCGAGCCCCGCGACGGTCACCTTCCAGATCCCGCCCGACGAGGAGAGCGGCCGGTGGGTGAGCCTGATCGACACCGTACACGAGGACGGCGTCGGCCCCGAGCAACGCGTCCAGACCGGCGGCGAGATCGAGCGCCCCGCCCGCTCCCTCGCCGTCTTCATGACGAGCCGGGACGAGCCTCGCGCCGCGCGCCGCCGATCGGAGCAGCCGGCCGCCCGGTGATCCGGCCGCTCGTCCTCATGCCCGGACCCCGAGCGGCTCATGCCCGCCGCGCAACGGGCTCGGGCGGCGGCACTCAGTCGAAGCGGCAGGCGCCGGGGCCACCGGGGTGGTCGCAGCCGCCGCAGGGCCCGGCAGGCGGCGGGTCGGCGCGCCCGCCGCCCACGGCGAAGGCGCCGAGCTGGCGCGCGACGTCGGTCCCGCCGCACCCGGGGCAGACGACCTGCTCGTCCGGCCCCGTGAGCTCCTCGAACCTGCGGTCACAGCGATTGCACTCGTAGTCGAACAGCGGCATGGGTCTCCTCGTCTTGCGCAGGATAGCGCGGCTCGGGCGCGGGGGGAGCGGTCGCCGCCTGCGCTGACCCTACCGCTGACGCCGCACCACGCCGAGGCGCTCGCGCGCCGCGGCGGCGTTCGGACCGTCCGGCTCGAGCTGGAGGTAGCGCTCGAAGGAGCGGGCCGCGTCGCGCCACTTCTGCTGCGCGGCGAGGACGTTGCCGAGCAGGTAGTGCGCCGTCGCGTAGCGGCCGTCGAGCTCGATCGCCTGGCGCAAGCTCGCCTCGGAGGCTGGACGGTCGCCCGCCGCGAGCTCGGCGAGCGCGAGCTCGCTGAGGAGCGCGGGCGTCGGTCCCCCCTCGCGCGCCTCGATGGCGCGGCGTAGGGCGGTCGCGGCCTGCTCGGGCTGGCCCGCGAGGCGCAGGCCGTTGCCGATGGCCTGGAGCGCCGGCGCGTTGTCGCGCGCGAGCGGGAGCGCCCGCCGGAGCTCGATGGCCGCCTGCTCGGCCTGCCCGAGCCGGAGCAGCACCAGCCCCAGGTTCGCCCGGGTCATCGGATCGCGCGGCGCGAAGCGGGCCGCCGTGAGGTAGGCGTCGCGCGCCGCCTCGAGGTCGCCGCGCTCCTCGAGCGCGAGCGCCAGGTTCACGTGCGCCGAGGCGAAGTCGTTCCGCACCTCGACGGCGCGCCTCAGCATCTCGATCGACTCGTCGAGCCGCTCCTGGTCGCGCAGGAGCAGCCCCAGGTTGTTCAGCGCCTCCGCGAAGCTCTCATCGTGCTCGATCGCCGCCCGGTACGCCGCCTCCGCCGCGGCCGGGTCGCCGAGCATCTCGTGCGCGAGCCCGAGGTCGAGGTGCGCGCGGGCGTCCGACGGATCCTCCGACAAGGCCTGCTCGAGGAGCGCCTTCGCCTGCTCGGCCTCGCCGCCCGCGAGGAGCTGCTCGGCCCGCGCGACCGTCTCGCTGGCCGGAGGCTCGGACGCCTGACGCTCGGCCGCCGCGGCCTCGTCCGGGAACATGATCTCGCCGCCGCCGGTCTGCTCCTCGCGCGTCTCCTCGCCCCGAGAGGGTCCGCAGGCGGCGAGGCCCACCACGAGCCAGGCGGCCCACCGCCTCACGCCTCGCCCTCCGAGTCCTGCTCGGCGTGGAAGCGCTCGAGCGCCTGACGGAGCGCGCGCGGCAGCGCCTCGAGGCGCTCCGGATCGCGCAGCTTGCCGCCTCCGGGGAGCTGCACGTAGAAGACGTCCGCCGCCTTCTCGCCCTCGGTGCTGATCTTCGAGAGCGCGATCGACAGCCCTTGCTCGTGGAGCGTCTTCGCGATGACGTGCAAGAGGCCGATGCGGTCGCGCGTGAACACGTCGACCACGGTGAGCTTCCGGGACACGGCGTTGTCGACGATGACCTCGGTCCGGACGTCGGGCGTGCGCCGCTGGGCCCAGGAGGGCACGCGCTGGACCCGGCCCAGCAGCGCCTCGGCCGTCACCTCGCCCGACAGGAGCTGGGTCAGGTCGCGCTGGATGCGCGCGAGCAGCCGGTCGTCCACCGGATCGGTCTCGCGCCCCTCCCGCCGTACGTGGAACACGTCGAACGCCTCTTCCGGCTGAGACGCGCGGGGGCGAGTGTGGATCTGCGCGGTGACGACCGAGAGGCGGTTGGCCGCGAGGACGGCGCTCACGTCGGCGAGCAGGCCGGGGCGGTCGTCGGTGACGACGATGATCTCCGAGACGTCCTCGCTCGGGCCGGGCGCGAGCGCCACGTGCACGTTCCGGCCGCCGCGGTCGCGGGCCGCGCGCGCGTGGTACCGGATGACGTCCACGGGGTTCGCGAGCAGGTACCGGTCCGGCATGTCCCTCACGAACGCTTCGAGCTCCCGGTGGCCCTTGTCCCCGACGAACCCGACCCGCACCTCGTCGCGGATCTCGGTCGCGCGGGTCTGCACGGTTCCGGGCGCGTTCCCCTCGAGGACGGCCGCCACACCGAGGTAGAGGTCCTCGAGCATGCGTGCCTTCCACGAGGTCATGGCGTTCGGGTTGGTGGTCGACAGATCCGAGACCGTCAGGAGGTACAGGTCGCGCAGGCGCTCGTAGGTGCCGGCGAGCCTCGCGAGCTCGGCGACGGTGTCGGGATCGCTCGTGTCGCGGCGCGTCGCCCAGAGGTAGAGGCTCAGGTGCTCCTGGACGAGCCAGACGACGTGCTCGACGTCGACCGGCGAGAGCCCGAGCCGCTCGGCGATGCCGCGGGCCATGACCGCGCCCTTGCGCGAGTGGTCCTTGCCGTAGGCCTTGCCGATGTCGTGGAGCAGGAGCGCCAGGTAGAGCGGGATCGGTCGCGGCTGCTCGGCGGCCAGCCGGCACGGCAGCGGGAGCTGGGCCTTGAGGTCGCCACGGGCGAGCGACCTCAGATGGTCGACCGCCGCGACCGAGTGAACGTCGACGGTGTACACGTGGTAGACGTCGTGCTGCACGCGGCCGGTCACCGGCTCGAACTCCGGGATGGTCGCGAGGACGAGCCCCACCTCGTGCAGCTCGCCCAGGATCGAGCCGCGCCGTACCGGCGGCTTGGCCGCGTAGGTGAGCAGCCAGAGGAACAGGGTGACCGCCTCCTCGCTCTCGGTGAGCTTCTGCCGCCACGCGGGGTCGATGGCGGTGCGCGCGATGGCGTCCCGAGCGTACGGGTACGGCGGGAGGTTGCGCCGGCATACCTGCCGGTAGAGCCGAAACGCGAGCGCCGGATCCTCGGCGAGCCGCTCCGAGCTCTCGAAAGTCACGTGCCCGTCGAAGACGATCGTCCCGTCGCCGAGATCCTCGCTCGCGGCTCGGCGCTTCGGAGGCTTCTGCCGCGCGCGCGCCAGCATGCGCTCGGCGGTCTGGGCGACGACGCGGGCGTGCCTGTAGTAGGCCTGCATGAACTGCTCGACCGCGAGCGTCACGCCGTCGACGAAGCCGAGCTCCTCGGCGATCTCCTCCTGGTCGGCGAAGGTGAGCCGGTCCTGCCGGCGGCCGGCTCGCAAGTGCAGGAGGTTGCGCACGCGCCACAGCATCTCGCGCGCGTTGTCGAGCTCGTCCGCCTCGCGCGAGAGCAGCGCCCCGGTGCGGACGTAGTCCTCCCGCGTCTTGCACCCCCAGCGCGCGCGCGCCGCCCACTCGGCGACGTCGAGGTCGCGCAGGCCGCCCCGTCCGAGCTTCACCTCGGGCTCGAGCAGGAAGAGCGATCCGCCGTAGCGCTCGTGCCGCTCGGCCGTGTCGCGCTCGAGGGCGTCGAGGAAGTCGTTCAGCGCCGGGACGAACACCTGGCGGCGCCCTGCGCCGACGAGGTCGTCCACGATGGAGGCGTCGCCCGCCACGCGCCTGAGGTCGAGCAGCGTCGTCGCGGTGCGGATGTCGTCGCGCGCGAGCTTGAGCGTCTCGTCGACTCCGCGCACGGCGTGCCCGATGCTGAGCCCGAGGTCCCAGAGCGGATAGAGCACGCCCTCGGCGAGCGAGCGGACGTGCGGGTCGGCCGGGTCGTCGCAGAGGAAGAGCACGTCGACGTCGCTGTGGAGCGCGACGAGCTCGCGCCCGTAGCCGCCGACGGCGACCAGCGCGACGCGCCCCGCCGGCGCGAAGCCCCGCCCCCGCGCCGCCGCGTCCGACGCGCAGTAGAGCGCGCCGAGCAGCCCGTCCAGGCTCTTGGCGTACTTGCGCGCCACCGCCACGCCGCCCTCGCCGAGGCGCACCGCTTCCTCCAGGCTTCTCCGGTAGCACTCGAGGTACTCCCCGCAGGTGCTGCCGAGCCCGGGAGCGAGTCGACCGAGGTCGATCTCGGGCTGCGACGTGGAATCGGGCATTCGCGAGCCGGAAGTATGGGACGGTGAAGAGGGGCGGGCAAGATTGGCCGGTCCCATGATCGCTGCGTTTTCGTGCCCGGAGCGGGGCTTGCGGCGGCGGGCCCCGGCGCCTACCACCTGTCGATGAGGCTCACGGCGCGCCTCGCCTTCCACCTGATGCTGCTCGGCATCCTGGTGCCGGCCTTGACGGTCCCGCTGGTGTGGGCGCTCGCGCTCGCGGCCCTGCGGCGGCCCGAGCCGGCCGACAAGCCCTGGCGCGTGGCGTCGGTGGCGCTCGCGGTCGCGGACACCGTGATCGCGGTGCTCCTCCTCGCGGGGGTCGCCGGGGGGAGCTTCCCGCCGGCCGAGGTCGCCGCCGAGCCCGCGGCAGGCGCTGCGCTCGGGCTCTTCGAGCCCACCGACCGACTCCCCGAGACCGGCCCGGCGGGCCCCTGGCAGATCGGCGCGCTCGGCGCCTTCCTGACCGGGGTCCTCGCGTTGTGGATCGCGGGGCGGGCCCGGGGCGCGCGGGGCGGCCGGTTCTGGCTCGGCTTCCTCGGCGTGCTCGTCGCCAGCACGGCGGTCGCCGGCGCGACGGCCGTCGCCCTCGGGGTCGCCGCCGGCGGCCCGAGCCTCGGCGCGCTCCTCTTGGCGCTCGCCGCCCAGGCGACGGCGATGGGCGGTCTTGCGCTCCTCCTGCGCAACGGCTCGAGGCGCCGCGGTGCCCTCCGGGAGAGCGCCGGCGAGCCGCTGTCGGTGTCGGCCGCGGTGCTGCTCGGTACCCTCTACCTGATGACGGGGGCGATGCGCCTCGGCCTGCTCCTCGGCCTGCTCGTCGCGCTCACGCCGCTCGAGGCCCCCTCGCCCACCGAGGCTCCGCTGCAGCTCCTCGCGCAGATGCAGCTCGAGCCCGTGGCGCTCGCGCTCTTCGTCGGGACCGTCGTGATCCTCGGGCCGGTCGCCGAGGAGCTGCTGTTCCGGGGCGCGCTCGTCCCGTGGCTGGCGAAGGTCCTGAACCCCTGGTGGGCCGCGTGGCTGGCCGGCCTCCTCTTCGCGCTCCTGCACGTCCACTACGGTCCCTTCGTCCTCGTCGTCGCCCTCTACGGCGGGATCCTCGGCTGGGCGCGCCTTCGGACGGGCGGCCTCGCCGCCCCGATCCTCCTGCACGTCCTCATCAACGGCATGGCGGCCCTCGCGCTCGTGTGACGCTTCGTGGTACGCGATCGGTCATGACGACCGAGGGCGCCGAGCCGCAGGAGAGGGTGCTGTTCGAGGGCCGACCCGCCGTCGTGCCGAGCGCGGGGGCGCTCCTCGCGTGCGTGCTGACGGTGGGAATCGCCGCGCTCTTCTTCTGGCTCCGGTCGCTCGGGCGGCACTACCGCATCACGACCGAGCGCATCGTCGTCGAGTCCGGCGTGCTGTCGAAGCGCACCGAGCAGATCGACCTGTACCGGATCACCGACTACGTCGTCGAGCGCCCCTTCGGACAGCGCCTGCTCGGCACCGGCAACATCGTGTTGCAGGCCATGGACCGCACCACCCCCACGCTCGACATCGTCGGCATCAAGACCGACGTCATGGCCCTCTACGAGCGCCTCCGCTCCGCCACCGAGGCGGAGAAGCGCCGCCGCGGCGTCCGCGTCGTCGACTTCGACGACGACCCCACCGGCCACGCGGCCTGAATCGGAGGCCCGAGCCCCCCGCGCACGCCCCGCGCCAAGCCGTGCCAAGTGTGGCATGCTCGCCCCCATGCAGCCGAGGTACGACCAGGGGAGGCTCGAGGCGGCGCGCGCTCACGCGGTGGGCGAGGTCGTCTCGGGCGTGATGGCGAACGTGTTCTGGTGGATGGCGGTGGGCCTCGGGCTCACGGGCCTCGTGGCCTTCGCCGTCCCGCAGGTCGAGCCGCTGATGGACTTCGTCTTCGGCACGCCGTTCGTGTTCTACGGCCTGTTGCTCTTCGAGCTGGTCCTGGTCTTCGGGCTCTCGGCCGCGATGCACCGGCTGCCCTACCCCGTCGCCGCCGGCGCGTTCGCGTTCTACGCGGCGGTCAACGGGCTCACCATGTCGGTCATCTTCCTCGTGTACACGCAGGCGTCGATCGCCACGACGTTCTTCGTGACCGGCGGCACCTTCGGCGCCATGGCCGTCTACGGCACGCTCACCAAGCGCGACCTCACCGGCTGGGGCACGTTCCTCTTCATGGGGCTCATCGGGCTCATCATCGCCATGGTGGTGAACCTCTTCCTCGGCAGCCCCATGCTCTACTGGCTCATCACCTTCGCGGGCGTCGTCATCTTCACCGGGCTCACCGCCTACGACGTCCAGCGCATCCGCGCCCTCGCGGCCTCCGGCGAGGTCGAGCACGACAAGCTCGCCCTGTACGGCGCGCTCCGCCTGTACCTCGACTTCATCAACCTGTTCCTGATGCTGCTGCGTCTGCTCGGCAACCGCCGGTGAGCTTCCGGGGCTCGAGGCCGGAGCGAGTTGCATTGGGTCCTGTCCCCAATGCAACTCCCGGGAGCGAGTTGCATTGGGTCCTGTCCCCAATGCAACTCCCGGCGCGACAGTCAGCCCAGCCTGAAGCAGACGACCTTCGGCTCGGTCATCTCCTCGATGGCGAAGCGGATGCCCTCGCGGCCGATGCCGCTGTTCTTGACGCCGCCGAAGGGCATGGCGTCGAGGCGGTAGTCGGTCGAGTCGTTCACCAGCACCGTCCCCGCCTCGAGCTCGTCGACCGCGCGGAAGGCCACGTCCACGCTCTGCGTCAGGATGGCCGCGTTGATCCCGAACGGCAGGCTGTTCACCTGCGCGATGGTGTCGTCGAGGTCGCTCACGCGGTAGAGGTTCACCGTCGGGCCGAACACCTCCTCGCGGTGCGCCTTCGCGTCGAGCGGAACGTTCTCGAGCACGGTCGGCCGCATGCTGCACCCCTCGCGCTCACCGCCGGTGAGCACGCGCGCCCCCGCGGCCCGCGCCTCGCGGACCCAGCCCTCGACCCGCTCGGCCGAACGCTCGTCGATGAGCGTCCCCATGTCGGTGGACTCGTCGAGCTTCGGACCGAGCCGGTAGGCCGCCGCCTTCTCCGCGAACGCGTCCCGGAAGCGGTCGTAGATGCGGTCGTGCACGTACAGCCGCTGGACGCCGATGCAGTTCTGGCCCGCGGCCCAGAACGCTCCCGACACGCACGTCTCGACGGACCAGTCGAAGTCGGCGTCCTCCCACACGACCACGGGCGAATTCGATCCGAGCTCCATTCCGATCTTCTTCAGCCCCGCCCTGTGCGCGATCGCGCGCCCCGTCTCGACGCCTCCCGTGAACGAGATCATCCGCACGCGCGGGTCGGTGACGAGCGCGTCGCCCATCCGGCGTGCGTCGCCGGTCACGCACTGGAGCACGGGCGACGGCAGCCCCGCCTCGACGAACGCCTCACACAGCATCAGCGCCGTGAGCGGCGTGACGGTGGCCGGCTTCAACACCACGGCGTTTCCCGATGCGATGGCCGGGCCGACCTTGTGGCAGACGAGGTTCAGCGGGTCGTTGAAGGGCGTGATCGCCGCCACGACTCCGACGGGAACGCGCTCGAACCAGCCGCGGCGTCCCTCACCGCCCGGGAACGAGTCGAACGGGATCGTCTCGCCGACGACGCGCTTCGACTGATCGGCCGAGACGTTCAGCGTGTTGACGGCGCGCGACACCTCCTTGCGCGCCTCGCGGATGGTCTTGGCGCCCTCGCGCGCGATCATCGTGGCGAACGCCTCGGAGCGCGCCTCGACGAGGTTCGCCGTGTCGCGCAGGATCGTCGCGCGCGCATAGACCGTGGTCCGCCGTGAGATCCTCGCGCCCTCCACGGCGTTCTCGATCGCCCGGTCGAGGTCGGCCGGCGTGGCCTGCGGCACGGTGTCCACGAGCGATCGGTCCCACGGGTCGTGCACCTCGACCCTCGTGGCGCGGTCCACCCACTCGCCTCCCAGCAGCATCCTCATCGGCTCGCGTCTCCCTTCGCTCGGTTCTCCCGTCAGGTGGGCCGTGCCCTCGTGGGGTGCATGAGGCGAAGCTCCGCCTCGTCAACCCCGACCAGGCCAGGGTGACAGCTCGCGACGGTGGGTGCGAATTCCCCGTGCGGCAGCTCACTCGCCGCGAGCCCAGCGCACGACGCCCTCGGCGATCCCTTCGGCGAGCGACTGTCGGTAGCCCGCCCGCGCGAGCGCACGGCTCTCCTCGGGCTGCGTGAGGAACGACGCCTCGACGAGGATGGCCGGCATCCGCGCGCCGACCAGCACGTAGAACATCGCGCTCTTCACCCCCCGATCGGGCAGCTCCGGCAGCACGCGGCGGCCGCCGGCGAGCGTCCCGGTCTGCACGAGAGCCGCGAGCGCGCGCGACTCGGCGAGCTGATCTTCGCGGTGCAGACCGGCGAGGATCCGCTGCAGCCCCGTCACCTCCTGCGTGCTCGTGCCGTTCTCGCGCGCCGCGAGCCGGATCGCCTGGCGGTCGTTCGTGGTGTCGAGCACGAACGTCGCCACGCCGCCGTGCTCCACGGGATCGTCGGCTGCGTTCAGGTGGATGGAGACGAACGCGTCGGCCGAGACGGCGTTCGCGAACGCGACCCGTCGCTCGAGGGAGACGACCTCGTCGCGGTGCCTCGTCATCAGGATGCGGGCTTCCGGCAGGCGCCGCTCGAGGATCGCCGCGACCCGCTGCGTGATGTCGAGGGTCAGGTGTGACTCCGTCAGGCCGGCGTGGCGGGCACCGTACTCGTTGCCGCCGTGTCCCGGATCGAGCACCACCGTGCGGACGCGCCTGCCCTGGTCCGCCGTCGCGACGGGACCCGAAGGTGCGCCGCGCTCGAAGTCGACGACGATGCGGTACGGGTCCGTCAGGAAGAACGTCGCGTAGCGCGCGTCGTCCGTCAGATCGAACACGACCCGGGTCACGCCGGGCTCGAAGGGCGCGGCGCGAACCCGAAAGAGACCCGCCGCGCCCACCGGAACGCTCCTCGGCACCGCGTCGCCGAGCGCCGTGTCCGCGAGGTCGAGGTACAGCCGCCGGGGCAGCTCCTGCTCGCGGGCGAGCTCGCCGCGCTCGAACACCGCGACTCGATCGAAGCCGAGCACCACCCGCACGACCGGTCCGTCCGACTCGCCCTGCCCGCCGTACACGTCCACCCGCTCGAGCCGCGCGCCGCCGATGTCGGGGCGCCCCTCGGCCCAGGCCGCCACGTCGAGCTCGTCCTCGTCGGCCGCGAGGCTGGCGCTCGGATCGTCCGCGTCCGGATCGGCGTCGATGGCCGCGAGGAGCGCCGCTCCGGGGCGGTGCGGCCCGAGGACCTCGGTCATGCGTCGGGCCTCGGCCAGGCACTCGCCGTGCGACGCGCGCGCGTCCGCGAACCGGCGCGCGGTGCGGTAGGCGACCGCGTACGCGGCTTCGAGATCGCCGGCGTCGACCGCCTCGAGCCGTGCGAGGTCGATCGCGGCCTCGCACGCGCCTTCGAGAGCCTTGCGGCGCGACGCCTCGACGAGATGCGCTCGCGCGCGCCCGAGCCACTCCTCGTCCGAGCGGCGGGCCGCGACGGCGCGGGCGAGCTCGGCGGCCGCGCGTGCCCAGCGGACGCCCTCCTCCGTCGCCTCGGCCTCGGACGCGCGGTCGGCGGCGGCTCCGTGGAGCGCCTCGACCTCGTCGAGCGGCAAGGCGAACGCCCGCGCTCGGTCCGGGAGCGTGGACAGCTCGACCGGATCGGGCGCCCGATCGACGCCGGCACCGGTCGGTTCGTCGTCCCCGCAACCCCCGACGAGAGCCCCGACGGCCGAGAGGAGGAGCAGCGCGGTCTGTCCCTTGTGCGACACGTTACGCGGGTCTACGATGCGTGCCGTCCAGCCAGGCGGAGGGGTAGGCACGTGAGCGACACGCCCATCTATCAGGACCGGCAGACCGCGCGGGTCTATCGCGACGCCACGGAGATGGTCAACGACTACATCCGGCGCTTCGGCGAGGCCGTCGGCGTGGACCTCGAGCCGCTCGACGAGGACGGGTACACCGACGTCCGCCGCGGTTCGGCCACCGTGGGCATCAACGTGCTCGAGGAGCACGGCATCCTGCTCTTCCTCTCGAAGATCATGGAGGTGCCACGGGAGGATCGGGAGACCTTCTACCGCCGCCTGCTCGAGCTCAACTTCCTGGTCACGAGCGACGGCGCCTTCGCCATCGACAAGGACCGGGACGCGGTCTACCTGCGCGCGCTCCGGCGGCTGAGCGGCCTCGACTACGAGGAGTTCGAGGACCTCCTGCACACCATCGCCACCGTCGCCGACGAGTGGGACGACCGGCTCGCCGAGCTGTTCCCCCAAAAGGCGTGAGCCCGCGAAACACTGCCGATTGGCGGCCCCCTCCCCGGGTGGTACGCTGTCCGTTCGCAGGAGTGGAATGAGCGGCGCGCAGCAAACCGGGAGCGCGGAGCGGACCGACGGCCTCGCCGACAGGGGCGGCGAGCAGACGGTCGAGGACAGGACGGTCGAGAGCGGGCCGGCGGCGGCAGCCGAGGCCGGGGGCGGCGAGGACGCGCCTGCGGTCGAAGCGAAGGCCGAGCACCCGCCCGAGGGCGGCGCCGCCGGCGCGCAGGACGAGCAGCCGCCCGACGACGGCGCCGCCGCGGCCAAGGACGACGGCGCAGACGGGAGCTGGGGGGCAGGTGCGCTGTCGGCGAGCGAGGCGGACAAGCTCGCCGAGAGGTTCCGCGCGTCTTGGGAGACGTGGGACGACGAGCCGGAGGCCGACGCACCCGCGAGCGGTGGCAACGGCGTCGATGCAGAGGCGGGTGCGTGGGCCGCGGGCCCGGCGGCGCCGGCTCCCGCCGAGGCCGCGCCCGAGCCCGAGTCGCCGGGAGGACGGGTCGCCGATCGGCTCACGCCCGAGCCCGGCTACGCGGCAGCGGAGCCGGCCCTACCCGTGCAGCGTTCGAGCCGCACGCTCCTGTTCGGAGGCATCGGTGCGGTGGCGGTGATCCTGATCGTCGTGGTCGCGCTCGCGACGAGCGGCGACGCCGAGCCCGAGCGCGCGTGGGAGGACGAGCCGGCGACCACGACCGCCTCTCCCCCCACCGAGGCACCGGTGGCCGAGGCGGAGCCCGCCGCCGGGCCCGCGCCGCAAGAGCCGGCGACGGCCCCCGCGGAGCAGGCCGAGCCGGCCGCGCAGGTGGCCGAGACGGAGCCTTCCGCCGAGCCCGCGCCGGAGGAGCCTGCCGCCGCGGCCCCCGCCGCGGCCCGGTCCCCGCGCCCGAGCCCGCGCCCACGCCGGCGACGGTGCGGCTGCGGGTCCGCACCCTTCCGGCCGGCGCGACCCTCCGCATGGACGGCACGCCCATCGCCAACCCGTTCGACGCCGCGCTCGCGCGCGGCGGCACCCATCGCCTGTCGGCGAGCGCCCAGGGCTACCAGGACGCGACCGAGGCCGTCTCGCTCGACCGCGATCGCACGGTCACGCTGCGCCTCACCCCGAACGTCCAGGCCCGGCCCGAGCCGGCGGCGCGCCGCACGCCGCGTCAGACGCGCCGGCCGCGCCCGACGCAGATGCGCTCCCGCCCGTCGACGATGCGCGCCTCCTCCATGGGCGGCGCCGGTTTCGTCACCGACAACCCGTACTGAGGTGCAGCGGTTGCTTCAGGCGGCGCGACTTGGGTATACCGCGCACGTGCACCGCTTCGCCTCGACCGTCGTCTTGATGGCCGCCCTCGTCGTCCCCGCGCACGCGCTGGCGCAGGACGACGCAGCGGAGGCCCGCAGGCACTTCGACGCCGGCGTGCGCCTGTTCCAGGCGGGTGACTTCGGGCGCGCGCTCGACGAGTTCCGCGACGCGTACCGCATCCGCCCGCACCCGAGCGTGCTGGTCAACATGGCCAACTGCTACGTGGAGATGGGCCGCCCCGTGGAGGCGTCCGAGCACTTCGAGCGCTACCTCCGCGAGTCGGGCGAGGTCGCCCCCGAGCGGCGCGCCGAGGTGGAGCGCGCGCTCGGCCAGGCGCGCGCGGCCCTGGGGCAGGTTCGCGTCGAGGGGCCGCCCGGCTCGATGATCTTCCTCGACGGCGCGTCGATGGGTCAGACGCCGCTGAGCCGGCCTGCCGAGGTCAACCCGGGACCGCACATCGTGGAGCTCCGGCACCCCGACGGCTCCGTCCAGGAGGAGCGCGTCGAGGTCGAGCGGGGCGGGTCCGTCACGGTCCACAGCCGGCCGGGCGAGGAGGCGGGGACAACGCATCCCACCGACACCTCCCGCGGGCTCGGCGCACCGGGGCCCGGCGCGGCCGAGTCGGGCCCGGCGCCTGCCTCCGCACCGCCGCCGAGCGAGGGCGGCCTGCGGGTCCCGCTGCTCACGTGGGTCGCCGGCGGCGTCGCGGTCGGGGCGCTCGCGGTCGGGATCGCGTTCGGCGCCGCCGCGCTCTCGCAGGAGGCGGAGTTCGACGACGTCGTCGCCGAGATCCACGCCCTGCCCCCCGACCACCCCGACATCGCCGATCTGCAGGCGGACGGCGAGGCCGTCGCGGACGCCCAGCGGGCCAACGCGCTCGCCGCCGACCTCTTCTTCGTCGGCGCCGCGGCCGCCGCCGGGGTCGCGGTCTACTTCCTCGTCACCGGGCAGGACGACGAGCCGCCCGCGGCGACCGTCGGGGTCGGGCCCGGCTCCCTCGTACTCCGCCACCGGTTCTGAGCGTCCGTGCTAGCCTCCGCGCCATGTCGGGGCTGACGTACCGAGACGCGGGAGTGGACATCGACGCGGGCGACGCGCTGGTCGAGCGGATCAAGCCGCTCGCGGCGAGGACCCGCATCCCCGAAGTGCTCGCGGGCGTGGGGGGGTTCGCCGGCCTGTGCGCGTTGCCGGCCGGCATGGAGGACCCGGTCCTGGTGAGCGGTACCGACGGCGTCGGGACCAAGCTCGAGATCGCCTTCCAGATGGACGTGCACGACACGGTGGGTGTCGACCTCGTCGCGATGTGCGTGAACGACGTCGTCACGACGGGCGCCCGCCCCCTGTTCTTCCTCGACTACTTCGCGACGGGCCGGCTCGACGTGGACCGCGCCGCGGCCGTCGTGAAGGGCATCGCGGCCGGGTGCGAGCAGGCGGGCTGCGCGCTGCTCGGCGGCGAGACGGCCGAGCTGCCCGGCTTCTACGCGGACGGCGAGTACGACCTGGCCGGCTTCGCCGTGGGCGTCGTGGAGCGCTCCCGGATCCTCGACGGCGCGCGCGTGCGGGAGGGCGACACGCTGATCGGCGTCGCGTCGTCGGGGCTGCACTCGAACGGCTACAGCCTGGCGCGCAAGGCGCTCCTCGAGCGGGCCGGCCGCCGGCTCGACGAGCACGACGAGCGGCTCGGCGAGACCATCGGCGAAGCGCTGCTCCGCCCGACGCGCATCTACGCCCGGGCGGTCCAGGCCGCGCTCGGGGCCGGCGACGTGCGTGCGATCTGCCACGTGACCGGCGGCGGGATCCCGGGGAACCTCCCTCGAGTGCTCCCGGACGGCTTCGGGGCCGACGTCGACCTCGGCTCCGTGCCCCGCCCCCCCGTCTTCGATCTCGTCCGCGAGGCCGGTCGGGTGGACGAGGCAGAGATGCGCCGCACCTTCAACATGGGCGTGGGGCTCGTGCTCGCGGTCGCGCCGGCCGACGCGGACGCGGTCGGGGACGCGCTCGCCGGGGCGGGTGAAGAGGCACACCTCATCGGCACGGTCGTCGCGCGCCCGGGCGCGACCGGCGACGAACGTGTAGCCTTCTCCGAATGAGAACCGTCGTGCTCGCATCGGGGCGCGGCTCGAACCTCCGCGCGCTCGCCGACGCCATCGACGCCGGCCGCTGCGCCGCGCGCCTGACCGGGGTCGTGTCGGACAAGGCCGGCGCGGGCGCGCTCGTCTTCGCCGAGGAGCGCGGCATCCCGACGCGCGTCGTCTCCCCGAAGGCCCACCCCTCGCGCGAGGCGTGGGACGAGGCGCTCGCCGAGGCCGTCGCCGGGCTGTCGCCGGAGCTGATCGTGCTCGCCGGGTTCATGCGCATCGTCGGCCGCCCGATGCTGACTCGCTTCGGCGGCCGCATCATCAACGTCCACCCGTCGCTCCTGCCCGCCTTCCCCGGCAAGGACGGGACCGAGCAGGCGATCGCCGCGGGTGTGCGCATCAGCGGGTGCACCGTGCACGTCGTCGACGAGGGCGTCGACACCGGCACCATCCTCGCGCAGGCCGCCGTCCCGGTCCTCCTGTCGGACGACGCCGCGAGCCTCCACGCGCGCATTCAGAAGGTCGAGCACCGCCTCTTGCCGCAGGTCGTGGACTGGATCGCGACGAAGCACATCGAGCTCGGCGACGAGCTGCGCATGCGAGTCCCGAGCCCCGACCACCTGAGCGCGCTCGTCTACCCGCCGCTCGAAGACTGAGGCGCCATGCCCGCGAGCTTCTACGACGTCGTCGTCCTCGGCACGGGCCTGCCGTCGCTGGTGTCGGGCGCCTTGCTCGCCAAGCGCGGTTTCCGCGTGCTCGTGCTCGGGCAGGACGAGCCTCGGGCGGACTACTGCGCCGGCGGCGTCGCCCTGCCGCGTGCGCCCTTCACGTTCCTGGGGGCGCAGTCGCCGGTGGCCCGGCGCGTGATGAGCGAGCTCGCCCTCCACCAGACCTTCCGCCGCCACGCGACCCAGATCGACCCGATCCTCCAGGTCGCCCTGCCCGGCAGCCGGGTCGACCTCGCGCTCGACGACTCCGATCTCGAGCGCGAGATCGAGCGCGAATTCCCGGAGGTGAAGCGGCCGGTGGAGGACTTCCTCCGCCGGGTCGACCGCGTCTCGCAGGACTTCGACGCGCTGGTCGACCGAGACCTCGTGTGGCCGCCCGAGACGTTCTTCGAGCGGCGGGAGCTCGCCCGCGCCGCGGCGCACCAACCCTTCGGCCGCGACGGCGAAGGTCCGGACCTGCTCGGCGAGCTCCCGGAGGAGCACCCGTTCCGGAGCGTCGTGGGCGCGCCGGTGAGGTTCGCCGACGGGATGGACCCGGATCACTCGACGCCGCTCCGGATCGCGCGGCTGTTCACGGCGTGGCGGCGCGGCGCCGCCGTCCTCGAGGGTGGCTATCTCACGCTCGAGCGGATGCTGATCGACCGGCTCGAGACCCACAGCGGTGAGCTCCGCCACGACGAGAAGGCGGACCGGATCCTCCTGCGCCGCAACGTCGCGCGCGGCGTGCGGCTCGCCGTCTCGGGCGAGGAGATCGGGTGCGACTTCGTCGTGTCCGGAGGCGAGCTGTCCGCCATGCTGCGTCTGCTCCCCGATCGGAGCCCCTACGAGGAGGTGTTCGAGCGCCGCGGGGAGCCTCAGCTCCGGTACTACCGCTACACGCTCAACGTCCTGGTGGCGGCCGAGTGCGTGCCCGTCGGGATGGCGCGCGACGTCTTCTTCCTCCGCGACGCGCGCCGCCCTCCGGCGGGCGAGAACCTGCTGCGGGTCCAGGCGCACCCGGCCGACGCCGAGGGGCGGCGCCTGTTGTGCGTCGAGGCGCTCGTGCCGCGCCGGGCGGTCGAAGAGGTGGCAGGCTACGTGGAGGCCCTGCGCGAGCGCATCCTCGGATCGCTCGGCGAGCTCGTCCCCTTCCTCGGCAAGCACGTGCTCCTCGTGGACTCGCCCCATGACGGACGGCCACCGCAGGACGCGGTGACGGGCGAGAGCGTCGAGCTCGACGACCGCTGGACGCGCGGACCGGCGACCATGCGCCCGGTCCACGGCTACCCTGTCACGACCGCGCTCGGGGTCTGCGCGCTGCCGGTCCGCACCCCCGTGAGGCGCCTGCTCCTGTGCAACCACCAGGTCGCCCCTGGGCTCGGGATCGAGGGTGCGCTGCTCGCCGCATGGTCCGCCGCCCGGATCGTGACCCGGACCGATCGGAAGAAGGAGTGGATGCGGCGCGGCCTGTGGACCAAGGTGGAGATCTGACGAGGCGGCGCGGCCCCGGGCGGAATTCACTGCGCCTGGAAAGTGCCAGCTCTGGTATGGTCGCCGCATGGAAGACGAGCGGCCCAGGATCACGCTCCATCAGCTCTTGCGGGTGATGATCGAGCGCGGCGCGTCGGACCTCCACGTGACCGCCGGCTCCCCTCCGCAGCTCCGGCTGGACGGCGCCATGGTGCCGCTCAAGACCGCGCCGCTCACGCCGGTCGAGACCAAGCAGCTGTGCTACTCGGTGATGACCGAAGAGCAGAAGGTCAAGTACGAGAAGCACAACGAGCTCGACCTCTCCTTCGGCGTGAAGGGGCTCTCGCGGTTCCGGGCCAACATCTTCACGCAGCGTGGCGCGGTCGCTGGGGCGTTCCGGGCAATCCCCTTCAAGATCAAGACGTTCTCGGAGCTCGGGCTTCCGCCCGTGGTCGCGGACCTGTGCGAGCTGCCGCGCGGGCTGGTGCTGCTCACCGGACCGACCGGAAGCGGCAAGTCCACCACGCTCGCGTCCATGATCGACAAGATCAACACCGAGACGCGCCAGCACATCATCACCATCGAAGACCCGATCGAGTTCCTCCACCCGAACAAGCTGTGCGTCGTGAACCAGCGCGAGATCGGGATGGACACGTCCTCGTTCCCGACGGCGCTCAAGTACGTCCTGCGCCAGGACCCGGACGTCGTGCTCATCGGCGAGATGCGCGACCTCGAGACCATCGAGTCGGCGATGACCATCTCGGAGACCGGCCACCTCGTCTTCGCCACCCTGCACACGAACAACGCCGTCCAGTCGATCAACCGCGTGATCGACGTGTTCCCGCCGCACCAGCAGCCGCAGATCCGGGCGCAGCTGTCCTTCGTCCTGCAGGCCGTCATCAGCCAGATCCTGCTTCCCCGCTCCGACGGGCCCGGGCGGGTCATGGCGTGCGAGGTCATGATCCCGAACCACGCGATCCGGAACCTGATCCGCGAGGACAAGGTGCATCAGATCTACTCCGCCATGCAGATGGGCCAGGGCGTGAGCGGGATGCAGACGATGAACCAGTCGCTCTACCACCTGTTCACGCGCAACCTCATCTCCCTGGAAGAGGCCCTGGCGCACTCGGGCGACGTGGCCGAGCTGCAGAGCATGATCGAGCACGGCTCCCCCATCGGGGGCGGGCAGCGGCGGGCGTGACCGGCCGCTCGGCCGATTAATACGCGACGCACGGACGGCTTGACTCCACGTCCCGCTCACGTCCATCATTCCACAGGAATTTCCGTGTCGGCTCGGGGGCCATCGGCGATCGCGCCCGTTGGGCGTTGCATCCTCTTCGCGCTCATCCTGATCGCGTGGAGGCCCGTGGCCTCCGCGCAGGACGGGGAGGTCAGCGCCGCCGACCAGCAGGCGGCCGCCGAAGCGTACGACCGGGGATCGTCGGCCTACCTGGCGCGCAACTACCGCCAGGCCGCCCAGTACTTCGAGACCGCCGATCGGCTCGCCCCGTCGCCGGCTGCGTTGATGCAGGCCGTTCGCTCCCACCAGCGTGCCGACAACGACCTGCGCGCCGCCAGCCTGGCGCTGCACCTGCGCGATCGGTACCCCGACGACGCCCGGGCGCAGCGCGCGGCGGACGGGGTGCTCTCGCGCGCCGAGAGCCGCTACGTCCGGGTGGACGTCCGGTGCGACGGGTGCTCGCTGATCGTGGACGGCGCCGTGGTCGACCACCCCTCGTTCTTCGTCGAGCCGGACTCCGATCACTCGGTGACGGCGCACTTCGAGACGGGCGACGCCCGAGAGACGGTGACGGGGGCCGCAGGCGAGCAGAGGGAGCTTTCCTTCGAGGCTCCGCCGGCGCCCGAGCCCGAGGTCGAGCCCGAGGTCGACCCCGAGGTCGAGCCGACCGATCCCACGCCGGTCGGCCCGGACGGTCCGCCGGACGGCGGCGGCCTCCCGCCGGCGCTGTTCCTCGTGAGCGGCGTCGTGACCGTGGGCCTCGCAGCCGCGACCGTCTGGTCGGGCCTCGATGCCCTCGACGGGGTCGACGCGTACGAGGACGACCCGACCCAGGACCGGCTCGACGAGGGCCAGGCGAAGGAGCTCCGGACCAACGTGCTCATCGGAGCCACCGCGGGGTTCGCCGCCCTGAGCGTGGTGCTCGCGCTCCTCACCGACTGGGGCGGCTCGGACGAAGAGGAGCCACCCATGGTCCGCGCCTCGCTCGGTGTCCTACCCGGCGGTGGTGCCGCGGCCGTGATCGAAGGAGCCCTTCCATGACCTCCGCTCGGGGGGCGTCCGACGTCGCGCCGAGCCTGTCGGGCCGGCGGCTCGGCCGCTACGAGGTGCTCACCCAGCTCGCCTCGGGCGGCATGGCCGGCGTCTACGTGGCCCGGGCGCAGGGCGTGGCGGGCTTCGAGCGTCTCGTCGCCGTGAAGGTGCTGCACCCACACCTCGCGCACGAAGAAGAATTCATCAGCATGTTCCTCGACGAAGCGCGGCTCGCGGCGCGCATCCGTCACCCGAACGTCGTGGCGACGCTCGACATCAGCGACACCCAGGGCGCGGGCTACTTCCTCGTGATGGAGTACATCGAGGGTGACCACATGGGCGCGCTCCTGCGCAGCGCGGTGCAGCGCGGCCAGCGCCTGCCCGTCCCGGTGACCGTTCGCATCGTGCACGACGCCCTGAGCGGCCTGGCGGCCGCGCACTCGCTCCGCGGCGAGCGCGGCGAGACGCTGAACCTCGTACACAGGGACATCTCACCGCACAACATCCTCGTCGGCGTCGACGGGATCGCCCGGCTCACCGACTTCGGCGTCGCCAAGGCGGAGGTGCGCCTGTCGTCGACCCGCGAGGGGCAGTTCAAGGGCAAGCTCAGCTACATGGCGCCGGAGCACGCATCCACCGGACAGGCAGACCAGCGGTCGGACCTGTTCTCGATGGGCATCGTGCTCTGGGAGGGCCTGACGGGGCAGCGCCTGTTCCGCGGCGAGAACAACGCGGCCACGCTCCACAAGATCCTCCACGAGCCGATCCCGAAGCCCTCGTCGGTGCTGCCCGAGCTCGCGCCCTTCGACCTCGTGCTCGAAAAGGCGCTCGCCCGACCTCCCGAGCAGCGCTACCAGAGCACCGAAGACCTCATCGAGGCCCTCGAGGAGGCGGCGCAGGAGATGGGCGGCGCCGCGAGCACGCGGAAGGTGGCCAGCGTCGTCAAGCAGCTCGTCGGCGACAAGGTCGCGGAGGAGCACGACCGAGTCCGCAAGTCGATCGAAGACCTCGGCCACAGCGACCTCGGCGAGGCGCTCATGCCGCTGCCGATGGACGGCTCCGGCTCGCACGTGAGCATGCCCCGCGCAATCGACCCCGAGGCGGTCACGCGGGCCGCGCGCCCCGACTCCTTCCGGGAGCCGACCCCCGCGAAGCGCGTGTCGTGGATCGCCGTCGGCATCGTGCTGGCCCTCATGGCGATCGGCGGCGTCGTGCTCGCGCTCTCCGGCTCGGAGCCCGAGGAAGAGAGCGAGGGGCCCGACGTGCTCGCGGCGCCGGCAGCGGAGGAGGGACCGCCCCCGCGCGCCGAGTCGGAGGTCGAGGCGCAGGCCGAAGCGACCACGGAGGGAGCAGCGGGCACCGAGCCCGCGGCGGGCGAGGGGCAACGAACGGGCACGACGATGGGGCCGGCCGTCACCGGGGACGAAGCCCCGCCGGATACGGAAGCGCTTACGGAAGCGGAGACCGAGCCGCCGGCGGAGGCCGAGCCGCGGCGCGTTCGGCGCGATCGGCGCGTGCGACGCGACCGGGGTGGGCCGCGCCAGACGCAGATGGCGGCCGAGGCCGAGGACGACCTGCTCGCCAACCCGTACCGTCGCTGATCGCCACGGTCGCCACCGCGAGGTTCACCTGCGCGGGAATTGCTTGTGCGCGGCGCAATGGAATAGGATCGCCCGGTCCGGAAGGCCGGACGGAGGATGAATGGCCGAGTTCGTCTGGGAAGCCCGCGCGCGCACCGGAGAGGTGCGCAAGGGCATCAGGGAAGCCGCCGACGCCACGATGGTGGAGAGCTGGCTCAAGTCCCAGCAGCTCACGCCGGTCAAGGTCAGGAAGAAGCCGAAGGAGATCAACATCTCCTTCGGGTCGCCGGTCTCGGACAAGGACCTGGTCGTCTTCACGCGTCAGTTCGCGACCATGATCGACGCGGGGCTTCCGCTCGTGCAGTGCCTGGAGATCCTCTCGGCGCAGGGCGACAACAAGGCGTTCAACAAGATCCTCAAGGACATCAAGCACACGGTCGAGCAGGGCTCGACCTTCTCCGACGCGCTCAGACGCCACCCGCGGGTGTTCGACGAGCTGTTCGTGAACCTCGTCCACGCGGGCGAGACGGGCGGCATCCTCGACACGATCCTCAACCGCCTGGCCGTCTACATCGAGAAGCGCGTCAAGCTGAAGCGGCAGGTCCGCAGCGCGATGGTGTACCCGCTCGTCGTCCTCTGTGTCGCCATCGCCGTCGTCTTCGTCCTGCTCACGTGGGTCATCCCCGCCTTCCAGGGCATGTTCGCCGACTTCGGCGGCGAGGACACGCTGCCCGGCCCGACGTTGTTCATCATCAATCTCTCCGCGTGGTTCGTCGGGAACATCATCTGGATCCTCCTCGGCATGTTCGGCACCGTGGCCGGCATCGTGTACAGCTACGGCACGAAGGGGGGGAAACAGTTCTGGCACAGGCTGTTCTTGACCGCGCCCATCCTCGGTCCGGTCATGCGCAAGATCGCCGTCGCGCGCTTCACTCGGACCCTCGGAACCCTCCTGTCGTCCGGTGTCCCCATCCTCGACGCAATGACCATCGTCGGCAAGGCGGCGGGCAACGTCATCGTCGAGGCGGCGGTCCACCAGACGGCAGAGCGAATCCGCGAGGGCCGGACCATGGCCGATCCGCTCCTCGAGACGAAGGTCTTCCCGTCGATGGTCGTGCAGATGATCTCGGTAGGCGAACAGACGGGCGCCCTCGACCAGATGCTCAACAAGATCGCCGACTTCTACGAGGACGAGGTGGACGTGGCAGTGGCCGCCCTGACCTCGATGCTCGAGCCGATCATGATGGTCGTCATCGGCGGCATCGTCGGCTTCATTCTCATCGCCATGTACCTCCCCATCTTCGACCTCGCCGGCAAGGTCTCTTCGCACTGACGTGACCGACCTGCCTCCGGCCGACGCCGCCGGCGCAGAGGCGCGGACCCTGCGCCGCCGCCTGCAGTGGCTCATGGCGGGCCGCCTCGTCGTCGCCTCTTTCCTGCTCGGTGGGACGCTGCTGCTCGCCGTCGAGCCCGACCGGGGCTTCGAGGGGTTCACGCCGCGCACGCTCCTCTTGCTGATCGCCGCGACGTTCGGCATGACCCTGGCGCTCGCGATCCGGCTGCTCCGCTCTCCATCCCCGCGCGCGGTCGCCGGGGTGCAGCTCGCCTGGGACGTGCTGCTCGTGACCGGCCTCGTCTACGTGTCGGGCGGCGTCGCCAGCGTGTTCACGTTCCTCTACGGCGTCGCGATCCTGGCGGCGGCCATCGTCGTCGGCCCACGCGCGACGCAGGCCACCGGCGTGGCGGCCGTCCTCTTCTACGTCGTCACGGGCACGAGCGTGGCGAACGGGTGGCTGCCCCACCCTCCCGACCAGGAGCCCGCGCGCTACCTGCTCGACGCCGAGGCGACGGGCTTCGCGCTGATGACGAACGTCGTGGGGCTCATGGTCGTCACGCTGCTCGCCGGCAACCTGGCCGGGCGGCTCCGGCGAGCGGGAGGCGAGCTTCGCCGAGCCGCCGAGGACGTGGCCAGCCTCGCGCGCCTGAACGACGACATCGTCCGCTCGCTCGGCTCGGGGCTCCTGACGACCGACCTCGAAGGCCGCGTGCGCACCGCCAACCCGGCCGCCGCTGCGATGTTCAGGACCTCGGCCGAGTCCCTTGTGGGGAAGCCCGTCTCCTCGCTCTTGCCCGTCGAGGACGGGCCTCCGTCCAACGAGCTGTCGGAGCCCCGCGGCGAGGGGACGGCGCGCCGGCCGGACGGCACCGAGTTCCCGATCGGGTACGCGCGCACGCCCCTCGTCGCCCGAGACGGCGAGGTCGGCGGAGCGCTGATCACCTTCCAGGACCTGACCGAGATCGCCGAGCTGCGCGCCGCGGCAGAGCGCGCCGAGCGCCTCGCCGCGCTCGGCCGGCTCGCCGCGGGCCTCGCCCACGAGATCCGCAACCCGCTCAGCTCCATCTCGGGCTCCGTGCAGCTCGTACGCGAGTCACCCCTCGACGAGGAGGACGCGCGGCTGCTCGGCATCGTCCTCGCGGAGGTCGAGCGCCTCGACGACCTCGTCACCACCATGCTCCAGGTCGGTCGACCCAAGGAGCCCGTCCGCGCGACGGCGGACCTCGCCAGGCTCGTCGGAGACGTCGTCGAGATGGCCCGCACCGGCCCCGCCGAGTCGCGCCGCGTGCGCATCGACTACGCCGCTCCCGACGAGCCCGTGCACGCCCACATCGACGCCGACCAGGTCCGCCAGGTCGTCTGGAACCTCCTCAAGAACGCGCTCGAGGCCTCGCCCGCGGACCGCACCGTCACCGTCACCGTCGCACCGACCGACGACGGCGGCGCCACCGTCGAGGTTCGCGACGAAGGCCCGGGCATCGACGCCAAGACCCGCCGCCACCTCTTCGAGACCTTCTACTCGGGCCGCCCCCACGGGGTCGGCCTGGGCCTCGCCCTCGTCGAGCAGATCGCCGGCCAGCACGGCGCGACCGTCGAAGTCGAGAGCGACCCCGGCCACGGCGCCACCTTCCGCGTACGCTTCGCGGCGGCGCGGCCGTCCGAGGCTTGACGGACCTCACGCCCTCACTCGAGCGTGCGCGCCACGATGTCGTGCACGCGGCGGTCGAAGAGCATCTCGTTGTGGCCGAGGTCGTCGATCCAGTGCACCTCGGCGCCGGGGCACGCGGCGCTGTCGGGCGGCATGCACATGCGGTCGGCGCCCGCCACGATGGCGACGTGCGGCACCGGCAGCGCCGAGCAGCCCGCCGCGAGGCGCGCGATGATCGGGCTCCCGGGCCGGAGCGCCGCCGCGATCGAGCCCGGCGCAAAGCGCGCGCTCGCCGTCCCGGCGTGCGGGGTCGCCATCGTCACGATGCGGTCGACGCGCTCGTGTCCGCCTTGCTCCTGCAGGAACCAGCGCGCCACTACCCCGCCGAGCGAGTGGCCGACGAGCGAGACCCGCGCGCCCGGCGGGACGACGCGGTCGACGTGCGCCGCGAAGCTCGTGACGATCTGCTCGAAAGTGGCGAGCGGGCCGTACGTGAAGTCGACCGTGGGCAGCTCGGTGCGCTCCTCCACGTGCTCGCGCATCGGATCGAAGACGGGGCCGGCGGCCATGAAGCCGTGGACGAAGACCACGACCCGCTCCGCCTCGACCAGCCGGGGGGTCGGCCGCCGGAGCCCGCGCAGGATGAGGCGGCCCTGGACGGCCAGCGCCCGAGCTTCGCGACGCCACCCCGGCGTGTCGGTCCCTTCACGCATATCGCGGCACCCAACGCTCGGCCTGATACCACCGCAGCACTTCGCGCCACCCCTCGACGAAGCTCGGAAAGCGCGGGGCCCATCCGAGCCGGCGGAGCCTCGAGGCGTCCACCACGAGGTCGTCGTAGAGCAGCGTCAGCGCCTCCTTGTCCATACGCGGCCGCAGGGCGGGCTTCAAGCCATGGCGGAGCACCACGAGGCGCCACGCCGCGAGCGCCGTCACGTCGGCGCCGTGGTAGGCGCCGGGCGTCTGGAAGAGGCGGCCCATGCCCTCGAGGACCACGTGCGGCAGCTTGCCGGTCGGCACCGACCGCAGGCCGTACGCGTGGAACGTATCGGTGATGCGGTCGCCGAGCGGCACGACGTCGCCGTCCGAGACGTTGAGCACCTCGCCCGCCGCCTCGTCCCGCTCGAGCACGAACAGGAGCGCCCGCGCCACGTCCTCGGCGTGGACCATCGTCCCGTCGGGACCTCCGGCCGGCCGGGGCAGGACCGGCGCGATCAGCCGGAGCATCGGCCCGATCGACAGGAGGCTCGCGGCGAAGTGCCGCCCGCGCCGGCCGTACACCGGCGCCGCGCGCAGGACCGTCCACGGCAGCGCCGAGGCCTCGGTGCGCCCGCGGAGGAACACCTCGGCGCCGTGCTTCGACATGCCGAAGGGGCCGCGCGGGGCGACGGGCGCGTCCTCGGTGAGCGGGCCGCCCGCGCCGATCTGGTAGAGCATGGCCGTCGACATGTGCACGAGCCGCCGCGCCCCCGCCGCTTGCGCCGCCTCGTAGAGCTGCACGACCACGTCCGTGTTCGCGCGCGCGAGCTCGGCCGGCTCGGCGCCGGACTCCATCTGCGCGGCGGTGTGGACGACGAAGTCGCACCCCCGCACGAGGTCCTTCACGACCTCGGGCGAGCGCAGGTCGCCGGGGCGGACCTCCCCGCGCGTCGGCACGCGCACGCCGGCCGCCGTCCGGTCGTTCGCGATGACGCGGAAGCCGGCGGCCTCGGCGAGCCCCACGACGTAGTTGCCGACGGTCCCCGCCGCGCCCGTGACCAGCAGTGTCTCCTTGCGTCGAGTCATCGGAGTGGTCGCCCCAGCATCTCGCGGAGTTTTTCCTCCGGATCGGGGGCTCGCATCAACCCCTCTCCGACCAGAACGGCGTCGGCCAGGCCCTCGGCCACCCTGCGGAACCCTGCCCGGTCGTGCACGCCGCTCATGAAAACGGCCACCCGGTCGGCCGGCACCCGCGACAGGGCACGGCCGGCCGCCTTTACGTCCACCCGGAAGGTGCGGAGATCGCGGGCGTTGACCCCGACGACGGTCGCGCCGGTGTCGAGGGCCCGGTCGAGCTCGCCGGCGTCGGCCGCCTCGACCACGGGCTCCATCCCGGCCTCGCGCACCGCGGCGACCAGCGCGCGCAGCTCGCCGTCGCCGAGCGCCCGGACCAGGAGCAGGACGAGCGACGCACCGACCGCCCGGGCGATCTCGACCTGCACCGGGTCGAGCACGAACTCCTTGAAGAGCACCGGCACGTCCACCGCCTGCGACACGCGCCGCACGTCGAGCGGCGAGCCGCCGAAGCCGGGCCCGTCCGCGAGCACGCTCACGGCCGCGGCGCCGCCTCGCGCATAGGCGCGCGCGACCGAGACCACCTCGCCCGGCGCCCATGGCCGGATCACGCCGGCGCTCGGGCTCCGGAGCTTCACCTCGGCGATGACGCGCGGCAGCTCCCCCGCCGGCCGCCGGAGCGCACGGACCGCGCGCGCGCCGCGATCCGGATCGTGTGGCACGGCCGCGAGCGCCGCCGCGACGAGGGGCGCGCGCCGCCGGCGCCGCGCGAGCTCGCGTCGCTTCCGGGCCACGATCTCGGCGAGGTAGTCCGGCATGGTCCCGCACGTGGCGGCTCAGCCGCTCTGCGTGAGCTCGACCCACGCCTCGAGGGTGCGTCGCGCCGCCCCCGAGTCGATCGCCTCGCTCGCCCGCGCCGACGCTTCCTTCGGATCGGCCGCCGCGCCCGCGACGAGGAGCGCGCTCGCCGCGTTCAGGACGACGGCGGTCCGCCGCGGACCCGGCTCGCCTCCGAGGATCGCCCGGATGATGCGGGCGTTCGCCGCTGCGTCCCCTCCGGCGAGGGCCTCGAGCGGAACGGGCGCGAGGCCGAAGTCCTCGGGGCGCACCTCGCGACACGTCACCGAGCCCGCCTCGAGGAGCGCGACGCGCGTCGGGCCCGCCGGGGAGACCTCGTCGAGCCCGCCCTCGCCGTGCACCACCCAGGCGCGGCGAGCGCCGAGCAGGCCGAGCACCTCGGCCATCTGCTCGGCGCGGTCCGGATCGTACACGCCGACGAGCTGGTGCGTCGCGCCGGCGGGGTTCGACAGCGGGCCGAGGAGGTTGAAGAAGGTGCGGACGCCGAGCGCGCGCCGTACGGGCGCCGCGTGCCGGAGCGCGCCGTGGTGCGCCGGCGCGAACAGGAACCCGATGCCGACCTCGCGCACCGAGCGCACGACGACGGCCCGGTCGACGTCGATGCGCACGCCGAGCGCCTCGAGCACATCGGCGCTGCCTGCGCGGGACGACACGGCGCGGTTGCCGTGCTTGGCCACGCGGACGCCCGCCGCCGCCGCGACGATGGCGGACGCGGTGGACAGGTTGAACGTCCCGGCGCCGTCGCCGCCGGTGCCGCACGTGTCGAGCACGACCTCGCCCGCCCCCGCGACCTCCACCGCGTCGCACCGCCGCCGCATGACCCGCGCCGCCGCGGCGATCTCGGCGGCGGTCTCGCCCTTCATGCGCAGCCCGACGGCGAGCGCGGCGATCTGCGCCTCGGTGGCCTCTCCGCCGAGGATGGCCTCGACGGCCCCTTCCATGGTCTGCGCGTCGAGGTCGCGCCCTTCGACGACCGACCGCACGGCCTCCGCGAGGATCTCGCTCACGCCGCCTCCGCTCCGGAGGAAGCGCGCCGCCCCCCCTCGGGGAGCATGCCGAGGAAGTTCCGCAAGAGCTCGTGACCGTGGTCGGTGAGGAACGACTCTGGGTGGAACTGCACGCCCTCCACCGGCAGCGTCCGGTGGCGGATCCCCATGAGCTCGTCGCGGTCGGTCCACGCCGTCACCTCGAGCACGTCGGGCAGCGACTCGCGCTCGACCACGAGCGAGTGGTAGCGCGTCGCGGTGAACGGGCTCGGCAGCCCACGGAACACGCCGCGCCCGTCGTGCACGATGGGCGAGGTGCGCCCGTGCATGAGCCGCGCGGCCGGAACTACCTTCCCGCCGAACGCCTGCCCGATGGCCTGGTGGCCGAGGCACACGCCGAGGATCGGGAAGCGTCCCTGAAACCGCTCGATGCACGCGAGCGTGATCCCCGCTCCGTCCGGCGTCCCGGGCCCGGGCGACAGGAGCAGCCCCTCGGGCGCGCGCGCCTCGATGCCGGCGAGGTCGATCGCGTCGTTCCGGAACACCTCGACCCGCGCCCCGAGCTCGGCCAGGTACTGCACGAGGTTGAAGGTGAACGAGTCGTAGTTGTCGATCACCAGGATCACGCGGTTAGCGGTAGTCGACGGGTGTGGATCCGTCAAACGCCGCCGCCGACGAGCGCCTCGATCTCGGCGGCGATCGCGGCGATGTCGTCCTCCGCCCGTCGCTGCGCCCCGAGCGCCTCGACCAGCGCGAGGTCCTCGACCTCGCCACGGCGCAGCGCCTGCCGGTACTGCTCGAGGGCGTCGGCCCGAGCGCGGTAGGCGTCGAGCAGGCGGCGGCGCAGCGTGCGGCCCTCGGGCGTGCCGAGCCGGACGGGCTCGAGGCGCTCGGCCTGGCGGCGGGCCGCGGGGAGCGCGCCGCGCGCGAGGAGCTCCGCCCCACGGACCGGCAAGCCGTCGGCGACGGCCTCGTCGACCTCGTCGAGCGCGCCGACGGTGGGATCTTCTGACACGATCCGCGCGAGGACGCGCGCGTCGTCGCGGA
>JBDIVX010000064.1:0-38883 GCA_039794305.1 Candidatus Neutrinellum sp.
CCGCGGGGTCGCCGGGCGAGAGCGCCTCGAGCGCGTCGGCGTGTCGCACGAGGTCCTCCGCCGCGTCCGTGGGCGCGATTCGCACGGCGCCACGGAGCAGGTCTCTGTCGCCGGCCGCGCAGAGCGAGGCCGCGGTGGCGAGAGCCTCGGCCGCCTCGCGGGATCGTCCGCTCGCGAGCAGGACGTCGGCGAGCGTCGCGAGCGCGTTGGACCCCCCACCACGCGAGACGGCGCGGCGGACGCGCTGCTCGGCCGAGTCGATGTCGCCGGCTCGGAGCGCGCGCTGGCCGAGCACCAAGAGGGCGACGTCGCTGCCGGACTCGGCCGCCCGCTCGAGCCAGGGCGCTGCGAGGGCGTCGGCTCCCGCGCGGTGGAGCGCGAGCCCGAGCCGCGCCGCCGACGCGTCGTCGAGGGCTTCGCCCTCGAGGCCGATGGCTGCCGCGCGGGCCGCCGCGGGGCGGTCCGCCTCGACGAGCGCCTCGACCAGCTCCACGATCAACGCGGGCTCGGGAGCCCCGGCCGCGACGGCCTTGCGCAGCTCGCGCGCCGCCCGGTCCGGGCGCCCGCGCCGCCGCTCGGCGCGCGCGTGGATGGTGCACGCCTCGACGAGCTGTGGGCCGGGCTCGGCGGCGAGGCCGCGCTGGGCGTCCCGGGCGCTCTGCACCGCCTCGTCGACGTCGCCCGCGAGCAGCGCGAGGCGCGCCGACAGCAGCGCGACTCCGGCGTCCCCCGGCTCGAGCGCGCGCGCTTTGCGTATGGACTCGAGCGCGCCCGGGACGTCCCCGAGGCCCTCGCGGGCCTGGGTCAGCCCCACCGCCGCGCGCGCGAGGGTCGGCCGCTCCTCCAGGATCTCGTCGAAGAGCCGCTCGGCGCGCTCGAGCTGCCGGGCCTCGAGCGCGGCCTCCGCCTCCTCGAGTCGCCACCGGAGCTCGTCCGGCAGGAGCAGGACGTCGTCGATGAAGCGACTGACGCGGTCGAGGAGGGGCATCGCAGGTAAGAGTAGCTTGGGCCGAGGGACGGGGCTCCGGGGAGCGCTCTCGGTTGGATTAAGCCACTATCATGGCTTCTGCCATGGCCGGCACCTCCACGACGCCTCCGGCGCCCCCTCGAATCGTCGTCGCGGACGACGACCGCGTGACCCGTGAGTACGTGGGGGGGCTCTTGCGCGGGCAGGGGTTCGAGGTCGAGACGGCCGAGACCGGGCAGAAGGCCGTCGAGCGGGTTGGCAAGGGCGGAGTCGACCTCGTGCTGCTCGACATCGTCATGCCGGGGCTCAGCGGGCTCGACTGCTGCCGGCTCATCAAGACGATGACGCAGGAGAGCTTCCTGCCGGTCGTGCTGCTCACGGCCAGGAGCGACACCGACAGCAGGGTCGAGGGGCTGCGGATCGGCGCGGACGACTACGTGGGCAAGCCCTTCGACGAGCGGGAGCTGCTCGCGCGCGTGAACGGCATGCTGCGCATCAAGCGCCTCCACGACGACGTACAGTCGGCCAAGGCGCGCCTCGCCCACCTCGCGGTGCACGACGAGCTGACGGGGCTCTACAACTACCGCTACCTCCACACGCGCTTGAGCGAGGAGTTCAAGCGCGCCGAGCGCTACCGGGATCCGCTCGCGTGCGCCATGGTGGACATCGACCACTTCAAGAGCTTCAACGACGAGCACGGGCACGACGTGGGCGACGCCGTGCTCCGCGAGGTCGGCCGGCGGTTGCGCACCGCCGTGCGCGAGATCGACGTGGTCGCCCGCTACGGAGGAGAGGAGTTCCTGCTCGTGCTGCCGAGCACACACTTCTCCGGCGCGCTGACCGTCGCAGACCGAGTCTGGCGGTCCATCGGGAGCGAGGCCGTGCGCGTCGACGGGGCCGAGCGGGCGGTCTCGGTCTCGGTCGGCGTGGCGCTCTACCCGAGCCGCGACGTCAAGACGAAGGACCAGCTCCTCAAGGCCGCCGACAAGGCGCTCTACCAGGCCAAGGCCGACGGCCGCGACCGCATCTGCGTCTTCCAGCACCAGGGCTACATCTACAAGCCCGAGGTCGGGTCCCTCGGCGTCGACCGCTGACCGCCCCGTGCGTCCGCCCGCGAGCCTCCGGCTGAACGGGGCGCGGGCGAAACTACCGGCGGCGGTCCCGACCGGAGGTGCTACCATCGGACCCAGCGGGGGCGGAGCCAGCCGAGACGCGAGATCGGATGACCGTCGAAGAGGAGCCGCTCGAAATCAGCGTCGACGTCGAGCTCGATCCGTCGGCGCCGGTGGCGCACAGGGTGCTCGTGTCGGCCATCGGCCACACCGACACCGGCCGGCGCCGCTCCCACAACGAGGACGCCTACCGGGTCCTCGGCGACGAGCTGTTCCTCATCGCCGACGGGATGGGCGGGTACGCCGCGGGCGAGGTCGCGAGCCAGATGGCGGTCGACGTGGTCACCGCGGCCTTCGAGACCGAGCATTTCGGGGGCGCTCCCGATCCGAAGCTGCCGCGGCTCGGCGACGAGCTGGTCCGCGCCATCCGCACGGCGAACGCCGCGATCCACGAGCAGGCCTCCTCGGTCGCCGAGCAGGCGGGGATGGGGACCACGGTCGTCGCCGCGCGCTTCTCCGCCGACAGGCGCCAGGTGTTCGTGGCCCACGTCGGCGACAGCCGTTGCTACCGGTTCCGCGAGGGCCGCATCGTGCAGCTCACGACCGACCACACGCTGAGCGCGCTCGGTGTCGAGGGCCCGGCGGGTCACCGCCTCATCCGGGCCGTCGGGATCGCCCCCGACGTCGAGGTCGACCTGATGGTGGAGCTGGCCGAGCGCGGAGACGTCTACCTGCTCTGCTCCGACGGTCTGTCGAAGATGGTCCCCGACGAGGACATGAACCGGATCGTCGCCGCGGAGCCCAGCCTCGACGTCGCCGTCCGCATGCTCATCGAGGAGGCCAACCGGCGCGGCGGCCGCGACAACGTGAGCGCGATCCTGGTGCGCGTCGACGAGCTGGACTGATGGAGCTCGTCCTCGCGTCCACGTCCCCGTACCGGCGCGAGCTGCTCGATCGGCTCCGGGTCCCCTACACGGCGGCGCCGCACCGGTGCGACGAGCGCGCGACCGGCGTCGCCGACCCGGTGGACCTCGCCCGCGCGCTCGCCCGCGGCAAGGCCGAGAGCATCGCGGGCGACCACCCGGGGGCGCACGTGCTCGGCTCCGACCAGCTCGTCGCGCTCGACGGCGAGGTGCTGGGCAAGCCGGGAGACGAGGCGGGCGCCCTCGCGCAGCTCCGGCGCCTGTCCGGGCGCACGCACCGGCTGATCACCGCAGCGGCCCTCTTGGCCCCGGACGGCGGAGTGCGCGAGGCGCTCGACGAGCACCGGATGACGATGCGCGCGCTCTCGGACGGGGAGATCGCCCGGTACGTGGCGCGGGAGCGCCCCTTCGACTGCGCGGGCTCCTACAAGATCGAGGGGCTCGGGATCGCCCTGTTCGAGGCGGTGAGCGGCCCGGACTTCACGGCCGTCGTCGGCCTGCCCCTGCTCTCGGTCGCGGCCATGCTCCGGGAGGCCGGCTTCTCGGTCCCGTGAGCGGCAGTTGCCTCGTGGCGAGGCCTCTTCTATTTTGCGCGCCGTGCCGCTCATCGAGCTCGAAGGAGTGGAGAAGCGCTACGGGGAGCTCCGTGCGCTCAAGGACGTGAACCTCACCCTCGAGGCCGGGCGCATCGGCCTTCTCGGACCGAACGGCGCCGGCAAGAGCACGCTCCTCAAGGTCCTCCTCGGGCTCGTCCCACACGACCACGGCAGCGTGAAGGTGTTCGACCGGGACGTGGCGCACGATCCCTTCGGCGTGCGGGCGCGCATCGGGTACATGCCGGAGGGCGACTCGGTCATGCCCGAGCTGTCGGCGCTCGACTACGCCCGGTTCGCCGCCGAGCTGTGCGGGCTGCCGAGGTCGGAGGCGACCGGCCGGGCGCACCAGGTGCTTCACTACGTGGGGCTCGGCGAGGCGCGCTACCGCCGGCTCGGGTCGTTCTCGACGGGCATGAAGCAGCGCGCCCGGCTGGCCCAGGCGCTGGTCGGCGACCCGAAGCTCCTCTTGCTGGACGAGCCCACGAGCGGACTCGACCCGCGCGGGCGCGAGGAGATGCTCAACCTGATCCTGGACATCCCCCGGCGCACGGGGTCGAGCGTCATCCTCTCGACGCACATCCTGCCGGACGTGGAGAAGACGTGCGACCAGGTCGTAGTCATCGCGGCTGGAGAGATCCTCTACGCGGGGGCCCTCGGCCCACTGGTCGCTCCCGAGAAGGACGTCTTCGAGGTGCGCACCAAGGGAGACCCGTCCGGCCTGAAGAAGCCGCTCGAGCTGGCCCGTTGCGTCGTGACACAGAACGGGACGACGCTCGAGGTGCGCGTGCCGGAGGGCGAGACGGCCGACTTCATCTTGAAGGTGGCGGTCGACTCGCAACAGCAGATCCGGCATCTGTCGCCGCTGGTGCAGACGCTCGAGCGCGCCTTCATGCGGACGCTGGAGGCGGCCGGACAGGCGGCTCCCGAGGGATGAGCGACGGACCGGCCATCGAGTGCGAGTCGCTCGTGGTCCGCTACGGCGATCTGGTGGCCGTGGACGGCGCGTCGTTCGCGGTCGCGCCGGGGGAGCTGTTCGGTTTCCTCGGTCCGAACGGCGCCGGCAAGACCACCACCATCGCGGTCATGTGCACCCTCAAGCAGGCCAGCGACGGGACCGTGCGCGTCGCCGGGCACGACGTGCACGCGCGGCCCGAGGACGTTCGCCGCTGCATCGGCGTGCTCTTCCAGGACCCCACGCTCGACGACCGGCTGACCGGCCGCGAGAACCTGGAGCTGCACGCGATCGTCTACGGCGTCCCACGCGGAGACCGCGCGAGCCGGCTCGCCGAGGCCATCGAGCTCACCGGCCTCGGCGCCGCCATCGATCGGCAGACGCGCACGTACAGCGGCGGCATGAAGCGGCGGCTCGAGCTCGCCCGGGTGCTGTTGCACCGTCCGGCGGTGCTGTTCCTCGACGAGCCCACCGCGGGGCTCGATCCTCAAACGCGGCGACAGATCTGGGCGCGGCTCGGCGAGCTGCGCCGCGAGGAGGGGCTGACGCTCTTCCTCACGACGCACTACCTGGAGGAGGCGGAGCAGGCCGATCGCGTGGCGGTCATCGACCACGGCCGGATCGTCGCGGCCGGCACGCCCGCCGAGCTCAAGGCCACGATACCCGCCGAGGCGGTGACGCGGGCGCCCGTCGAGCCGGGCCCGACGCTCGAGGACGTGTTCGTGCACCTCACCGGCCACCACATCCGCGACGAGGGGGCGGACGCGAAGGACATGACCCGCCAGGCCGCGGCGAAGCGGGGTCGCGGATGAAGGGGACCGAGATCGCCTGGGCGCTCTGCAAGCGCGAGCTGCTCCGTTTCGTGCGGGAGCGCAACCAGCTCTACTCCGCGCTCGCCCGGCCGCTCTTGTGGCTCGTGTTCCTCGGCAGCGGCATGCGCGGCGCCTTCCGCGCCGAGACGGGCGTGAGCTACATCGCCTTCCTGCTGCCCGGCGTCGTGGCGATGACGATCCTGTTCGGAGGCCTGTTCAGCGGCGTGAGCACGGTCTGGGACCGCGAGCTCGGCTTCATGAAGGAGATGATGGTCGCGCCCGTCTCCCGGCTCACCATCGTGCTCGGCAAGCTCCTGGCGGGCGCCATCGTGACGAGCTTGCAGGCGGTGGTGACGCTCGCCTTCGCCCCCCTGGTCGGCGTGTCCTTCACGCCGGCGAGCCTCGCCGCCCTGCTCGGACTCATCCTGCTGGCGAGCCTCGGAGTCGTGGGCCTCGCCCTGTGCATCGCGGCGCGCATGAGGACCCTCGAGGGCTTCGGCAACGTGTCGAACTTCGTCGCGCTCCCGCTCTTCTTCCTGTCGGGATCGATGTACCCGCTCGAGCACGTCCCGGAGTGGCTCGTCCCCGCCGTCGCCGCGAACCCGATCACGTACGCGGTCGACGCGATGCGCCAGGTAGCGGTCGGCACGGACGGACACTCGCTCGCGCTGGACCTCGGCATCCTGGGGGCGTTCGCGCTGCTGACCGCGGGGCTGGCCACGCTGCTGTTTCGGCGGGCGTACTGAAGCGCGGCGGGATCTACGGGCGCAGCGGGATCTCGTCGGCGATCGCGTCGGTGAGCGGCACCCCGTCGGCGCCGAGGTGCATCCCGAGCGCGTTCACGTACAGCACCCACGCCACGACTGCCTCGTACTGCTCCCGAGCGAGCGACCCGGGGTCGTTGTCGGGCATGTGCCGGGCCACGAAGTCGAGGACGTCCGCGGCGGTGACGAACTCCTCCTCGCGCTCGAGCGGCTCGTGGTCGCGCCTGCGCGGGAGCGCGCCGAGCCCGATGAGGGGCGGGCCCGCGCCCCCTCGCTCGCCGTGGCAGCCCGCGCACCGCTCTGCGAACAGCTCCTCGCCCCAGACGAGCTGCTCGGTGAAGGTGCGGGGGGCAGGGACCTCACCGGTGCGCTGCGCGATCGTGTCCGGCTCGCCGACCTTGGCGGCGGCGGCCGGGTCACGGGCGGCGCCGCAGCCGCCGACGGCGCACGCACATGCCGCGACCACGGCCACGCGCACGTGCCTCATGACCGGCCAATGCGCGCGCCGGGGTGGAGTTCAAGAGCGCGCTCTGGACGTGCATAATGCGCGACATGCGGGGTTCTGCGTTTCTCTGTTCTCTCACGGTCGCCGCGCACCTGTTCGCCTGCGGGGACGACGGCGGCGGCTCCACCGACGCCGGCCCGGGCCTGGACTCGGACACGACGGCCGACGGCGGCCCGGTCGAGCCGGCTTCGACCGATCACTGCGACTACGCACCGCTGCCGGCGACCGCGGGCGCGGGGGGCACCGTCGAAGCGGGGAGCGTCCAGGCCGGCGCGGCCGAGCTCGTGCTCGGCCTGTCGGTCGGCTCTGCGCTCGGTGCGTACACCGCGCGGGCGGACTTCATGGGCGAGGTGGTGCCCGTCGACCGGCGGTTCATCGAGCTGGCCGGCGCGTTCAAGCCCTCGGTGGGCGTCGAGACGCTCCCGCGCGCCAAGGCCCTGGCCCTGCGCGCCGGCGACGAGACCGTCGTGATCGTCAAGGCCGACCTCGCGCTCAGCGACGACTTCATCACCTTCGAGCTCGAGGAGCGGCTCGGCGACGACTTCGCCGGCAAGGTCCTGTTCGCGACCAGCCACTCGCACTCGGCGTGGGGCCACTACGGGTCCAACTCGGCGCTGCAGGTCGGCATCGGACGCCGCCGGGCGCACGCCTACGCGCGGCTCGTGGACGACCTCGAGACCGTCGCGCGCGCCGCGCTCGACGCGCTCGAGCCCGCCCGCGTCGGCATCGCCCACGACGGCGACTTCGACCCGGAAGACCGGGTGAACCGCGACCGCCGCTCGGAGAACGACGACCTGCCTGGCGGCGAGGACCGCAAGGACCACGACCTCTTCGTGCTGCGGGTGGACGCCGCGGACGGCGCGCCCATCGCCCTGTTGCCGGTCTTCGGCATGCACGGGACGGTGCTCGACGCAGACAACCCGCTCGCGAGCACCGATGCACCCGGAGCCGTCGAACGCGCTCTCGAAGAGTCCTTCGACACCCCCGTCGTCGTGATCCACCTGCAAGGCGCCGCGGGCGACGTCTCGCCCGCGGGCTCGGGCGGCATCCACTGCGAGGGCGACGACCCCTGCTACGACTTCGCACGCGCCGAGTCGGTCGGCCGCAACGCACGCGACGCGGTCCTGGCCGTCTGGGAGGCGGCGGGCGAGTCCATGGCGGACACGCTCGCCGTCGAGATGGTCACGCGCTCGGTGCCGCTCGGGCCCGACTGGCGGACCTTCACCGTGCGCGACGGCGCGCTCGAGTACGCGCCCTTCGACGGCGTCCGGGAGGCCGACGGCGTCGTGTTCGCCGGCGACGGCAGCGTCGTCTCGCCCATCGACGAGTTCAACGCGCCGGTGGGGGCGGCGTTCTGCGGCGAGGAGGAAGACGCGATCTTCCCGATGGGCCAGCTCCCGGGCACCCGTGGCCTGCCCGCGTACCGGTCGTGCGTGAGCGCCGACATCGCGACGCAGGCGCTCGGAGCCGTGATCGACCTCCCCTTCGAGCCGATGCCGGTCTGCGCGATCACGCGCACGACCGTGTCGGCGCTGCGGCTCGGCGATCACCTGGTCGTGACCGTGCCCGGCGAGCCCGTCACGCTCTTCGCCGACTACCTCCGCGAGCTGTCGCCCGTCGCACCCGAGCGCACCATCGTCGTCGGCTACGCGCAGGGTCACGTCGGCTACGTGCTCCGGCCCGAGGACTGGCTGCGCGGCGGGTACGAGCCGACCATCACGTTCTGGGGCCCGCTGCAGGGCGAGTACGTCGCCGAGCGCGCCGACGAGGTGATGGACCTCGCCATGACCGACACGCGCGAGGACGCGACCCAGGGTGGGACCGACCGCTACGACCCGCCCGACATCACCGACGACATCCCGCCCGCCGACTCCGCGCCCTCGGCGGGCACGGTGCCCGATTCGGTGCCCGAGCGGGTGTACGTCCGCGGGGGGGAGCCGGTCGCGGACGCACAGCCGCCCGGCACGGTGCCGCGCCTCGGGCTCGCGCGCTTCGTGTGGATCGGCGAGGATCCGATGGCGGGAACGCCGGCCGTCACGCTGCAGCGCGACGCGGGCGGCGGGAGCTTCGAGGACGTCGCCCGCCGCTCCGGCCGCACCGTGACGGACGGCGAGCTCCTGCTCACGCACACGCCCGACCCGCTGCTCCGCGAGGGCACGATGGAGCGCACGCACTACTGGGCCGTCGAGTGGCAGGCGGTCGTGCCGTGGGGCACGCCCGACCTCGACGAGGTCGCCGATCGTCCCGGGCTCGCCCTGGGCACCTATCGCTTCCACGTCGAGGGTGACGGCTACTCGCTCGACAGCGACCCCTTCGAGGTCGTCCCCGCGACGCTCGAGGTCGCGGCCACGCGCGCGGGGACCGACATCGCGGCGACCGCGAGCTACCACGCCCCCGACGGCTGGCGCCTCCTGTCCACCTCCGGCAGCTCGAACCAGCCCGTGCCCGTGAGCACCGGCCCGCTCACCGTCGAGCTCGTCCTGTCGGGCGGTGGCACGCGGACCTTCGCGGACCTGACCCCCTCGGCCGAGGGCGGCGTGACCGTCGACGCGGGCACCGACGCCGCGGACGCGACGGCGGTGCGCGTCACCGACCGCTTCGGCAACACCGGAGAGACATCGCTCTAGAGCGCCACCGTGTACGATCTCCAGATCCGCGGCACCCCGCGTGGCAGGTCCTACCTCTTCGTGCACGGCCTCCCGGCCGACCGGCGCTGCTGGGATCCCCTGGTCGCCCACGCGCCCGAGGGATCGCACCTTTTGCTCGTCGACCTGCCCGACTCGGGGCAGGCCGACGACGAGCGATCGACCGACCTCAGGATCCTCGAGGACGCGGTGGTGGCTTGCGCGGGGCGCGCCGGCGACGGTGAGCTGACCCTCGTCGGGAGCGGCTTCGGGGCGCACTTGGTGGCGCGTCTGTTGCCGCGCCTCGCCCGGCGTGTGAGCCGGGCGGTGCTCGTGGGCGGCTACGCGAGCCTGCCCGAGCGCGAGCTCGACGCGTGCCTCGACACGCTGGCGGGGCTCCGGTGCGGGCGGCTGACGCTCGACGACCTCCGCGAGGAGGCGCTCGACGACTGGCTGGGCGGCGAGGCCGAGCCACCCCACGAGGAGCTCGCGACTCAGCTCATCGACGCGGTGACGCCCGAGCGCGCGGTCCGGGCGCTCCAGAGGGTAGCCGCCTCCGCCCAGCGACCGGTCGCGCCGTGGGAGACGCCGACCGTCGTCGTGCACGGCGAGGACGACGGCGTGGTCCCGGTCGAGTGCGCCGAGGAGCTGAGCGCGCGGGCACGTCATGGCGAGCTGGTGACGATCCGGACCGCCTCGCACCTGAGCTGCGTGACCCACGCCGACGAGATCGCGGAGATCGTGTTCGCGCCGTGAGCCGAGCGCGCCGTCGACGGATCAGTCGTCGTCGCGCATCACGATGCGCCCCTCGCCGTCGTCGACCGTCGCTCCGTGGGGCAGGACCTCGGTTTGCTTCCGCGCGCCGAGGCGGAGCCCGCCGACCAGCGCGAGGAGCAGGCCCACAGACATCACGTAGACGCCGGGCTCGATGACGACGTCCATGTCCATCCCGTAGCGTGCCCGCCGGTCTTCGGCGAAGCCGCGTACGAGCACGACGCCGAAGCCGACGGATGCCCCGCCGAGCCCGGCGAGCAGCGCAATGGCGAGCCGCGCGCCGCGCATCTGACGGGGCGTCCTGCGCAGGCCGAGGACCACCAACATCGCGCCGGCGACGAAAGGCACCGCCCAGAGCAGCGGGCGCCGCGCGGCCATCTCGACGCCGCTCAGGGTGAGCGCCTCGCCGTCCATCGAGGTCGTGGCGAAGGGCATGAGGAACCCGACGAGGACGACCACGGCGCCGGCGAACAGGAGCCCGCGGCCGAGGCGCGGGTCGTAGGCCGCGACCGGCTCGTCGTCCCGGGGGGCCTCGGCGCGGCGGCTCTCCGGAAGCTCCTCGAAGGGCACGAGGCCCAGATCGTGGTCCGGGCAGGTCCGCTCGCCCTCGAAGGCCTCCCGGCAGAAGGGGCAGAACAGGACGGGGGCCCGGTCGTGCTCGCTCATCCCGGGCGGGTTATACAGAGCGGCATGGAACCCACCAAGCCCGGAGCCAAGCAACTCCACATCAAGGCGGACGACGACGTGGCGAAGGGCCGCTTCGCCAACATGGCGCAGGTGGGGAGCAACCACGACGCCTTCGTCCTCGACTTCGCCTTCGTGCAGGGGCCCGCCGGGTGGCTGCTCGCGCGCATCCTGCTCTCCCCCGCCCACGCCAAGCGCTTCCACGCGGTGCTCGGCGAGACGCTCGCGAGGCACGAGGAGCGGTTCGGCCGGATCGACCCCGGACCCACCCTGCAGTGACCCGCGTGCATTAAGGGCCCCGTTGTAGTAAACGGCGCGTGCCCGGGCGGGGGCGCCGGCGCGGCGTCGGTCCCACCCCGCTGGGTCCGAGCGCAACAATTCCATGCAGATACGCGGCATCAGCAAGGCCGACTTCGACTACGTCGTGTCGGTCCTGGACCGTTGGTGGGGGGGGCCCTCGGGCGAGCGCGCCCACCCGGTCTTCTTCTACGAGCTGGGCAAGGACGCGCTCATCGCCGAGGAGGACGGTCAAGTCGTCGGGTTTCTCCTCGGGTTCGTGGCGCCCACGACCCCGCCGACGGGGTACGTCCACCTGGTGGGCATCCACCCGGAGTATCGGCGGCGCGGGGTGGGCCAGCGGCTCTACGAGGAGTTCACCAGCCGCTGCCGGACGGCCGGGGCGCAGCGCCTCAAGGCCATGACGACCGTCGGGAACGAGGGGTCGGTCGCCTTCCACCGCGCCCTCGGCTTCGACATCCGCGAGGACCCCGACTACGCGGGGCCCGACCGGGCCCGGATCGTCTTCACCAAGGAGCTTTGATCCCGCGGCCCGGCCCATTATGATCGTCCCGCTCTAGGGGCTGACACCCGGGAAGGGACGAGAATCGATGAGCTATTCCGGCGCGAACCAGGCCCGCGAGGCACGCGAGTCCCTCGGCAAGGCACTGGCCGCCCTCCAAGAGGACCCGAACATCCCCGAGGACGTCATGGCCGTCGCGCAGAACATCGCGCAGTCGGTCGGCGCGCTCTTCGAGGCGGAGCGGGCGTCCTCGGAGCCCGACGGCAAGGCGTGCGTCCGCAACGCGCTCGGCTCCCTGAGCCAGACCCTCGCGCTGCTCCAGGACGTGCGCGGTGAGCACAAGGGCATCGGCGTCGCGACCGAGGTGATCGCGAAGTCGATGAGCGCCCTGTACCCGCTGACGACCGTCCCGTCGAAGGCGCCACCGCCTCCGGCCGAGCCCGTGGCGCAGCCGGCGATCCCCGTGGCGCCGCCCCCGCCGGCGGTGCCGCCCGCCGTCGCGCGCCCGGCCGTGCCGCAGGCGGCGCCCGCGCCCGCGGCCCCGGCGCAGCCCGCGATGCCGGCCCCGGGTGGTCCGGGCGGGCCGTTCCGAGCCAACGAGGAGCGCGTGCGCGTCGAGGCGAACATCGGCGCGACGACCGAGAGCAACTTCTACGTCGGGTTCTCGGGTGAGGTGGCAGAGGGCGGCGTGTTCCTGTCCACCTACGAGGTGCTGCCGAGGGGCACGCCCGTCGACATGCTCGTGACGCTGCCCGGCGGCTTCGAGACCCGCATCGCCGGACGCGTTCGGTTCGTCCGTGATCCGCTCGACTTCTCCGCTGACTCGGAGCCCGGCATGGGGATCCAGTTCGAGGGCCTCTCCGCGCAGGACCGGGAGCTGATCCTCCGCTTCATTCGCAAGCGCCCGCCGACGTTCTACGACGACTGAGCTCCGAGACGTTGGCCACCGACCGTCGCGAGCAGAGGCGAGCCGCGGTCCGCGCGGCGCGGGACGCACGCGAGCACCTCGCCGGGGCCGCCCACGCCATCCGCTCCGGCGGGGCGCCCGAAGCAGACGATCTCGAGGCCGAGCTCACGACGGTCGTGCGGCGGCTCTTCGCGGCCGAGACGGCGTCCCCGGAGGACCTCGTCGGCGTGCTCCGTCGGGCCATGGACGAGCTCGGGAGGGTGCTCGTCGCGCTGCACGGCGTGACCGAGCGGGGCGGGCTCGTCACGTCCGTGACCGAGTCGGTGGCCCGCACGCTGGCGGTGCTCTATCCAGCGCGGAAGGACCTCGAGCGCGCCCTCGCGCCGGAGGAGGCGCCGGCCATCCCGCTCACCCGGCGGCCCGACGGCCGAGACGACGCTCCGGCGGAGGAGCGGCGCACGGCGCCGCGCGTCGCGGTCGAGACGGACATCGGCTTCCACAGCGAGACGAACTTCTACACCGGGTTCAGCGGCGACCTGTCGGACGGCGGCCTGTTCGTGGCGACGTACGATCTGTTGCCCGTCGGGACCGAGCTGACGGTCTCGTTCGTCCTACCCGAGGGGCACCAGGTGACTGCACGCGGTCACGTGAGCTGGCTCCGCGAGGCCCTCGATCACGACGGCGACCTGCACCCCGGCATGGGCGTGGCGTTCGACGATCTCTCGATGCCCGACCACGACGCCGTCATGCGCTTCCTCCGGCGCCGCGCGCCGCTGTTCTACTCCCGCTGACCGCCCGCGCCGTGCCTGCGGCGGTGGTACGTGGGCTCCCTCGGGGAGGACGAGACGGTCGAGCTTGCCCGCGTCGGAGTGCGCCGGGACGTGCGCAGCCCGCTTCCTCGAAGCCCACTCTTGACGGATCATGATTCGTCATGAAAGCTCCCGGCATGGGCGCAGTGAAGTTCGCCACGCAGGTCGACGAGGCCGTCTTGCGCGAAGTCCGGGCCACGGCCAAGGAGACCGGGCAGAGTATCTCCAAGCTCGTGGAGGACGCGCTCGTGGAGCACCTGCGACGCGTGCGCGTGCGGCCTGCGTTCCGCGAGGCGATGGCCGAGGTCCTCGATGATCACGACGAGCTGCTGAAGCGCCTCGCAGAGTAGGACGGTGCGAGTCACCCTCTACCCCACCGTCCACGAAGCGCTGGTGCTTCACGAAGCACTCATCGCGCGCTTCGGTGGGACCCCGGGCGTCCGAGACCTGGGCGCGCTCGAGAGCGCCTTGCATCGGCCTCGGTCAGGCTACTACGAACGCCTGTCCCAACAGGCGGCGGCGCTCATGCAGAGCCTCGCGATGAATCACGCATTCGTCGACGGGAACAAGCGAGTCACGTTCGCCCTGACCGCGATCTTCCTTCGCCTCAACGGGTACCGCCTGGTCGTGTCTGCCGAGGCCGCCGAGGCTTTCCTCATCGAGCGCGTCATCGTGGGTCGAGCAGGTGTCGAGGCGATCGAACGGTGGCTCGAAGGACACATGCGAGCCGCGTAGCCCCTCCGCGCGCCCCGAGGCCTCGCGGCAAGGGGGGCGGTCACCGGCCGATGGCGGGCCACCCACGGTGTGGGTCGCCTGGGACGGCCCGGTCGCCCGGGGCGCCCCGCGGCGGTCCCCGCAGGTCGGGCTGGGCCGGGAGGCACGGGTCCGCTACATTCGGGGCGTGTTCCTGCGAAAGGCCGCCCTGCGGCCGGTTCCCAAGTACGCGGTCGTCGAGGCCCAGGCCATCGAGGCGGTCGAGCAGGCGCTCGAGGACGACGAGGAGAGCCTGCAGGAGGCGCTCGACACCGGCTACCGGGACCTCGACCGGCGCCAACCGGTGCTCGCGGGCTGGCTCGCCGAGGAGGTCGCGCACCGCGCCGACGAGATGGCCCAGTCGCTCGGGTACTTCCTCGCCGTCACCGTGTTCATGGCCTTCCGCGAGGCGTTCCCGACGCGGCTCGGCGAGGTCGACGAGGGGGCGCTCCAGATCGCGCTCGACACGCTGGAAGCGGACGAGGAGCTGCGCGCCGACGATCCGCTCGAGGTGCTCGACAGCGACGACGTCGTCGGGATGACCCAGCCCGCGCTCATCGACTGGGTCCAGCACCACCTGCAGGAGGCGCTCGAGCAGTCCGGCGACGACGCCGACCTCGACGACCTCGACCGCATCTACCGGGCCATCCTCGTCGAGATCATCACGCTCAGCCACGCCGTGCAGGGGCCGCCGGGCCAGGTCGACGAGGCGCTGGCGTGATCGGCCGCGCCCCGGCGCCGCTCCTCCTCCTGGTGGTGGCGGCGGGCTGCGGCGTGGACGAGCGCGTGGGGCACCGGCGAGAGCCGCTCGTCGCGTACTGCGAGGCGATGGTCACCGGCACCGGCGTGGTCGACGTGGAGACGGACTACCTGCCGCACGTCGTCAACTGCGAGAACGGAGGGGCGGCGTTCGAGGCGCTCGCGGCCCAGGCGGTCGCGGCGCGCAGCTACCTCTACTACAAGCTCGACCGGTCGGGCTCGATCGGCGACGGCACGGGCGACCAGGTGTACTCCTGCGGGCGCGAGCCGAGCGCGGAGCACTACCGCGCCGTCGAGGAGACGAGCGGGATCGTGCTCCAGTACGCGGGCGTGCAGGTGGCGGCGTTCTACGTCGCGGGCGCGCGGCAGGAGCCCCCCGACTGCCGCGGAGGGACCGACGACCCGACGAACACCGAGCGCTACGTCACCTACAACGAAGGGCTCAGTGGCGACGGCATCACGCAGACGACGCTCGGCTGGGTCAGCCCGACCAACTACGCGAACCGGGGCTGCCTGTCGCAGAACGGCTCGCACTGCCTGGCCGGCGCCGGCTGGGGGCGCGACGACATCCTGCGCTTCTACTACGGCGAGGACATCGAGATCGTGCACGCCGAGGGCGACTGCGTGGTCGCGACCGATCCGGACGCCGGGACGCTCGCCGACGCGGCCGCCGACGACGCGGGCGGCGCCGCCGACGCGAGCGACGGAGCCGACGGCTCGGCCGGCGACGCATCGCCACCCGATGACGGCCCGGTCACGGCGCGGACCGGGGGCCGGCTGTCCGGCGGCTGCGCCGTCGCCGTCCGGCCAAGTCCCGAGGCGGGACCGCTGCCGGCGGGCGTCCTCCTGATCGCCCTACTTGCCCGGCACCGGCGGCGGGACGGCGCGTAGCTCCTCGAGCGTCGAGCGGAGCTCCCCGACCTCGTAGTCGAGCGTGAGGTCGGCGTACTCGTCCTTCTTCATGCCCAGCGCCTCGCCGAGCGCACGCACGTAGTCGTCCTCGGCGAGGTCGATCTCCTCGTCGGCGTCGCGGACGGCGCAGACCAGCTCGAGGAGCTTCCGCTTCTTCATGGGCGGGTCCTCGGTGAAGTCCTCCGCGGTCGCCCTCATGTCGAAGGTGTGCGCAGGGAACGTCTTGATCCGCGAGTCCACCTCGGCGGGCAGGTCTCCTCCGCCGAGCAGCTCTCCGAGCAGCTTCCGCACGGTCTCTTCTTCGGCTCCCTTCAGCTTGTCGTCGGCGTACACCGCGCCGAGCAAGAGGTCGGTGATGACGAGAATGCGATCCTGGACGGAGCTCATCGTGCGTTCCCTCTCGTGTAATGAGGCGAGAATGCTACACGAGCCGGGCCACGCCGGAAACCCCGTCAATCCCGGTGCCGCCGCTCCCGCTCCGGGGCGGCGGCCTGCTCCTCGACGGGCTCGGCGGCCTGCTCGGCGCGCTCGTCCCCCACGCGCACGCGCCGGGCGGCCGGAGGCTCGAGGCGCAGCTCGCGGAAGACGTAGTGGAGGATCCCGTCGGGATCGACCTCGACGCTGACACGCGAGCCGTCGGCCATCTCGGTGAGCATCCGGTCGGCCTCGTCCATCGGCACGCCGAGCGCGCGCGCCGTCTCGGTGACAGTGAGGTCGCCGTGGCTCGCCTCGGCCAGGTCGAGGATCCGGCGCTCCCGGTCGGCGCGCTCTCGGCGATCGGCCTCGGCCGACTGCCTCGCCCCGGCGCGCAGCGCGAGCGCCCCGGCTCCGACCCCTGCGCCGCCCGCGAGGACCGCGAGCACGATGCCCGCCGCGCCGGGGACGAGCATGGCCGCGAGCGCCGCGACGACGACGCCGACCCCGATGCTCATGGCGCCCACCGTGCGCAGCCCCGCCGAGGCGCCCCGGTGGACGACGGCCCGGCCCCGACCGGCCGGACCCGCGCCGGCCCCCTCGCCGAGGACCACCGTGCCCGGCTTCTTGTCCCGCGGCCGGCCGCAGGCGGCGCACGCGTAGCCGCCCGCCCGCGCGAGCACGCCGGCGGTGGCGTGGCAGTGCGGGCAGAGGTTGTCGTCGCCGTAGACCTTCCCGCACGCGATGCAGCGGACCGACCCCGCCGGGATCGCGGTCCCGCAGGTGGTGCATCGCTCCGGTACGGCGCCCATGCGGCCGCCGCGGGCTCAGTGGACGATGACTGCGGTCGCGGTGATCGCGAGCGCCGAGTCGGCCGCCTGCGCGCCCTCCTCGCGGAGGTGCTCGCGCGCGCTCTCGTCGAGCTCCGCCACCTCGAAGGTGCCCTCGACCGTCGCGCGCCGTCCGGCCACGTCCTTCGGCAGGAAGAAGCTGTGGCCCGCCATCGGCACGCGCACGGCCCGCTCGCCCTCGGCCGCCGCGAGCTCCATCCAGCAGCCCATGCGCTGGCAGACCTGCGCGATGACGCCCTCGGTCTTGACGACCTGCCCGTCGAAGCGCGACGGCTCCGAGACGATGGTCGCGAGCGCGGTGGCCTCGCGATCGGTCACCTCGGCGCCGAACACCCGGGCGCCGTCCTCGAGCGCGCGGATCGGCTGCGGGTCCTGGGCGCGGCGGGCGTGCTCGGCGGCCACCTCGGCGTGATCGGAGTGCGGGTCGGCCTCGGCCTGCGCCTCGGCGGGGGCGGGCTCGGCCGCCGGAGCCGCGGGCGGGGCGGCCGCCGGCTCGGGCTCGGGCTCGCTCGACGAGCAGGCGGCGAGCGCGCCCGCGAGGGCCAGGGAAACGAAGCGGTGATCGAAGGTCATGTCAGGGCTCTCCCAGGAGCTTGGTCATCGAGGCCTCGTCGGCCGGCGTGAACGGATACTGGTCGAACTCCGACGAGGTCACCCACCTGTAGTCGTGGACGGCCTGGCAGACCAGCTCCTCGGTGAGCAGCTCGCACTCGTACAAGTACAGATCGACGGTGTAGTGCTCGTAGGGGTGGCTCACGAACGAGATGAGCTGGCCCACCTTCACGTCGGCGTCGAGCCGCTCGCGCACCTCGCGCGACAGCGCGTCCTCGTCGGTCTCGCCATCCTCGCGGCGCCCCCCCGGGAACTCCCAGAGGAGCGGCAGGACGGCGTTGGGCCTGCGCTGAGTGATCAGGTACCGCCCATCTCGCTCGATGACGGCGGCCACGACGCGGATGGTCTTTCGCGAGGGCTCGGTCACGGAGCGCGGGTTATACCACCAGCGGTGCGGATCCTCTACGCGGGCTTGCCGCTCGGCGCGCTCTGCCTGTCGGCAGCCGGCCACCGGCCGGTGGTGGCCGCCCTCGGGCCGCTCGACCTGCCCGGCCGGCGCCGGGTGCGCGCCCGGCTCGGGGCGAGCGGCGCGCTCGTCCTCGGCATGCCCGACCTCGCCGACCCGGCGGTCCGGCGCGCGCTCGAGGCTGCCCGGCCCGACGCGCTCCTGTCGTGGTTCTGGCCGCGGAGGATCCCCCGCGAGGTCCTCGACCTGGCCCCCCTCGGCGCCTTCGGCACCCACCCGTCGCTCCTGCCGCGCTGGCGCGGCCCCGATCCGTACTTCTGGGCGATCCGGAGCGGCGACGCCGAGACGGGAGTGACGCTCCACCGGCTCACGCCGGAGTACGACGCGGGCGCGGTCGTCGCCGCGCGGCGGGTGCCGATCGACCCGGCCGACGACGCCTGGACGCTCGCGCGCAAGCTCGACCGGCCCGCCCTCGAGCTGCTGGTCGAGTGCGCCCGTCGCCTGTCCGGGGGCGATCGCCTCGAGGGCACGCCGCAGGATCCGGAGCAGGTCACGTGGGCGCCCTCTCCCGGCGCCGAGGACCTGGCCATCGACTGGAGGGCACCGGCGGCCGACGTCGTGCGCCTCGTGCGCGCGGCGTCGCCGGAGCCGGGGGCTGCCGCGCGCATCGGCGAGTCGGAGGTGGAGGTCCTCGGCGCGCGCGTCTTCCCTCGTCCGGTGCTCCGGGCCCTCGCGCCGGCCGAGGCGATGCGCACGGACGACGGGCTCGTCGTCCGTTGCGGCGACGCAGGCGTGTGGCTCGAGCGCGTGCGCGTCGACGGCGACGTGCTGCGCGGGCCCGAGACGAACGCGCTCGTCAGTGCTCGTAGGTCGTGACGATCGTCTTCTCGGGGCGCTCGACCGAGAGGATCGTGCTGGTCACGAGGTCCCGGCCGGCCGCCTGGAAGAAGAGCGAGTCGCCGATCCGCGGCGTGCCCATGTTGGGCAGGATGCCGCCGTCGCCGTTGAAGCGGATGGCGCCCGAGACGCGGCTCCGCACGGCGAGGTGCGCCCGGAGCCACTCTCCGGTGCGCCGGTCGCGGACCCCGACGCACTGGTCGCGGCGGACGTGGTACTCCGTGTTGCGCGTGACGAAAACCTTGTGGATGCGACGATCCTTGCCTGCATAGGCCATGGGTGGGGACCTCCTGCTGGGTCCGACCCTACATGTCCTACATGCACCCACCAAAAAATGCGCAGACCCGTCCTCCTCGAGCCCGACAACTTCACCCCTCCGCAGCGGACCCCGTGGGGCGGCCGGCGCATCCCCGAGCGCTACAAGGCAGGCCTGCTCGCGCCCTCGCGGTCGGCGCAGCCGGTGGGCGAGTCCTGGGAGGTCTCGGTCGAGCCCGACTTCCCCGCGCGGCTCGCCGGCGGCGGTGAGCTCTTGGCCGACGTCCTCGGCCGCGATCCGAGCGGCTGGCTCGGACGCGAGGCCGACCGGGGGCGAACGGCGACCGCGCTGCTCGTCAAGCTGCTCGACGCAGCGGACGATCTCTCGGTGCAGATCCACCCGACCGACGACTACCCTGCGCTCGAGGAAGGCGAGGCTGGCAAGCCCGAGAGCTGGTACGTCCTCGAACGCGACGAGGGCGCGGTCCTGTACCTCGGGCTTCGCGAAGGCGTCACGCGCGCCGAGATGGCCGAGACGCTCGAGCGCCGGGGCGACGTGTCCGCGCTGCTCGCCGAGGTCCCCGTCGAGCCGGGAGACTTCTTCCGGATCGACGCCGGCACGCCGCACGCCATCGGGCGCGGCATCACGCTCGTCGAGCCGCAGCACGTGGAGCCGGGCCGGCGAGGGGTGACCTACCGCTACTGGGACTGGAACCGCCGATACGACGACGAAGGCCGGCTCGATCCGGCGGGCACGGCGCGGGCGCTGCACGTGGAGCACGCGCTCTCGGTCACCGCCTGGCAGGCGCCCCGCGGCGAGGCCTTCCTCGAGCGGATCCGCCTGCGGGCCGGGGCTCCGGCGCTCGAGGGACCCGCGCGCGCCGACGCCCTGTGCGGCCCGGCCGGCGGGCTCCGGAGCGACGTCCTTTGGGTCGAGCGCTGGGCCGGGACGGGGCCGGTCGAGATCCGGCCGCGGGACCTCCTGGTGGGCCTCACGGTGGTGGCGGGCGTCGTCCGGCTCGAAGGGGACGGCTGGGCGCTCGAGGTGGGCCGCGGCCGCTCCGCCGTGCTGCCCGCCGATCTCGGGCGAGCCCGGGCCCTGTTGGACCGTGCGCACGCGCTCGCCTGCTCGGTTGCCTGAGGGCGCCGGCGAGCCTCACCGACCGCGTGCAGCCGCTGGTGGTCCCAAAGCGGGGCGACGAGCTCATCGCGCTCGTGGAGCGCCGCTCCGCGGCCGATCGCGGCCCTTCGCTTGACGGCGGAGCGACTGTGCGAAAGAGTGCGCGCCGCTTCATGGGACCCTCGCCCGAGCCGCGCGTCTCCATCGTCATCCCCGTGTACAACGAGGAGGCCATCCTCCACGCGGCGGTGATCGACCTCGTCGATCGGCTCGCGGATCTCGACTGGCCCTACGAGCTCATCCTGGCCGAGAACGGGTCGACCGATCGCACCGTGGAGATCGCGCAGGAGCTGAGCGAGCGCTTCCCTCAAGTGCGGAGCTTCAGCCTCGGCGAGCCGAACTACGGCAAGGCGCTCCGGCGGGGCATCCTCGAGGCCACCGGCGAGTTCGTCGTCTGCGACGAGATCGACCTGTGTGACACGGACTTCTACCGTCGCGCGATGGCGCTGCTCGAGACGAACCAGGCCGAGCTCGTCGTCGGCTCGAAGCTGCTCGCCGGGGCGAGCGACGAGCGTCCGTTCGTGCGCCACGCGGGCAGCGTCGTGATCAACGGCCTTTTGCGGGTGACGCTCGGGTTCAAGGGCACGGACACGCACGGGCTCAAGGCGTTCCGGCGCGCGCCCCTCGTCGAGATCGCCCGGTCGTGCCTCGTCGACAAGGATCTCTTCGCGTCGGAGTTCGTCATCCGCGCAGAGCGGGGCGGAGTCCGTGTGAAGGAGATCCCGGTGCGGGTGCTCGAGAAGCGGCCACCTTCCATCGGGCTCGCCAAGCGCGTGCCGCGCGTGCTCAAGGACCTGACGAAGCTCTTCGTCGCAATCCGCATCAAGGGGTGAGCGCGGTGCGTCTCGCGGCCGTCTCGGTCGACCTGGACGAGATCCCCTGCTACGCGGCGATCCACGGCCTCGAGCCGCCGTCCGAAGAGGCAGCGCACGCAGTCTACCGCAAGGCGCTGCCGCGCCTCGCGCGCCTGTTCGCGGACGAGGGCGTGCCGGCGACGTTCTTCGCCATCGGGAGCGACCTCGACTCGGCCGGCAACCGCGAGCAGCTCCGCGCGCTCGCCGCCGCGGGGCACGAGGTCGCCAACCACTCTCTGCACCACCTCTACGACCTCACGCGGCAGGATCGCCAGACCGTACGACGCGAGATCGAGGGCGGCATGGACGCCGTCGAGCGCGCCGTCGGCACGCGGCCCGTCGGCTTCCGCGCGCCGGGCTACACCGTCACCGACGCGGTGCTCGACGTCCTTTGCGAGCTCGGCGTCCGCTACGACTCGAGCGTCTTTCCGTGCCCCGCCTACTACGGAGCGAAGGCTGCGGCGCTCGGCGCGATGCGGCTGCGCGGTCGCCGGAGCCGGAGCATCCTCGACGACCCTCGCGTGCTCACGGCGCCGGCCGACCCGTACCGCGTCGGTCGCCCCTACTGGAAGCGGGGCAGCGGGCTGCTCGAGCTGCCCGTCGGCGTCACCCGCGGCTCTTCGGGGCGGCTGCCGTTCATCGGCACGAGCGTGGTGCTGGCCGGCGAGCGCGGCGCGCGGGCGCTCACCCGCCTGGTCCGCGGCCGCCCCCTGGTGAGCCTCGAGCTGCACGGCATCGACCTCGCCGACGCCGAGGAGGACGGGCTCTCGTTCCTCGCGCCGTATCAGCCCGACCTCTCACGCCGAGCCGTCGCGAAGGAGGCCGCCCTCCGCGCGGCCATCGCCGAGCTGCGCGCCGGGGGCTACCGGTTCGTCACCTGCGCCGAGGCGGCCGACGCCTTCAGCTGAGGACGACCTCGCGCCATCCGGAGGAGGCCCGGTGATCGACCGCGAGCACCGCGAGGTCGTCGGCGCGCTCGTTCAGGAGAACGCCCGCGTGGCCCGGCACGTGGAAGAGCTCCACGTCCTCGAGCCGGGCGAGCGCGTCCCTGGTGCGCGCGACGAGCTCCACGTTGGCCTTGGCCTTCCATCCGCGCGCGAGCACCCCGATGGCGTAGTTGCTGTCGGTGTAGATGCGCACCGGCCGCGACGGGTCCTCGACGGACTCGGCGGCGCGCAGGATCGCCGTCAGCTCGGCGATGTTGTTGGTCCCCTGCCCGAGGTACTCGCTCAGCTCGCGGCGCCCCTCGCGCGAGAGCACCACCACGCCGAGCCCGGCGGGCCCCGGGTTGCCGCTGCACGCCCCGTCGGCGTACACGACGATCTCGTCGCCGTCGGCCGTGGTGGGCGGGCTCTTGCCGGCCGACGCCGTCTTCGCCTTCTTGCGCTTGCCCGGAGCCGCCGGCGTGGCTCGATCGGCGGCGACGCAGTGATCGTCCGGGAAGATCGCCTCTCCCGCCGGCTCGAGGTTCCGGGCGGCGGCCTGGTACGCCTTGCCGCGCTTCGGGTCGTAGCGGATCTCGACGCGCCCGCCTTCGGCCGACAGAGCGCCGGACTCGTCGCATCGCGCGAGCACCCGACTTCCGCGGAGGATCATGGGACGCCACGGCATGGTCTCAAGCCCGCTGCACGGCGCGGCGGAGCTCCTCGGCGAGCTGATCGACGGTGACATAGCGGTCGTCACGCTTCGGCGCCATGGCGTGCGCGACGATCCTGCACAGCTCGGGATCGACGCCTGGTGCGACCTCCTCGAGCGGCGTGGCCTTCCCCATCACGATGTCGAACATGAGCTTTCCCGGGTTGCGCTGCTGGAAGGGCTGCCGCCCGCTCAGGGCCTCGTACAGGATCACGCCGAGCGCGTAGGTGTCCACGCGCCCGTCGGGGGCGCCCTCCCCGGTCAACAGCTCCGGGGGCATGTACGCCGGCGTCCCGATCACCTCGCCGGTGCGCGTCAACCGGTCGAGACCGTGCACCTTCGACAGCCCGAAGTCCACGAGCTTCACCTGCGACGCGTCCGACGTGAGGAAGACGTTGGCCGGCTTGAGATCGCCGTGGACCACGCCGTGCGCGTGGACGGCGGCGAGGCCGGAGCACAGGTCGTCGACGATCGTCACGAGGGTCGACGGCGGGATCGTCCCGTCGCGGTCCATGCGCTCGCGCAGCGTCTCACCCCGCAACAGCTCCATCGCCGTGTAGGAGCGGCCCTGCTCGTCCGTGCCGAAGTCGAAGATGCGCACGATGGCGGGGTGATCGAGCGCGGCCAGGATCGACGACTCGCGCCGGAAGCGCCTGCGGATCTCGTCGTCGGTGGCGTACTCGGGGTGGAGCACCTTGAGCGCCACCGCTCGCCCACCCGGCTCCTCGACCGCTTCGTACACGGCGCCCATCCCGCCCGCGGCGAGCCGCCGGCGAAGGCGATAGCGGCCGGCGAAGAGTGAGCCCGGCGAGGGGAGCTGAGCCGCCTGTTCGGACGCGGACACGGGCGGAGCATACCGCTTTTTGCCGCCGCCCGGCTCGGCGCGTGCGCACGACGACGCGCACGTCGGGGACCGTCCCCGACCGCGAGTCACTGCGCTCGCTTCTTCTCGATCTCGACGGTCTCGGCGAGCTCGGGCCGCAGCCGGGTACCCGACTGGACCTGGCGGCGCGGGCGCCACGTCGCCTGGTGGCGGATGACGCCGACCAGCACCTCCGAGGTCAGCGGCTGGGGGAGCGTGCAGTCCACGAGGTGGTGGCTGCGCACCTCGGCGGGGGTGCCGGCGCCGGCGAGCACCACGAGCGCGGGGCTCGCGTCTCCGAACAGCGCCGCGGGATCCTCGAGCACGGGCCACGCGAGCGCGCCGTCGACGATCGCGTCGAGCAGCACGACCCGCGGCACACGCTCACGGGCCCGCTCGGCGGCGGCCACGAGGTCACCGGCCTCCGCGACCGAGAACCGCTCGCAGGTCAAGAGCTCTGCGACGAGCTCGCGCAACAGGCCGTCGTCGCTGACGATCAGGACGTGAGCCGGCGAGGGTTCCTGGGAGGGCACGGGTGTGTGTGTATCGCACATGTACCCCGCCGGGAGCAAGCGGCATGGCGCCGCGCCGCCCGCCGTGCAAGAACCTCGGGCGGTGAACCGACGAAACGCCGCGATCCTGCTCGGGGTGGTGGCCGCCGTGGGGCTCGGGTCGTGGCTGCTCGTGGGGAGGCGGCCGCACCTCCCGGCGGCGCCCCTCGCGCGCGCGCCCCACGGGTCGACCGCGGTCGGCTGGATCGACGTCGGCGCGGTGCTCTCGTCGCGGCTGTGGGAGCGCGTCGTCGAGTCGCACGGCGGCGACGAGGGCATCCGGCGCATCGAGCGGACGTGCGGCTTCGACCCGCTCGCGCAGATCGACGACGTCGTGCTCTTCGCGACCGGGGACGAGCCCGAGGCGCTCGAGCGCGTGGGCGTCGTCGCGCGCGGCCGGCTCGATCACGAGGCGCTCGCGGCGTGCGTCGGCGAGGTGGTGCAGGCGGACGGCGGCGAGGTGCGCCGAGTCGAGATCGCCGGCGTCCCCGCGGTGGCCGGCCGCGGCCAGTCGCGCGCGGCCTTCGTCGGCGCCGACGGCGTGGTCGCGGGAAGCGAGGCGACCGTCCGCGACGTGGTGGGCGTGGTGCGCGACGGTGCTCGCGCCGCCTCGGACGACCCGGCGCTCGGACGGCTGTGGGAGCGCGTGGCGGGGGGACGGCACGTGGTGCTCGTCGGGCACCTGCCGGCACACTGGCGCGAGGCGATCCGGCGCATGGCGCGCGACGCCGAGCGAGGGTCGCTGGCCTCTCTCGCGGGGGCGCGGTCGTTCGGCGTGGGGGTGCGCGTGACGCGCGGGCTCGGCGTGGGCGTGGCGCTCGAGATGCGCGACGCGGCGCAGGCGCGCGAGGCCGAGGCCGCGGTACGCGCCGAGATCGAGCGCACCCTGGACGACCCGATGACCTCGCTGAGCGCGCTCGCGCCCGCGCTCCGGCGCATCGACGCCGAGGCGCAGGATCGCGACCTGATCCTCACGCTGTCCCTCTCGGACTCTCAGCTCGACGATCTCGTCGAGCTCGGCGAGGACCTCTGGGAGCAAGCCGGCGAGCGAGAGCGCCGCCGCGGCGCCCGCCGCGCCCTCCCGCCGCCCGAGCCCGACGAGGTGCTCCGGCCGGAGTGAAGCGGGCCACTTGCGTTCGGGCGTGTCCCCGGTGCAAGCGGGCCACTTGCATTCGGGCGTGTCCCCGATGCAAGTCAGCGGGCGCGGCGTAGGGCTTCGAGGAAGCGGTCTGCCTCGTCGAGCGGGACGCGGTCGAGGCGGACGGCGCGGCCGCCGAGCAGGCTCAGGTCGACGCTCACGCGGCCGCTTCGGGCGGGCACGAGGACGTCGAGCGCGAGGTCGAGGCCGCCGCCGACCAGGATCAGACCGGCGGCGACGAGGAGGAGGAAGGTCTCGCCGGTGCGGAGCGCGTCGAGGGCGAGCAGGCCGCCCAAGAGGACGCCCGACGACAGGGCGACGAGACCGACCAAGAGGTGGACCATCGGGTAGCGGACCTCACGGGCCACGCCCGCGAGCGCGCTCAGCGTGTACCGCTCCTCCCGGCGTCGCACCTCGCGGCCGAGGAGCGTGAGCGTATGGCGCACGACGATCCCCCCGGGGACGATCTCCACCTCACCCTCTCGCCGCGCCCCGACGAGGCGGCCGCCGAGACGCAGGAGCCAGCACACGGCCGCGACGCCGGTCACGATCCGCAGGACCGCACGGAAGGTGCTGCGCGCAGGAGCGCCGAGGCGGCCGCTGACCCGAGCGGCGCCGCCGCCGGACGAGGGCTCGCCGCCGAGCTCGCGCGCGAGGGCGCGCGCCACGAGGTCCTCGGCCTCGCCCGCCACTCGCGCGAGAGCGATGCGCGCGCCTTCGGAGCGGGAGCCCGACAGGGCGCTCAGTCGCGCAGCGTTGCGCGCCCGCCCGTCGTGCCGCGGCACCGCGCCGCCGCGCGCGTCCGAGAGCGCCGCCTCGGCCACGGCCTCCCACACGGCCGAGGCGTGCTCCTCGGTGAGGAGCTCGTCGACGAAGGCGTACACGACGTAGGGCGTGCTCACCTCCAGCCAGTCGGCGTGACGGACGAAGCGGGCGACGAGCTCTCGCCGCGCCTCGCCCTCGCTCTCGCCGATGCGACGCCCGAGCGCGTCCACGGCGAAGCCGGCGACGAGGGCGCGCTCGCGAGGCGACTCCGCGCCGCGCTCGAGGATCGCGAGGAGGTTGACGCCGTCCGCCTCCGCGGCCTCGCGGTCGACCCCGTGCGCCGCCGCCCGCGCCTCCACGTGCTCCTTGCCCGCGAACAGCGTCCGCCCCTCGGCCTGGCGCGAGAGCACGTCGAGGGCGAGCGCCGCGAGCGGCTCGCGCGACGGGTGCGCCCGCACCTGATCGGCCGCGCCCCGAACGTCCTCGGGACGGATCTGCTCGTCCGGCTTCATCGGGCGGCGGCACCATACCCCGCATCGGACGGCGGCGCAGGTCTCCGAGCACCTGCCGTCCGATCGAGGGCCCGGCGAGTCGCCGCCGACCGGAGGAGCCGCCACTACCGGCCGGGAAGCTAGCCGGTCGCGACCGAAACCGCTTTGTTCTCGTGACCTGGAAGATGGCACGGAGAGTGCTCTTCGGAAGGGCGCCCTCCCCGACCCGCCGAGGACTCGCCATGTCGACCGCTCGCGCAGCCAACCCCGATCCGTACTCGCCGCCGGACCAGGACAGCGGCGTGCGCCGGCGTCCGACCGCGCAGGACGACCTGCCGGATCTGACGCACCTCGCGCGTCCGGCCGAGCCCCCACCTCCGCCGCCGGACAGGGCGCGCCCCGGGCGCGTCGAGGAGCGCGTCGACCTCGACGCGCTGCTGCTCACGTACCGCCCGCGCCTCTTCGAGCAGCGCTCCTACTTCCCTCCGGTGCCGGGCATCCCGCCGGTCCTGACCCTCCCACCCGAAGCGCGGGCCCCGCTCCCGATCGACGCCGCGCGTGCCCTCGTGATCGCGGCGGGCGTGATCGGCGGCGCCCTGCTGGCGATGGTGTGACCCGCCGGGGCGCATCGCCCCGTGGCTCGCCCGACCGCCGTCCCCCGTGTTCCCCGGCGATCCCGCCGCCTTCCGGTTGGCTCGCGCCTTGCGATGGTCCGTGGCCATGCGTGGTGGTGGCTGGCCGGGCTCGTTCGTCCTGATCCTGGCGCTCGGCTGCGCGCCCGAAGCGCGCGAGATCTCCCGGTCGCACGCCCGAGCCCTCACCCCTGACGCCACGGAAGGCGCGGAGGGAGTGCCGATCGGGCCGAGCCGCGTCGCGGCGCCGCTGCCGGAGGCAGGTCCACGCGTGACCTCCTTGGTGCCCGTCCGCGAGGACGCCGGCAAGGGCGGCGCCGTCGAGGCGAGCGTCGAGCTCGGAGCGCGGGCGTGTCCGGCGAGGGTCCCCGGCGCCGTGATCGAGGTGACCGACGTGAACGGCGGTGCCGCGATCCTCGTCACGGGCACGCTCCCGCAGGTGGCCGATCTGCAGGAGCGAACGCGACGGATGGCGCGCGCACAGCGTGAGACGGCGGCCGATCCGCTGGCGGCCTCGGGCGCCGACGCGCTCGTCCGCATGCCGCCGGCGCGGATCGAGGTCGTGGAGCTCGCGCGCGGGGCGCGCGCCGACTACGTGGCGCACGCTCCCGCCGATGTGCGGGACGTCCGGCGAGCCGTCCGGCGGATCGCGCAGAGGATGCGCCTCGGCGAGTGTCCGCCGTAGAGCTAGGGGGCGTCCCTGGTTTCCGCGCGGATGGATCTCGGAAAAGGCCGGTTCGGATGCAAGGAAGCGCGACGAAGGAATGTCTGACGACATTTCGAGGAGCGCTGACGCCGCAGCCGGATCGGATTTTTTCGAGAGGCGCCGTGACGGAAACCAGGGACGCCCCCTAGAGCACAGCGCATGATCTCCTCGGTCGGAGATCATGCGCTGTGCTCTAGAACGTCGGACGGAGCAGGCGCCGGACGGCGCCACCGAAGATCCGGAGGAGCTGAGCGACGCCCTGCGCCCCTGGCTCCGGGATGGGATGGGCCAGCATCGCCGCTCCGAACCGCGCGGCCGCCGAGAGCAGGAAGAGGGCGTGGACGGGTGTCCAGTCGGTGCCGAAGAAGAAGACGGTCGGTGGTAGCGCCGCCGCGAGCAACCCGCCGAAGGCCGACGCGACGGCGAACCCGAGCCCGCCGGCCGTCGCGAACACGGCCAGGTAGATCGGGCGGCCGTTGCGCGGCGACAGGTCGAAGGGGAGATCGAACGACGCGATGCCGTGACCGGCCCAGAGGGCGCCGGCCAACACGGCCTCGATCGCGAGCGGCCAGAGCCGATCCGGTGTCACGACGAGCCAGATGGCGGGCACGGCCGAGATCCCGAGCGAGCAGAAGGCGAGGACGGGGCGCGATCCGAGCCGGTCGACGGCGCGCCCCCACATCGGCGCGGTCGCCACGCGCACCACGGCGATCCCGATCCCGTGCGCGGCCGTGAGCGCGAAGCCCATCCGCAGGTGAGCCAGCATGTGGTAGGCGAAGAAGCCCGCCGCCACGCCGACCGCGGCGTTCCAGGCGAGCTGATAGCGCACGAGCGGCCGCGCCACCGGATCGCGCAGCACGGCCATCGCGGCCGCGAGGCCGACTCCGCGCGGATCCTCGCTGGCGTCGGGCGGGTCGTGTTGCCGGAGGAGCAGCACCACGCTCGCCGCCCCCGCCAGCGACGCGACCGCGGCGAGCCCCGCGAGCACGCGTGGGCGGTCCTCGGCGAAGGCGTCGAGCAGGATCCCGGCCGCGAACGCGGCCAGCGTGCCCGTCACGGTCAGAGCCACGGTGCGCGCTCCGAAGTAGCGCCCACGCACTCGGGTCGGCACGAGGTCGCCCATCCACGCGGTCCACGCGTGGTTGCCGACCACGCCGGCCACCGCCGAGGCAGCCGTGAGCGCCACCAGGGAAGCGAGCTTGGCGCCCTCCGAGAGCGGCGCGAACGGCAGCAAGACCAGGGGCAGCCAGACGAGGCGCGAGGCACCGATCGCGACGACCGCGACGCGGCGCCTCCCGAGCGCCCGCGTGAGATGCGCCGCCGGGACGTGCAACACCGCCGCCGCGAGCGGGAGCGCACCGAGGAGGCCGACCACGCCCGGCCCGGCACCGAGGAACAACGCCCAGCCCGTCAGCACGGCGCCGCCGGCCGACGCGGTGAACACCTCGGCCGCCGCGCCCTCGGCGATGGACGCCCGCAGCGAGACGCGGAGACGGCCCGGCGGGCGGCGGCTGCGCGCGCGAGGCAGGGGGCCAGGCCGGAGCGCCGGCAGCCCGAGGGGCAGCGACTCGCCCGGACGAGGAATCGGAAGGACCGAAGCGAGCCTCGAGAGGTGGGCGAGCGCCCGTTTGTGTACGGCCATACGAGCGGGGGAGCTACAAGCTACCCCGAAGCGGACGTCAGTCGAGGCGCTTCTTCAGCTCGGCGAGCTCGCGGTCGATGCGGGCCTCGAGATCTTCGTCCGGCGGCGGCGCGGAGCTGCGGCCCGCGGGCGGGCGCTCCGATCGGCTGCTCGGGAGGCGCTCGAGGCCGTGGGGCAGCCCCCGCGGCGGGCCTTCGGCGCCTGTGGCCTTCCGCCTCTGCCACGCCTCGCGGACCGACTCGGCCACGCGCGCGGCCGAGCCCCGGACCTCCAGGGCACGCACGGCGTCGCGCCCCTCGGCGAGCGCCGCCGGCTCGAGGGCCGCGTCGATCGTCACCGCCAGCGTCGCCAGGACGTCGGCGTCGCGCGCCACGCCGGCGGCTTCGAGCGCGTCGACCGCGGAGGCGTCGCTGCGCCCCGGCGGCAGGAGCACCAGCGGCGCGCCCACGGCCAACGCGCGCGGGATCTCGTAGCCTCGCGGGCGCCCGACCACGAGGTCGGCGAGCGCCCACCACCGGCCCGCCCCCCGCTCCTCGGCGAACATCCAGGCGGTGAGGCCGTGGATGGGGACGAGGCGGCGGAGCGTCTCGGCGGCGTCCGGATCGTTACCGACGTCGAACAGGAAGCCGGCGTCGTTCGACACCAGGCCGAGCTGGATGAGCACCGAGTCGGGCCCGTGCTCCTCGAGCGCCGAGCCGGGCACGAGCACGAGCGGGCCTCGGTGGTCCAGGCCGGCGGCGCGCCTCGCCTCGTCCGGGTCGGCCGCCGGATCGAACCCCGCCGGCGCGACGGGACCGGTCACGACCACGTGCTCGCGCAACGCCCCGCGGCGGACGACGGCGCCGACGAGCATCTGGTGCGCGACCAGCACACGGTCCGCTTCGGCGAGGTCGCCGGCCCACGCGACGTCGAAGCCGGGCAGCAGCGCCACGCACAGCGGCGTCCCCGCCTCGCGCGCGCGCAAGAGCGAGCCGTCGTCGAGCACCACCGCCGCGTCGGCGTCGTGCAGGAGCGCCTCGGGCGTGCCGCCGCGTTCGGCGCCTCCGCCTCGCCCACGATCGGCCGGGGCCTCGCTCGAGAGCGCCTCGGCGACCGCCGCCGTCACCTCGTCGGCGTACGGGTCGCCTCGCCCGTCGAGCACCACGATCCTCAGCGCTCTATCGTCCATGGCCTCACCCGTCGTCCTGGAAATTCGGCTCGCGCTTCTGAAAAAGCGCCGTCACCCCCTCGATGAGGTCGGGGCTCGTCAAGCACTGTACCTGCGCATCGCGCTCCCGATCGAGCGCCGTGTACAGGTCCCCCTCGGCGTTGTCGTACATGACCCGGCGCAGCAGCCGCAGCGTCTTCGGAGGGCCCTTGGCGAGCCGGGCGCACAGCTCGAGCGCTACCTCCTCGGCCTCGTCGGGCGGCGCGACCCGGTTGACCAGTCCCCAGGCGAGGGCCTGCTCGGCCCCGACGGGGTCACCCAGCATGATCAGCTCGGCCGTGCGACCGAGGCCGACGAGGCGGGGCAGCCAGAACGTGCCGCCGCCGTCCGGGACGAGGCCGATGCGCACGAACTTGAGCTGGAAGTAGGCGCGGTCGGTCGCGACCCGGAGGTCGCACGCCAGCGCCAGGCTGCAGCCGAAGCCGACGGCCGGGCCGTCCACCAGCGCCACGACGGGGCGCGGGCACTCGTACACCGCGCGCGTGAGGTCGTGGAACAGCTCCACGTTTTCGTGCGGATCGCCGGGATCGGTCATGGCCGCCCGGAGGTCGGCGCCGCTCGTGAAAGACCCGCCGCGTCCGGTGAGGAGCACGACGCGGGTCGCCGGGTCGTCCCCGACTTCGCGGAACGCCTCGGTCAGACGGCGGGCACAGGCGCGCGTGAGCGCGTTCTTCACCTCGGGACGGTCGACCGCGATGACCCGCACCCCGTCGTCCCGGACCTCGACCCGTACCTCGTCACCGCTCATCTTCGGCGTCCTCCTCCCGGTCGACCGCCTCGCGGGCGTCGCGCTTGGCCTCTGCCACCTCCGGCTCGTCGGGCAGCCCTTCCTCGGCCAGGATGCCCTCGAGCGCGCTCTGCTCGTCGGCTCGCTCCGTCTCGAGGTCCGTACACGAGTCGTCCGGCTCCTCCGGCGCGCCGTCCAGGAAGACGCGCGACTTGCGGTACCAGGCCACGCCGCGCATCACGAAGATCTTCGCGACCGCGGCCGCCGGCACGGCGAGCAGGACGCCCATGAAGCCGAAGAGCTCGCCGCCGACCATCAAGGCGAAGAGGACCCACACCGCGCCGAGGCCGACCTTGTCGCCGACGATCTTGGGTGTGATGACGAAGCCCTCGAGGACCTGCACGATGCCGTAGACGACCCCGACGCCGATCACCTGCGACCAGCCCTGGAAGTCCAGGAACGCCATCAGCAGGGCGGCCCCGAGCGCGACGGCCCCGCCGACGTACGGGATGAACGACAGGAGGCCGCCGACGATGCCGATCACGATGGCGAGCCGGATCCCGACGATCGAGTACCCGGTGGCGTAGAGGGCCGCGAGGATGAGCATCACCGTGAGCTGCCCGCGCACGAACAGGCCGAGCACCTGGTCCACCTCGCGCGCCACGTCGACCACGAACGGCCGCACGCGCCACGGGACGAGCGCGCGGATACCGGCGATCATCCGGTCGAAGTCGTACAGCAGGTAGAACGCGAACACGGGGACCATGAGGAGGCCCGCCACGGCGCCGAGCACCGAGGCCGTGCCGCCCACGATCCACCCGAGCACGGCGGCGACTGGCTCGGCCGCTTGGCCTGCGAGCGCCCCGCTGTCGACCTCGAGCTGCGCGAGGGCTTCGTCCACCGTGTGCGGCACCTCGTACCCGTACTCCGCCAGGACCGGTTCGAGCCGGGCGAGGAGCGCGTCGAGCTTGCCCGGAAGCGCCTGGGCGAACTCGACCACGTCGCGCACGATGCCGGGCACGGCCAGCAGCAGGAACAGACCGAGCGCGCCGAGCACGACCGTGAGCAGGATGGTGATGCCGGCCGCGCGCGGGATGCGCATCGCCTCGAGCCGATCGACGACGGGGTCGAGCATGTAGGCGACGAGGAACGCGAAGAACACGGGCGTGAGCACGCCGCGCAGCACGTACAGGAGCCACCCGACGAGGAAGATCCCGGCGAGCGCGATGAGCCACCTCGGGAACACCCTGCCCTGTACCCCGTCGCCCACGGCCCGCCTTGTACCATGGGGCTGTCCCGGCGCCGAGCCGTACTGTGATAAGAGCGACGGGATGGTCCGCCTCGACTTCTACGTCCAGCACCTCGTCCGCCACAACGCCTCCGCGGTCGAGCTGGCCTCGGGAGAGCGCGTCGTCTTCCGCTTCCCCGAGGGCACCCGGCAGAGCAACAAGGCCATCGACCACGCACAGCTCGTTCAGGTCGTCCAGGAGGTGGCTCCCGAGGGCGGGCTCGAGCAGCTCCGACAAGCCGGTACGATCTCCTTCCGTCACACCGGCGGCGGCGCCCGGGTACGCGTGACCGTCCAGGTCGTCGCGCCGGGGGCCTGGCACGTCCGGCTGGTGCCCACCCGAACCGAGGCGCCTTCGACGGAGCTCGAGCCCGTCGAGCTCCCGGCCGTCGAGAAGCTCGAGCTCGAGCGGCCGCTCGGGGGGACGCCCGCCGAGCCGCTCCGCGAGCGGACGCGCTCCATCGCCCCACCTCCCGTCGAGGCGCGGACGGACGAGCCGAGGATCAACCAGTACCTGCGCGAGATGATCGCGATCGGCGCGAGCGACCTGCACCTGTCCTCCGAGGTGCCGCCGATGGTGCGCAGGGACGGCGAGATGCAGCGGCTCGGCGAGCGGCCGGCCCTCGGGACCGACGAGATGCGCGCCCTGCTCTGGGAGATCCTGCAGGAACGAAACCGGACGGAGCTCGAGGAGCGCTGGGACACCGACTTCGCGTACGAGATCGAGGGGCTCGCCCGCTTCCGCGCCAACTACTTCGTCGACCGCAAGGGGCCCGGCGCGGTCTTCCGGCAGATCCCGTTCGACCTGTTGACGGTCGACCAGCTCGGGCTCCCCGAGAAGGTCCTCGAGCTGTGCTGGCTGTCGAAGGGGTTGGTGGTCGTGACCGGCCCGACCGGGAGCGGCAAGAGCACCACGCTCGCGACGCTGGTCGACTTCATCAACGACAACCGCACCGACCACATCATCACGATCGAGGATCCGATCGAGTTCGTGCACGAGAACAAGCGCTGTCTCGTGAACCAACGCGAGGTCGGCGTGCACACGATGTCGTTCAAGGCGGCGCTCCGCGCGGCGCTCCGCGAGGACCCCGACATCGTGCTGGTGGGCGAGATGCGCGATCTCGAGACGATCGCCATCGCCATCGAGACCGCCGAGACGGGGCACCTGGTGTTCGGGACGCTCCACACGACGAGCGCGGCGAGCACCGTCGATCGCATCATCGACCAGTTTCCTGCCGACCGTCAGGATCAGATCCGCGTCATGCTCTCGGAGTCGCTCCGGGGCGTCATCGCGCAGGTGCTCTGCAAGAAGAAGGGAGGCGGCCGCATCGCGGCCTACGAGGTGCTGATCACCAACCCCGCGGTCACCAACCTGATCCGCGAGGGCAAGACCTACCAGCTCACGAGCGTCATGCAGACCGGCAGGAAGCTCGGGATGCAGACGATGAACGACCACCTCCTCTCGCACGTCCAGGCGGGGCTCGTCGAGGCGCGCGAGGCCTACGTCAAGAGCAACGACAAGAACGGCCTGAGGGACCTGTTCCAGCGGAACGGGATCGCGTTCGAGGCATGAGAATGCCCGTGCCCGTGACCCGCGGCGTTCGCGGGTACGGGCACGGGCACGGGTCGGGCACGGTGCGGCTGCTACTCCGAGAAGTGCTCGGGCAGCGTCGCCCGGTGCGCCGAGCCGCCCGGGAGCCAGGTGGACGGCGGCTCCATCCCCTCGCCGAGCAGCGCCGCGAACAGCTCCGTGAACGGCGCCTGGTTCTCCCAGATGGTGAACTCGGAGCTCACCACCGCCGTGCGACTGTCGATCACGCGCCGGCCGGACGGGCGCGCGTCGAAGCTCGGGTAGAGCGCCGCCTTGACCGGAGCGTAGTACGACGCGCCCGGGATGCCGCGCACCGGCCCGTAGATCGGGATCCCGGGGACCGGCGGCATGCCGTCCTTGAGGAAGGCGAGCGAGTCGAGGTGCAGCGGCTCGTTGGGCGTGCGGGTGCCGAGGCCCGTCAGGTAGCTTCGGCCCCGCGGGTTGCACCCGAGCGCGTAGTCGGCCGACACGCTGAGCGCGTCGAAGTAGAGCTGCTCCTTGTCCGGCGGCAGTCCCCCGAGCTCGAGCGCCTGGTAGATGGTGTCCACGTGACGGCCGGTGCTGCTCGTGTGACCCCAGTCGGGCGGATCGCTCGACGCGCGGCCGTTGCGGTGCGCGTGCACCGAGTCGAGGACGCTCGCCGCGGTCCCGTCGGCACGCCGGATCAACTGGGTGCGGATCACGTCGACGATGGCCGGGTCGGCGACCGGGCTCTGGGCGTACCCCATCACGAAGTCGGCCAACGCCTGCGCGCGGTCGAAGTAGCCGGGGTAGACGTGCTGCATCACGTTGAAGTAGTCGAAGGCACCCCCGCCGTGGGCGTCCATCGAGCGCCAGATGGCGACGAAGTCGTCCTCGAAGCGGGCCTCACCCGTCAGCGCCGTCATCTCGCTCGCCGCGTAGAGCCGGATCCCCTCGGGGGCGCGGCCGGTGATGGGCGAGCCGTAGGCCGCGCGTGCCGCCTCCTCGAGCTCGGCCGACTTGGCCTCGTCGAAGGGACGCACGAGGCGTGAAGCCTGCGCGAAGAGCGCCGTCACGTACGCGGTGTGCCAGGGCTCCGGATCGTAGGTCCAGTACGGCAGCTCGTCCGCGTGCGCCTTGTAGACGCCGGCCGGGTGCCGGTGGGACTCGACGCCCGCCCGGATGGTGCCATCGGGGTTCTGCAGCGCCTGCCACGCAGCGAGGCTCCAGAGCGCCTCGTCGAGCAGGTCGGGGATCCCGTTACCGCTCTCCGGGACCGTGAGCTGCCCGTCGGTGAAGCGGTCCGAGCTCATCTCGAACGCGCGCAGCAGGTACTGCCCGACGACCACGTGGAACGGCCGGATGTCGAAGTCACCGGCGTCGTGGTGACCGCCACGCACGGGACGCTCGTCGGTGCGGGCCGTGCCCGAGCCGAACATGCCGTCGCGGTAGCTCTTGCCCGTGACGAAGTACGCGTTGCAGTGGTCCTCCGGCCGCGACCACTCCGTGTGCTCCGCCGAGAGGTCGCCGCACCACCGGTTGTGGTACATGCCGCGAGCCACGACGTAGAACGCGCGCAGGGCCGCTTCTTCACTGACCGCCGTCGAAAAGGACACGCCGACGCCGGGGATGCGGACGCGGTACCGCGTGCCCTCGGCCGGGGGCACGTCCCCGAGGTCGATCTGGCGCACCTCGCCACCGGCCTCGGCGTCGCGCCCGGAGCGAGCGTCGATCGCGAGCCCCGTCAGCGCCGAGCGCCGGCCGCTCAGCGGATCGACGGGCTCGACCAGCACCTCCGCCTCGGAAGGCAGCCCGGAGAGCACGGCGGGGCCGCCGCTGCCCATCCACCCGGACACGTACGCCCAGCGCCGGCTCGCGCGGGGGTTGTAGCCGAGCTGGTTGACCTGGATGAGCGGGGTCTCGAGGTAGCGATCGCTGAACGGGACGACGACGTCGAGGTCGGCGCCGCCGCCCGAGTGGCGCACGCGCAGCACCTCGTTCGCGCCGATGGGCTCCTCGAGGACCAGGAAGACCCGGTGGTCGAGGTCTACGATGTTGTCGTCCGGCCAGCGCTCGAAGCCCACCGGGTAGCCCGGCTGGCTCACCGGGATCGTGTTCCGGTGCGCCGCGCGGACGCCGATGGCGCTCCCGTCGCTTCGCTCGATCGCCCAGGATCCGCCCTGCCAGGCCGGGCCCAGGTCGCCCGCCATGCGCCCCCCCTCGTGTGTCACGCCGGGGTTCGCGAGCACGAGCATGAGGACGTCGGGCCCGTAGGCGTGGACGCGCCGGAGCGGCGTCTCGAGCTCGACGCGCATCCCCGTCTCGGTGCGCGCGTGCACGTGGCCCCACTCGACGCCGTCACCGACGCGCGCCTCGACGCGCAGGAACGCGTCGGTGCCCGCGGCGATGCCCTCGAGGGTGAGCCCGGACGCATCGGCCGGCGCGCTCGCGACGTGCAGGGCGCCCGGCAGGGTGTCGCCCTCGGCGGGCTCGGCGGCCAGGTACACGTCGTAGCCCTCGACCCCGCCGGGCGGCTCCCACGCGAGCGTGATCGTGCTCGTGCCGACCGACTCGACGGTCACGGCCAGCGGCCCGCGAGAGGGGGGGACGTCCGGCGTACGATCGGCCGGATCCCCGGGGTCGGTGCCCGGGCGGGTCGGCCGGCCGCCGGGATCCGTCGGGTCGCCGGTGCCGGGGTCGGTGCCCGGATCGACGGTGCCGGAGCCGGGCTCCGAGCTCGCCCCCCCGTGGCAGCCAGCCAGCAGGACAGCCAGGAGAGCTGCGCGGCGACCCCTTGCGCGGGCGCCGGCGTGCGTATGGAGTGATGTGAGAGATTCCATTCGGATCGACCTCCGGCCCCCATGCTGGTCTGCGGAGGTGGACCCGTCCGCTCAGCGGCGCCAAGGTCGGCCAAGCCGAAAAACGCTTTGAATGCCGATGGCTTACCGAACGCGACGGAAGCAGTCCGGCGCGATGCGGAGGCGGCGTCGGAGCGGCGCGCTCTGTCGGATGAAGCGGCGGGTCACCGGATCGCGGTACCCGCTCGCGCGCGGGAGCGAGGCGTCGTGCCCCGCATAGAACCGGTTCTGCCGCTCCATCGAGAGCTCGCGCACGTACTTGCCGACCATCGAGGCGAGCGCGACCGGCAGGTGCCGCGCGTCGGCCGACACCTCGAAGCGCACCTCCCCGAGGCCCGCGACCCGATAGCTGGACAGGCGGCGCTCTTCCGCGACCACCTCGACGTCGCGTCCTCCGAGGTGGTGGAACCGGTCGCCGTAGCGGCGGATGCCGCCGACCATCCCGCACAGCGCGAGCAGCTCCTCGGGGGCCGCCTCACGGGCGGACAGGAGCAGCCGCTCGAACATGGCGAGGTCCACGCCGAGCTTGCTCTGCCGGCCGAGCTCGGCGTTGAGGCGCCGGGCGCACGCGACCTCGCTCTGGACGCTCCGGATGGCGACGCCCCAGCGCTCCACGCGATCGAGCAGCCGGTGCCCCCGCCCGACGTCGCCGCCGAACGCCGGCAGGACGACCGGCTCGGACCAGCACTGGTAGGCGGACGGCTCGGGACAGGGCGCCCGAAGCCCGGCGAGGCCCCCCACGGCGACGGCGTCGAAGAAGGCGTCGGCGTCCTCGGGCCGGCGTCCGGTGAGCCGCTCGGCGAGCGCGAGCGCCACCGACTCGGTGTGAGCCATCTTCCCGAAGGCCGCGGTCTCTTTGCTGTCGGTGATCCCGGCACGGAGCCCGTTTCGCCGGAGCCGACAGCGATCGTAGCGCTCGACCTCGAGGGTCACGGCCGTGGCGATCATGGGCCCGAGGCTGGGCCCCATGCCGTTCTCGTCGACGCCCACGATCCACACGCGGGACAGACCCTACCAGCACCGGGCCGCTTGGTGGGACCGGGGCATCCGTCTACAATGGCCCCAGTGCTCCACACAGCCCTGGCCCGGGGCGGCAGGTCGTGACGCCGTCCTCCGCGGGCGATACGACACGCACCGCCCAGGTCGTGCGCGAGGCGCTCGACGCCGTCGCCGCGCCGGTGATGCGGGACGCGATCCTGCGCGAGGCGCTCGCGCGGGCGGTCCGGAGCACGGTGCCCGAGACGTTCGACCGCCTCGAGCCCTTCGTGAGGGTCCACCTGCGCGAGGTGGTGGTCGAGGCCCTGGGCGTCGAGGTCGCCGAGCAGATCGTGACCGAGCTGCTCCGGCTCGTCCACGCGATGAGCCTCGACGAGGAGGTCAGCCAGGTCCGGCCGGCCACGTCGATCCCGGCCGCGCCCAGGGCGCCGATGGACTTGGCGCCCACGCGCAAGCACGCGGTCCCGAACGAGCCCGCGCGAGGAGAGGGGCTGATCGGGCGCTCCGGAGGCCTGCCCCGACGCCACTCGGGCAACGAGCTGCCGACCGAGCCCGCGCCGGGGCTCGTCCCCGTGGTCCTGCTCGCCTCACGTGACCACGGGACGTTGGACGACCTGCGCAACGGGCTCACCGGGGGGCTCGAGGTCGTCGCCGTCGACGATCCCATCGCGCTCCTCGACGCGCTCCAGTCGACCGAGTGCCTCGCCGTCAT